>CAVEQW010000001.1:0-5125 GCA_963618155.1 Alloprevotella sp.
CCGCCCGAGGATGTTCAATAAAAAGGGGTCCCCATGAAGTCCGAGGACTTCATGGCCGGCGGGAGTCCGCCGTGAATCTCGGCGTCAGCCGAGTTCCCGCAGGGCGGCTTTGCCGCCCGAGGATGTTCAATAAAAAGGGGTCCCCATGAAGTCCGAGGACTTCATGGGGATTGGTGCGGGAGATGGGACTTGAACCCACACGTCTATGGTTGGACACAGGCACCTCAAGCCTGCCTGTCTGCCTATTCCAGCACTCCCGCGAGGCACCTGCCTATTATACCAGATTCGTGCGCTTTGTCAACTTGAAATTTCGGGTTTTTGCAAATTTTCGGCGCGGAGAGCCTGCGCGGTGAAAACGAAGGCGAGGATGAGCGCCGCGCCCATGGCGAGTCCGGCGAGCAGCATGGGGTAGGAATAGCTCACCACAAGCGCATAGCGCCCGCGCAGATAGGCGTGATAGCCGAGCAGGGAGGCGATGCTTGTCAGCACCGCACCGGCGGCGGCACGCGGCCACGCGATCGCCGCGATGAAGCTCAGGATGTCGGCAAGGATGAAGTAGCGCTCGTGCATATGCGGAAGGAGGTAGGGGATGCCGGTGCAGAGGATGAGCGCCATGCCGAGCAGGACGCGGGGACTCAGTGCCTCGCGGCGGAGATACGCCCACGCGAACACGGCGAAGCAGAGCCCGAAGGCCAGCGCGATGCCGAGCACGCCGGCGGCGTTCTCCGACAGCGGCGCAAAGCTCGTCACGGCGTAGACAGAGGGGGAGTTGTAGTTCAGCCCCTCGCCGATGCTGCTTGTATTATTATAGTACAGCAGCAGCAGGTCGATAAAATTGCGTCCCGCGAAGACGGCGGGCAGCAGCGTTGCGATATAGGCGGCGGGGAAGATGAGGAGCTGCCAGAGCTTCACCCGCCTGGCGAAGACGAGCACGAGGAATATGGGGAGAAGGAAGATGGCCTGCAGCTTGATGGAAAAGCTCACGGCGGCGAAGGCCACGCTCCATACGGGGCGATCGGACAGGGCAAAATAGAGGCTCCACACGGCGAAGGCGGCATAGAGCGAGTCGCACTGCCCCCAGTAGGCGCCGTTCAGAAGCACGGTCGGCAGGCAGAGCACGCCGAGGAAGCAGACGAGCCGCCGCCCGTCGACGCTGCAGATGCAGGAGAGCAGCCGCATGCTGCCCCATGCCAGCAGCACGTCAAAGAGGATGGACAGCAGCTTGACCATATAGAGGTCGGGCAGCCCAAGCTGGGAGATGACGGCCAGCGCATAGAGATAGGGGACGTTATAGTTGCACGCCCAGAGCTCCTCGCCCAGCGTGTGCCATGCGCCGCCGTCGCGGAAATAGCCGATCCAGCGGCTCACCCAGTCGATATAGTCGAGCGTCTCGTGATCGAAGCAGACGAGGCGCAGCGAAAAGACGGACGCGATGAGCACGGCGGACAGGAGGAACGAGCGGACGGTGGGGAGGAGCTTCTCGCGGTACAGGAGCAGAAGTGCGAACAGCCCCTCGGCGCACAGGAGGACGGCGGCAAAGAACATGGAATACCTCCGATAAAGAAAAATCGGCAGTCGCACAGACCGCCGAAAATTTTGACCCCGTAGGTCTTGACAAACAGAAAAAAGAGATGATATAATCAATTGCTTTATGCTCAAAAAGATGGGCAAAAATACCCATCCTCAATGCTCTCTCATTTTACCACAGCTGCTGTGAAAATCAAGACGACAGAGCGAAAAAGAAACAACCATCCCCGGCGTATCATTTTCCAAAGGAGTGATAGACAACGATGCCAAAGGATGTCTACTACGGCAAGACTCTGCGAAAGAGCTTTGCCCGCACGGACGAGATCCAGGATATGCCCAACCTGCTGGAGATCCAGAAAAACTCTTATAAGTGGTTTCTGGAGACCGGCCTGAAGGAGGTCTTCCGCGAGACGGCCTCCGTCACGGACTACTCCGGCAACCTTGAGCTTTCCTTCGTGGACTACTCCATGAACGAGAGCCCCAAGTATTCCGAGCTCGAATGCAAGGCGCGCGACGCCAACTATGCCGCGCCGCTCAAGGTCTCCGTCCGCCTGCGCAACAAGGAGACGGAGGAGATCAAGGAGCAGGAGATCTTCATGGGTGACTTCCCGCTCATGACGGCCGGCGGCACCTTCATCATCAACGGCGCGGAGCGCGTCATCGTCTCCCAGATCGTCCGCTCTCCCGGCGTTTATTTCGGCGTCGACGTGGACAAGAACCAGTCCGCCATCTATTCCGCCACGACCATCCCGTACCACGGCGCGTGGCTCGAGTATGAGACGGATGCGAACGACGTGTTCTATGTCCGCATCGACAAGAACCGCAAGCTGCCCGTCACCTGGCTGCTGCGCGCGCTCGGCAAGTATGACCCCGCCAAGCCCTATACCTGGCTGACCTGTGTCTCCGACACGGAGACGGGCTGCATCACGGACGAGGTGCTGACCGAGGTCTTCGGCGACGACGCCCGCATGACCGCGACGCTGGAGCATGACAGCGTTCACAGCCGCGACGAGAGCCTCATCGAGATCTATCGCAAGCTGCGTCCCGGCGATCCTCCCACGGTGGAAACGTCCGAGGCGCTGCTCGACGGTCTGTTCTTCGACCGCCGCCGCTACGATATGTCCATGGTCGGCCGCTATAAGGTCAATAAGAAGCTGGCTGTCTGGAGCCGCATCATCGGCAAGAAGCTGGCCGCTCCCGTCACCGACCTCCAGACCGGCGAGATCCTGGCCGAGGCCGGCGAGGTGCTCACCCGCGAGCGTGCGCTGGAGCTCGAGGCGCACGGCCTGCTCGAGGCGTGGGTCTACGGCAGCCACGGCGAGCAGGAGAAGCCCATGCGCGTGTTCTCCAACGGCATGGTGCCCATGTCCGCATTCGTGTCCTTTGACCCCGCCGAGTGCGGCGTGACGGAGAGCGTCCGCTATCTCGTGCTGCGCCAGCTTCTGGAGCAGTACTCCGGCGACGACGAGGCGCTCAAGGCCGCCATCGAGGACAACATCGACGTCCTCATCCCCAAGCACATCATCGTGGACGACGTGTTCTCCTCTGTCAACTATCTTAACTGCATGGCGCACGGCATCGGCGAGCCGGACGACATCGACCACCTCGGCAACCGCCGCGTCCGCAGCGTCGGCGAGCTGCTGCAGAACCAGTTCCGCATCGGCTTCAGCCGCATGGAGCGCGTCATCCGCGAGCGCATGACGCTGCAGGATCTCGACATCATCACGCCGCAGAGCCTCATCAATATCCGCCCGGTCACGGCGGCCATCAAAGAATTCTTCGGCTCCTCGCCGCTGTCCCAGTTCATGGATCAGACCAACCCGCTGGCCGAGCTTACGCACAAGCGCCGTATGTCGGCACTGGGCCCCGGCGGCCTGAGCCGTGAGAGAGCCAACTTCGACGTCCGCGATGTCCACTACAGCCACTACGGCCGTCTCTGCCCGATCGAGACGCCGGAAGGTCCGAACATCGGCCTCATCTCCTATCTCGCGTCCTACGCCCGTGTCAACGAATACGGCTTCCTGGTCGCCCCCTACCAGAAGGTAGAGAAGGGGACCTGCCGCGTCACCGACCAGGTCGACTACCTGACCGCCGACCAGGAGGATCGCTTTATCGTGGCGCAGGCCTCCGAGCCGCGTGACGAGAACGGCTGCTTTATCAACGCGCGCGTCACCTGCCGTCACCGCGACGAGATCATCGAGGTCGAGCGGGAGCGCGTGGACTATGTCGACGTGTCGCCGCGCATGATGGTGTCCGTCGCTACGGCCATGATCCCCTTCCTCGAGAACGACGACGCGAACCGTGCTCTGATGGGCGCGAATATGCAGCGTCAGGCCGTGCCTCTGCTGACGACCGAGGCGCCCATCGTCGCCACCGGCATCGAGCATAAGTGCGCCGTGGACTCCGATGTCTGCATCCTGGCCGAGGGTGAGGGCACCGTCCTTGCTGTGGACGCCGACCACATCGTTGTCAAGTACGACGGCGGCGAGACCAAGGACTACTCCATCATTAAATTCCAGCGCTCCAACCAGTCCACCGCCATCAACCAGCGTCCCATCGTCTCCGCGGGCGAGCGGGTCAAGGAGGGCGACGTGCTGGCCGACGGCCCGTCCACGTCACAGGGCGAGCTTGCGCTCGGCAAGAACATCCTCGTCGGCTTCATGACCTGGGAGGGCTACAACTACGAGGACGCCATCCTGCTCAACGAGCGCGTCGTCATGGAGGATGTGTTCACCTCCATCCACATCGAGGAGCACGAGTGCGACAGCCGCGACACGAAGCTCGGCCCCGAGGAGATCACCCGCGACATCCCCGGCGTCGGCGAGGACGCGCTGAAATACCTCGACGAGCGCGGCATCATCATGGTCGGCGCCGAGATCCACTCCGGCGATATCCTCGTTGGCAAGGTCACGCCCAAGGGCGAGACCGATCTGACGGCGGAGGAGCGTCTGCTCCGCGCCATCTTCGGCGAAAAGGCGCGCGAGGTGCGCGACACCTCGCTCAAGGTGCCGCACGGTGAGTCCGGCATCGTTGTGGACGTCAAGGTCTTCACCCGCAAGGGCGGCGACGAGATGGGACCCGGCGTCAACCAGGTCGTGCGCGTCTACATCGCGCAGAAGCGCAAGATCTCCGTCGGCGATAAGATGGCCGGCCGCCACGGCAACAAGGGCGTCGTGTCCCGCATTCTGCCGAAGGAGGATATGCCCTATCTGCCCGACGGCACGCCGCTTGATATCGTGCTGAACCCGCTGGGCGTTCCGTCCCGAATGAACATCGGACAGGTTCTCGAGGTCCACCTTGGCTACGCGGCGCAGGCGCTTGGCTGGAAGGTCGCAACGCCGGTCTTCAACGGCGCGAACGAGGAACGCATCCGCGAGAGCCTCAAGCTGGCCGGTCTGCGTGAGGACGGCAAGATCGAGCTGCGCGACGGCCGTACCGGCGAAAAATTCGACAACGACGTCACCATCGGCTACGTCTACTTCCTCAAGCTCCACCATCTGGTCGACGATAAGATCCATGCCCGCTCCACCGGCCCCTACAGCCTCGTCACCCAGCAGCCGCTCGGCGGCAAGGCGCAGTTCGGCGGCCAGCGCTTCGG
>CAVEQW010000002.1:0-27192 GCA_963618155.1 Alloprevotella sp.
AAGGATTCTCAATGCTTTCAGCGCGTAAAAACGGGCGTTTGTCCACGACTTGTCCACGCTTTTAGCCTGAAAATTAAAATTGCCGCCCCGGGGGCGGATGTTTTGGAGGAATATGCAATGAAAGAGGAAAGCGGATCAGAACCGATACGGGTGCTGCGGGGGGAGGCGGCGCTGGTGTTCGCGGTCATCATCAACAGCTTCGGCGTTGTGCTCATGCTGTACTCGGGCTCCGGTATTTCGGCGATCTCCAGCGTGCCCTATGCCTTCTCCGAGGTGCTCCCCGCGCTCTCGCTTGGAACATGGACGTATATTTTTCAGGGGCTGCTCGTCCTGAGCCTTATGATCCTGCGGCGGCGCTTTGTGCCGGAGTATTTATTCAGCTTCGTTGTCGGCTTCGTGTTCGGCGAGCTGCTGGATGTCCATGAGCTGTGGATCGGTGTGCTGCCGGACAGACTGCTGTGGCGGGTGCTTTATTTCGTCGTCAGCTACCTGCTCATCAGCTTCGGTATCGCGGTCTCCAACCGCTGCCATCTCCCCATCGTGCCGACGGATCTCTTCCCGCGGGAGCTTTCCGCCATCACCGGCGCGGGCTATCCAAAGGTCAAGATCCTGTTTGACGTGAGCTGCCTTGTGGTCACGGCGGTGATGACGCTCGTGTTTCTGGGGCACATCGACGGGCTCGGCATCGGCACGGTCGTGGCGGCGCTCACGATGGGCAAGGCCGCCGGTCTCATGGGAAGCTGGCTCGACCGGCGCGTTCGCTTCGTCTCATTTCTCTCAAATCGTAAAGGTGCAAACGCCTGACGGCATCCATCCCGGCTTGACATTTGGCCGGGATGGTGTTACAAAATGAGTTAGAGTCATTTAATTCCTCGCTGTGCGGGGAAGAATATATATAGATTTGACCTCGATGGGAGGATATCATGCAGCAATATAACGTGACGGGCATGAGCTGCGCCGCCTGCAGCGCCCGTGTGGAAAAGGCGGTGTCGGCGCTGCCGGGCGTGGACGAGTGCTCGGTCAGCCTGCTGACCAATTCCATGGGCGTGGAGGGGACGGCCGCGCCGGAGGAGGTCATTGCCGCCGTGGAAAAGGCCGGTTATGGGGCAAGCCTGAAGGGTTCGGAGCGTACACTGGCGGCGGATAGCGGGGAGGATGCGCTCGCCGATAAGGAGACACCGCTGCTGCGGCGGAGGCTGTTCTGGTCGCTCGGCTTTTTGCTTGTCCTTATGTATTTTTCGATGGGGCATACGATGTGGGGCTGGCCGCTGCCCGCGTTTTATGACGGCAACCCGCTGGCTGTGGGGCTGACGCAGCTTCTGCTGGCGGTCGTCATCATGGTCATCAACCAGAAATTCTTTATCTCCGGCTTCACCTCGCTGCTGCATCGTGCGCCCAATATGGACACGCTGGTGGCGCTCGGCTCGACGGCGGCGTTTATTTACAGCGTGTACGGTCTCTTTGCCATGACGGCCGCGGTCACGGCCGGGGACACGGCGGCGGCCATGGCATACGGCATGGATCTCTATTTTGAGACAGCGGCCATGATATTGACGCTCATCACCGTCGGCAAGACGCTGGAGGCGCGCTCCAAGGGGAGGACGACCGATGCACTCAAAAGCCTCATGCGGCTTACGCCCAAGACAGCGGTGCTTCGGCGCAATGGCGGCGAGGTGACCGTGCCCGTGGAGCAGGTCGCGGCGGGGGATGTGTTCATCGTCCGTCCGGGCGAGAATATCCCGGTGGACGGCGTGGTCATCGAGGGCGGCGGCGCGGTGAACGAGGCTGCACTGACCGGCGAGAGCGTCCCGGTGGACAAGGCCGTGGGCGACAGTGTTTCCGCCGCTACGGTGAATCAATCCGGGGCGCTGGTATGCCGCGCCACCCGCGTCGGCGAGGATACGACGCTGGCGCAGATCATCCGCATGGTGAGCGATGCCGCCGCGACAAAAGCGCCCATCGCCCGCGTAGCGGATAAGGTGTCGGGCGTGTTTGTCCCGGCGGTCATGGGCATCGCGCTGGTGACGGCAGCCGTGTGGCTGCTGCTGGGGCGCAGCGTGGGCTATGCGCTGGCGCGGGGCATCTCCGTGCTGGTGATAAGCTGCCCCTGTGCGCTGGGGCTTGCCACGCCGGTGGCTATCATGGTCGGCAACGGCAAGGGCGCGAGAAACGGCATTCTGTTCAAGACCTCTGCCGCACTTGAAAAGGCGGGGAAGACGCAGATCGTGGCGCTCGACAAGACCGGTACCATCACGCTCGGCGAGCCGCGTGTGACGGATATACTTCCGGCGGAGGGCGTGAGCCGTGAGGAGCTTCTGCGCAACGCCGCCGCCCTGGAGCAGTTGAGCGAGCACCCGCTGGCGCGCGCCGTGATGGCGCAGGCGCAGACGGACGGCATCACGCCGGAGAGCGTGAGCGATTTTGAGGCGCTGCCCGGCAGCGGCCTGACCGCCGTCCTGCACGGTGAGCGGCTGCGCGGCGGGAGCATGGGCTATATGAGCGTGGCGCTGACCGTGCCCAATGCGATGCGTGAGCGCTGCGAGGCGCTGGCGGAGGAGGGAAAAACGCCGCTCCTGTTTGCCGCCGGTGAGCGTCTGCTGGGGGCGATCGCCGTGGCGGATGTGATAAAGGAGGACAGCCCTGCGGCCATACGGCGGCTGCAGGCCATGGGCATCCGTGTCGTTATGCTGACCGGCGACAATGAGCGCACGGCCAACGCCATCGGCCGTCAGGCCGGGGTTGACGAGGTCATTGCCGGGGTGCTGCCGGATGGAAAGGCCGAGGCTATTCAGCGCCTGAAGCAGCAGGGCGCGGTCGCCATGGTGGGCGACGGCATCAACGACGCGCCGGCGCTGACCTGCGCCGATACCGGCATCGCCATCGGTGCGGGAACGGATGTCGCCATTGACGCGGCGGATGTCGTCCTGATGAAAAGCCGCCTGAGCGACGTTCCGGCAGCCATATGCCTCAGCCGCGCCACGCTGCGCAATATCCACGAAAACCTGTTCTGGGCGTTCTTCTATAACGCCATCGGCATTCCCATCGCCGCCGGTGCGTTCATTCCGCTCGGGCTGACACTCGATCCCATGCTGGGTGCGGCGGCCATGAGCCTGTCGAGCTTCTGCGTCGTGACGAACGCGCTGCGGCTGAATCTTGCCAGACTGTATGACACCCAGCCGGAGAACACGGAGGCGGCAAGCACCGCACCCGTGCCATCGGATGCCGTTGTTGTGGAGGTGCGCGGCATGATGTGCGCGCACTGTGAGGCGCGCGTGTCGCAGGCGCTGGAGGCGCTGCCCGGCGTGACGCGGGCGGAGGCCGACCATGCGGCGGGCACGGTGACGCTCACGCTTACGGACGCGCCCGATGAGGCGGCGATCCGTGCGGCAGTCGAGACGGCGGGCTATCAGTACATCGCGCTGCGCCGCCCTTGACAGGGAACGCGGGGCGCGGTATCATGCGCATGACCTGCCGGCGTGGCATACAAACGCCGGCGGGGGGTGCAAAACGGGGAGGAACGCAGATGGCGGAGGAATTTCTGAGGACACAGCTGCTGCTGGGCGCGGCGGCCATGGAGCGGCTGGCGCGCTCGCGCGTCGCCGTGTTCGGACTCGGCGGCGTCGGCGGCTATGCGGTCGAGGCGCTGGCGCGCTCCGGCATCGGTGCGCTTGACCTTATCGACAACGATACGGTGAGCCGGACGAATATCAACCGTCAGATACTTGCCGCCGCCGGCACAGTGGGGCGCAGCAAGGCGGAGGTCGCCGCTGAGCGCGTTTTAAGCATCAATCCCGCCTGCACCGTGCGGGCGCGTCAGGTGTTTTATCTGCCGGAGACGCGGGAACAGTTCGATTTCTCCGAATACGATTATGTGGTGGATGCCATCGACACGGTCGCGGGAAAGCTCGCGCTGGTCGTGAGTGCAAAGGCCGCCGGAACGCCCATCATCTGCGCCATGGGCGCGGGCAACAAGCTCGACCCCACGGCCTTCCGCGTGGCGGATATCTATGAGACCTCCGTGTGTCCGCTGGCGCGGGTCATGCGCTATGAGTGCCGCAAGCGCGGCATCGACCGGCTCAAGGTCGTCTACTCGCGGGAACAGGCCGTAACGCCGGCAGCGGAGGATATCGAGACCTGCCTCACGGCGGAGGAGCGGGCAACACGGCGCAGCACGCCCGGCTCGATCGCCTTTGTTCCGGCGGTCATGGGGCTCATACTGGCCGGAGAGGTCATCAAAGACCTCGCGGCGGGAAAAGGCTGAAAACCGATATATACAGCGGCAGACGCTTTGCGGAGCGTCTGCTTTTTTTCGCCCAAAACGCATTTTTAAATTACCTATTGACATTATAGGAATTAAGGCTTACAATCAACCTACCACAAAGGTTGGTCGAACAAAAGGAGGCATGACGCATGATGATATCCTCCAAGGGACGCTACGCCCTGCGCGTGATGCTGGAGCTTGCGCAGCATGAGGACGGCGAATATATCCGCCTCGGCGATATCGCTGAGCGGCAGGGGATATCCCGCAAATATCTTGAGAGCATTATGGCGGCGCTCGCCAAGGCGGGACTGGTCGAGAGCGCGCTCGGCAAGAGCGGCGGCTACCGGCTGGCACGCCCGGCGGAGGAATACCGTGTCGGCGAGATATTGCAGGCCGCCGAGGGCGAGCTTACGGCGGTATCCTGCGCCGTCATGGACGGAAAGCCCTGCGAGCGCGCCGGGTCCTGCATCACGCTCCCGTTCTGGCGGGGGCTGGAGGACGAGATCAACGCCTATGTCAACCGCTACACGCTGCGTGACCTGCTTGCGCCGCGGCGGGACGGCGGGGAGGATACGAAGGAGGAGTGCAAGGATGAATGAGCTTCTGGTCATAAAAAATCTTCATGTGAGCGCGGGCGAAACGGAGATACTGCACGGCGTTGACCTCGCGGTCGGCGTCGATGAGACGCACGTTCTCATGGGGCCGAACGGCACGGGCAAGTCCACGCTCGGCTATGCCATTACCGGCAACCCTGCCTATACCGTCACGGGCGGCAGCATTGTTTTTGACGGTGAGGATATTACGGCGCTGTCCGTCAACGAGCGGGCGCAGCGCGGGATTTTCCTCTCGTTCCAGAATCCCGTGGAGGTGCCGGGCGTGACCTTGAGCGCTTTTATCCGCAGCGCCCTGGAGCAGAAAACAGGCGAGCGCCTGCGTCTCTGGGACTTCAAGAAGCGGCTGCGCGAGACGATGGCGCTTTTGTCCATGGACGAGTCCTACGCTGAGCGCGACCTGAACGTCGGCTTCTCCGGCGGTGAGAAGAAAAAGGCCGAGATACTGCAGATGCTCATGCTGGAGCCGAAGCTCGCCATTCTCGACGAGACGGACTCCGGCCTTGATGTGGACGCGGTGCGTACCGTGTCGCAGGGTGTGCAGCTCTACCGCGAGCGGCTGCACGGCTCGCTGCTCATCATTACGCACAGCACCCGCATACTGGAGGCGCTGCACGTGGATGCGACGCACGTCATGGAGGAGGGCGTGATCGTGAAGAACGGCGGCGCGGCGCTGGTCGACGAGATCAACGAAAACGGCTTTGCCGGTATAAAGGCCGGCTGAACGGGGTGGCACGCATGGAAAAGACCCTGATCGACGACATCGACCGCAGCATATACGACATACGCGACGAGGAGCACGACGCCTACCGTATGCGCGAGGGACTGTCAGCCGATATTGTAAAAGCGCTGTCCGAGGAAAAGAACGACCCCGCATGGATGCGGGAGCTTCGCCTCCAAGCGCTGCAGGCTTATAACGAAATGCCGCTGCCGGATTGGGGGCCGAGCCTCGACGGACTGGATATTGACCATATCGCCACCTACGTCCGATCCAATACGAAAATGCAGAACGACTGGGCGCACGTCCCGCAGGATATCAAGGACACCTTTGAGCGCCTCGGCATCCCGCAGGCGGAGCAGAAGTCTCTTGCGGGCGTCGGCGCGCAGTATGACTCCGAGCTCGTCTACCACAATGTCAAGGACGAGGTGGCGGCGCAGGGCGTTGTCTACACCGACATGGAAAGCGCCCTCACGGGCGAGTACGCCGAGCTGGTGCGCAGCCATTTTATGAAACTCGTCACGCCGTATGATCATAAATTTGCGGCGCTGCACGGCGCGGTCTGGTCGGGCGGCTCGTTCGTCTATGTGCCCAAGGGCGTGCAGGTATCCATCCCGCTGCAGTCCTACTTCCGCCTCAACGCCAAGGGCGCGGGACAGTTTGAACACACGCTCATCATCGTGGACGAGGGCGCGAGCCTGCATTTCATTGAGGGCTGCTCCGCGCCGAAGTATAACGTCGCCAATCTCCATGCGGGCTGTGTGGAGCTGTTCGTCGGCAAAAAAGCGAGGCTTCGCTATTCCACCATCGAAAACTGGTCGAAGAATATGTACAACCTCAACACCAAGCGCGCTGTTGTCGAGGAGGGCGGCACGGTCGAGTGGATCTCCGGCTCATTCGGCTCGCACATCGGCTGCCTCTATCCGATGAGCGTGCTGAAGGGCGATAACGCCCGCATGGAGTTCACCGGCGTGACCTTTGCCGGTCAGGGGCAGAACCTGGACACCGGCGCTAAGGTCGTGCACATCGGCAAAAACACAAGCTCCTATATGAACACGCGCTCCATCAGCAAGGGCGGCGGCATCAGCACCTTCCGCAGCAGCGTGGTCGTGCGCAAGAGCGCAAGCGGCGCACGCTCGTCCGTCTCCTGCCAGTCGCTCATGCTCGATTCGGAATCCCGTTCCGACACCATCCCCGTCATGGATATCCGCACACGCGGCGCCGCTGTCGGTCATGAGGCGAAGATCGGCAGCATCAGCAACGATGCGGTTTTTTATCTGATGAGCCGTGGTATGGGCGAGGAGGACGCGCGGGCGCTCATCGTGAGCGGCTTTGCCGACAACGTGTCCAAGGAGCTGCCCGTGGAATACGCCGTGGAGATGAACAATCTCATCCGGCTTGAAATGAAAGGAAGCATCGGCTGATGGATAGGAACACTGTAAGCGTGAACCGTCTGCCCGTGCGGACGTGGAGCTTTCTGAATGTGAACGGGGCGTCTCTCCCGTGGGACGAGACGCAGACCGTGACGCCGGACGCGGAGGCGTTTTCCCTTGCCGGTGCGCCGGAGCCTCTGCGCCTCCGCATCGAGGGCGAGGGCGTATACAGCCGCAGGAGGATAAGCGTGGAGGCGCTGCCCGGCAGCCGCGTGACGCTTATTGAGACGCTGCGCCCGGAGCACAGCCTTGCCGTGGAGACGGCGCTGACTGTCCGCGCCGGGGCGTATGTGCGGCTGGTGCAGCTGCAGTGCGGCAAGCCCGGTTCCGTGCTGTATGGCCGCGTGGACGGCGTGTGTGAGGAAAATGGGCGCATAGAGCTGGTGCAGGTCTTTCCCGGAAGCGGCGATGTCTACGCCGATACACATATTCAATTGCCAGCCGACGGCGGCTGCTTTCAGGCCGATATCGGCTACCTTGGCCAGCGGAGCCAGAGGCTCGACATGAATCTGGTCGTGGAGCACCATGGCAGGCACACGCAGTCCGAGATCCGTGCCGCCGGTGCGCTCAAGGATGCGGCGCAGAAGGTTTTCCGCGGCACGATCGACTTCAAAAACGGCGCGTCCGGGGCTGTCGGCAATGAGAACGAGACGGTGCTCATGCTGGGCGAGAATGTGGTGAACAAGACCGTTCCGCTCATTTTGTGTGCGGAGGAAAACGTCGCCGGCAGCCACGGCGCGACGATCGGCGAGCTCGACGAGGAGACGCTGTTTTATTTCGAGAGCCGGGGCATCAGCCGCAGGGCGGCGGAGAATATTCTCGCCCGAGCCGCTATCGAGCGGCTCGCCCGTGCGGTGGAGGACGACGAGACCGGGGAGCTTATCCTGCGGCAGCTTGATGAGGTGCTTTGAGATGAACCACGACTACAAACAGGATTTTCCGCTGCTGCGCACGCTGGACGTCGCCTATCTTGACAACGCGGCCACGGCACAGCGCCCGCAGTGCGTGCTCGATGCGGAAAACGAATTTTATTGCCGTCATAACGCCAACCCGCTGCGCGGTCTGTATCCGCTGAGCGTGGAGGCGACCGAGGCTTACGAAAATGCGCGGGAGGCCGTGCGAGGCTTTATCGGCGCGGCGAGCACGCGGGAGATCATCTTCACGCGCAACACGACCGAAAGCCTCAATCTCGTGGCGTACAGTTATGCCCTGAACACGCTCAGGGCGGGTGATGAGCTGCTCGTCTCCGTTATGGAGCACCACAGCAACCTGCTTCCGTGGCAGATGGTGTGCCGGCAGACGGGCGCGGCGCTGCGTTTCCTGGAGTGCGAGCGGGACGGCAGTCTCGATCTGAACAAGACCGAGGGGCTTATCGGCGAGCGCACGCGGCTCGTCGCCATCACGCAGCTGTCCAATGTGCTGGGACGGCGGTATCCCGTGCGGGAGATCGCTGAGCTGGCGCACAGGCGCGGCGCGGTCGTCGTCGTGGACGGGGCGCAGAGTACGCCGCATATCCCGGTGGATGTCCAGACGCTGGGCGCGGATTTCTTCGCCTTCTCCGGCCACAAGGCCTACGGCCCCATGGGCATCGGCGTGCTCTACGGCCGCCGCGAGCTGCTGGACGCCATGCCGCCCTTCCTCAGCGGCGGCGAGATGATCGAGAGCGTCACCCGCGAGGGCGCGGTCTATGCGCCGCTTCCGCATAAATTTGAGGCGGGAACGGTCAACGCCGCCGGTGCTGTGGGGCTTCACGCTGCGCTCAACTATATCCGCAGCGTCGGCTTCGACACGATCGAGCGCCGCGAGCTTGCGCTTACGACACGGACGCTCAAGGCGCTGCGGGGTATGGCGCACGTCCATGTCCTCGGCTCGGACAGACCGGAGGAGCACCACGGCATACTCTCCTTCACCGTGGACGGCGTGCATCCGCACGACATCAGCGAGATACTCGCCGGCGACGGCGTGAACATCCGCGCCGGACACCACTGCGCCCAGCCGCTGCTGCAGCATCTCGGTGTCAGCGCCACGGCACGGGCGAGCTTCGCCTTTTATAATACCGAGGCGGACGCGGAACGCTTTATTGCCGCCGTCGCCTCGCTGCGGGAGCGTATGGGATATGGAAGCTAGAAGCTTTTACAACGAAATACTGACCGAGCATAATCTGCACCCGGAGTTCAAGCGCGAGCTGGCGGACGCGGACATCGTGCTGGAGGGCGTGAATCCGAGCTGCGGCGACGATATATGGCTCAGGCTCAAGACCGAGAACGGGCGTATCGTGGACGGCGCATTCACCGGGGACGGCTGCGCCATATCCCAGGCATCGGCGGATATCATGCTCGGCATGGTCATCGGCAGGGAGCGGGACGAGGCGCTGCGCCTCGGGCGGGTCTTCCTGCGCATGATACAGGGTGAAGCATCCGAGGACGAGATCGAGAGCCTAGAGGAAGCCTCGGCGCTGCGCGACATCGCGCATATGCCCGCCCGCGTCAAATGTGCCGTCCTCGGCTGGCGGACGCTGGCACAGGCGCTCGGCGCAGACTGGACGAGCGGGAAAGGCTAGGCATATACGACAAAAATTGCTCCGTAGTCTGTTACAGGCTGCGGAGCTTTTTGTACAGGATGGACGCTTTGACATATTGACCTTGGGGGAAGAAAACGATAGAATGTAGTGGATCGGAGGGTGCTTATGGACGGAAAACAGAAAAGACAGAGTTATAAGGAAAAGCTGAAGAAAAAATGGCAGAACGAGCCGTCCACGGTCATCGTCTACTATATTCTTCGCTTTATCGTGCTGGCTGTGCTCGTGCGCTCGATATGGCGGCATGACTTTGAGGGCAGCTTTACCTGCCTGCTCGTTCTCTTCGTGTTCCTGCTGCCGTCCATCATCGAGGATACGACCAACATCGAGCTTCCGTCTCTGCTCGAGATCATCATCATGCTTCATGTTTTTGCGGCGGAGATCTTGGGCGAGCTCGCGTGCTACTATGTCCACTATGCCCACTGGGACACGCTGCTCCACACCGTCTGGGGCTTTTTGTGCGCCGCGCTGGGCTTTTCGCTCGTCAGTATCCTCAACCGCGATTCGCGGATACGCTTCCAGCTCTCGCCGTTCTATCTCGCGCTGACGGCCTTCTGCTTCTCCATGACGGTCGGCGTGCTCTGGGAGTTCGTCGAGTTTTCCATTGATCGTCTGTTTTTGATGGATATGCAGAAGGACACGATCGTCCATGTGATATCCTCCGTGTCCCTTGACCCGACGAACAGCAATATCCCCATCGTCATCCGCGACATCGACTCCATGAGCGTCAACGGGCAGGACTTGGGACTCGGCGGCTATCTGGACATCGGCCTTTACGACACCATGGAGGATCTTTTCGTCAACTTCATCGGTGCGGTCGTATTCAGCGTCATCGGCTATTTTGACGCAAAACACCCCGGACGTGGCCGCCTTGCGCCGAAGCTCATCCCCTATGTGCGCGAGGACGAGGAGACGGAGAACGGTACAGCCACGGTATACCCCGGCGGCGAGCGTCTTGCGGAGGCAGGGAATAAGAGGACGCATACTTAATGCGCCGTATACGGAAAATAACGGGGAAATCCCGCGAATTTTGCGAAAAAAGCGTCAAAAAAGATTGAAAAATTGATGTACAGAGCGTATGATGAAAAAGCGCGATAGGCGCAGAAAAGGAGCCGTTATGGAAAAAAAGAAAAAACGCCCCGGCGACCGCCGGGACGGCGTGCTGCTGCGCGAGCTGGATTCGCTCCACTTTATCACCGGCATTCTCTACCCCAACCGCTGTGATAACGAGGCGTTCATCTCCGAGCGCATCGACCTCACCAACGCCTACGCCTATCTGGAAAAGAAAAATGCGGGTGATCCCGTCTACCAATACAACGTCTTTCAGCTTGTCGTCACCGCCATTGTCAAGGTGCTGACGCTGCGTCCGAAGATGAACCGCTTCATTGTGAACTCGAACTTCTACCAGCGCAACGAGGTCTCGGCCTCCTTCGTGGTGAAGAAGATATTCTCCGACAAGGGTGCGGAGGCGCTGGCTTTCCTGCACACCGATCCGGCGGACACGATCGACAGCATCCACGAAAAGATCTATGAACAGGTGTCCTCCTGCCGCAGCGAGCAGGTCGATTCCTCCACGGAGAACATGGACATCATCAGCAAGCTGCCCCGCTGGGTGGCGCGGGCTGCCGTCCGCTTCATCATGTTCCTCGACCGCCACGGCTGGGTGCCGCAGGATATGATCGCGACCGACCCGTATTATTCCTCCTGCGTCCTCTCCAACCTTGGCTCCATCAAGCTCAAAAGCGGCTACCACCACCTCACGAACTGGGGCACATGCTCCATGATCTGCCTTCTCGGCGAGATCAAGAAGACGCCGGTGTTTGACGACGAGGGCAATGTGACAATGCGGCCGACCATCGACCTCGGCCTCACGATCGATGAGCGTCTGGCGGACGGCTACTACTACTCCAAGAGCGTGCGCCTTCTCGTGAAGCTGCTCGAAAACCCGGAGCTGCTGGAGCTGCCGCTGAATGAGGAGGTCGATTACTGATGTCTGTAAGCTGCAAAACGCCCTGGAAGGCGCAGCTCGGCGAAATGCCGTTCACGCTCGACTATTTCGAGGGCTCGATGTTCGAGGGACTCGAAAAAATGAGCCGCCTCTATCCGAAGTATATCGCCTTTGACTTCATGGGCAAATCGACGACCTACCGCGAAATGGTGGAGAAGATCGAGAAATGCGCACGCAGTCTGCGCACCATCGGTGTGCGCGAGAATGACCGCGTGACCATCGCCATGCCGAACTGTCCGCAGGCCATCTATATGTTCTATGCGGTCAATCTCGTCGGCGCGGTGGCCAACATGGTGCACCCGCTGTCGAGCGAGAAGGAGCTCGAATTCTACATCAACGAGTCCGAGTCGAACACCGTCGTGACGCTCGACCAGTTTTATAACAAATTCGAGGCCATCCGCGAGAATACCTGCGTCGTCAATATCGTCATCGCCCGCATCCGCGACGCGCTCTCCAAGCCCATCCGTGCCGGCTATATGCTCACGGAGGGGCGGAAGATACGCAAGATACCCGAGGATGCGCCCGTCATTATGTGGGACGATTTTCTCCGTCTGGGGCGGCATTGCTTCTGGAATTATAAGGTCAAGCGCACGGGGGATGACCCCGCCGCCATCCTCTATTCCGGCGGCACGACCGGCACGACCAAGGGCATTTTGCTGACGAACCGCAACTTCAATGCGCTTGCCCAGCAGATCATCGCCGTGAACCCCATGTTCCGTCCCGGCGACCGTATGCTCTCGGCCATGCCGCTGTTCCACGGCTTCGGTCTTGGCGTGTGCATCCACTCCATGCTGTTCAACGGCGGGCGCTGCATCCTCATCCCGCGTTTCACGGCGCAGAGTTATGCCAAACAGATCACCAAGTACAAATGCAACTTCATCGCCGGCGTCCCGACGCTCTATGAGGCGCTGCTGCGCCTGCCGAGCATGGACGGCGCCGACCTGTCCTGTCTCAAGGGAGTGTTCTCCGGCGGGGACAGCCTCTCTGTGGAGCTTAAAAAGAAATTCGACCGCTTCCTCTACGACCACCACGCGACCATCCAGGTCCGCGAGGGCTACGGCACGACGGAAACGGTCACGGCCTGCTGTCTCACGCCGCCGCATATGTTCAAGGAGGGAAGCATCGGCCTCCCATTCCCGGACACCTACATCAAGATCGTCGAGCCGGGGACGGAGCGCGAGCTGCCCTACGGCGAGGAGGGCGAGATACTGCTGGCGGGGCCGACCGTCATGAAGGAGTACATCAAGCACCCCGACGAGACGGCGCAGACCCTCCGCACCCACGCCGACGGCCTTACATGGGTCTATACCGGCGACCTCGGCGTGATGGATGACGAGGGCTTTATCTACTTCCGCGGCCGCTCCAAGCGCATGATCATCTCCTCCGGTTACAACATCTATCCGGCGCAGCTTGAAAACGTGTTCGATGCGAACGAGTATGTCCTCATGAGCTGCGTTATCGGCGTGCCGGACTCCTACCGCATGGCGAGGCCGAAGGTCTTTGTCGTCCTGCAGCCGGGTGTGCCGCAGAACGATGAAACACGCAGCGCCATCATGGCCTATGCGGAGAAGAACATCGCCAAATACGCCATGCCGAAGGAGCTTGAATTTAGGGACGAGCTTCCCAAAACGCTGGTCGGCAAGGTGGCCTACCGCAAGCTCGAGGAGGAGGAAGCCGCCAAACGCGCCGCCGCCGAGGCAGCGGCAGCCGAGGAAGGATCCGCCGAATAACAAGCCAAAGAAAGAAATATCCCGCTCTCCAAATTCGGAGGGCGGGAGCTTTTTATTTTCGGAAGAAAAGAATTCCCATGCAGCCGGGGCCGCAGTGACAAGAGATGGTAAAGCCGGCGTGGGTGCGGTAGATATGCTCAAAGGGGATAATGCGCCGCAGCTCCGCCTCCAGCTCGTCACGCACGGCCTCGGGGAGGCCGGAATCCGTGATGAAGATACGGCGGGGATCGACCGTCTCCGGCGCGGAGAGCTTGTCGCGGATATAGTCGAGATAGCAGGAGGTGATGCGCCCACGGAATTTCTTCGCCACGCCCATCCTGCCTTCGCTTACCTGTATGCAGGGGCGCAGCCGCAGGAGGTTCGCGCCGAATGCCTGCACGGAGGAGCAGCGTCCGCCGCGCCGCATATATTCGAGCGTTTCCAGCACAAAGCTGACATCGAGCTTTTCCTTGCGTTCGTCAAGACGCGCCTTGATGTCGGCGGCATCCACGCCCTCGGCGGCCATTTCCGCCGCGTCCAGCGCCAGATGGCCGATGCCGGAGGAGAGACTGCGGCTGTCCACGACGTAGACGCTGCCAAGCTCCTCTGCCGCGATGCAGGCGTTCTGGTAGCAGGAGGACATATCGCTGGAAATCGTGAAGTGGACGATGGCGTCATATTCCTTGAGCCATTCGCCGAACACGTCGATATAGTCCTGGACATTCACGGCGGCGGTGGAGCAGGGAAGTCCGCTGTCCACCTTGGCGAAAAGCTCCTCGGTGTTGATGCCGATGTCGCGGATGCAGTCGCCGCCGATGTTGATGTAGAGCGGCGTGATGCCGATGTTCCATTGCTCGATGAGCTCCGGCGAGAGGTCGCAGGTGCTGTCGGCGCTGATTTTTATTTTCATGGAATATCCTCCGGTGGCGCGTGGTGCGCAGCAACGCCCATTATAATATGTGCCGGTCATTCTGTAAAGAATTTTATGTATTCTGGCACAATTTTCGGCGGCGGCATAGTATGGAGGGCAAGGAGGAATCGTTTTGGATAATACCTGTACCTATCAACAGGGCGAGCAGTCCCCGTGCGCACCGCTGGCGCTGGCCGTTGTGCCCATGCAGGGCGCAAGCGAGCCGAGCTATGACCAGAATGAGGCACTGGCAAAGGGAACCCTGTTCCCGGGACTCGACCTGCCCTTTATGAATTATGTGGCCGACAAGCCGCTGCCGCGCACGCCGGTAAATGAGCTGGCCGCGTTAAGCTTCGTGTGCCACGAGCTGACGCTCTATCTCGATACGCACAAGGACGACAGCGAGGCCTTCGCGGCATGGAAGAGCTTTGCTGCGATGGAGAAGCTGGCGCGCAGCCGTTATGTTGAGCTGTATGGCCCTGTGACCGTCGCGGATATGAGCGGCTGCGAGTGCTGGAGCTGGGTCAACGACCCCTGGCCCTGGGAGAGCGGCGGAAGGGAGAAGAAGTAAATGTTTGTCTATGAAAAGCGTCTGCAATACCCGGTCCGGATCAAGACCACCAATCCTGCCATGGCAAAATTCATCATCAGCCAATACGGCGGCCCGCACGGCGAGCTCGGCGCATCGCTGCGCTATCTGAGCCAGCGCTACTCCATGCCGTACCCGGAGATCAAGGCCACGCTGACCGACATCGGTACGGAGGAGCTGGGGCATCTGGAGATGGTGGGCACCATCGTGTACCAGCTCACGCGGAGCATGACGGTGGAGGATGTGAAGAAGCAGGGCTTTGCCGACTATTTCGTTGATCACACCGCCGGGGTCTATCCGCAGGCGGCCTCCGGGACGCCGTTCTCAGCGGCTGCGCTCGCCGTCAGCGGTGATACCATCGCCGACCTGACAGAAAACCTTGCTGCCGAACAAAAGGCGCGTGTCACATACGATAATATTCTCCGTATGTGCGACGACCCGGATGTGATCGACGCGATACGTTTTCTGCGCGAGCGAGAGGTCGTCCACTATCAGCGCTTCGGTGAGGCGCTGCGGCTGGCGACGGAGCGGCTTGACAGTAAGAACGTGTATATCATGAACCCGTCGTTTGACAGATGAAAAAGGGGGGACACCGGCCGCAGCCGATGTCCCTTTGCGTATATTGGATTTTTTAGAGCGCCAGCTGCTTGAGCAGCTCGGTGCCGGAGGAGAGGCCAAGCCGTGCGGCCAGCATCTCAAGACGTTCGCCCTTGCGGGGCGGCGTAAGCCCGGCAGCGAGGTCGGCGGCGTCCAGGACGCTGCCGAGCGCCGCACCGGCGATAGAGCCGGCGTTGTGGAGCTTTTCACGGGCGGCGGGCGAGCCGTCCGCAGCCGCGTCGGTATAGCGGAGGATGGCGGCCAGCGCCTCGGAGAGAAGCCCCTGTGTGAATTCGTCGCAGCGCTCGTCGGTAAAGGCGCAGAGGGTGCGCTTTGCCAGCGCGGCGGCATCGGCGCGTATCTGCCCGGCGCTGAGCGTCGCGGTGAAGTCCGCGTCCGTGACGGATATTTCCGGTCGGAGCGCAAAGCTCTTGATGACGAGCGGCGCGCCGCTCGCATCCTCCAGGACGGAGAACGGGGTGTTCTGGGCGCCCGTGGCGAAGTTGGATGCGACAAGGACGAGCTTGGCCTTGCCATTGGAGACGATGGTCTCCGGGGAGGCGGAAGCCTCTTCCAGCGTCAGCGCCGGGTTCTCATAGCGCAGCCACAGCGCCTTGGCCGCCGTCATGGCCGCACCGCCGCCGAAGCCGAGAATGGCATCCGGCTCAAAAAGCCGCAGCTCAGACAGCGCCGCCTCGACCGCAGCCGTCGTGACGCTGTGGTCAAGCGAGAAAAACTCCGCCGTGCGCAGGCCGTGCTTGTGCAGGAGATCGACGATGCCGTCGGCCGCGCCGCTGCGGTAGAGGGCGGTGTCGGTCACCAGATATACCCGCTTGCATCCATACACCTCGGGCAGCTCGCGCAGCGCCACGCCCAATGACCCGGCGCGGAAGTATACCTTCCGCGGAAGGTTCAGCATATGCTTCATAATCACCAATCTTTCTTTCCGGCCGGGAAACGCCCGAGGGCGCTTCCCGGTATGGGTGTTTATCAGATGAAGCCGCCGACCTTGTCAACGCCGATCTCGGCGGAGAGACCCATGGGATAGGCCGCGTGCGTGTCGGTGGGCAGCGTGACCTCGACCTCGAGCTTGTCGCCGTAGAGCTCGGTGTACTTCGCGTCGCCATAGAACGCCTTGAGATAGCAGGCCTTCAGCTCGCCGATGGTGGGGTAGACGGGGTTGCAGCCGGTGCAGGCATCGTGGAACGCCCACTCGGACATCTGGTCGACAGCGGCAAGGAACTCCTTCTCCCACTCCTCGGCGCTCTTCTCGGGGTGCGCGAGGCAGAGATAGTCGCAGATGGTCTCGGGGATATCGACATCCTTCTTGAGCTGCTCGGTCGCATGGATCCAGTTCTCAAAGGTCTCCTCGTCCGTCTTGCCCTTGACGCCGATGAGCTCGCCCAGCTCCACATAGCGCTCGAATGCCTGCGGATATTTGTACTGAGAGAAGGTGCCCATGTGGTAGGGATGACGCTGCGCGTTGAAGCGGCAGACATAGGGGAAGAGCAGGGCGTTGGCCGTGCCGTGGGGGATGTGGAACCAGCCGCCGAGCTTGTGGGACAGGGAGTGGTTGATGCCGAGGAAGGCGTTGGCGAAGGCGATGCCGGCCAACGCGGAGGCATCCGCCATCTTCTCGCGGGCGACGGGATCGGGCTTTGCACCCTTGAACGCGGAATGGTACGCTCTCGGCAGATAATCAAAGACCATGCGGGTCGCGTCGCGGCAGAAGCCGTTGGTGTATTCGGTGGCAAAGGTGGAGACATAGGCCTCGACCGCGTGGGTCAGCACGTCATAGCCGGAGGCCTGGGTCGCACGCGGCGGCAGGGACATCATGTTGTCCGCGTCGATGATGGCCATCTCGGGCATCATCTCATAGCCGATGAGCGGCCACTTCATGCCGGTGTTGGCGTCGGAGATGATGGTAAACGGGGTGCACTCGGAGCCGGTGCCGGCCGTGGTGGGGATGCAGACGAGCTTCGCCTTCTTGCCCATCTGGGGGAAGAAGCGGATGCGCTTGCGGATATCGAGGAAGATGGTGGCCATGTCGAGGAACGCCTCCTCGGGATTCTCGTACATGATCCACATGATCTTCGCGGTGTCGATGGCGGAGCCGCCGCCGACGGCGATGATGACATCCGGCTCGAACTCGTTCATCTTGGGCAGACCCTTCATGGCGTCCTGGATCTGCGGGTCAACGCGGATGTCGAAGAACTCGGCGGTCTCGATGCCCATATCGCGGAGCTGGTTGATGATGGCGTCGCAGGCGCCGAGCTGATACAGCGTGGAGTCGGTGATGATGAAGGCGCGCTTGAAGTTGTAGACCTCCTTCATCTCCTTGAGGGCGACGGGAGTGCAGCCGGTCTTGTGGTAGACCTTCTTGGGGAGCTGGAGCCAGAGCATATTCTCCTTGCGCATGGTGACGGTCTTGATGTCGAGGAGCTGCTCATAGTTGGTGTTGCCCATGTAGGCGGAGTTGCCGACAGCGCCCGGTCCAAGCGTCAGGGATGGCGCGATGTTGAAGTTGTAGAGGTCGCCCAGGCCGCCGAAGGCGGTGGGCTGGTTGATGATGATACGGCCGGCCTTCATCTTGAGGGCGAAGCGGTCGATCTTGTCCTCCTCGGTGGGGTCGACATAGAGCGCGGCGGAGTGGCCGGCACCGCCCTCGAGCACCATCTTGTAGCACATATCAAAGGCCTCGTCGAGCGTCTCAGCCTTGAACATACCGAGCAGGGTCGTGAGCTTCTCGTTCGCCCAGGGGTTGTCGTGGGAGGTGTCGTTCGTTTCGTAGATAAGCACCTTGGTGTCATAGGGGACCTCAAAGCCGGCCATCTCCGCGAGATGCACGGCGGTCTGGCCGACGGCGGGCGGGTTGACGCCATGGGTCTTGGCGTTGAAGAAGACGCCGGCGACCTTCTCGGCCTGCTCGTCGTTGAGGAAGTAGCAGCGGGCATCCTTCAGCAACGCCTTGACCTCGTCATAAACGCTGGCGAGGACGGTGATATGCTGCTCGGAGGCGCAGATCATGCCGTTGTCGAAGGTCTTGGAGTGGATGATGGACTCCACGGCCATGCGCAGGTCGGCGGTCTCGTCGATGACGACGTTGCAGTTGCCGGGACCGACGCCGACGGCGGGCGTGCCGGAGGAATAGGCCGCGTTCACCATGCCGGCGCCGCCGGTGGCCATGATGAAGTCGACGCGCTGCATGAGAACGGGGGATATCTCCAGCGTCGGGGTGGCGATCCAGCTGATGACGTGGGGCGGCATACCGGCCTCGATCGCGGCGTTGCGCATGATGCGGGCGGCGGCGATGGAGCACTGCACGGCGCGGGGATGCGGGGAAAGAATGATCGCGTTGCGGGTCTTGAGCGCGAGCAGGATCTTGTAGATGGTCGTCGAGGTGGGGTTCGTCGTCGGCGTGATGGCGGCCATAACGCCCTTCGGGGAGGCGATGCGCTTCGTGCCGAACGCCTTGTTTTCCTCGATGATGCCGCAGGTCTTGGCATGACGCATATAGTTCCAGATATGCTCGGAGGCATACTGGTTCTTCGTCACCTTGTCCACCATGATGCCGTAGCCCGTTTCCTCAACGGCCATTTTGGCGAGGGGGATGCGCATCTTGGAGACAGCGGTGGCGGCCTTTTCGCAGATCGCATCGACCTGCTCCTGGGTGAAGGTCGCGTACTTCTCCTGGTCGGCGCGGATGATCGGCATTGCGTCCTCGAGGGACTGTACGGAGTTGATGAGAAGCTCTTGCATTCGTGAATTCCTTTCTCTCGTTTATAAAAGTTGTTTTTGTGTCATAATTCACAATTGGAGGATATGTTATGAAAGGATTTTTGTCAACAATAGTTTAGTTTCTGACAATTTTCCTCGGCTTTCGCGCAAACGCACAGAAACGGCGGGAGCGCTTCAGGCTCCCGCCGCCATTGAAAATATGCTGCTTCGTTGTATCAGTTGTCCTCGCAGATGAACTGTCCGGCGAGGCGGCCGTGCGTACCGGCCATGCCGATGGAGCTTCCGGCGCAGGGGGTGGAATAGCCCGTGCCGTAGCGTCCGCCGAGCGAGTTGCCGCAGGTATAAAGTCCCTTGATGGGCTTGCGGTTGAGGTCGAGCACATTCAGCCGCTCGTCCGTCATGACGCCGGACATGGTGACCATCGAAGGCGCGGCGGAGAAGCTGCCGACCGAGCCGGAGCAGGCGTAGAACGGGCCTTCGTCCACAGGGATCATGGCACAGGCGCGCTTGCCGAAGTCGGCGTCCGCACCGGCATAGCAGAGCTCATTATAGCGCTCCACGGAGGCAAGGAAGTTTTCCTTGGCCTCGCCGGAATAGCCCATCATTCCGGCCAGCTCCTCCAGCGTCTCGGCGCAGGTGACGCGCCCGCCCATGCGCTCGGCCAGGGTGCAGCCGATGATGCTCGCGGTCTTGCCGGGCTGGAGGGCGTTCATACCGTCGATCATGTCCTGATAGAACTGGGGTCGGCCACCGTTGGGACCCGTGTGCTCAAGACCGCTGTTGCAGACGCCCTTGAACCATTTCTGGTCGGTCACACAGCACGCGATACCGGCCTTCTGCCGCGAGCAGGCGGTGGCGGCGGAGGTGATGTTGCCCTCGTTGGTGAAGCGCTTGCCCTCGGCGTTGAGCCAGAGCATTGAGTTTGCGCCCCAGGGGCCGCCGGAGGGGCCGCCGCCGAGCAGCATCGTCCCGCGCGGCGCAGGCTCGATATAGCCGCCCGCCCAGCACATCATCTTCACGGCGTAGCCGTCGCGCCCGTCGCGCCCCTTGAAGCTGGCCTTTTTGCCGCCGCAGCGCTCGTTGCGCTCCATGTATTCGTTGAGCAGCGCCCAGCACATATCCGCGTTGGAGGCATAGTCGCCGCCTGCCATCACGACGCCCTTGCTCGTGTTGATGCGGGTGAACGCGCCGGTCGCCTTGTCCTGCACGATGACGCCGGTCACATCGCCGTCGTCGTTCTGGATGAGCAGATAGGCGCTGGTGTTGTACAGGATCTCCGCGCCGAGGTCACGGGTGGCCTTGTCGAGACAGGCCTGCTGCACCAGCGGGAGCTTGGAATTGGCCGCAACGCCGGGTATCTGTGTCTCGTTGTATTCGCCCATGAACTGGCAGCTCGCCGCCCATGTCTTTGTGCCCGGCCAGATGGGATAGTCCTTGCGGAGACAGTCATATATGTCCGCGCCGGACTTCCACTTGTCATAGTCGAAGTTGGCCTGGATGATGAGCCAGCCGTCCTTGGTGTTGTCGTAGGTGTAGACGCGCTTGTCCACGCCCATCTCCTTGGCGACCTCGAGCATATGATCCATCGTCGGGCCGGAGTTGTGGACATAGAGGCGGACGATCTCAGGGAAGGAGCGGCCGCCGCCGCGGGTGATGAATTCGTCCACGACCTCGCCGAGGTCATAGGGGCCGAAGCCCGCCTGCTTGACCTGCACCTCGGAGTTCCAGCAGCCGAAATCCTCGCCGTACCAGGTGTGGGTGTCCTCGCTTTGCGCCTCGATGCCGATGACCCTGGCTCCCTTTTCAGCGGCGGCGAGGAAGGCCTGCGTGCCCGCGTGACCAAGGCCGACCACGGCCACGTCGCAGTCGATCGTGGCGCTCACGACGGGCATATCCGGCGCTGTTCCCAACCAGTCGCCGGGACCTGCGTAACCGAATACGCGCTCGTCCGTCGTGACGGGGACGATCTCGCCGGAGCCGGCCTCACCGCTGGATGAGCCGCCCGCCGATTCGCTGACGCTGGCGGAGCTCACCGCGTCGGCGGCAAAGGCGTTCATGCCGAAAAAGCTCAGCGCCGCCGCGCCGATGCCGACCGCACCGGCACTCCTGAGAAAGTCGCGTCGGGAGATTTCCTTGTGTTCCATGGGGTCTCCTTTCCATATATAAAGCTTTTCAACGCAATTTGTAACATCAGTCAGCCAGCGCCGTATCGAGCAGCGCGTCATGCGCAAGCTCCTCCGGCGTAAAGGGGATATACACATCCGGCTCGATGCCGCGCCCCAGATAGCCGCGCCCCTCGCGCGCCTGCCTTGTGACCGCGCCCGGCCACTGGAACAGATAGCGCCCGTCCAGCACAAGACCGAGCGGCTGGCAATAGTCGAGCGTCCCCATGGTGGGGCGGCCGATGAGCCGTGCACCGCCGCGTCTTGCGGCCAGCGCCAGCGTCTCGCCAGCGCCGCGGCACCATGTATCCGTCAGCACCGTCACGCGCCTTGCCCGCGCCCGCACCGGCGTATCACGCCCCGGCTCGCTCTCCAGAACGAAGCCGCGCCCGGCCTTGGCCTCCAGCTCGCGTATATATGCCTCCGCGCCCGGTATATCGCGCAGCGCCGCAGTGCGCAGGGCGCAGTTGCGTGTGGAGTAGTTTACATAAAGCTCGGTATCGCCAAGCAGCTCCCGCTCGTTCGTATTCTCGGTGCAGAGCCAGCCCAGCAGCGGGGGAATGTCACTCTCCGCCGCACCGTCACAGCGGCGCAGATCCCAGACGATGTGATCGGCACGGGAGAACGCCGCCTCGTTCGCCGTGATAAGAGCGGCGGCCTGTCCGCCGCCGTCAAGGGGGCCGGGGTCAAGCATCGCCGTGCTGCCGAGGAAGCGGAGGGAGGGTCTTCGGACGGCGCCTGAACGCGGATAATGCGCAAGCTCCAGCTCTCCAAGGCGTTCTACCGTAACGCTTTGCGCCATTTTCAGCAGGCCGCTCCAGTCCTCGCGCTCCGGCGTGCCGGCATAGAAGAAATTCTTCTGGATGAGCCGCCGGTGATGCTCCGGCGTGCCGCCGTTGACGGCGGTGATACGGTCGCCGGGACGGAGGCGTGTTTCCTCGTTTGCCTGCGTCACATAGAGCGCGTCGCCGCAGCGCCGCACGAAAAACCCCACGGTATACGGCGCATAGCCCTCGCCGGGGAGCAGCGAAAAGCGCAGGTGGCGGTCGCCCATACAGGCCAGCATCTGGTTGACATAACGCAAAAACAGCAGCTCGTCGAGCAGCCCGTCGTTCCATGCCTGACCGATGGCCTGGGTGTAGTAGCGCGGGTCGAAGCGCGACGCGCACTCGGGCATACCGGCGTAGTCGCAGCGAAGAATACGGTCGATCTCGTAAAACAGCTTTTGGTAGTTGTGTTCCATACTCTGCATTTTACAGGATTTTTTGCGCAAGTGCAATCTTTTTGTGTTTTTTATGGCAAATTCGCGCGATTGAGCCCACGAACTTGTTGAAATCGTCCGATAAATGTGGTATAAATATCATATTATTCAGAGGCAAGCGCCCGGCGCCGGGTGCGGGAGGGAGCGCGGATGATGGACAGAGAGACGTGGCGGCTGCCTGTTACGCTCGGCCTGGTGGCCATGGTGATGGGATTTCTTATCTGCGGCGTGTATATGCTCACCCATGAACGTATCATCGCCCGTGCCGCGGAGGCGCAGGAGCAGTCGCGGCGAAGCGTGCTTCCGGCGGCGGTGACGCTGTCGGAGCTGCCCCAGGGGGAGAATGCCCCGGTCGACGTCTGCCTCGCCGGATATGACGCGGCGGGTGAGCCGGTCGGCTATGTCAGCCAGGTCACCGTCATCGGCTTCGGCGGCGAGATCGAGGTCACGGTGGGCATGGATATGTCCGGCGCGATCACGGCGGTCAGCGTTGGCGGCGCGAATTTCTCCGAGACCTCCGGCCTCGGCGCCAAGACGAAGGAGCCGGCCTTTACAGACCAATTCGCGGGGCGCAGCGGGCTTCTCGTTCTGAAGGAAAACATCGACTCCGTGACGGGAGCATCCATCTCCTCCGGCGCAGTCGTCGGCGGCGTGAACACGGCGCTCAGCTATATGACGGCGCTGCTGCCGGACGATGCCTCGGCACCGGTCGAGGAGCTTCCGCTGACGGCGGAGGAGATCGCGGCGCTGCTGCCCGGTGAGACGCTTCGCTTTATGGGCAGTGCGAGCGGCATTGACGGCTGGTGGCAGGGCGACACGGGCTATATCGTCCAGGCCACGGGCTACGGACGCGGGCCTATTGTGGTCAAGATGGCCATCCGCGATGGCGTATGCGTCGGCATCGTGATCGGCGACGAGAATTTTACGGAATCCGAGGGCTACGGCGCAAAGCTGCTTGAGCCCGCGTTCCGACAGCAGTTTTTGCAGAAAAGCGGTGTGCAGAGCTATGGAAACGGCGTGGACGCCATATCCGGCGCGACCTCCAGCTCCAACGGTGCGCTTGCGGCCATCAACGCCTGCATGAGCTTTGACCCGTATTCGGCGCCGGAAAGCGCCGAGCCAAGCGCGGAGACGGAGGCAGAAACGGCCGTCATGGCCAGCGCGGAGGCAAAGCCTGCCGCCAGCGGCGAGACCACGGCCGAGCCTGCTGTCACGCCTGTACCAACGCCGGACGCGGTGAGCGAGGCAAGCGTGGCGGAGACGACGCCGGCGCCCGCACCCACGCCGGATGCGGTAAGCGAAGCCAGCGTGGCGGAGGCGACGCCGACGCCTGTGCCGACGCCGGACGCGGTGAGCGAGGCAAGCGTGGCGGAGGGCAAGTGATATGGGACGCATCGGCTGGGGCGAGCTTCTCATCATCGTGATCATTGCCGCCATCGTGCTTGGCCCGGAGAAGCTCCCGGAGCTTGGACAGGCGCTCGGCAAGGCGGTGCACTCCGTGAAAAAATACGTCAGCGAGACGGCCAACGAGCTTGCGGATGTGGACGAGCTGCGGGAGATCCAAAAGGACGTCCGCTCCATTCAGGAAGACGTGACGAGCATCGGACGGAATCTGGAGCGCTCCATCACGGAGCCGGAAAAGCCGGAGGCGGACGCGGAGGATATACAAAGCACGGATACCGCCGAAAAAGCGGATAACACGCAAATTCAGGAATAATACGACCGGGAGGAATGTTGTATGGGAAAAATCGGTATATGGGAGCTTCTTGTCATTCTGGCCATCGCGCTGCTCATCTTCGGACCCAAGGCGCTTCCGGCGCTGGGCGAGTCCATCGGCAAGACCATCGGCAGCTTCAAAAAGGGGCTGAAGGAGGACGAGCCGGCGGAGAATAAGGCACAGGCCACGACGGAGAATAGCTCCGGCGATAACAGCAAGGACGCGTGAACGAGGGAAAGCTCCACGAAACGGACGCGGCGAGCATGACCGTGGCCGGACACCTGCGCGAGCTGCGGAAGCGGCTGCTCATATCGCTGGCCGTGCTGCTCGGCTTTTCGGTGATCGCCTTTGTCTTCATTCAGAAATTCGTGGATGCCATGCTCCGCCTCTCGGCACAGTTCCACTTTGTCTACCTTACCCCGGCGGAACTCGTGACATCCTATCTGAAGCTGTCGGTCGTGCTGGGACTGGTGTTTGCCTCACCGGTGATCCTGTGGCAGCTGTGGGCGTTTGTGAGCCCGGGGCTCACGATGGGCGAGAGGCGCGGCGCGAGAACGGCGCTGGTGGCGGGCTTCGTGTTCTTTCTGCTGGGCGCGCTGTTCTGCTACGCGGCGGTGCTGCCCATGACGCTCCAGTTCTTCTATGGCTTCAACGCGAGCAAGGACATCACGGCGACCATCTCCTTTGACAGCTACATGACCTTTGTGCTGGGGATGCTGCTGGTATTCGGCGTGGTGTTTGAGATGCCGGTTCTGAGCTATCTGCTCGGACGGCTTGGTTTAGTGCGCGCCGAATGGCTGAAGAAGGGGCGGAAATACGCCATTCTCCTGATCTTTATCGTCGCCGCCATCATCACGCCGCCGGATGTGGTGAGCCAGATCATGACGGCCATCCCCATGCTGGCGCTCTACGAGCTATCCGTCTTTGTATGCCAGCAGGCGGAAAAGCGCCGCCCGGCGGATGCGGAAACAGAATAAAAAAAAGCAGCCTCCCGCCATGGGAGGCTGTTCACGTCTTCTTCAGATCCTTGCGGAGATATAGGCCGGGATCTCATCCGGGGTCAGGTCGAGGACATAGGCGAATTCCTCATGCAGCAGCTTCTCTGCGCGCTTGAGGCTGCGCTCATCGGCGATGTGGAAGTGCTTTTTCTGACCCTTGAGCGCCTCATTGCGGCTGTAGAGCATGGAGATGAGCTGCATGAGCGCGCCGCGGTCGCCGCTGCGGATGACCTCGGCGCAGAAATCCTTGCGGTCGTCGTCGTCCTCAAGCCAGTCATAGGCGCTGCCGGAGAGCGTGGTGATGAGATCATCCACCTCTTCGCGGGTCAGGACGGGACGCATCTGGTCGACCAGCTCGGGCTTATCCGTGGGGACGTATATGACGGAGCGCGTGTCGAAGATCGGCCGGAGCAGGAAATATTCCTTTTCCACCCGGTCAAATTTACGGCGGCACAGCTCATGGATACGGCAAACGCCCTGTACGCCGTAAACGACGACCTCGCCCACTGAATGCATCTGGATCGACCTCCTTATGGTAAAACCGCCGCCTGGGGACAAAAAATCGACCTACGGCTGGCAAGTCTATGGTCATTATAGCACAGTTTTTGCAAAAATGATAGGGCGAAACGAGAAAAATTGTACGATTCATGAAAAAGGAGGCGGTGAGCGTGGATATTCCGGCGCCGGCGCGGTACGCGATGGAACGGCTGCATGAGGCGGGCTATGAGGCATATCTCGTGGGCGGCTGCGTGCGCGACGGACTCATGGGGCGTGAGCCGCACGACTGGGATATATGCACCTCGGCGCGGCCGGAGCAGCTGCAGGCGGTCTTTGCCGGGATGCGGACGGTGGAGAGCGGCCTCAGGCACGGGACGCTCGGCATTGTCTATGACGGCGAGCTTGTCGAGGCGACGAGCTACCGGGTCGAGGAGGGCTATTCCGACCGCCGCCACCCGGACGCGGTGCGCTTTGTCGGCGAGCTGCGGGAGGATCTGGCGCGGCGCGATCTCACGATAAACGCCATGGCCTGGGATGAGCGAACAGGGCTTGTCGATCCCTTTGACGGCGCGGGCGATATAGCGCGCCGGCTCATCCGCTGCGTGGGCGTGCCGTCTGAGCGCTTCGGGGAGGACGCGCTGCGCATTCTGCGGGCGCTGCGCTTTGCCGCGCGCCTCGGCTTTTCCGTGGAGAGCGGGACAGCGGCGGCCATCCATGCCCAGCGGGAGCTGCTGCGGTCGATATCGGCGGAGCGCATTTTTGCGGAGCTGAAGGGTATCCTGTGCGGCGACTATGCCGCGCCGGTGCTGGCGGCGTTTCCGGATGTGCTGGAGGTCGTTATCCCTGGTGCGCGTCCCTTTGGCGCGGACGTGCCGAACGAGCTCGGTATACGGCTGGCGCTGCTGCTGCGCGGATGCGGCACGGAGGCGCTTGCGCGGCTGCGCTGTGAGCGGGCACTGCGGCGCGAGGTGGAGCAGCTGCTTACCGCGTCTGCACCGTCGGATGATCACGCGCTGCGGCGGCTCGCGTTGGATTATGGCGGGGAGCGGGCGCGGCAGATCGCCCTGCTGCACGGCTGGACAGCGGAGGCGGCGGCGCACACGCTGGAAACAAGTCCCTGCCCCTCGCTGCAGGCGCTCGCCGTGAGCGGCGGCGACCTCCGCGCCCTCGGCCTGACTGGTGCGGCGATCGGCGGCATGCTTTATGCGCTTGCCGAGGCTGTCCTGCGCGGCGACTGCCCCAACGAGCGCGAGCCGCTGCTGGCGCGTGCCGCTGCCCGTCCCGGCTCCTGATGCAAAAAACGTGTCAAAAAAGTGCTTTCTTCTCCGAATTTGCACCAGCCAAAGCCTCCCTTGTGCAAAGGGAGGTGGCACGGCGCAGCCGTGACGAAGGGATTGAACGCTG
>CAVEQW010000003.1:0-64757 GCA_963618155.1 Alloprevotella sp.
ATCTTTTTGTGTTCAATTTTTTCGTTTTTGTGTCCATTATTTGTTGACTAGTGCAATCACGAGCGGCAGCGCTCTCCTGAACAGGGGCGACGCCGTCACCGGCAGCAGCGGCCAGAGCTTCGAGAACCCGTCCAACTCCGGTGTCGATGGAGTCCTTGTGACTGCCAACACGCCCGATGATCAGAAGGACACCGTGACGGTGCCTGCGGGCGGCAAGGTCAAGATCGGCAGCACCGTGTACGAGGCCGGCAGCAACGGCGTGACGCTCGTTGTTGACGCGAACGGCAAGGTCAATGTGACCGCCGGTGCGCTCAAGAGCGATGAGAAGATCGTCAAGACAGGCGACGAAAGCAACATGGCGCTCTGGATCATCGTCATGCTCGGCGCTGGCTCGGCGCTCTGCGCGGCCGTGGTCCTCGGCAAGAAGAAAAAGGACTGAGCAATATACCCCAGCGGCGGCTATCGGAAACGGTAGCCGCCGTTTTTCATGCTTGTTTTTCGATTCGTTCGGCTATAATCCCCTCGGAGGCGATGGCATGAAAACGAATGACAGATTCACCCGACCGGCACAGCGGGCGATCGAGCTTGCGCATGAGACGGCGGCGGAGCTGGGACACAGCTTTGTCGGCACGGAGCATTTGCTGGTCGGCCTGTGCCGCGAGGAGGAGGGCATGGGCAGCGGCATACTCCGTCAGGCGGGGCTTGAGGCGGCGGCGGCGCGGTCGCTGGCGGCGGAGCTTACGCCCAGCGGAACGCCGGACGCACCGGCGCAGGGCTTCAGCCCGAATGCGCGGCGGGTCATCGAGCTTGCCTGCCGCGACGCCCAGCGGCTGGGGCACAGCTGCGTGGGCACGGAGCATCTGCTCATGGGGCTGCTGCGCGAGAGCGAGTGCGGAGCCTGCTGTGTGCTGCGGCGGGCGGGCCTGGAGGAAAACCGGCTGTATACGGATGTGATAAACGCCCTCGCATCCCCGGCGGGACGGCGGGTGGAAACGGCGCCGCCGAGAGAGCGGCGCGGGCGCATGGAGACGAAGCTGCTTGACCAGTACAGCCGCGACCTGACGCGGCTGGCTGCGCAGGGGGCGCTCGACCCCGTGATCGGACGGGAGCGTGAGCTGCGGCGCGTGGAGCAGATCCTGTCGCGGCGCACGAAGAATAACCCCGTGCTCATCGGGGAGCCGGGGGTCGGCAAGACCGCCGTGGCGGAGGCGCTGGCGCAGCGTATACACTGCGGCGCGGTGCCGCCGTATCTGGCGCAGAAGCGGCTCGTGGCGCTCGATCTGACGGGGATGCTTGCCGGGACGAAGTACCGCGGCGATTTTGAGGAGCGGATCAAGAACGTGCTGCGCGAGGTCGAGCGGGCGGGGGATATCATCCTGTTTATCGACGAGCTGCATACCATTGTGGGCGCGGGCGCGGCGGAGGGCGCGATCGACGCGGCCAATATCGTGAAGCCGCTGCTGGGGCGCTCGCTCGTCCAGATGATCGGCGCGACGACGCGGGACGAGTACCGCCGCCATATCGAAAAGGACGCGGCGCTGGCGCGGCGCTTCCAGCCGGTCACGATAGACGAGCCGACGCAGGAGGGGACGCTCGCCGTGCTGGAGGGGCTGCGGCCGCGCTATGAGCGGCACCATGGACTGCCCATTTCGGCGGAGGCGCTGCGGGCGGCGGTCGAGCTGTCCGTCCGCTATCTGCCGGAGCGCTTTCTGCCCGATAAGGCCATCGACCTCATGGACGAGGCCTGCGCTCATGTGCGCCTGTCGGCGGAGGCGGATAGGGAGGACGCCGGACGGACGGTCGGTGCGGAGGATGTTGCGGCGGTCGTCAGCGCGTGGACGGGCATCCCGGCAAAAAGCGTGAGCGCCAGTGAGGGCGAGCGGCTGGCGCAGCTGGAGGAGGAGCTGCACCGGCGTGTGATCGGGCAGGATGAGGCCGTGAGCGCAGTGTGCCGCGCCATCCGGCGCAGCCGCATGGGACTCGGCGACCCGGCGCGCCCGATGGGGAGCTTCCTCTTTCTCGGGCCGACGGGCGTCGGCAAGACGGAGCTTTGCCGTGCGCTGGCCGCGGCGGTATACGGCGACGAGAGGGCGCTCATCCGTGTTGATATGTCCGAATATATGGAAAAGCACAGCGTCAGCCGCCTCATCGGCGCACCGCCGGGCTATGTCGGCCACGACGAGGGCGGCTTTCTGACGGAGCGGGTGCGGCGGCGGCCGTGGAGCGTGGTGCTCTTTGACGAGATGGAGAAGGCGCACGCGGATGTGTGGAGCCTGCTTCTGCAGATCATGGAGGAGGGCGAGCTGACCGACGCGCAGGGGCGCAAGACCAGCTTCCGCAGCGCGATGGTCGTCATGACCTCAAATCTCGGCGCTCGCGCCATGACGGAGGCCGCGCCTCTCGGCTTTGCCGGGGTGGAGACGGGCGCGGCGCAGTATGAGCGAACGCGGCGGGAGGTGCTGCGCGAGCTTGAAAAGACCATGCGGCCGGAGCTGCTTGGGCGCATGGATGAGGTCGTCGTGTTCCGGCGGCTCACGGAGGAGGAGCTTGGGCGCATTGCGGCGGGCATGATCGAGCGGCTGTGTGAGCGGGCGCGGCGGCAGGGCGTGACGCTTCGTGTGACGGAGGAGGCGCGCTCGCTGCTGGCGGGCGCGGGACGCGACGGGCGCTATGGAGCGCGGACGCTGCGACGCCGCATACGGACGGCACTGGCCGATCCGCTCGCGGAGCTGATGGCGGAGCGGCAGTTGAGTGCGGGCGACTGCGTGGAGGCGGCTGCGGTGGGCGGGGAGACCGTCCTGCGGCGCGTGGGGGCTTGACCGGCTGCGGCAATTATGATAATGTATTCACAAGATCGGTGTGCGTGGGGGCGGCCTTTTGGCCGCCCCCGTGCCGCCTCTTATTGAATAAACAGCGTGAGAAAGGTTGGGTTACAATGAACGCGCTGTCGTCGGGGAACCTCAAGAGGGACTATGCACGCTTTGCCGTGCCGACGGTGATCAGTCTGGCGGTGTTTTCGCTGTATTCGATGGTGGACGGCATTTTTGTCGGCCGCTTTATTGGTGCGGAGGCGCTTGCGGCGGTCAACCTCGGTGCGCCGTTTCTTAACATCCTGTTCTCGGTGGCCATGCTGCTGGCCGTCGGCACGGGAACGCGGGTCGCGGCGCTGCTCGGTGAGGGGCGGCAGGAGGATGCCGACCGCCTGTTTACGCAGAATGTCGCCGTTGCGGCGGTGTTCGGCGTGGTCATCACCGTCCTGACGGTCGTGCTGGATGAGCCGGTCTGCCGCCTGCTCGGCGCGCGGGAGGATACGCTCGCCGACACGAAAAGCTATGTCGGGACGCTCGCGTGGTTCTCCATGTTCTTCATCCTTGAGTATAATCTGGAGGTGCTGGTCAAGACCGACGGCCACCCCCGCCTCGCCATGGTGACGGTCATCTGCGCGAGCGCGCTCAATGCGGTGCTGGACTGGTATTTCATCGACAGGCTGCATTGGGGCATCTTCGGCGCGGCCTTTGCAACGGGGCTGTCGCAGGTGCTCGCGACCTGCATTTTTCTCGCACATTTTCTCTTTAGCAAGCGGCGGCTGCTCCATCTGCGGCGCTTCCGGCCTGATCTGCGCATATACCGCCAGCTCATACCCATCGGTGTGCCGGATTGCTCGGTGGAGCTTTGCACGGCGGGCATGACCTGGCTCTATAACCGCACGATCCTGCGCTTCCTCGCTACTGCCGGTGTCGCGGCCTTTACGCCCGTCACCTACGTCAACACGGTCATGCTCAACGTCCTCACCGGCACGAGCCAGGGGATGCAGCCGCTCGTGAGCTACCATCGCGGTGCGGGCGAGCCGGAGAGCGGGCGAAAACTGCTGCGCTATGCCATTATCGCACAGGGTGCGCTCGCGCTTGTCTGCTTCGGTATTTTGCAGGGCTTTGCGCCCCGTGTGGCAGAGCTGTTCCTTGGGGCGAACGCCCATGTGATACGGGACGAGACGGTGCATATCCTGCGCCGCTTTGCATTCAGCTATCTGGTGCTCGGCTTCAACATCGTCTGCGCGGGCTATCTGACCGCGAGCGAGCGCCCCGCGCCCGCGCTTGCCATCACGGCGGGACGCGGCTTTGTGGTGCAGGGGCTCATGGTGCTGTCACTGGCGGCGCTCTTCGGCATCGAGGGCGTCTGGTGGGCACCCCTTGCCGCCGAGCTCCTGGTAGCCATTTTCAGCGCCAGTATCATCCGGCGTGAGAACGCAAAATGACTTGCTGATGTCCTTACAATCGTGTATAATGAGAGTGTAAATAGGCAGTATAGAACAAAAAAGGAGCGTTTGATATGGCGAAATCAGCGAATCTGTATGCACGAATCGAGCCGGATATCAAGGTGCAGGCCGAGACTATTCTGGCTGCACTCGGTATTCCCGCTTCTAATGCCATCACCATGTTCTATAAGCAGATCATTCTTCAAAACGGACTTCCGTTTGAAGTGAAGCTGCCGGAGCGCTCTCTGGACGTCGGCCGCATGACGGCGGCACAGATGGATGCAGAACTGGAGAAAGGCTATGCGGATGCAAAAGCCGGACGCACGATCCCTATGGAGCAGGCGTTTGCCACGCCTTGACGAAGCGGGGCGGAGGGTATAAAATAGAGTGATTTTTACAGGCGGAGGCGTTTATGCAGGCACGGGCTTATCGGATCACAGGCTTTGCCGCGGTCATGGCGGCGGGCGGCTTTATGCTGCGCTGGCTTCAGAGTATGCAGATATACGACGCGGAGTCGGGACTCGCCGACCGGAGCGCGGGAATCAATTATTGGGTCATCGGCATCATCGTCATCACGCTGGCGGTGCTCGCGGTGTGGACGCTGCGGCTGCGCCGCTTTGTCCCGATGCGGGACAGCCGCGCCCTCGTTGGGTGGGGACTGACCTACCGCATCGCCGGCTGCTTTGCGGGCGGCGTGCTCGCACTGAGCGGGGCGATCCTGCTCGTGACGGCGCAGAACTATGAGATGCCGGTGATGCAGCGCATTCTTGCGGTGCTCCAGCTTCTCGGCGGTCTGAGCGCCGTGCTGCTGACGGTATACGCCGAGGCGCCGGAGACGGCGAAGCTGCGCCGCATCGCGTCCGTGGTGCTGGTGCTGTACGGCTGCCTCTTCATGGTGGCGGTCTACAAGCTGAATGCGGCCAACCCTGTGGTATGGGACTTTGCGCCGGAGGTGCTTGCCATCTGCGCGGTCACGCTGGCGCTGTACTACACGGCGGGCTACCAGTTTGGCCAGGCCAAGCCCTTCTGCGGCATCTATTTCTGCCAGGCGGGGATGTTCCTCTCCATGATGAGCGTCATCGACCAGGGCATGACCCCGGCGGCGGCCGCCTATGCGTCGCTCGCGCTGCTGCTCGGTATGTACGGCTTTGTGCAGACGGAAAACCTCACGCAGCCGGAGGAATAAAATCAAATATCCAAAAAGCAATGGGGCGGCTCCAAGCGGAGCCGCCCCGGTTCGTTATATCCGGTCTTATTCGCTGCGCAGCGCCTCGACCGGGTCTTTTTTGGCCGCCGAGCGGGAGGGGATGATACCGGCGAAGAGCGTCAGCAGGACGCTGATGGCGACCAGTATCGCCGCCACGGCCGGCGGGAGCGTTGCGCTCAGATTGCCGATGCCCGTCAGGTGGTGCAGGATGAGGTTGATGGGGATGCAGAGCAGCCAGGTCACGCCCACGCCGAGCAGTCCGGAGGCGAGTCCGATGATGACCGTTTCGGCGTTGAACATACTCGACACGTTGCGCTTGGAGGCGCCGATGGCGCGGAGGATGCCGATCTCCTTGGTGCGCTCCTGCACGGAGATGAGCGTGATGACGCCGATCATGATGGACGAGACGATCAGGCTGATGGCGACAAAGGCGATGAGGACGTAGGTGATGGCGTTGATGATGGTCGTCACGGAGGACATGATGAGCCCCACATAGTCGGTGTAGTTGATCTGGTGCAGCTCATCCACGCCGGCGTTATAATCCGCGATGGCGTCCTCGATGGCGTCCTTGTCGGCGAAGGACGCGGCGTAGAGGCTGATGGAATAGGGCACCTCCGGGTCAACGCCGCCGAGCGTCAGCAGATTGTCCTCATAGCTCGATGCGGAAAAGCTCACGCAGGCATCATACAGCGCGGCGCGGCGCGACTCGTCAAGCTCCGGCAGCAGCGCGTCCAGCGCTTCGGCCAGCGCTGTCTCGTCCGTGTCGGCGAGCGCCATCTCCGCAGAGGCGGCGTACTGCGCTTCGATCTGCGCATCGATGCCCTGGCGGACGTAATCGCTAAGCTCGTCGTCGTCCATGTCTGCGATATAGCTGCGGGCGCGATCCTCATCCATACCGGTCTGTTCGGTCAGCGCGGAGATGAGCATATCCTCCATGCCCTCGCGGTCAAGCTCCGCCATCATCGGCTCGGCGGAGGCGGCGACCGTCTCCTCATCGGGCGTGGACTCGATCTGGACATAGAGCGCGGCCTTTCCGGCGGTGTCAAGCCCCTCGGCATAGCGGTCAAAGGCAGCCGCCTTTTCCACGTCGCTCTGCTCGCCGTCCGTGTCGGCAAAGGGCAGGCCGGTGAAGATATCGATGTCGGGCGAGGCCTCCTGCGCCTTCAGTGACTCAGAGCCGGCGGTGCTGTCGATGACGTGCTCCGTCAGCGCCGCGGTATAGGCCACCGCGCCCGTGAGCATACCGCCCACGGCGTTTTCGTCCGGGCGGATGATGCCGACGATATGGATGTCCTCGGCGCTGCGGTAGAGATAGCGAAGCCCGGCCTCCGTTTCGCGCAGGTCGGTATACAGCCCCGTCTGCTCGTCGAGGCTGTAGCAGTCGGCGGGCAGGATGAGCTTAAACTCCCTCGCGCACACGTCCTCATACGACCAGCTTTCCGTCTGTGTTTCGACACTTTCGAGGTTGAGCGCGGCGCGTGCGATCTCGTCAAGCTCGCTGGCGGGCAGCAGCCCCAGCGCATAGAGATAGATGTCGTAAAGCTCGTTCGACTCATCCATGACGAGCACGACCTCATCCCATGCGGACGGCCAGCGGCCGTATACCAGCTCATACTGCTTCTGCACCACGGGGCTGATGAGCTCGCCGTCCCGTCCGGACAGCATCTGCTGCCAGGTGGCGTAGCTGCTCTCGCTCTGCATCATGAGGGAGGACAGCGGGTTGGAGGTCGCCTCCTCGCTCATGCCCCACATATCCCCGAAATGCGCATTCATGACGCTCATCGCGTCGGAGCGGAGGATATTGCCGTCGTCGTCCTCCGTGTAGAACAGCATATCGAGGTCATAGCCGTACTGAACGCCGCTGACGGCCTCGCTCAGGGGATCCTCCGGATCGTCAAGGCGCTCGTCCAGATAGCTCCTGAACGCGCCGAGGTCGTTCACATCCGCGTCCATCTCGCTCATGGCGTTCACCATGTCGTATATCATGGTCTTCTGGTAGAGCGCGTCGTCGTCATGCTCCGACTCGCTGCCCGCCGTGCTCATGAAGGTCGTCATGAGCGAACTCATGTCGATGTTCTGCTGCTGCAGCGTGAGCGGGTAGGAGGACAGCGTCTGCTCCTGTACCTCGTCGATATAGTTTGTCGTGCCGCGTGAGACGGCGAAGATGAGCGCGATGCCGATGATGCCGATCGACCCGGCAAAGGCGGTCAGGATCGTCCGGCCCTTTTTGGTGAAGAGGTTGTTCAGCGAGAGCCCGAAGGAGGTGGCGAGCCGCATGGAGGGCAGCTTCTCGCGCCGCTTCTCCGTCTGCGCATCGGCGTCGGCCTGCCTCGCGGCGGCAAGCTCCTCCGCGCTCAGGGGCGCAGAATCGCCCACGATCTGCCCGTCCAGCATACGCACCGTCCGCGTGGCATAGCGCGCCGCGAGCTCCGGGTTGTGCGTGACCATGATGACGAGACGGTCGCGGGATATCTCCTTCAGAATGTCCATGACCTGCACGCTCGTCTCCGTGTCGAGCGCGCCGGTCGGCTCGTCGGCCAGGATAATGTCCGGGTCGTTGACGATGGCGCGGGCGATGGCGACGCGCTGCATCTGGCCGCCGGACATCTCGGCGGGACGCTTCTTCATCTGGGAGCCGAGCCCCACGGCCTCCAGCGCGGCCACCGCGCGGGCGCGGCGCTCCTTTTTGCCGACGCCGGACAGCGTCAGCGCAAGCTCCACATTGCGGAGCACGCTCTGGTGGGCAATGAGGTTATAGCTCTGGAACACAAAGCCGATGGAATGGTTGCGGTAGGCGTCCCAGTCGCGGTCGCGGAAGTCGCGGGTGGAGCGGCCGTTGATGACAAGGTCGCCGCTCGTGTACTGGTCAAGCCCGCCGATGATGTTGAGCGTCGTCGTCTTGCCGCAGCCGGACGGCCCCAGGATGGCGACAAACTCGCTCGGCCGGAATTGCAGGTCAATGCCCTTGAGGGCGTGGACATCCTCGCCCCCGGCGGGATATATCTTCGTGATGTTTTTCAGCTCCAGCATGGCGAACCTCCTTATATCATGCTTTCTGTGCTATTCAACACTAAATTATATATGTAAACCGCCGCTTTCGCAAGGCGCATTCTCCACATAGCTAAGACGCATAGCGGCGTGTTTTCTTATGAAAATTGTTGCACGGCGGGACGCATATGGAGTAAAATAGGCTATCTGTGAAGGGAGGTCGGCGCAATGAGAGCAAGCGGGATACTGCTGCCCGTGGCCTCGCTGCCGGGAGATCACGGCATTGGGACGCTGGGGCGCTGGGCGCATCGCTTTGTGGACTTTCTGGCCGATGCCGGACAGAGATACTGGCAGATACTCCCCATCGGCCCGACCGGCTTCGGCGACTCGCCGTACCAGACAGCCTCGGCCTTTGCGGGCTCGCCATACCTTATCGACCTGGAAGCACTGGCCGGAGACGGCCTGCTCGACCATGAGCGCCTCACGGCGATCGACTGGGGCGGCGACCCGGCGCATATCGACTACGGGCGCTTGTACGAAAGCCGCGAGTCGGTGCTGCGCGAGGCGTATCATCGCGGCTGGCCGCGGGAGCGGGAGGCGGCGGAGCGCTTTGCCGCCGAGCAGAGCGACTGGCTCATCCCCTATGCCGAGTTTATGGCGCTGCGCGGCTTTTTCGGCGGGCGGGCGCGGACGGCGTGGGACGATCCACGGGTGCGAAGCCGCGCCGCGCCGGGCTTTGACGAGGCCATGGCGGATTATCGGATGCGGCTCGCGGAGGATATACGCTATCATATCTATACTCAATTTCTCTTCTTCCGCCAGTGGGACGCGCTGCGCGCCCACGCGCGGGAGCGCGGCATATCGCTCATCGGCGATGTGCCCATCTATGTCCCGCTCGACAGCGCGGAGGTATGGAGCCGCCCGGAGCTGTTTTGCCTCGGCGCGGACGGTGAGCCGGCGGAGGTCGCGGGCGTGCCGCCGGACTATTTCACGGCGGACGGTCAGCTCTGGGGCAATCCGCTGTACGACTGGGAGCGCATGGAGCGGGACGGCTTCGCATGGTGGCTGCGGCGGCTCGGCTGGAGCGCCCGATTGTTTGACGCGGTGCGCATCGACCACTTCCGCGGGCTGGAAAGCTACTGGGCGGTGCCGCACGGCGCGGAGACGGCGCGTATCGGACGCTGGCGGCAAGGCCCTGGACGGCGCTTTACCGACGCGGTGAACCGGGCGCTGCCGGCGCTGCACATCATCGCCGAGGATCTGGGACTGCTCACACCGGCGGTGGAGACGCTGCGGCGCGAGGCCGGATGGCCGGGGATGAAGGTGCTCGAATTTGCCTTCGACCCGCACGAGCCAAGCAGCTACCTCCCGCACCGCTGCGGCGCGGACTGCGTGTGCTACACCGGCACGCATGACAACCCGCCGCTCGACCGCTGGCTCGCCGGGCTGAGCTGGGAGCAGACGGCCTATATGCGCGAATACTTCGGCCTTTCGCCGCAGGGCGACCTGCGCGAGGCGCTGCTGCGCGGCGGTATGCGCTCGGCGGCGGGGCTTTTCGTGTCGCAGCTCGCCGACTGGCTGGACGGCGCCGGGCGCATCAACACGCCGGGCGTGCTGGGGCAGGGCAACTGGTGCACGCGGGTGATGCCGGACGCGCTTTCCGATGGCCTCGCGGCGCGGATGGCGCGGATGTGTTGGCTTTACGGACGATAGAAACGGAGGAATATACAATGAAAAAGCTATTGATCGTCGGCGCGGGCGCGGCCGGACTGTCCGCCGCTGTGACGGCGGCGGAGGCGGGCGCTTCCGTCACGGTGCTGGAGCGCAGCGCATCCCCCGGCGGGAACGGGCGCTTTGCGGAGGGCGTATTCGCCGCCGGAAGCACGCTGCAGCGGCGCCTGAACATCGACGCCCGGCCGGAGACGCTGTTCCGCGAGGCGATGGACTATTCCCACTGGCGCGCCGATGCGCGGCTGGTGCGGGCGCTCATCGATGCCTCCGGCGAGACGCTGGACTGGCTCATGGGGCTGGGCGTGCCGTTCTGCCGCGTCATCCACCATATGGTCAATCAATCCCCCGAGGTCTTTCACATGACGGCGGACACGCCGAGCGGGAAATACGTCATGCAGACGCTGCTCGAACGCTGCACGGCGCTGGGCGTGACCGTCAGGACCAATGCCCGCGTGCGGCGGCTCCTGCTGGAAAACGGCCGCGTCTGCGGCGTGATAACGGAGGCGGGCGAGCGGCTCGAGGCCGGCGGCGTGCTCCTCGCCACCGGCGGCATGGCGGGCAATCCCGCGCTGATCCGGCGGCTCATGCCGTCGTTTGAGCCGGAGCACTTTCTGCATGGGCGCGGCATATACCACGATGGCGACGGCGTGACGCTCGCGGAGCAGGCCGGAGCGGAGCCGGTGGCCGACCTTGCCATCGAGGGCGCGGGTCCCGTGTTCGCCGGTCACGGGCCGGTCGGCGCGCTGGTGCGCTCGGAGGAGGCCGTCTGGGTCAATCGGCTGGGCGAGCGCTTCTGTGACGAGTCCATCGTCGCCGACTTCATCTTCGGCCAGAACGCCGTAGCACGCCAGCCGGAAAAGCGCTGCTTTGCCATTTTCGACGACGCGCTCGTTGAGCGGCTCATGGCGAGCGCACCCGGCGTGATGGCGCCCATGGATGCGGCCGGCAACGGCTTTGCCATGCTGCGCCGCGCGCTGGACAAGGCGGTGGCGGATGGGCTCGTCCTCCGCGCCGATACCCCGGCGGCGCTCGCGGAGGCGGCGGGACTGGACGCGGCGGCGCTGACGGAAACGCTGCGCGCGTATAACGCCGCCTGTGCGGCGGGGGAGGACGGCGTATTCGCCAAGCCGCGCCGCTGCCTCTGTCCGCTCGACCATGCGCCGCTCTATGCGGCCAGGGCGGGCCTCGACATGATAACCGTCCACGGCGGCGTGCGCACGGACAGCCGTATGCGCGTGCTGGACGGGGCATGGAAGCCCATCGGCGGCCTCTGGTGCGCGGGCATCGACGTGAGCGGCATCGACTCCGGCGACTACAGCGTCATGCTCTCCGGCCACGCCTTCGGCTTCTCCCTCACCGGCGGCCGCCTCGCCGCCCGGAATGTGCTGGAGGCGTAAGGCCTGCACCGCACCAAAGCCCTCCTTTACACAAGAGAGCCGGGGCGCTATATGCCCATTTTTTGCGCAAAAAAAATTTCGCAGAGGTTCAATCTCTGCGAAAAGACAGGGAAATCTATATGTGGTGTCCATATCTTAGCATAAACACGATAGAAAAGCAATCGAAAAATTGACGCCCGTATAGTTTTGTATATATTGACCAAATGCCCACATAAAAAATTATTCAAAACGCGAACAAAATGACGCTTTTTCTGCGCTATTCGCCGTCAAATCTCTGGTCAAAATCATTCTCCAAAAAGTCAGTGTTATCAGTACTTTGTGGGATTTTTTCCGGCGCTATTCCGCATTTATTTGCCGTCAGAATTTCAGTCAAAACCGAGCTTCCCCCTGAAAAAACCTTGATTTTTCAATGCTTTCCGGCTCGTTTTTCGCAGAGAATGAAACTCTGCGAAATAAATCCCGCGCGAAAAACCTTTGTTTTAAGGGGAGGATAACCATGAAGAAAAGCAGAAAAACCAAGCGCGCACTGATCCCGAGCCTGCTCGCGGTCATCCTGTGCGTCGCCATGCTCGTCGGCACGACGTTCGCATGGTTCACCGACACGGCCAGCACGAGCGTGAACAAGATCGAAGCCGGTACGCTGGATGTGAAGCTGGAGATGGCGACTGAGTGGGATGATGGAAGCGTCACGACCTGGAGTGACGCCGAGGGCAAGACCCTGAGCTTCCGGAAGGCTGCCGCTGCCGAGGGCGAAGCCGTCCTCTGGGAGCCGGGCGCGACCTATAAGCTGCCGGAGTTCAGGATCGTCAACAACGGCAACCTCGCGCTCAAGTACAAGGTTCTGTTTGCCGCTGTGGACACCAGCACCGCGGATTTGGCGCTGGCGAAAGTCCTGGACGTTTACATGACGGTCGGCAGCGGGACTCAGCAAAATGTCGGAACGCTGGCGCAAGTACTGGCCGATTCGCAGACCACTGCTGATATCAATGCCGATGGCTATGCAAAAGGCAAACTGGAGAAGAACAACGACAGCGACGAGATCGCCATTGAGCTCAAGATGCAGGAGACCGCCGGCAATGAGTATCAGGGCATGACCATCGGCGGCATCGCCGTCACCGTTCTCGCGGCGCAGTATACGTCCGAGCACGACAGCGAAGGCAATCAGTACGACGCGGGTGCCACCTATTCCGGCTATGAAGCACCGCTCTACGGCGAGACGACGGTTTCGGCAACGTCGACCGACATAACTGTTGGTGATAGCAGCTCTGTGAACGTAAACAAAGTAACCACGAGAGCCACTATTGACATCAAAGAGACAGTCGACAGAACCGAGACTGTTGTGGCGAGTGCGACTATCCCCGAAGGCACCTATCTGGACGCGGGCGAGACGACTGTGACCCTGTCTGTCATCCCGACAACCAAGGTCAACGAGGGCACTGCGACTGCAGTTAAAACTAACCAAGCCGCCAAGAGCTATGAGATAAAAATGGACGGGGTTTCCGAGCACAACACAACAGAGATCACCGTCACGTTCTATACCGACACGGGCCTCTCGGGCGTCAAGGTCTACCACAGCGGCAGTGAAATGAACAGCAGCAAATACGACTATGACTCCGATACCGGCAAGGTGACGATCCGGAGCGCGACCTTCTCCCCGTTTGACATCGTGTATACCATTCCCGGGACAGTCATACCGGTCAACGCCAGCAACATCCAGGACTATCTCGACGGTAAATACGGCTCCATCGACGGTGCGACCCTGGTGCTGGCCGCCGGCGAATACGGCAATCTCGAGCTTGGCCGCGCGACCAAGTATGCGGGCAGCAACACGCAGTACTTCAACACCGCGGAAGGCTTTAACGGAACTCCAGTGACTTTGGAAGAGTTAAAAAATAACCATACGAATCGTTACTACATCCGCTCCATGAGCAATGTGACCTTCAAGGCCGCGACGAACGCAGAAGTCAAAATCGCCGGTATTGAAATGACCTCCGGTGGACGTAACGGAACTAGCGGAATCCCATGCACTGATTATGTTCTTGATCTTACAAAAGAAGAAGGTATCTACTACCTTGCGCAGAAGGTATATAACATAGCGTTCGAGGGCATTACCTTCACCGCTAAGTGCAATATCTTGGGCGACGGAGACGCGACGGTGATCAACGGGTTTACCTTCGAGGACTGCAAGTTCAATATCAACAACACTGCAAAAGATAACCAGGCCATCATCTATGGCTACAACAACGCTACTATGCCTTTTAAAGTGAGCAACCTTGTTGTCGACCATTGTGAGTTCACCACCTGCTATCAGGGCGTCTATACACGAAACGTCTATGGTGTGACCGTAAACAACTGCAAATTCAACACCACCGGCCATAACGCAATCGCCATTCAGGATGATGTAGGAGATGGAAACACCTTCAGCTTCGGCGCAGTCGTGATCACCAATAACACCTTCACAAACATCGGCGACCGCATCATTCGCTTCGGCCACGTCGGCGCGGACACAAAGATCACGATCACGGGCAACACCGCAACAAATTCCGGTAGTACCGATGATAATCCTCCGGAGGTTATAAAAGCCACCTCGCTTGCCGAAGGCATTACCTATAATATTTCCGGAAACAACTGGGGCACTAAAAACGGAGTAGCAACGGTTGTTTACAACGAAGAGCTGAGAGACAAATAACCCCACGCCTCCCTTGACCCTCGCTCTATGTCTGCTTGGCGAGGGGCGCAAAAAGGCACTGACCGTTTCATGCGGCCAGTGCCTTTCAGCGTGTCAAAAAAGTTCTTTCTTCCCCGAATTTGCACAATCCAAAGCCTCCCTTGTGTAAAGGGAGGTGGCAGCGGCGAAGCCGCTGACGGAGGGATTGTAGGCTGAAAAGTTCGCATTTTTGTCGAAAAACGGGCAATTATCGCAGCTTTTCAATCCCTCAGTCAGCTTCGCTGACAGCTCCCTTTACACAAGGGAGCCGGGGCGCTGCCGCGTCCGTGCAAGGTTTTTTGACAGTCTGCGGCCCGCAGCGTTGTGCTGCGGGCCGTTTCATGCTGTCCGCTCGGCGTCAGATCGTACGTCCGTTGTCGACCACGAGCACCTGACCGTTGCAGGCGCGGGAGTCGTCGCTGGCGAAGAAGAGAATGGCGTGCGCCTGGTCGTCGGCGGTGGCCTCCGGGACGGTGCCGTCAAAGTGGCGGCCGCATATCTCGGCAAATTCCTGGTCAAAGGTGGCGATCTGCTCCGGGGTGTTGAAGGCGGTGGGCGTGGGACCCGGCGCGACAACGTTGACGCGGATGCCCTTGCCCGCGAACTGGATGGCAACGTTCTTGCTCATGCCGATGATGGCGGTCTTTGCGGCGGTATAGGCGATGCCGGAGTTATAGGCCGTCCCGCCGATCGACGATATGTTGACGATGCTGCCGCTCCCGGCGGGCTCCATGTATTTGAGCGCCTCGTGCATCATGTAAAAGACGCTGCTCTGGTTCACCTGTATGATGTGCTCCCACCAGTCGGCGCCGCAGCGGGTGATGGGGCGGTGCCTGTCGGCGATACCGGCGTTGTTGACAAGAATGTCGATTTTGCCGAAGGCGTCGACGGCGGCCTTGCATATGCGCTCGCAGTCCGCGTATTGGCTGACGTCCGTCGAGACGGAGATGGCCTTGCGGCCAAGTTTTTCGCAGTACTGCTGCACCTCCATGAGCTTCTCCATGCGGCGGGCGACCAGCACGAGGGATGCGCCCTCCTCCGCAAACAGCTCAGCCGTTCGCCTGCCGATGCCGGAGTTGGCGCCGGTGACGACGGCGACCCTTCCGTTCAAACGATCCATTTGAATTTCCTCCTGTGTTCCTTTGGTTCTCTGTTTCCTTGTTCCTCTGTATCAAAAGCATCCCGCCTTGCGGCGGGATGTGGTGCTTATTCAGCCGGCGGTGGTCGACTCTGTTTCCGGCTCCGGCTCGGGCGTGGGCTCCGGGGCTGGCTCGGGCGTGGGCTCGGGCGCCGGCTCCGGCGTTGGCTCGGGGGTCGGCTCGGGCGTCGGCGTCGCCGCGGGTGTGAAGACGGCGTAGACGCTGTGGTCGGCCTGAATGCTGCGGATGGTGACATTGCCCGGCTCCTGCTGGACGCCGTCCACGAGAAGCTGGCTGATGAGATAGCCGTCGTCCGGCGTGACGGTGAAGCTCACGTCCTTGCCCTCCTCGACGGTGACAAGGCCGTTGGGGCTGATGCTGCCGCCGCTGCCCGCCGTGACCGTGACGGTATAGGTCTTGACCGTGGCGGTGGGTTCGGGGGCGTCGGTCTGCGGCACGGAGGTCTGGACGGCGGGGGTCGTGGTGCTGTCCGGCGCCATCGTCGGGCTCGTCTCATCGCTGCCGCCGCCGGAGAAGATGACCGCCGCGAGTACGCCGATGATGACGACCGCCACGGCCGCCCATATGACGCTGCTGCCGCCGCTGCGGCGCGGGCGCTGGGGAAGCCCGTCCTCGTCGTCCTCCATATCCGGCGTGACCACGACGCGGCGGCGCGGCTCGGCGACCAGTATCTCCGGGCGCGGCGGTGCAACAAGGCGCTCCGGCTCCTCCGGCTCGTTCAGCTCCTCCGGCTCGTGCTCCGGCATCTGTGCCGTTTCCTCCGGTTCGACGGGTGTCTTCGGTTCGTCGTTCAGGAAATCGTCAAAGTCGAAGTCCCTGCGGAACTCCGGCTCCTCCTTTTCCCACTCGTTATCCTTCTTCCATTCAAAATCCTGATCGGACATTCGGTGCTGCACCTACCTTTATGTGACCGGATGTGGTATAATCGTTTCCGGGTGAATGATATGAACAAAAAAGCATTGATAAGCGGCGCGTCACGCGGGATCGGCGCGGCTTGCGCACGGCGTCTCGCCGCCGACGGCTGGGAGGTTTTTATAAACTACAGCGCGAGCGGGGAAAAGGCTGAGGCGCTGGCCGCCGAGCTGGGCGGTCATGCCGTCGAGGCCGATGTTTCCGACGCGGCGCAGGTGAAGGCGATGTTTGAAGAGATCGGTGCGGTCGGGCTTTTGGTGTGCTGTGCCGGGGTGAGCGAATACGGGCTTCTGACCGACATGACGGACGAGGCGTGGCGGCGGCTTTTCGCCGTCAACGTGGACGGCGCGTTTCACTGCTGCCGCGAGGCCATCGGCGGGATGGTGCATGAAAAATCCGGCTGCATCATCCTCACGAGCTCGGTCTGGGGCGTGTACGGCGCAAGCTGCGAGGCGGCGTATTCCGCGTCCAAGGGCGCGGTCATTGCGCTCGGACGCTCGCTCGCCAAGGAGCTTGGCCCCTCCGGCATCCGCGTCAACTGTGTCGCGCCCGGCGTCATCGAGACGGATATGATGGCGCGCTTTTCCGCGGCGGATAAGGCGGCGCTCGCCGAGGATACGCCGCTCGGGCGGCTCGGTAAGCCGGAGGATGTCGCGGAGCTCGTCGCCTTTCTTGCAAGCCCCCGCGCCGGCTTCATCACCGGTCAGGTCATCGGCTGCGACGGGGGCTTTTCCTGAAGGCTCAGCGCCGTGCGCGTCCCGTATCGAAGGCGAGCCAGCGTCCCATCTGCTGCTTGGATGGGGCGCCTTTGCTTTCCTCCGCCGGGACGATGAGGCGGAGCTTGCGGTGCAGCGCCTCGAAGTGCGTGACCGTGCCCGCGTCATAGCGCTCGCCGTCCACTGTCCAGGTGCAGGGCTGCAGCGTCTCGACCGTCAGCCTGGGCGCGCACACAAGGTCAACGCAGTCGTCGGTGTATTCGCCGCCCTTCAGGTGCGTCACCGTGCCCTGAAGCTCGGCGAAGCTGCTCGGCTTGCGCACGAGCACCATGTCCAGTATGCCGTCGTCCGGCAGGCTGTGGGAGAAGGTCTCGCCCATGGCGGTGGAGTTGCAGATCGCCGCGAAGACATACTCGCCCTCCACCACGCGTTCGTCTGTCGTGATGCGGAGATGCTCCTCCCTGATGCGGGAGAGATCCTTGATGCCGCTCAGTATGTAGGCCGCGAGGCCGAAGGTGTTTTTGAGGTTCTGGGGCGTCTCGTAGGAGACGGAGGTGAAGGCGCCGAAGTTGGCCGTGTTGATGGCGCAGCGCTCATCGAGGCGCATGACGTCCATATACTGCTCCACGCCGGCGGCGGCATCCTCCGCCGCGGTGGGCACGTCCGGCGCAAAGCCGATCGACATGGCAAAGTCGTTGGTGCTCCCCGCGGGGATATAGCCGAGCGGCACGGAAAAGTCGATCTCAGCGAGGCCGTTGACTGTCTCAGACAGCGTGCCGTCCCCGCCCATGCAGACGATGCGGTCGAAATCTGCGCCCTGCTCCGCGGCGGCTGTCGTTGCGTCGCCGCGCTTTTGTGTTTCGGATACCGTGACCGACCAGCCGTTCTCGCAGAACACGCGGTCGATGTCCTCGGCATAGCGGCTGTACAGCCGGCGGCCGGAGACGGGATTGACGATAAATAGAAGTCGTTTACTCATGGAAATCAAACTCCTTTCCGGGGCTCAGAGCCATCCGAACGCATACAGGCATACCCAGCATACCGGCAGCGAGAACAGCATGGAGTCCATCTTATCCATAATGCCGCCGTGCTCTCCGAGGAGGCGGCTGTAGTCCTTCACGTCGCACATACGCTTGATGAGGGAGGCAGCGAGGTCGCCGACCTGGCCGAAGCTCGAGGCGATGAGCGCCGTCGCCATGCAGCAGAGGACGCCGGGACCGCCGAAGCCCTTGAGGATGAGGTGCAGCAGCGCACCGGCCGCGACGGAGAACAGCGCGCCGCCGATCGCGCCCTCCCAGGTCTTATGCGGGGACACGGTCGGCGCGAGCTTGTGCTTGCCCATGGCGCGTCCGACGGTGAGCGCCATCGAGTCGCAGGCCCAGGTGGAGAGGATGCCGAGCGTCAGAATGACGGCGGCCTTTTCTATGCCGGCGAGCGCCATCACGATGCCGTAGAAGAAAAACGGCCAGAGCATCCCAAACAGCGTCCATACGGCGGCCTTTGCGCCGAGAGCGGGACGCAGGATGACCCGGCAGAGGCAGGCAAAGGCCATCAGCGCGAACCAGGTCAGTATCCAGACGGCATCCGCCCGCGCCAGCACCAGCGCGGCCTGGCCGACGATATAGCAGCCGGGGACGACATACTGGAAATTCACATCCACGTTTTTCAGCACCCGCGTCAGCTCGTACACCGAGGCGAGCGCCAGCGCCGCAAAAAATGCCACGCGCACGACCCGTCCGAGCAGTATGCAGGCAAAGGTCACGACCACGATGGCCGCAGCCGGTAAGACGCGATTTTTAAAGAACATACTACGCCTCCGTTTCGAGTCCATGATACGACAACATTATACAACGGCAGCGCCGCCGCGTAAAGGGCGTATCAGCCGTAGAGCGCCCGACAATTATCGAGTTTTGTCTGAATTCCCGCGAAGGCGCGGCACAGCGGGTAGCCGTCCACAAAGACATGGCTCACCGTGAGGTTCAAATGCACCTTTTTGCGCCCGTTCTCCTCGCGCCAGCGGTCGAAGCAGACGCGCGGCACGGACTGGGAGGACGGATCGTCCGGGATGGGGTGGCAGAGACTGTCCAGCACGAGCCATGGCACGCTCGTGAGATATATCTCGTCCCAGCAGTTTTCAGGGTTATAGCTGTCCTCCGGGGCGGTCTTTGCATCGCGCTTGAGCGCGTCGATCGTCCGGCGGGAGATGGCGCAGAATTCCGCCAGACTTTCGCCCATCGGATGGCGGCAGTTGACGAACATCCCCGCGTCCGTCATGACGGTATAGGCGGGGTGGGTGCGGTCGTAGACGACGGGGCGGCCGTCGAGCAGACGCATACGAAGCTCCTCGACCTCGTTCATTCCCTCGGTCACGATCCACGCCATGCAGCCGAAAAACGAGCGCCCCGTCTCCATGGCGAAGGCAACGAGCTCCGTCACGTCCATGTCCACGGTCACGCCGTAGCAGGGGTTGGAGAAGCTGCGGAACCACTCATAGGTCGTCCGGCGGTTCCAGTTTTCTATGTCGATCTCTTTATAGTCCATGCGATAACATCCTGTCCGCGGCGCTCTCGCGCCAGATTTTCATACCATCGGATTATATAGGAACAGCGCCCGAAAATCAAGCTTGCATATAGGCGGTGTGAGAGCTGATATACACATATTTTCCCAAATGTAAATGGGAAACAGTGTTTTCCGGCGCGGGGCGCTATGATGGAGGGGAAACACACAAGGAAGTGAAGGAATGCTCAACGACATGACGAGGGGGAAGCCCTCCTCCATTATTCTGCGCTTTTCCATCCCGCTGGTGCTGAGCACAGCCATCCAGCAGCTCTATAACATCGCTGACAGCATGATCGTCGGCAAGCTCGACAGCGCGGCGGGACTTGCGGCCATCGGCGCGGCCTATCCGCTGACGCTGTTCTTTGTCGCGGTCGCCACCGGCGCGTCGATGGGCAGCTCGGTCATCATATCGCAGCTTTTCGGCGCGAAGCGACTGCGGGATATGAAATCCGCCATCTATACCTCGCTCCTCTCCTTCGCCGTCCTCGGCGCCGTCCTGAGCGTGCTGGGCGTTTCCCTGAGCGGGCCGCTCATGCGGCTCACAGGCTGCGGGGAGGACACCTTCGACAATGCCAGGGCATATCTTTCCATCTACTCCGCCGGCGTGCTGCCCATGCTGATGTATAACGCCGCGAACGCCGTATTCACCGGCCTCGGCAATTCCCGTGCGCCGCTCGCGTTTCTCATCCTGTCCTCGCTTCTGAATGTCGTCCTCGATATCATCGCCGTCGGCCCCATGGGGAAGGGCGTCGTGGGCGCGGCGTGGGCGACCACGATATCCCAGCTTGTCGCGGCGCTGCTGTCCGTCTCCGTGCTGGTGCGCCGCATCCGCGCCATCGACGCGGAGGAGCAGGCGAGCCTTTTTGACCGCGAACTCTTTGGAAGCATGACGCGCATCGCCGTCCCTAGCATCTGCCAGCAGGCGTGTGTGGCGCTCAGCCACACGGTCGTGCAGAGCCTTGTCAATTCCTTCGGCCAGGCGACGATGGCCGGGTATGAGGCTGCGTCGAAGATACACAACTTCGCCTATATGAGCTTCAACACCATCGGCACGGCGCTGTCCAGCTTTGTCGCGCAAAATTATGGAGCGGGGGAGACGCGCCGCATCCGCGAGGGCTATAAGGTGTCGAGCCTCATCTGCCTTGCTGTGACCGCCTGTGTCATCCTTGTCATGCAGCTTTTTGCCGCGCCGCTCATCGGCCTGTTCGTGGATGAGAGCGAGGCGAATTATGCCGAGGTGCTGCGCGTCGGGACGCTGTATCTGCGCATCATATCGCCGGATTATCTCATGATCTGCTTCGTCATCACGAGCGGCGGCCTTCTGCGCGGCCTCGGCGAGATCAACAAATTCTTTGCCGTCACGGTGCTGGACTTCGCCGTGCGCGTGGCGATGTGCTTTGTGCTGACCTCGGCGCTGGACAGCTTCGTGGGGCTGTATTGGCCGTGGTACTTCGGCACCGCCGTCGATCTGGCGATATGCCTGTACTGGTACCGGAAAATGTGCCGCACGGGCGTTCTCCGCATCGCGGAAAATTGAGTTGCTTTATGCCGCCTCATCCCCTATAATCAATAGTATTGCAAGCAAAGGCGGGGCGAGGCATGGCGGACGAGATTCTCTCCTACATCTATGAAAAGGCGCGGCGGCGTGTTTATCAGCCCGGCGAGCTCATCTTCTGTCAGGGTGACGAGCCGCAGGAGTTTTTCCACCTTGTCTCCGGCCTCTCGCTGACCTATACCGTCCTTGCAGACGGGCAGGAGCGCAATGTCCTCATCACCTGGCCGGGACGCTTTTTCGGCGCGGCGACGATGTTCGAGGGTGTGAAGCGCCGCAGCTCGGCCATCGCGCTCAGGGAGTGCGAGGTGCTCATCATCGGCCGCGCCCTGTATGACGACTGCAGTGCCCGCTTTGCGGACTTCGGGACGCTGCTGCTGCGGGAGATATCGGCCGACCTCGGCACGATGTTTGAGCAGCTTGTGGACAGCTCACTGCTCGATACAGACAGTAAGGTCGCGCGCTTTATATGCCGCCGCCTCACGCGGCAGCAGTGCAGCATGGAGAACGGCCTGCCGACCCTCCGCTTTACGCAGGAATTCATCGCCCGCGTGCTGGGCATATCGCGCCCGTCCGTGAGCCTCGCGCTCTCGGCGCTCGCCGCCCGCGGCCTTATATCCACGAGCTACGGCAGCATTACCGTCCGCGACCCCGCCGCCCTCTGCGCCTACGCCTACGCGGAGCAGGAAAAGGGCTGAATAGGACATAACGAAACGGATGCCACCCACGCGGTGACATCCGTTTTTGCACGCCTAATATTTCTCCCGGCTCCGAAACAGAAGCGAGACGAGAATACCGAAGAACACGGCGGCGGTGATGCCGCCGGAGGCTGCGGTTAGGCCGCCGGTGAAGGCGCCGAGAAGACCCGACTCCGCGACGGCCTCGCGCACGCCCTTGGCAAGCAGATTGCCGAAGCCGGTGAGCGGGACGGTCGCGCCCGCGCCCGCCCAATCCGCGAGCGGCTGGTAAAGCCCCAGCGCGCCGAGGACGACGCCTGTGACCACATAGAGCGTCAGGATGCGGGCGGGAGTCAGCGCCGTGCGGTCGATGAGAAGCTGGCCAATGGCGCAGAGCGTCCCGCCGACGAGGAAGCATTTCAGAAGCGTGATCGCCATCAGCGCACCTCCATATCCAGCGCCACGGCGTGGCATATGGCGGGGATCGTTTCGCCCTGCTGGCTCACCGTCGGGCTCATGAGCGCCCCGGTCGGCGCGAACAGAAGCCGTCGCCAAAGCCCCGCGTGCAGCCCGTCGAGCAGATGGCCGCAGAAGACGCTGGCCGAGCAGCCGCAGCCGCTCCCGCCGGCGTGAGCATCCTGCGCGTCGATGGCGTAGATGAGCCGCCCGCAGTCCATGTATCTTGCGCCGAGCTCAACGCCGTCGCGCCAGAACAGCTCCCGCAGAAGCTCGCTGCCCGTCACGCCGAGATCGCCGGTCACGATGGCGTCATAGTCCTCCGGGCTGCGCCCCGTGTCCTCAAAATGCGCCGTCAGCGTGGAATAGGCGGCGGGCGCCATCGCCGCGCCCATGTTCGCCATGTCCGCGATGCCCGCGTCATAGATATGGCCGCTGGTGACGTGGGTGATGTGCGCCCCATCGCCTTCAACGCGGAGGACAGCCGCGCCAGCGCCCGTGACCGTCCACTGTGCGGTGGGCGGGCGCTGGGAGCCGTATGGCAGCGGCATACGGAACTGGCGCTCGGCGGAGCAGAAGTGGGAGCTTGCCGCCGCCATTGCATTTTGGCAGAAGCCGCCGTCGATGAGCATGGCGGCGAGGCCGAGCGCCTCGCCGAAGCTGGCGCACGCGCTGTAAAGCCCCAGCACCGGCGCTGAGCAGCCGCGCAGGGCGTAGCTTGTGCCGACGCACTGGTTGAGCAGATCGCCTGCCAGTATATAGCCCAGCGCATCCGGCTCGATACCGGCTTTGCCGCAGGCGAGGCGGCAGCTCTCGCGGAGCATGGCGCTCTCGGCGGCCTCCCAGCTTTTTGCGCCGAAGAGGCTGTCCTCCGATATGCGGTCAAAATGGTGGCGCAGCGGCCCTTGTCCCTCCTTTGCTCCGACCACGCAGGCCGCCGCCGCGACCGATGGTGCGGAGGGCAGGACCACGCTCTGTTTTCCCATTCGTTTCAAGCTCATGCCCCTAGTTTTTCCGCGGCACGGGCAAATATGCAGAAATATAAATCGCGGCGGGGAAGCCCCGCCGCCTTTTCACTTGCCCCGGTATTTCCGGCGTGTCGCCTCGCCGCCGCGCAGATGGCGCTCGGCCTTGTTTCTGTCCAGGATCTCCCTGGTCTGCTCATACAGCGCCCGATCGATGGCATACAGGCGCTCGGTCATGTCCTTGTGTACCGTGGATTTGCTCACGCCGAAGCGGGTGGCGGCGGCGCGGACGGTCACGCCGGTTTCGATGATGTAAAGGGCAATATCTCTGGCGCGTTGGTCGATATCCTCTCTCATACCCAGCCCCCAAGACAGACATACCAGAATGTATGCGCCAAAAGCGGCGGATATGAAAAGGCGGCAGCGCAGCATGAATATCAAAGCAGACCGTATGAGTGACACTGGAGTTAATTGCTGTGGCGCGGCTTAAAACCCCTGTCTGTTTTTTTGCGGCATCCGCATTTTTATCAGATACACAACGTCCTCGTGCCAGAAGCCACAAGCCAATAAAATGCTCGCTCCTTGGTGCGCAAAGAGTCACATATCGTGATGAATCACATCAATAATTTAGCTTTGTAAATTCTGGGCGGAACAGGTATAATGCAGTTGGAAGCCGGTCAAGAAAACAGCGGTTGTATGCTCGTCGGCGGTAATAGTGGCACGGCGTGAAAACGCCATTGCACCGCTCCCAAGGCATTGAGAAAGCAAAAAACATCAAATAAATTGAAAGGAAGAAACGACATGAAACAACTCTATCGCATTCTTTCCCTCGCGCTTGCGCTCTGCCTGCTGCTGAGCGTCTGCGCCTTTGCCGGAAGCGGCGAGGCCAGCGGAGCGCCCTCCGGCGACATGACACCGCCCGGCGGGGTCATCAAGGACTCGCCGCCCGATGTCGAGGCGCTTGTGAAGACCTCCGGCAACCAAAACAAGGAACTCACAATGTTTGCCTCCGACTATTCGACGACCAACACCTTTGTTGGCCGCGACGACACCGGCTACATCTACATCGGCTATGACATCGTGGACGGCAAGCTCACGGACCAGTCCAACTGGCAGACGGACGACACAAAGAACATCGTCTTTGACCAGCAGGTCACGGGTTCGGCGTTCTCCGGCCTGCGTCTCGCTGGTGAGGAATCCGATGTGTCTGTTACGGGCAACCTGATGCTCACCGATGCGCAGTCGGATAACGACGGAAGCCACGCCTCCGACTTCTCCGGCGTGGGCGCGGCGATCACCGCCGTCAACGGTGCGGACATCGTGGCTGAGGATCTCAACATCGTGACCTACGGCTTTGTGCGTGCCGGTCTTATCCTCGACAACAACTGCACCGCGTGGCTCAAGGGCTGCACCATGCGCACCTTCGGCAACGATCCCTTTACCAAGGCATGGGACGGCTATGAAAACAGCGCCAACACAGGCATTATGCTCTCGCCTCCGTGGGTGCTTGGCATTCAGGGCGGTGTGCGCACCATCAACGTGCTTGATTCGACCTGCACGCTTATCGTCGAGGACAGCTATCTCGCGAGCGGCGGCTGGGGGGTTCTGTCTACCGACGGCTGCTATAACCCAGCTATCTATGTGATCGACTCCGAGCTTGAGATCATGGCCGACGGCTACGGCATGGACGATGGCGCGGCGCTCTACGGCTATGAGGATGGCCGCTTTGGCTCCGGCTACGGCGCGTATATCATCGGCGGCACGGAGGAGCACGTCTACGGAAGCGACATCCACGGCGCGACCTATGCCGCCATCGCCCGTGAGGGCAGCATTGATCTCCAGTCCTCCACCGGCGAGATCGAGATAAGCAACGCTGCCACCGGTGCGTCCATGGGCACGGTCAAGGGCGACGGCAAGGTCACGACCATCGACACCGTGTTCGGCTTCATGACCCACGCGGCGAGCGACGTGTGGATCACCGTGCAGGACGGCACAATCGTGAACACCGCCGAGGCCACGTTCCTCTACCGCGACACCGGCCACGCCTATTTCACGGTCGATAACGCCGAACTCAATCCTGAAAACGGCATTCTTCTGCAAATGATGGACACTGACGACAGTACCGTCGGCGGCTTCAACCCCTTCAATGAATTCCTCTATGAGGACGCGGGTGTGCCTTCCGAGTCCGGCAACGTGACCGGCGAGAGCGCCTCGAACGAGATGGTCATCATGACGCTCACGAACGGCGAGTATACGGGCGACCTCTACAACGGCACCGGCTACTACACACAGGCGGGCGACGTGCTTGACCTCACGATCGGCGAGGGCGCGACGCTCGACGGCGACGTGATCCTCTCCGAGACCTTCCATGGAATGCCCTACAGCGAGGAGGCTGTCGCCGCGCTTGACAGCTACGGCGAGGATGTGTCCTATGTCCTCATGGATGGAGATTTCAAGCTCACCGACAACGCGAAGAAGGCCGAATACATCCAGTTCACCCAGTTCTCCGTGCGCCAGTATTTCATGCTCTGCCGTGTGCTGAACAAGGCCTATTACAACGGCCAGAGCGCCATCAACGTCTATGTTCAGGACGGCGGCGTGTGGAATGTGACCGGCGAGAGCCTCGTCACCTATCTCAAAATCGACGGCGGCACGGTCTATGGTGAGCTCAGCGAGAACGCGGATGGCAGCCTGACGCTGAAGCCCGGCAAAAAGGCCATTGCCGAGGGCGAATACGGTATCTATGTCGAGGCCAACGTCGCGGAATCGACCGGCATGGGCATGGTTGGCGGCGGCGCTTCTGGCGAAGCCTCCGGCGAGACATCGGATGAGGCCGCCGAGACACCCAAGACCGGCGCGGATCAGGTCGTGAACGGCATCCGCCTCGGCGATCTGGATATGAGCCAGTACAGCTTTGACGAGCTTGTGGCCATGGGCTTTGATATGACTCCGCCCACAGATTGACGACAACCAACCCTAAAAAAGAACTATAAATATAGAAAGGAAATAAAAAATGAAAAAGACACTCATTCTTGTGGCAGCGGCGGCGCTGCTTGTGGCTGTGCTCCTGTCCGGCTGCGGCGCAAAATCCGTCACATGGGAGGACTATCAGGCGTGGCTCATCGACACCTTTGCCGCGACCTCTCCCAATCCCGACGGCCTGACCGAACTCATCAACTCGACCAAGAGCTGGGACGACATCGACCTCACGACAGAGCCGTGGAACAAGATGTTCAGCGAGGAAAATTACAACGCCTCCACATGGGAGGAGTTCCAAGCGGACGGCAAGGGCAGCTATAACGAGGCCTACGTCGATGCCTTTGAGGGCGGCGAGCCCACGGGAGAGCCCAGCGGCGAGCCCTCCGGCGAGATCACAACAGCGGAATAAGAGAATAACGAAAAACGGCGGCAGCGAACAAACGCTGCCGCCAATTTTTTATGCCGGACGGGTCAGGCTTTGCCGAAGAGCTTGCCGAGCAGGGTCTTGCCCTGCCGGTCGTCCGGCTGGGCTGCCGGGGGAGTGGGCAGCTCCGGCTCCGGCGCTGCTTCGGACTGTTCCTCCTGCGGGGCGGGCTTGATGCACTCCTCGGCGGTGAGCATACCGGAGTTGACCGCCCACGCGAAGGAGGAGAAGAGAGGGCCGTAGTCCGTGCCCATCCAGTTGGAGGCGATGTCGCCGCAGACGTAGAGCCCGCGTATCACGCTCCCGTCGGGGCGCAGGGCGCGGCACTTCGCGTCGATAGACACGCCGCCCATGGTAACGTCGAACTTCCGCACGAGCCGCACGGCGTACCATGGCCCTGTCGTGCCCAGCGGCAGCAGATACTCCGCCGCCTTGCCGAAGTCCTCATCAACGCCCGCCTCACAGAAGCCGTCGTAGCGCGCAAACGTCTCGCGCAGTGCGTCGGCAGGAGCGCCGATGCCGTCTGCCAGCGCCTCGATGCTCTCGCCGCGGACGACAAGGCCGAGCGCAAGCTCGCTCTCGATGTCCTGATGGAAGGTCTCCACCTCCGGCATCCAGTCGCCGTAGCGGGAGTTGTCTACTGCGATCTGGTACAGCTTATCCTTCATGTCCTCGCTGAACAGATACCAGCCGAGGCCGTTTGTCTGCGCGTCCATGACGAATTCGCCGTTGTCCATATCGTTCTCGGCCAGGAAGCGCCGCCCGCTTCCGCCGACGACAACGCCGTGCGGCTGCACCGTCACGCGCTGGAGCGTGTACGCACCGGGCATATGCACCATGGCTTCCAGTCCAATGCTCATATTCTCGCCTGTTTTCGCCCCGACTGCTTCCGCCAGACGGATGCCATCGCCGGTGCAGTGATTCAGGCAGTAGTGGGTGAAGTAGTTGTCGCTCGTGAAATACTGCGGGAAATATTTTTGCAGAAGCTCGTTGTCACAGCCGAAGCCGCCGGTGGCGAGGATGATATTATCCGCCTCGATCGTCCAGTCAATGCCCTTGCCGCTGGCATAAAGCCCGGTCACGCTTCCGAAGCCGTCGCCCAATATTTTCGTCACCGCCGTCTCGGTGAGCACGGTAATGCTCTCGCTCTCCCCGGCATGGCGTATCAGCGTATCCGTCACGGCGCTGCCCATGAGGCCGGGGCCATAGGCCGGATTGCGCAGCGGCTCCCATACGCTGCGGTCGCGTATCATGACGACCTTGTCCATGATGACGCGCCGGTTTTCCGCGTCCATGCCCTTGCCGACGATCCAGTCGTAGAAGCGCCCCGTGTTGCGGATGAAGCGCTCGTATATCGCAGGGTCGAGCTGGTATTTATGCTGGCGGCGGTAGGCATCGATGTGCGCCTGCGTCGTGTCCGGGACACCGGCCTTTTGCAAAATGGCCGAGTTGGTGCAAAGCAGGCCGCCGGCCAGACGCGTGTTGCCGCCAAGCTCCGTCATTTTCTCCACGAGGACGACCCTCGCACCCAGCTCTGCCGCACGCACGGCGGCGCTCAGACCGGCTCCGCCGCCGCCGATGATGGCGAGGTCACAGCGAAGCTCCCGTGTCTCTCCGCCCGTATGCTCCGGCACCGGCTTATCAAAGCTGCCATAGAAATTCAGTAGTCTGCTCATATTGCATCTCCTATTGAAATGTTTGTTTATTAAGAACCGCTCCGGCGTGGCCGGAGCGGTTGCCCTTGATTCGTCGTTACGCCTCAGGCATCTCCACGGTCGGGTCCATGGTGGGCTCCTGGGTGGGCTCCTGCGTGGGCGCTCCGGCATCCGTGGCGGCGACCGCCGGGGCGGCGCTGCCGTCGCCCCAGGTGGCCTCATAGCCAAAGTTGTTGGTGCCGATCTGGAAGCTCGACGCATCGTAGCTCGCGATCAGGCTCTTGAGCTGCTCAAAGGCCTCGGGGGCGTTGGGGCTGTCGACCGAGATGGAGGCCAGCGCGGTATCCACGATCGGGGCGATGGCGGTCTGCCACGCGGCGATCTGGCTGTCGTCAAGCACGGTGATCTCCGCGGCCTCCTGCAGAGCGGGGTAGGCAACATTGTTGTACAGCGCCGCGTCAGACATATGACTTTCGTAGCACATATCGGCCGCGTGCTTCGCAAAGATATCCTGCAGGTCGGCGGGGAGAGAGCTCCAGAAGCTCTCGGAGAACGCATAGGCCAGCGGTAGGTTGTAGAAGCCGCCCTCGCCGAAGAGGATGGCGCTCTTGACGTACTCGAAGCAGCCGAAGACATAGGCGCAGTTGACGTGTTGGATCAGGGTGTCGGCCACGCCGTTCTGGAGGTTGGAGAGGTAGTCGGGCGGGAAGACGCTGATCGCGCCGCCCTTGTTGGCGTTGATGAAGGACTGCATCTGCGCCTGGTCGCACATGACGGTGCGGCCATTGAAGACGCTGGGGGTGAGGTCGGCGACGGGCTTGGTGGAGTAGAACTGGTAGCCGGGGCACATATAGCCCGCCCAGAAGACCATGCCGTTGTTGGTGAACTCGGCCATCATGTCATCGTTGCTGTAGAGCTGGTGCAGCCAGATCTGGCTCGAAGCCTCCCAGCCAGGGAAGCCGAGGAGCGGGAGGGAGACCATCGCGCCGTTCAGCGGGAAGACGGCCGGGTGCTCGCTGGGCATGAAGCCCGCGATGTCGAGCTGGTTTGTTTCGAGCGCGTCGATGACGTCACCGGCGTCGACGAAGGAATAGCTGTAGTAAACGTCGAACTTGATACGTCCGCCGGATTCCTCCTCGATGGCCTGCATGACCTTCTTCGCGCCGTCCGCAGATTCCTCCGGGAAGGAGAACTGGATGGACACGTTGTAGGTCTTGCCGTCCGAGGCTGCGGAAGCTGTTTCGCCGTCCGTGGTGGTGCTCGTTCCGCCGCCGCAGGCGCAGAGCGTCAGCAGCATCATGGCGGCCAGAAGCAGTGCAAGGATCTTTTTCATGTTATTTCCTCCTGTTTAGAAATTTTTCAGGTCAGCCTGCCATCAGGCTGGGAAGCCAGGTGCAGAGCGAGGGGAAGAGACACACAAGGATGATGACGGCGCAGTAGGCGATGATGAACGGGATAAGGCCGCGGAAGGTCTTGCCCGCCGACACGCCCGCCATGCCGGAGACCATGTAGGCGATGATGCCGACCGGGGGCGTCACGCCGCCGAGCGCCTGCATCATGGTGACGAACACGCCGAACCAGAGGCAGTCGAAGCCCATGGTCTGCATGGCCGGCCACAGCAGGGGGATGGTCAGCATGATGATGCACATCTGGGGCACGACCATGCCGAGGATGATGTAGAGGATGGCGACCATGAAGAGCAGCATCGTGCGGGAGCTGAAGCTCGAAACGACCCACTCGGTTATGTACTGGGGCAGGCGGCTCGTGTTGAGGAAGCGGATGAAGATGTAGGTACCGGCGATCAGGAAGAGGATGATGCCGACCGTCTTGACCGCCTCATGCAGAACGTGGTACAGGCGCTTGAAGTCCATCTGCTTGGTGACGAGGGCGATGATGATCGCGCCGAGAGCGCCGACCGCACCGGCCTCGGTGGTCGTGCAGAGGCCGGCGTAAATGCCGCCGAGCACGAGCAGGAAGAGGATGATGATGGGAATGAGGCCGACAAGGCTTGCAAGGCGCTCCTTGCGGCTGAACTTCGGGCCCGCGGGGCCAAGCTCCGGGCGGCGCTTGCAGACGCACCAGATGGCAAAGCAGAACGCGGTAATAAGGATGATGCCGGGAATGATGCCGCCGATGAACAGGGAGGCGGCGCTCGACTGCGTGAGCATGGCGTAGAGGATGAAGCTCATGCTCGGCGGGATGATGATGGCGAGCGGCGAGCCGGCGGCGATGGCCGCGGTGGAGAGCTCGTCGTCATACTTGAGCTCGCGCATCTGGGGCAGCGCGATCTTTGTCATGATAACGGCGGCGACGTCCTCCGCGCCGGTGATAGCGCCGAGAATGCCGGAGGCCGTCACGGTCGCGCTTGCCATGCCGCCGCGGAAGCGGCCAACATAGCGGTAGAGGCATCGGTAGAGGTCACGGCCGATATTCGTCTCCGAGATGATCATGCCCATGAGGGCGAACATCGGGATGGCGGACACGACATAGACGCTGAGGTTCGTATAGGGCGCGGTGGCGACCGCCGTGCAGGCGGCAGGCCAGCCGGCGATGACCCAGATGCCGACAAAGCCGACCAGCGCCATGGCAGCGCCGAGCCAGTAGCGCATAAGGATGAGAAAAATGAGGATAAGGCAGCCGATCAGGCCGATCATTTCTTTACTCATTCCGCAATACCTCCTTCGTTCTCCTCATGTACGGGGACGGAGAGGTCGCCCACCTCTTCGATGGCGCGGTCGACCTCGTTCTTATCCACAGGCGTACCGCCGTCCTTATACTGCATGAAGCGGTCGATCGTGAACGCAATGGCCGCGAGGGTCGCCATGAGCATGGACAGGAAGTAGACCAGACGGAACGGCCACTCCATCAGGCGGAAGCTCATGACCGGGCTGTAGCTGCCCTTGGCATAGCTCGTCAGTACCATATTGAAACCCTGCCACGCCATCATGCCGATGATGCCGACAGACAGCGGGAGCGTTGCGATATCCACGATGAGCTGGCCGATACGGTTGAACTTGGCGGTGATGACATCGACCCAGACGCACTGCTTCGCCATGATGTTGACGGCGATGCAGGGAGTGAGGCAGATCATCAGAGCCTGCGTAAGCTCATAGGTGCCGGGGATGGGGTTTTTGAAGATGTAACGCATGAGCACGTTGGCGCACACCAACAGGAGCATGGCGACGAGCGCCACGACCGCGACGACGTTGAACACCTCGGTGATGCGGTTGAGGATACCGACAACCTTTTTCATAAAGCCAGATTCCTCCTCAGTTTCTGTTGTCGTTTTCGGCTTTTTCTTCCTTTCCTTGCAGTAGAACGCGACGACAAGGCCGATAATAAAAGCGATCAGGGCATAGCCGATAAATATCCCGAACGCGGTTTTTCCGTCCATCGTCTCATCTCCTTTCTCGTCCTGTGGACAGTTTTCACAAATTAAGTATACATCGCTACTTAATTTTTAGTTAAATTCCCCGAGGTTTTTGAAAAAATTATTTTCTTGCGCATCCGGGGCTGCGTTTGCTATACTGGAAGCGGAAAAGGGGAGGTGCCGTATTTGGAGCTTACACAACTGAAATATTTTCTCGCCGCTGCCAACTGCGGGCAGATCGTCCAGGCAGCCGAGATGATGCATATTTCCCAATCGGCCATCAGCATGGCTATCTCGCGGCTGGAGAAGGAGCTGGGCGTGTCGCTGTTTGAGAAGAAGGGGCGGAGCATACGCCTCACCAAAAACGGCGAGAGCTTCGTCACCATGATCACGCCCGCGATGGCGGAGCTGGATTTTGCCGCAAACCAGATGCTTGCCGCCGACCGCATCGAGCCGGACACCATCACGCTGAGCGTCGAGACGCCGGACTTTGCCACGACCTTTGAATGCATATACTGCGCGCTCAATCCCAAGGCGCGCTTCCGGCAGGGTATGGATCCGACCGAGGTCACAAAGCAGAAGCTTCTGTGCGAGAAGGTGGACTTCACGCTGTCCTTTGAGCCGATCTACGACCCGGATGTATCCACGCTGCTGCTTTTGCAGGAGCCGGTGCTGGTACAGCTTTCCGCCAAGCACCCGCTGTTTGAGCGGGAGAGCATCCGTCTCTGCGAGCTGGCGGACACGCCGTTTGCGTCGTTCTCGCCGGAGTACAGCTTCCGCCGCTGGACGGACGGGATGTGCTTTCTTGCGGGCTTCCGGCCGGACGTCTGCTTCGAGGTCGGCGACACGCAGTCCATGCACCACATCGTCCAGCACCGGAACGCGGCGACCTTCGTCGCTCTCTCGACCTGGGAGGAGGATACGGGCGAGGCGGACTATGCTCCCAGCCCCGACGACCCGATCCGTGCCATCCCGCTCGTGGACAAGCACTGCCAGCGTTCGGTGTATTTGTCATATAACAAAAACAGAATCCTTACTTCTGATTCTCGCAGCTTTTTGGATTATGCCACACAATTCAAAACGGCAATGGAGCGCTTCGGCAGCCTCACGAAGTCAAGAGAATGGCTGCTTTCGCAATAACGCGCTATCATTATACAACCATGTTGGCTTTATAACAATTAACGTTTTGTCATGCAAAGCTTCAACATAATTGACGCTTTTTCGCGAAAAAAATATTGCATTTTACGCGCCGGGACTGTATTTTGGAATTACAGATACAGCCCCGGCTTTTTCTGTCCGGCGGCTTCCGTTGATACCCTCGAAAGGAGATGTCTGCATTATGCACACCAAATTCCCCCGTCTGTTCTCTCCGCTGAAGGTGGGGACAGTCACCATGAAAAACCGCATCCAGACCGGCCCCATGTCCATCGTGGAGCTCGACCCGAAGGGCGGATATACCGAGGCTGCGTTCGCCTACTACGAGAGCCTTGCCGCCGGCGGCGCCGCCGTAGTGACCCTCGGCGAGAGCATTGTCGGCACGAGCAACGGCATGACTCATGCCCAGCAGATCAACTTCGCCAACCCCGCCGTTCCCTATTATCTTCAGAAGATGGCGGACATCGTTCACGCCCGCGGCGCGCTCATCGACATCGAGCTCAGCCACGGCGGCTTTATGAGCGACCCCGCCTATAACAACGGCGTGCAGTCCATGGGACCGAGCGCGTTCACGGACGACTGGGGCGACACCATCCGCGAGATGAGCCGCGAGGATATGGACGAGGTCAAGGAGGCGTTCTGCAAGGCCGCCGAGATCTGCCGCGACTGCGAGTTTGACATGGTCATGATCCATGTCGGCCACGGCTGGCTGCTCCACCAGTTCCTCTCCCCGAAGTTCAACCACCGCAGCGACGAATACGGCGGAAGCCTCGAAAACCGCTGCCGCTACCCGCTGGAGATCATCAAGGCCGTGCGCGAGCGCGTCGGCAAGAAGCTGAACCTTGATATGCGCATCTCCGGCGATGAGCTCATCGAGGGCGGCTCCACCATCGAGGACTGCGTCTACTTCTGCACCCAGGCGCAGGACTACGTTGACATTATGAACATCTCGGCCGGACAGCCGTGGGGCAAGCGCATGGCCATCTCCGTGTTCGAGGAGCGCGGCATCAACTCCGAGTTCTCCGCGGCGGTCAAAAAGGCCGTGACAAAGTGCCCGGTGTCCAGCGTTGGCGGCTATACCGACCCCGCGCTGATGGAGCGCTTTTTGGAGGAGGGACGCTGCGACAGCTTTATTCTCGGCCGCAGCATTCTGGCCGACCCCCAGCTTCCGGAGAAGGCCCGCACGGGGCGTGAGAAGGAAATTCACCAGTGCCTGCGCTGCTTTATATGCAACAACGCGCAGTACCATGACCGCGGGCGGCTGCTGCGCTGCGCCATCAATCCCTATGCGGGACGTGAGGATCTGTTCCGCGCCGGCGTCCCGGCCGTGCCGAAGCGCAAGGTCATCGTGGTCGGCGGCGGACCCGGCGGCATGGAGGCGGCCATCACCGCCGCAAAGCGCGGTCACGAGGTCATCCTCTGCGAAAAGAGCGGCGAGCTTGGCGGCTGGCTGCGTATGGAGAAGCACCTCTACTTCAAGAAGGACATGGTGAACTATGTCGACACGCTGGCCTATGAGTGCGAGCTCTACGGCGTGGACGTGCGCATGAACACGGCGGCGACCCGTGAATACCTTGAAGCGGAGAAGCCGGACTATGTTATCGCCGCACCCGGGAGCGAGCCCTTTGCGCCGCCCATCCCTGGCCGTGAACTTCCCCATGTGTGCTTCGCCGTGGACTGCTTTGACCCCGGCGTGACGCTTGGAGACAGGATCGCCATCATCGGCGGCGGCTCCATCGGCTGCGAGGTGGGTCTCCAGCTCGGCAGCATGGGCAAGGACGTGAGCATCATCGAGATGCGCTCCGACGTATTCGTGGACGCGACCGCCGATTACCGGCGCTTCATCATGCCGCACATCGAGGAGAAGGTGAAGCTCTGCTGTAATCTGACCGTCAGCGAGATACGCCCGGACGGTGTGGCGGCGAAGGACCGCGATGGCCAGGAACATTTCTTCCCCGCCGACAATGTTCTCATGGCCGCCGGACTGAAGCCCAAGACCGCCGAGGCGGAGGCGCTGCGCAGCCCGGAGTACGAGCTTATCATCATCGGCGACGCCCGCAAGCCCGGCAAGGTCTATAACGCTGTGCGCGAGGGCTTTGACGCGGCCACCTTTCTGCGCTGACCCACGATTTACGCTTGTGCCGGCCGTCCCCGCTGTCTCCTTTGGTTCTCTGTTTTTCACGCTGTGTTCCGCCTTTTCTCTCTCTGTTCCTATTCGCAGCGGGGACGGCCTTTACAAAGCAAGACACAGGAACACTCCCGCCCGGTTCCTCGGCGGGGGCTCCTGTGTCTTGTTCTTTTTATTTGTGCACAGAAATTGAATGATTTCCTCAATTATTCGTAGCCTTTTTAGGCTGGAAATTCATTGATAAGCCTGTGATAATATGCTATTATGCTTATAGAGAGAACGAAAAACCGCCGCGCATACCGGCGCGAGCGCTTTTCGACAAGGAACACATTGATTCAGTTTTATTGTTGAATCGGAGGAACAAAAGGAATGGCAAAAAAGAAAACCGGAGCCCCCGCCTCCGCAGCCGCGGCACAGGCTGCAAGCGGAAAAAGGGCGCGGGACAGGCGCACCATGACGGTCAACTACATCATCATCGCCGTCTTCGCGCTCGCCGTCGCCGCCATCGTCCTGTACACGCAGGGCGCGTATCTGCCCTATGTGACGGCGCTGGAAACGGCGGACGAGAAAATGAACGCGGTCACGTTCAACTACTTCTACCGCGACTGCTACGACAGCTTCCAGAGCGCCTATGGTGAGATGCTCGATGCCTACGGCACCATCGACCGCGACAAGCCGCTCGATGAGCAAGACTATTCCGCCGAGCTCACATGGGCGCAGTTCTTCTATGACACGGCGCGGCAGAACGCCGCCCGCACCATGGTCATCCACGAGGCCGCCGTCCGCGTCGGTGAGACGCTGAGCGCAGAGGGCGAGGCCGAGATCGACCGCCAGATCGAGTCGCTCCGCGCCGGAGCCAAGCGAAACGGCTATGTCAGCGTCGGGAAATTCCTCCGCAGCCACTACGGCAAGGGCGCGACGCTCGACAGCTACCGTGACTATCTGGTCTATGAGGCGCTGGCGACCGAATACTCAACCTCCTACTACGGCCAAACGGAATACAGCGAGGAGCAGCTTAGCGCGTGGTTTACGGAAAACTACCCCGACGCCGGGGACAGCTATGACTACAGCACCGTCGATTTTCGTCTGATATACTTCCCGTTCAGCGGCTATGCCTACGACAGCGACAGCGGAAGCTACGGCTATTCGGACGCAGCCCGCGAGGCGGCGCGCAGCCAGCTTCAGGTGGTGCTCGACCTCTATAACAACGGCGAGAAAACGGAGGAAGCCTTCGCCGCGCTGGCGGAGCAGTATTCCTCCTATAAGTCCGCCGAGGGCGGCCTCTACGAAAACGCCGTAAAGGACGACAGCGGGACGGAGGCGAAGGTGCTCCAATGGGTCTTCTCCGCGTCCCGGGAGGCCGGCGACATGGAGGCGATCGAGGCCGACAGCGGCGACTATATGCTCTACTGGGTCGGCGAGGACATTCCCGCCTGGCAGTATCTCGCCCGGAAGGGGCTGGACGACGAGGGCTGGAGCGCATGGTATGAGGCACAGGCCGATGCCGTCTCCATCGAGGAAAACCCGAAGCTTTTGAGCTATCTCTATCTCGCGGCATAAAAGCGAATTTTTTCCGCGCTGGACGGTTCACGGTGTGGATGAAATACAAAAAATTTTTTGAAGGAGAGAAGAATATGAAAAAATCTCTGAGCCTGCTGCTCGCCCTCTGCATGATCTTTGCTCTGGCCGTCAGCACGAGCGTCACCGCCTTTGCGGCGACCAAGTACGACACCGGCTCCGGCAGCTTCACCGCTGAGGAGCTGCTGCTCCGCACCGTCGCATGGCAGGAGTGCTCCAACCTCGCCGGTAAGCACGAGGCGTATCACAGCGCCCTTGAGCACCGCGCCGAGCTTGAGAACGCATGGGTCACAGAGGAGCCCTGGACCGACACCATGAGCTGGACGAACAACACCCAGTTCATGTACGGCAAGGAAGCCGTCTATGACTTCTACTGCGGCATCGAGACCGAGAAGGCACAGTGGCTGAAGAACGCCGCCGCCTCCGACGAGATGGGCATCATCGAGAACACCGAGGACTGGGAGGGCGCTGGTCTTCTCTGGTACCATATGCTCATGAGCCCGGTCATCGAGGTTGCCGCTGACGGCCAGACCGCCGTCGGTCTGTGGCAGAGCTTCGGCACCGTCACCCAGAACAACCAGGCGCAGTGGACCTGCGAGGACTACACCATGGTCTTTGCGAAGCAGTCCAACGGCGAGTGGCGTATCTGGCACCTCCGCACCTTCGTCCACTTCTACACCAGCGTCGATAACCACTGGTACGAGGCGAACATGGCGACCCAGGGCGCTTCCGGTGAGCAGCCCGCCGGCGTCGGCGTTATGGTCTCCTCCGACGACATCGTCGAGGATATGAGCGAGCCCGGTACCTACAAGGGTCAGTTCTACGTCGGCTACGATATGTACCGCGTTCCCATCCTGGCGACCATCCCCGAGCCCTATGACACCTGGGACGACATCGCCGACAGCTTTGCGTGGGGCGGTCTCCAGCCCATGCTGGGCAACAACGCCGGTCACGAGAGCGTTATCGCCAACATCTCATAATTCCGGCGCAGCGGTATCCCCGCTGCCCGATCCCGCGATTCCCTTTTGAACCGAGCGGGAGGGGCCGTTGTCAAACGATGGCCCCTTTCGTGCTAATGAAGCTCTAAACCCAAGCAGGCCTTGGATAAGACTCAGTGAGAGCCCTCTTTCCACAGACCGTCACCGCAAGAAAGGAACAGAAATCATGAAACACATCCAATCGGCAATTTGCCTTCTCCTGCTCTCCGCGCTGCTGCTGGGACTCTGCGCCTGCGGCACGAACGGCGCGGAGGTCACGGAGGAGCCGACCATAGAGGAAACAACGACAACGGCGGAGAAAACGACCACCGCCGAGACGGAAACAGAGGAAACGGCGGAGCTGTCCGAGACAACGAAGGCGGAGATGGCGATCTTTGACGCGATCGACTATTCGGACGGTAACTTCATGACCGAGGCGGAGTTTTACGCCATTCTCAAGGAGGTGCTGGCGCTCCATGACCTTGAGCTTACGCGCTATCCCGGCGAGAACGGCTATTTCTACTTCAACTACTCCAATCTTGAGGGCGTGCGGCTGCTCACCATCGCCCGCACCGAGGCGGAAATAGAAGCGGACATCGAGGCGGCCTGGGCCGACCACGAGCAGGAGGTCGAGGAATACAGCAAAAAGCGCGAGGCCGCGCAAAATGGCGAGACCTACACCGCGCCCGAGGAGGAGAGCACGAGTGCCGAGAGCGGCGAAACGGCGTTTGATGCGACAAAGGACGTGGAAAACTCCGACGACTATGCGATCTCCTTTGTTCTGTCCGCCGCCGATACCGAGATGGATCAGCAGGTGATGTTCCTCGTGAGCGCCGCAGTCTGGTGCATCTTCAACCCGCATTTCAACAACACCGACGATGCCTTTGCCTATCTCTGGCGGGCGCTCTATACGACCTACGGTAATTCAGAGGGACTTTCCGCCTCTACCATCGACGGCATCGACTCCGACAAGCCCTTTACCATCCCCGGCAACGCCACGGAAGCGTGGCTCGGCACGGACGATGCCGGGAACTATGTGCTTGCGATCACCAACTACGCGGTATACGACGACATCATCGAGATCTCGGACACCGCCAACATGGGCTTCGCCGCGGCGGCTGCGGCGGCCTCGGCCAACGGGTGAGCGGCATGAGGAAAACACTGGTCTCCCTTTTCGCGCTTGTCTGTCTGCTCGTCCTGCTGGCCGGTTGCGGACAGAGCTGCACCGGTGTGTGGCAGTGCGCCTATATGGACACCGGCGCGACCGTCATGACGGCGGGCGATATGGCCGCTGCGGGCAGCGAGATCACCATCGACCTGCGCAGCGGCGGCACCGGCTATATGACCGCCGACGGCGAGACCCAGCGCCTCACCTGGAAGCGCAGCCCGGATAAGACCGCTCTGCTGCTCACCATGAGCGGCGAGATCGAGGTCTTTTCGCTGGAGGACGGCGGCAGCGCCCTTGTCTGGACGATGGACAACGTGCGCATAACCTTTTTCAAGGAAAACAGCGATGCCTACGCGGAGGCGCTGGCAGCGACCTCCTACGGAACCGACAACTGAACCAAGCCTCTGCCGCCCCGAATATTCTCCTTTTGATTTTTGTTCCTACTATTCGGGGCGGCGTTTTATCACTCGTGTCGCATGGAGCAAAGCACCCCTTTTTTTCTTCGTATTCTGCCGCGGCGCATGGCGCGTGCTGCGGGTTTGAATAAAAATCCAAACAAGAAGGAGGAAAACGATGAAAAGATCCATTGGTATGCTGCTGGCGCTGTGTATGGCGCTGTCGCTGGCGGTGTGCGGCGGTGCTTCGGCCTTCGCCAAGGAGGAACAGGTCATCGTCGGGGGCTCTGGCCGCTTTACCGTAGAGGAGGCGGTGGAGCGGACGCTGGCCTATGAGGAATGCCAGAATCTCGCCGGTAAGCACGAGTTCTACCACAGCGCCAAGGAGCACCGTGCGGAGCTGGAGAATATCTGGGTGTACGACAAGGAGTTTCAGGAGACGGCCTCCTGGACGAACAACGTCCAGTATATGGAGGGCTGGGACAACCTCTGGGGCTTCTATGTCACTGACTCCGAGGGCGGCGCGGAGGTAATGCTCAAAAAGGCCATGTCCAACGACGAAAAGGGCATTATCACCGACAGCGAGGACTGGTACTACACCGGCATGTTCGCCTACCATATGCTGATGACTCCGGTCATTGAGGTCGCTCGCGACTGCGAGACGGCGGTCGGTATCTGGCAGAGCTGGGGCACCTCCGGCTCGCCCGAGGACGGCGGCTTCAACGTGGAGTGGCAGTGCGAGGATTATTCCATGGTCTTTGCCAAGCAGTCGAACGGCGACTGGCGTATCTGGCATCTGCGCACCTTTGTCCACTTCTACAGCCCGCTGGAGGACAAGTGGTACGAAAACAACACCCAGCTCGGCGGTGGCGGCGGAGCCTCCGGCGATATGCCCGCCGGTGTAGGCGCGGCCTCCGGCGACATGACACCGCCGGACATGGCCGATATGCCTCCCATGGGCAACTGGGCGGTGAACGGCGACTATTACGAGGCGTACAGCCTCTACTGTGTGCCCGTCCAGCTCACCATTCCGGAGCCCTACGACACATGGGACGATATCAAGGACAGCTTCGCGTGGGGCGCGACAAAGCTGGAGGATAACCGTATCATCAACGAATTCGAGACCTACCAGGACTACGATTTCAGCGAGTATAAGACCAACTGAGGGAGGAGAGGGAACATGAAAAAGCATCTATGTCTTATTCTTGCGCTCTGCGTCGTCCTCTCCATGGCTGCCATCGGTACGGCTCCGGCCTATGCCGCCGCTAAGACCGAGTACAGCGAGGAGGTCGTAAAGGAGGCGCAGCGTGCGCTCGACCGTGTGGAGGTCGAAAATGTCATCGGCAAGCACGAATACTACCACTCCGCGCTGAACCATCTGGATGAGTTCCATGATATCTGGGTCAATGAGGATCCGTGGATGGAGACCATGAGCTGGACGAACAACACCCAGCGTATGGTCGGCGCTTACAACGTCTATCACTTCATGGTGACGGATCTTGTTTCCAACATCTCCATGAGCATCGACTCCGCCATGACGAACGATACCAAGGGCGTTATCACAAACGACCCTGAATGGTACGGCACGGGTATGCTCTGGTATCATATGCTCATGAGTCCGATGATCATCGTGGCCGACGACGGCCAGACCGCCCGCGGCTGCTTCCAGAGCTTCGGCACTGTCACGGGCCCCATGGGCGAGCTTTGCGCCCAGTGGACCTGCGAGAGCTACGGCTTTGACTGCGCCAAGATGAGCACCGGCGAGTGGCGTATCTGGCATCTCCGCACCTACGTCTACTTCTACTGCGACACGGACGACTGCTGGACGGATATGCAGTCGAACACGGCGGCCTCCGGCGCGGGTGCGGGCAAAGCGCCTGTCGGCGTCGGCGTCATGTATGACGAGGACGGCAACCAGCTCACCGGGCAGGACTATCTCGGCGCCTCCGGCGAGCCGATGGATATGACGCCTCCCAACGGCGACATGACGCCCCCTGAGATGGGCGGCGGCTCCGGCGAGGCAAGCGGCGGCATGGGCTATGTGCAGAGCGACTACGAGGTGCTCACCGGCACATATTTCACCGGCTTCTCCATCTATAAAACGCCGGAATCCGTGCCGATGCCCTATCCGTATTCCACATGGGCCGAGGTCGAAGCCAACGGCGACGGCTATTAACGGGAGGAGTGTGCAGCTATGAAAAGAACATTCGGAATGATCCTTGCCCTTTGCATGGCACTGTCCCTCGCGGTCTGCGGCGGTACTGCCGCACTGGCAGCCGATGACGGGAAAATCACCAACGGCTCCGGCACCTTCACCGTGGAGGAGGCTGTGGAACGAGCCATCGCGTATCAGGACTGCCAGAACCTTGCCGGGGCGCACGAGTATTATCACACCGCCTTCGACCATCAGGGCGAGCTTGACAACTGCTGGGTCACGGAGGAGCCCTATCTTGAAACGATGAGCTGGACGAACAACACGCAGTTCATGTACGGCTACGACAACGTCTGGGAGTTTTACTGCGGCGACGCGCTGACCGGCCACGGCGAGAGCGTGCAGAAGCAGGCGATGGCCTCGGATGAACTCGGAAAGATCACGATGGACGACGAGTGGTACGCCGCCGGTGCGCTGTGGTATCATATGCTCATGAGCCCGGTCATCGAGGTCGCCCGCGACGGCCAGACGGCGGTCGGTCTCTGGCAGAGCTTTGGCACTGTCACCGAGGTCGGTATGTGCCAGTGGACCTGCGAGGACTATACCATGGTCTTTGTCAAGCAGTCGGACGGCGAGTGGCGTATCTGGCATTTGCGCACCTTTGTCCACTTCTACACGAGCTACGGCAACACCTGGTATGAGCAGAACATGGCCACGCAGGGCACGGGCGGAACCAACCAGCCCGCCGGTGTGGGCGTTCTTGCGGACAGCGCCAGCGGTGAGCCGTCGGGCGATATGCCGCAGATGGGCAACGAGAGCTACTCCATCACCGGGACGTACTATGTGGGGCTTGACCTCTATAAGGTCCCTGTTCTCGCCACCATCCCGGAGCCCTACGACACATGGGCGGACATTGAGGACAGCTTCGCCTGGGGCGGCTTCCAGCCGCTGCTCGGCAACAACGCCAAACACTAAACCCAAAGCAAAAGGGCTGCCACAGGGCAGCCCTTTCTTTATATATCCCATTCATATCTCGGCGGTGAAGCATATGGCGTGCTCGCCGTCGGCGCGGACGTTCAGCTTCCATGACATCGTGTCGGCGAGCGTCTTGGCGATGGAGAGGCCGATGCCATAGCCGGGTTGTTCGCTGCGGGAGCTGTCGTCCCGGTAGAAGCGGTCAAAAAGCTTGTCCAGCGGTTTTGCATCCGGCAGCTTTTCCACCGTATTCCTCAGCGTCACGACCGCGCCGCGTCCCCGCCCACGGAGATTGAGCTCGATCTTGCCGCCCTCCGGCGTATATTTTACGGCGTTTTCCAACAAAATCTCCATGAGCTGGCGGAATGCGCTCTCATCCGTCCGCAGCGACAGATCCGGCGCGATGTCGAGCGTTAGGGTCTGTCCCTTCTGCTCCGCCTCCGGCCGGAAGATCTCGGCAATGACGCGCGCCGTATCGGAGACGCAGAAGCTCTGCGAGTCATAGACCATGCGCCGTTCATCCAGCCGCGTCAGCGTGACGAGATCGGAGATGAGACCGGAGAGGCGGCGTATCTGCCCGCGCGAGCTGACTGTCCACTCGCTCTCGCCGTATTCCATGGCCAGCACGTCGTTGTTCGCGCTCAGGATGCCGATGGGTGTTTTGAGCTCGTGGCTCGCGTCGGTGATGAACTGCTTCTGGCGCTCGATGCTCTGCACGATGGGGCGGATGGCACGGCGGGACAGCAGTACGGTCAGCAGCAGCACGACGAGCAGACTCACAAAGCCGATCAGCACAGTCGTCAGCAGCAGCGAGTGCATCGCCCGGAATTCGTCGTGGCAGTAGAGGAAGACGGCGGTATAGCTCCCGTCCTCGCCGCGGTCGATATAATAGCGGAAGTCGTCGCAGGTGCCGAATTGCAGACCCTTATCCATGACCCTATCGAAATAGGCGCGGGCGTCGCTGCTCGTGACCGAGGAGATGAAGCGGAGGTTATATTCCTGTGCGGCGGGGGACTGGCCGCTGCTGATAATAAAGTAGCGCAGCTCCAGCATCTCGCGGGAGCCGGCCGGCGGCTCCTCGCTCGCCGTCCAGTTATAGCCGCCCATGCCCTCGCGGTTCCAGTTGCCGAAGCTTCCGCCCGGCATAACGCCGCCGTTCTCCGCGAGGATGACGAGCTTTTCGTCCAGATTGGCCTTTACGTTCCGATAGTTCAGCATATTGACTGCCGTCAGCACGGCGCACAAAACGAGAAAAAAGCTGCCCATCGTGATGACGATAAAGCGAAGCTGCAGCTTGCGTATCACTCCCATGTTCCCTCCAACGAGTAGCCAACGCCGCGCCGGGCGCGTATTTCAGCCGCAGAGCCGACCTCCGCGAGATGCCGCCGCAGCTTTGAGATGGTCGTCCAGACCACATTCAGCTCCGCCTCGCTGTCCCAGCCCCAGAGCCGTTCCATGAGGCGCTCGGTGGAGAAGACGATGCGCGGGTTGCGCATGAAAAGCTCCATCATCTGATACTCGCGGCCAAGAAGCCGCAGCTGCCCGCCGGGGCCGCTCAGGCTGTGGGCGTGGTCATCCAGACTCAGATCGCCGAAGCGAAGGCACTGCGGCTGGAAGCTGTCGCTGCGCCGCAGCAGGGCGCGTACCCGCGCCAGCAGCTCCCGCCCGTCAAAGGGCTTGGGGAGATAGTCGTCCGCGCCGGCATCCAGGCCGCCGATGCGTTCGTCCACGCCGCCGCAGGCGGTCAGCATGAGCACCGGAGTCTGGCAGCCCTCCGCCCGCAGTGTGCGCAGCACGGTAAGTCCGTCCATCTCCGGCATACGGATGTCCAGCAGCAGCCCGTCATAGCGCCCGCTCCGGGCGTATTCCAGCGCGGTCAGCCCATCCGCCGCCACATCCACGCTGTATTGGGCGCGGCGCAGCAGCTCACAGACGGCGCGGCTGTATTCTCTTTCGTCCTCTGCCAGCAGCAGGCGCATGACTCATCCCCGCTTTTCCTACAATTTAATATAAATTCATAATAGCACCATCCTGTTTTCGGCACAATGCACTTTTTTTGAAATATTTCTTCTGAATAATTGTCGAAAATTCCACAAGGCTTTAAGTAAAATTTAAGTTAATCCCCTATCCTGTTGCTACAGTTTTTTGAAAGAGGAGGTCATAAACATGAAAAAATCCCTGAGCATGATCCTTGCACTGTGCATGATTTTGAGCTTTGCACTGTGCGGCACCGCCCTCGCGGCGGACAAGGACGACGACATGATCGTCACCGGCTCCGGCACCTTCACCATGAAGGAAGCGCTGGAGCGGACGATCGCCGTGGACGAGTGCTCCAACCTCGCCGGCAAGCATGAGGCGTATCACACCGCCCTCGAGCACCGCGCCGAGCTGGACAACATCTGGGTCACGGAGGAGCCGTGGATCGACAGCATGAGCTGGACGAACAACAGCCAGTTCATGTATGGCCGCGACAACGTCTACGCCTTCTACTGCGGCGTGGAGGACGAGGTCGTCAACTGGCTCTCCGGCGCGAAGGCACTTGACGACACCGGCACGATCGGAGACTCCGAGGACTGGTACGGCACCGGTATGCTGTGGTACCACATGCTCATGAGTCCGGTCATCGAGGTCGCCCGCGACGGCCAGACGGCCTGCGGCCTGTGGCAGAGCTTCGGCACCGTCACCCAGGCGGCCGGCGGCGGCATGAGCTCCACCTGGACGATGGAGGACTATACCATGGTCTTTGCCAAGCAGTCTGACGGCGCCTGGAAGATCTGGCACCTCCGCACCTTCGTCCACTTCTACACCGACGTGGACAGCCACTTCTATGAGCAGAACCAGGCCAGCGCCAGCAAGCCTGAGGTCGAGGGCTATGACGCTATCACCACCAGCGGCGCCTCCGGCGAGCCCAGCGGCGAGCCGACCATGGAGCCGCAGGGCGGCAGCGACTACTCCGTCAACGGTCTGTACTATACCGGCTACTCCCTCTACTGCGTGCCCGTGATGGCGACCATCCCCGAGCCGTATGACACCTGGGAGGACATCGAGGACAGCTTTGCCTGGGGCGGCACGCCGCTTCTAGGCAACAACGCCAAGCATCAGGCTGTTCTTGATATGCAGTAAGCACCCACCGAAGCGGTCGGGCGACCCGATCCCTGTCAGCCCCGACCCATCGGCTCATATCAGCAAACACGGACGTGTCTCACTTGAGGCACGTCCGTTTCATGCCCGGCAAAGGCTCGAGGGATGCGGCGGCCATGTTTTTTTATCCGAATTTTTTTCAAAAAATATTTTGCGGATATTACTCCGGCGTTCATGCCGCAGAGGGCTGGTATCTTAGTTCCCTGACAAGGCGGGCGGACAGAACAGGGCAGCAGGCCGCTTTGACCTGCTGCCCTGTGCGTGATATCGGGATGTCCGGGAAGGGCGTCCCGCATTGTCATTTGATCATTCCACGTATTTCGCCATCATGGCGTCGATCATGCCGTTCTGCTCGGTTTGCTTCGTTACCGGTCGTACTTCTTCCTTCTTCCCGCAGGCGCTGCCGCCGCGACTGCGCCGCCGCTGATGACCAGCAGCGCCAGCCATAGGGCAGGATCGCCGCTGCCGCCGTACATGGTGAAGCTGCCGTCATTGTATACGCCGCCGTAGCCATTGTTGCCGGTGATCGAGCCATTCCAGAGCGTAAGCTTGCCGGCACCGCCGCTGGAGTTACTGTTGCATATAATGCCGTGGCTGCCGCCGGTGATTTTGCCGACCGTCTCCTGGCAGTCGGTGATGGTGAGGTCACCGCCACTGCCGCTGACGATGATAACGTCCTTGTCCGCCGCGCCGGTGACGTTTTTTCCGTTGAGGCAGAGCTTAATATTGGCGCTGACCGTCCATGTTCTGCTGAGCGTCACGTCAGCCGTCAGATAGTAGTTGCCCGCCTCGGTGGGGAGGATGACGTGATACAACGGACAAAATCTCCGGCGCGATGCATCCGCCCGCCGCGGCGGACATGAAAGGGCGGCAGCGCAGCATGAGCCTGTCGGAGAAATGAAAAAAGCTTGACACCAAATGCGGCGCTGCATATTATGTAGGCAGCCAGATGATGTGGAGGGCAAGGGACGATGAAAACGATGAATTTTCGGAGAAAAGCGCTATGAAGAGCATCCTGTTTATCTGCCACGGCAATATCTGCCGCAGCCCTATGGCGGAGTTTGTGATGAAGGATCTGGTGAAGAAGGCGGGGCTGGCGGCGCAGTTTCATATCGGATCGGCGGCGACCAGCCGGGAGGAGATCGGCGAAGCGGTCTATCCGCCGGCGCGGCGCAAGCTGGCGGAGCATGGGATATCCTGTGCCGGACACGCGGCGAGGCAGCTCACCCGCGCCGATTATGAGGAATACGATCTTCTGGTCGGCATGGACAACGCCAATCTGCGGGATATGCGCCGCATCTGCGGCAGCGATCATGCGGGGAAAATGTCTCTTCTGATGGAGCACAGCGCCCGCCCCGGCGATGTCGCCGACCCGTGGTACACCGGCGATTTTGAGGCGACCTGGCGGGATGTGCTGGACGGGTGCCGGGGCTTGCTGGATGAGCTGACCCACGATAAGGTCTGAGCAGCCGTATGCCCCAGCGCGAGAGCGGCGCCTTTTGACGACAAAGAACCGGGAGCATCCGCAGGGGATGCTCCCGGTCAGACTGTCAAAAAACTTGCACGGACGCTTCAAGTGCCGGCTGAGGGAACGAAAAGCGTCGACAACTGTCCTCTTTCCGGTAAAAAACAGCAGACCTTCCAGCGTTCAATCCCTTCGTCACGGCTTCGCCGTGCCACATCCCTTTACACAAGGGAGGCTTTGGAATGTGCAGACTTGGAGAAGAAAGCACTTTTTTGACACGCTGCGTCTCCTGATGGAGGCTATGGAGGCTTTTATTATTTTACTAGAAGATGAAGCAGCAGTGTGTTATTATATATGGTAGGGCTGATGAAGCTGAGCTTGTCTCCCGCGAGCGTGGCGAGCGATGAGAGGAGAAAGGCGTAGACATAGTTTGTCGCAAGTCCCTCGCCGAAACCGAGAACTGCGCCGAGGGCGCTGCCCAGCCCGCCGACGGCGCCGCGGCTGCTGTGAAAATGCGCCGAGAGCTTGGAGAGAAGCTTGAAAAGCCAGAGGCAGACGAGGAAGATGACGACACCGGCCGCGACCTGCACCGCCGTGAGGACGAGGGGCTTGAGGATGCTGTCCGTGATGGCCTGCGCCAGTGTCTCGCCGTCGGTGCGCATGAGATCGAGCACCTGGCGGAGTGAGTCGGTGTTGATGCTCGCGCTGCCGAGTATGCCGCCGAGGCTGTCGAGCATGGTCTGGAGCGCATCGAGCGTCTCCTGCGTCGTGGCTGCGCCGCTGTTGACGGCGGCGAGGACATCCTGGGGCAGCGCGGCGTTGACCGTGGCGACGATCTTGTCATACAAGAGGTTTTCATAGACCCATTCGGCGATCGGCTTGGAGAAGCTGACGATGAGGAACAGCGCCACCAGCCAGCCGGACAGCCGCAGCAGCGAGGACAGAAAGCCGGTTTTCCAGCCGCGCCGTATCGTGACAGCAAAGATAGCAATTAAAATCAGATCATAGAAATAAGGCCAAAGCAAGCATATCCCTCCGTTCCCATCGATTATATATGCTTGCCGCGATAAATGCAAGAAAGGATGTTGAAGCATGGAAGCAAAGCAATGTATCGAAACGCGCCGGAGCGTCCGGCGCTTCAAGGATGAGGCCGTGCCGGAGGAGACGCTGCGGGAGCTTGTTCGCCTCGCGTCGTATGCGCCGAGCTGGAAAAACTGCCAGAGCGTCCGCTGGCTGCCGGTCACGGACCGCGCCGTGCTCCAGCGCCTTGCGGATGGGCCTGCGCTGGGGCATCCCGGCAATCGGGGCGTGCTCGAAAGCTGCCCGCTGCTGCTCATCGAGACCTGCGTCACCGGGCGCAGCGGCTTTGAGCGGGACGGGAGCTACTCCACGCCCAAGGGCGACCGCTGGGAGATGTTCGACGCCGGGGTCGCGGCGCAGACACTGTGCCTTGCGGCGCATGACATGGGGCTTGGCACGGTCATCCTGGGTGCGATCGACACGCTGGCCGTGGCGGAGGTCGTGGGGCTTGACAGCTCGCGCAGCGTCTCCTGCATGATCGCCGTCGGCTGGCCTGACCAGCAGCCGCTCATGCCGAAGCGCAAGACCGTCGATGAGCTTCTGAGTTGAATGCGCCTGTCCGTAAAGGCGCTGCTTGCGCTCAACCGCTGCTTCCCAAGGATAGAGCACCCGTTCAATCTGCAGAATGAAGGGCGTCAGAGCTATGCGGAGTGGCAGTTCGAGCAGGGCGCGCGCACGCTGGAATGCTTCCTGCCGGAGCTGACGCCGGCGGATATTCTCGCGGGCAAAGAGCTGCTCGACATGGGCTGCGGCGCGGCAGGGAAGAGCCTCTTCTATCTCTCCGCCGGGGCGAAAAGCGTCACCGGCGTGGAGATGGTGGAGCACTACCGTGCGGAGGCCGAGGCGCTTGCGGCGAAGCTTGGCTTTGCCGATCGCTTTCGCTTCCGGCTTGGGAACGCGGTCAGCACCGGCCTTGCCGATGCGAGCTTCGATGCCGTCGTGATGAATGATTTCATGGAGCACGTCTCGCAGCCGAGGGAGGCCATTGAGGAGGCGCTGCGCGTGCTGCGTCCGGGCGGGCGGCTCTATATCACGCTGCCGCCCTATTATCACCCGACGGGCGCGCACCTGAGCGATGCGATCGGCATCCCGTGGGTGCAGCTCTGGTTCTCGGAGCAGACGCTCATCACGGCATATAAGGAGCTCATCCGCGGCCTGCCGGACGAGAGCGAGCGCCTTGCGCTGCGCTTCTCCGTCGGCGCGGACGGGAAGGAGCAAATCACCTACATCAACAAAATGACCCTGCGGCGCTTTCGCTGCATTCTCGCCGGGCTTGGCATAACGCCTGTCCTCTATAAGGAGATACCGCTGCGCCGTTGTTTTGCGCCCCTCGCAAAGCTGCCGGGAACGCGGGAGCTGTTCGTAAAAATGGCCGTATGCGTGATCGAAAAACAATAAAAACGCCCCCCGTTTTCGTGCGCTGAAAACGGGGGTCAGGTTTATAAGAGCGCGTTATGGCTCCTCCGGCAGCAGCGACGGGGGAAGGGAGATGTCGTCGCGGGTCACGCGTGACCAGTCGAAGCCGGCGGCAAGCTCGCGGGCGCTGACCGGCTCCGGACGATCGATGAGACCGGCGGCGTGAGCGAGCTGGCCGAGCAGCGCTTCCGGCGTGAAGCGGGAGCGCAGGGTCTGTGTGCTCAGATCGCCCATGCGCTTGGAGAGCTTGCGCTCCCCGGACAGGAGCAGCGGCGCGTGGGCGTACACCGGCGGCTCGCCGCCGAGCTGCGTGATGAGCCACGCCTGCTTCGGCGCGGAGCTTAGCAGGTCGCGTCCGCGCACCACGCGGCCGATGCCCATGGCGGCGTCGTCCACGCTCACGGCGAGCTGGTAGGCAAACACACCGTCGGCGCGGCGGAGGATGAAGTCGCCGTCATCGCGGGCGAGGTCATGGGTCACAGCGCCGTAATGCGCGTCCTCGATTGTGACAGCTATATCCGGCACACGCAGCTTCCATGCGGGGCGGTGTCCCGATTCCATGAGGCGGCGGCGCTCGCTCTCGTCGAAACGGGCACAGCGGCAGCCAGGATCATGCTGAAGCTCGCCGGGGTGCGGGGCGGAGGCGGCCAGACGCTCGGCGCGGCTGCACCAGCAGGGGTAGACAAGCCCGCTTGCGGCGAGGGAGGCGAAGGCGTCCTCATACAGCGCACTGCGGCGGCTCTGGCAAAAGGCCGGGTCGGGATAGCCGCAGTCCCAGTCGAGGCCGAGCCAGCGGAGGTCGTCCGCGATAGCCTCGGCATATTTCACGTTGGAGCGGGCGGGGTCGAGATCCTCCATGCGGAACACGAGCTCACCGCCGAGGTGACGGGCATCCAGCCATGCCAGCAGCATGGCAAGCAGGTTGCCGATATGCATATAGCCTGAGGGGCTGGGGGCGAAGCGCCCTGTGTTTGACTTGTTCATATTTTTAGCTTATAGTGAAAATCGGAAAAAGTAAAGACAGAAAGGGCGGATATCCGTGAAAAAATTTTTGTGTCTGCTGCTGGCGGCGGCGCTTTTGCCGGCGCTGGGCGCTTGCGGGAAAAAGGAGACGCAGCCCACGATGGTCTATGTCGACGAGGGAACGCGGGAGACGGAGGAGAAGCCGGTGCGTGACACGGCCATCCTCTATACCGCCGGGACGGCGGCGCGCGACCCGTCGTTTTACGCGGCGTTCAGCAGCTATTATGACTCCTGTACCTATCAATATCTGCGCAGCTATGTGGGACTTGTTGACCTTGGCGGAGCGCTCGATGTACAGGACGGCGAGGCGGCACTCTATACGAAGCTTGATCTGATGGCGACGCTGGGCTATGAGGCGGCGGCGCTGTCACCGGCGGATTTCCTCGGCGGCGCGGATATGCTGCTGCTCGGTGTCAACGCGGCGCAGTTCCCGTTCCTCTGCGGCAATCTCGTGCTGGACGGGACGGACTCCGCCGTGATGTCGGCATGGACGCTCGCGAGCTACGGCGGCCTCTGCGTGGCCTATGCCGGTGTGATGGCGGGCGGCGCAGGCTGCCAGACGGGGGAGCAGAGCTATACGCTGGCCGATGCGGGCGAGGCGTTGAGCCGTGCGGCGGCGGAGGCACGCAGCGCCGGTGCGCAGTATGTGATCGCGCTTGCCTCCTGCGGCGCGGAAAGCGCGGCGGAGATGCTGAAGGTGGGGGAGGGCGTGGATGTGCTTCTCGATGGCGCCGGCGACGGCGGCGAGAGCCGCAGCCTGAGCGACGGCGCGGGAAATGCGGTGCTGTACAGCGGCCTCGACCCCACGCAGGACAGCGTTGGCACGCTGGTGATCGGCACGGACGGCACGCTCCGCGCCGGGATCACGACCGAGCTTGGCGGCATGAGCAGCGGTATGCTCGACCACCTCGCCTCGCTCGGCTACGACGTATCGGCGGCGCAGAGCGGCGAGACGGGAAGCACGACAGAGACAGCCGCCGAGAGCGGGGAAGAATAACGCAAGAGCCTCCGTATGAACGCCGCAGGGCGAACATACGGAGGCTGTTTTTATGCGCGTAAATCAGAGCGTGGAGCCGAAGTCGGCCACGAGCGCCTGGCCGGTCAGGGCGCGGGAGTCGTCGCTGATGAGGAAGAGCATGATCTTCGCCACGTCGTCCGGCATACAGGGATGGATCTTCAGATCCATATGCTTGCTCATGGAGCCGATCATGTCCGCGTCAATGTCCTGCACGGAGCTGCCGGTCGTCATGGGCGTGATAACGGTGCTGGGGCAGATGGCGTTGCAGCGCAGACCATCGCTGGCGAAGCGCAGCGCCGTGTGCTTGGTGATGCCGACGATGGCGCCCTTGGAGGCGACATAGACCGCACCGCCGCAGCCCTTGAGACCGGCGACGGAGGCGATGTTGACGATGGAGCCCTGGGTCTTGCAAAGCTCCGGCGCGGCGGCACGGATGCAGTTCATCGTGCCCTTGGTGTTGATGGCGAGCACCTTGTCATAGTCCTCATCGGTGAAGCGGTCAATGGGCTTGAGTCCCTTTTCCAGCACGCCGGCGTTGTTGACCAGCCCGTCCAGACGGCCATAGGTCTCGACGGCGGTTTTTACCAGCTTGGCGCAGTCCGCATCGCTGGAGATATCGCTCGGCACGATGGTGCACTCGCCGCCGGCGGCGTGGATCTTGTCCGCCGTCTCCTGCAGCTGCTCGGCGCGGCGGGCGGCCAGCACGACCTTTGCACCCTCGGACGCGAAAAGCTGCGCAGCAGCGGCGCCCATGCCGGAGCTCGCGCCGGTGATGATAACGACCTTATCCTTTAATCTGTCCATGGTAATAGCCTCCTGTTATATGAATTTTATATGAGTGACGGGCACAGCGTCAGGGCATGATGCTGTTCGCGCCGTCGAGAATGAAGCTCTGGCCGGAATAGAATTTGCTGTCGGGTCCGGCAAGGAAGGTGAGCGCCGCGCCGATATCCGTTTCCGGGTCGCCGAGGCGGTGCATGGGAAGCCGCTCCATCTGCTGGGCGTAGAGGTCGGGGAATTTCTCCTTCCACGCCTTGGCGGCCGGAGACTCCGCACCGGGCAGGCAGACGTTGACCGTGATGCCGTATTTCGCCCACTCCTTGGCCGCGATCTTGGTCAGGCCGCGGATGGCCTCCTTGTTGCTGGCATAGGCAAGCTGCCCCTCATAGCCGAACATACCTGTGGCCGAGGCAAAGTTGATAACGCGTCCCTCGCCCCGCTCCTTCATATAGGGGAAGCACGCCTGCATGAAATTCAGACTGCCGATGGTGCCGGTCTTCCATGCCAGAAACATACTGTCGTACAGCGTATCCTCGACCGGCGCGGACGGCGGGAGGCTCTGGGCGTTGTTGATGAGGATGTCCACGGAGCCGAAGGTCTCCACGGTCTGCTTGACGGCGGCGATCACGCCGTCACGATCCGAGGTGTCGCAGGAGATGGCGATGGCCTTGCTGCCCAGCGCCTCGATCTCCTTGGCCGTTTCCTCCACGGGAGCGAGGCGGCGGCCGATGCAGGCCACACGCACGCCGCGCTTTGCCATGCAGAGGGCGACGTCCTTGCCGATGCCCTGACCGCTGCCGGTGATGATGGCGACCTTTTCATCTAGCTGCTTCATTTTATATGACCCTTCTTTACATTCTTTTTTGAAATGATAATACCAAAAACAATTACCTTTTGATTATATATTAAAACTATACAAAAACAAATGCAAGAAAAGTCTTTTGTTTGTCATATATGTCTAACATATAACAAAGTTGAGCGGAAAACGCGCATGAAAAAAGCGGCTTCCCCGGGGTGGGGAAGCCGCTGCGGTTACAGGATGTTCTGCTTATGCGATGGCGGAGAGCATGGGGAGATAGCTGCCGAGCAGGGAGAGAAGCATACCGTTCTCGTCCGTGACGGTGAGGATGCCGCTGGCCTCGTCGTAGTCGAGCGAAATGCCGAGCGCGTCAATGGCGTTGCGCAGGCCGACCACATAGTCGCCGTCTGACAGGGAGACGGGGACGGTGAAGGTGACGGCGGGGTCGCCGTTGATGGTGAAGGTGAGCTCAAGGTCGGTGGAGGCAGAGCTGGCCGCCGCAGGCTCGACCATGATGTAGTCGCCGCAGTCGGTGACGGTGCCGTTGACAACGGCGTCGCCGTTCAGGGTGAGGCTGGAGAGATAGCTCGTCTCGGTGACGTTCCAGACCGCGCCGTCGCCCAGCGTGACGTTGAGCAGGCAGCCGTCCTCGCGGGGCGCGTACTCGTTTTCAACGCGGCCGACGGAGAGGATGTTGTCGAAGGTGATGTTGCCATCGGAGATGGCGAGGGTGGCGTTGGCAAGGGAGATCGCGCCGGTCAGCTCGGCATTTTCGAGCGTGACGTTCATGGTGGCGGTGTCGTTCTCCAGCGGCGTCATGCTCATCACAATGTCGCCCTCGAGCGCCGTGTCATGGATGCTGACAGCGACCTCGGCGGCTTCGTTCACGGTGCCGGCACCGGTGTCGTCGTTATCCTGCGCCTGGACAAGGATGCCGGTCTCGGAGGCGGTCACGACCGCGCCGTCGCCGATCTCGATGTCGGAGGAGCGAGCCTTGACCATGATGCCGCAGTAGGCGGTGTTGAGCTCAGTGCCCTCGCCCAGAACCTTGAGGGTGGAGGTGGAGCCCATGGACTGGTGGGTCACAAGGCCGTAGCGGTCGGAGTTGGCGACCGTGCCGTCGTTCAGAATGATGGTGCCCTCCACGGCGGCGAAGGCGACCACGCCGTTGTGGATGTTGAAGCGGCAGTTGCTGAAGGTGTCAACGCAGGGACCGATGGAATAAGCACCGTAGCCGGACTCGGTGACGTTGATCTCGCAGTCCACGCAGGTGAGGCTGCCGTCGTTCACGGCATCCACGCCGAGAGCGCCCCAGTTGCGGTTGTTGAACACGCAGTTTTCAAAGTATTCGGTGGCGTAGTGTACCATATTGTTGGCGCGGGCGTTGCCGTACACGCCGAGACCCTTGGGGGGCTGGCTCATGGCGGCCATCTCAACGGAGGCGTCCTCGTTGTAGTCGCCGGCGTCGCAGTTGAAGACGGAGTCATAGACCTCAAGGGTGGACTGTCCACCGGCAAAGGTGCAGCCGCGTACATAGCCGGAGACGTTCGCCGTCACGTTGCGGGCGATCAGGTGGCTGCCATCGGTCGCGCAGAGCGCAGCGCCCTGTCCCATGAAGTCGTTGCCGCCCTCGCCGCTGAGGTTGATGACGACATCCTCGACCTCGATCTCGGCGCTGCCGCCGGCACGGATGCCGGAAACGGCGGCGACGTCGGAGCCGATGGTGACGCCGGAAACGGTCGTGTCGGTGATCTCACCGCCGGTGGCGGCGGAGAGGATGGACTGACCCTCCTGGAGACCCTCGTCGGTGATATAGATGACGCTGGCAAGCTCGGTGGAGAGGTCAACGTCCTTGTCGCCGGTCTGGTAGTCGGAGGACTCAAAGATAGGATCGACCACATCGACGGCCACGCTGCCGTCATACTCGCCCTCTTCAAGCGGCACGTTCACGCCGTCCACGGAGAGGTAGGCGGCCTGGCCGTCGCCGATCTTGGCGGTCGACTCCACGCCGTCGGAGATATAGCGGATCTCGCCGCTGGCGATGGAGATAACAGCGTTCTCGCCGGAGGGCTCGCCGGACGCTTCACCGGAAGCCTCGCCGGAGGCGCTGCCGGAGCTGCTGCCGCCCATGTCGGCCTCGGGCTTACCGGCGGCCAGCCATGCGTCGTAGTCGAGCGCACCAAGCACATCGAAGAAGACCTGAATGTTGGAGGCGGCGCGAATGCCGTCCATATCCTCGCAGGCATAGATGGCGTCGGCCATCTCCACGGCATCCTCCGGATTGGGAGCGCCGGCCTCGGCGTAGGAATAGATGTAGTCCTGATATTCGCCCCAATCGCTGTCCGCAGCGAACGACACGCAGCCAAGGCTGAGCGCCATCGCGAAGACGAGGATGAGGGAGAGAAGCTTGCTTGCCTTACCCATGCTCATGTTCCTCCTAGTTAAATAGACTAAAAACAAGTGTCTTGATTATAATGCTTTTTGTCCGTTCTGGCTTTACATTTTAATTACAAACTATTATAATAGTGAAAAAATGTTTACATAATCGCGGATGGAGCGGCCTGTTCAGAGCCGCTCCTTTTTCTTGAAAACGAGGCTGGTCAAAAAATGCCGCCGGAGGGCTGGACGATTTTTATTGAAAATGCGTACAGCCGTGATATAATAGAAAAAATTTATCAACGGGAGGGTATGCTATGAGCTTGCGCGAGCGTATTGAGGCGGCTTCGGGACGGCGGAGGGCGGAGCTGGTCTTCAAAAATGCGGATTATCTCAACGTATTCACCGGAAGCTTTGAACGGGCGGATGTGGCGGTGAGCGACGGGCATATCGTCGGTATCGGCGAGTATGACGGCGAGCGGGAGCTGGATTGCAGCGGCAAGACGCTTGTCCCGGCTTTTATCGACGGCCATATCCACCTTGAGTCGAGTGTCGTGTCTCCGGCGGAATTTGCCCGTATCGTGCTGCCCAAGGGGACCTGCGCGGTCGTGACCGACCCGCATGAGATCACCAACGTGATGGGGACGGACGGTGTGAAGTATATGCTTCAAGCGACGGAGCGGCTGCCGCTGGACGTGTTCGTCATGCTGCCGAGCTGCGTACCGGCCACGCCGTTTGACGAGTCCGGCGCGTCCTTTGAGCGGGAGGACATCGGTCTTCTGATGGATCACCGGCGGGTGCTGGGGCTTGCGGAGATGATGAATTACGTCGGCACGGCGGCGGGGGATGAGACGATACTCGCTCGCATAGAGGAGGCGTGGAAGCGGCTCAAGCCGGTGGATGGTCACGCACCCGGGCTTACGGGACAGACGCTCAACGCCTATGTTTCCGCTGGCGTGATGAGCGACCACGAGTGCTCGGAGCTTGACGAGGCCATGGCAAAGCTGCGCCTCGGCCAGCGCATCATGATACGGAACGGAACGGCCTCGCATAACCTGCGGGCGCTGTTGCCGCTGCTCTGCGACCCGCAGACGGCCTCGCGCTGTATGCTGGTGACGGACGATAAGCACCCCGGCGACCTCATGAGCTATGGCCATATCGACGGCATTATCCGCGAGGCCATCGCCCTCGGCGCGCCTCCGGCGCTGTGCTACAAGGCGGCATCGTTTGGCGCGGCGGATTATTTTGGGCTGCGCCGCATGGGCGCGATCGCGCCGGGCTATCTCGCCGATCTGGTGCTGCTGGACGATGTGGAGGCTGTGTCCATCGAGGCGGTGTGGCGTGCCGGACGGCCGGTGGACGAGACGCTTCTGGCGGCGTGTCACAGTGAGGTGGAGCGCCCGCTCATGGCGCGTGCGCGAAGCAGCATGAATCTCGCGCCGCTTGCGCCGGAGGACTTTGCCGTCAAGGGGAGCGCCCCGGTCATCGGCCTCGTGGAGCGGGAGCTTCTGACGACCAAGGAGGGCTGGGCATCGGATTACGGCGACGGGCTCTGCAAGGCGGCGGTCATCGAGCGCCATCACCATACGGGGCATATCGGCCTCGCGTGGCTCAAGGGCTACGGACTGCAGAACGGCGCGGTGGCTGTCACGGTCGCGCACGACAGCCACAACCTCATTGTGGCAGGCTCGTCGGATGAGGAGCTGGCGGCGGCGGCCAATGCGGTCATCGCCATGCAGGGCGGTATGTGCGTTGTCCACAACGGAGAGACAGTCGCGTCGCTGCCTTTGCCGATCGCGGGACTCATGACCGACTTCGACGCGGCGCGGACGCAGCAGGCGATGGACGAGGTCAAGCGCGTGGCACGGGAGCTTGGCGTGCCGGGCGGCATTGACCCGGTCATGACGCTGTCCTTCGTCAGCCTGCCGGTCATCCCGCACATCAAGCTCACGACCCGCGGCGCGGTGGATGTGGACAATTTTGAATGGATGCGCCCGCCGGAGGAAGCATAAAAAATGACCCTCGTTTTGGACTGCTCCGAAACGAGGGTCATTCTCATGTATAGTCGGTCAAAGACTTTTCTGCACAAGTGTGGGGTCGTCTATGGCGTTGTCCAGCAGACGGCTCAAAAAGCCGGTATATCCGGCGCCTGTGGCCTTGGCCTTTTCCAGCGTGGAGGGGGAAATACGGAGGGACAGCACCGGCTTTCTTGCTTCATCCCGCCGGGCGCGGGCAATGGCTGCCATCTCTGCATATTGTTCCAGCGTCAGTTCCGGCGTGTCCTCGTCCGGCGTGGGGGCTTTTCGGCTTGCCGCCTCTATCTCTGCGAGCTGCTCTGCTGTGGGCGGCTGCCCCTCATAGATGATCGTTCCTGTAATCGCCATAATACACCTTTCTTTCCGTTGGTGTTGCCAGTCTTGCCGAGATGAGCCGTGAGGCTTCCTCGCGCTCTGTATAGACAACAAATAGCACTTTTCCAACCAGACCAGGCACCACAAAGCGATCCTCGTCAATGCTGTGCCTTATTCGATACGGTTTATATCTGCGAACACCAGCGCGGCGGTTTCAAAGCGTATTCCATGCTTCCGACGGTTTATATCGTTTTTCTCGTCATCCTATTCAACAGGATGACCTGCGATCTCGGCTTTCATACATCAAGTATAACCTTGTGTATTACATTTGCCAACAGTGTTGATTTGCGGAAAGTTCAAAAGAAGTACGGTGCTTTGCCCAGTCACGCCGGGAACAGGGCCTTTTTTATCTCGCTGACGGCGTTTTTCTCGAGGCGCGAGACTTGGGCTTGGGAGATGCCGATCTCTCCGGCGACCTCCATCTGGGTCTTTCCGGCGAGGTAGCGGAGAGCGAGAATACGCCGCTCGCGCTCGGCGAGCTTCTCCACGGCATCGGTGAAGGCGATATGCTCAAGCCAGCTTTGGTCAGTGTTCTTTATGTCGCTCACCTGATCCATCACACGGACGCTCTCGCCGGAGTCGGTGTATACGGGGTCGAACAGGCTCACCGGCGCACTGATGGCGTCCATGCTCATGGCGACGGTCTCCGGCGTTGTGCCGATGGCGGCGGCAAGCTCGTCCACGCTCGGCTCGCGCTGATTCTCGTTCATGAGCGCCTCGCGCGCCTGCATGACACGATAGGCCGTATCCCGCAGCGAGCGCGACACGCGCAGGGAGGAATTGTCCCGCAGATAGCGGCGTATCTCGCCCGCGATCATGGGAACGCCGTAGGTGGAGAAGCGCACGTCATGGTTCTTCAGGTCAAAATGGTCGATGGCCTTAATAAGCCCGATGCAGCCGACCTGGAACAAATCGTCCACATTCTCGCCGCGCCCTACGAACTTCTGGAGGACGGAGAGGACGAGCCGCAGATTGCCGCGTATCAGCTCATCCCGCGCGGCAAGGTCGCCGGCCTGCGCCTTCTGCAGCAGCGCCCGTGTTTCCTCGCTTTTCAAAACCGTCAGACTTGCCGTATTCACGCCGCATATCTCAACCTTCCCCTGCATTCAAAACCGCCCTTTCGTCTTGTAAACGCTAGTTTTTCCAGACGAAACAGCTTTCATGCACAATGCGAAAAACTTAACGGGGAATAGCCCTTTTCAAGCGGGGAAATCTATGTTACAATACGGGCTTGAGTGACAGAATATCTATATTTATATAGAATGGAGCGGCTTATATGCACAACCCGTACAAAACAAGAGAGGGCGGCGCGACGGTCACAGTCTTCGTACCCTATGACTGCCGCAATAACTGCCCGTTCTGCATCAACAAGCAGGAATACGCCGACATGACCGGCTTCTCGGAGGAGAAGATACTGGAGAGCATCGCCACGATGGATGCCATCACGCCGAACTGCGACTTTGTCTTCACCGGCGGCGAGCCGATGGCGAACCTCGCCTCGCTTCAGCGTATGCTCGACCGTATCCCGACGACCCACCGCGTCTTCATCAACACGACGCTGCCCGTCTTTGCCGACCAGAGCGCGGAGGATATGCTCGCCTTTGCGGCGCACAACAAGGACAAGATCACCTGCATCAACGTCTCGCGCCATATGCAGCATTATGTCCAGGAGTCGCCGGACGAGCTCTTTGACCGGCTTCCCGTGACGGCGCGCGTCAACTGCGTCCTCTGGAAGCACTACCCCACAGAGCAGCTTCCCGGCTTCATCTGCCGCTGGAAGGAGCATCCCGTGTCCATCCAGTTCCGCTACGACTATACCGACACGACGCCGGAGAACCTGTATGAGCAGGAGCACGACAAGATCCTCACCGACCTCAAGGCGCTGTGTGACTACCGCGGCCTTGACGGGAGTCGTATGCGCTGCGGCTACCACTTCGACTATGAGGGCGTGGAGATCACCTACCACAAGACCCTTCCATACAGCACCATCACGGAAAAGGGCGAGGACGGCGTGACCTACGACATCCTCTACGACATCATCATCAAGCAAAACGGCGATATCCACTCCGACTGGACGGGCGTGCCGCTGGACGTGGAGGGCTATAAAAAGGTGGTGTTTGAGCCGGACGACCAGGTTTGGCTCGAAAAATGCTGAAGATAGAAAATCTGCGCTTCGCGCCGCAGACCGAGGACGGCGAAAAGTGCATCATCGACGACCTCTCCCTGACGGTGGAGGACAAAAAATTCGTGGTCATCACCGGCCCCAACGGGGGCGGCAAGACCACGCTCGCCAAGCTCATCATGGGCATCGAAAAGCCGAGCAGCGGCCATATATACTGGAACGGCGAGGATGTGACGGCGCTTTCTGTGACGGAACGCGCCCGCCGCGGCATCAGCTACGGCTTCCAGCAGCCGCCGCGCTTCAAGGGCATGACCGTCTATGACCTGCTGCGTGTGGCGGCGGGGCGTGAGATGAGCCGCATCGAGTGCTGCGAATACCTCACGCAGGTGGGACTCTGCGCCCGCGACTATGTTGACCGCGACATGGACGTGTCGCTCTCCGGCGGCGAGGCCAAGCGCATCGAGATCGCTACGATCCTGGCGCGCAAAAGCGAGCTTATGATATTCGACGAGCCGGAGGCCGGCATCGACCTCTGGAGCTTCTCCCGTCTCACGGAGACCTTCGGCGCGATCAGCCGCCGCAAGGAGGCGACGCTCATCGTCATCAGCCATCAGGAGCGGCTCATCGGGCTGGCGGATGAGATCGTCGTGCTGTCCGGCGGCCACCTGACGGCCAAAGGACCGACGGCGGAGATATTCCCGCAGATCATGGGGCAGACCGTTTCCGGCTGCTCGGTACTGGAGGCGCAGAATGGATAAGACCGTTGCTGAGGTGCTTGACCATATCGCTGACCGGCATGAGTTTCCCGAGAATGCCGCGCTGAATATCCGCGTGGACGGCGCGAAGCTCGAGCGCCACAATACCAAGGACATCGAGATACGCACCAAGACCGACAAGGACGGCATCGACGTGTATATCGCGCCGAACACCCGCCACGGGAGCGTCCATATCCCGGTCGTGCTCACCAAGTCCGGCTTCAAGGATCTCGTCTATAACGACTTCTACGTTGGCGAGGGCGCGGAGTGCGAGATCGTTGCGGGCTGCGGCATCAACAACTGCGGCTGCGACGACTCCCAGCACGACGGCGTGCATACCTTCCACGTCGGGAAAAATGCCCGCGTCATCTACCGCGAGAAGCATTACGGCGAGGGCAGCGGCACGGGACGCCGCATCCTCAATCCCAAGACCGTCCTCTATCTGGAGGAGGGCGCGTCCGTCACCCTCGACACCAGCCAGATACGCGGCGTGGACGACACGAAGCGCATGACCGAAGGCCACGTCGGCGCGGGCGCGGAGCTCATCATCCAGGAAAAGCTGCTCACGCATGAGAGCCAGAAGGCTGAGTCCGAGATGGAGGTCTTTCTGGAGGGCGAGGGCGCGCGCACCCGCGTCATCAGCCGCTCGGTCGCCAAGGATCATTCGGAGCAGATATTCTATCCGCGTGTGACCGGCCTCTGCGAGTGCTTCGGCCATGTCTCCTGTGACGCCATCGTCATGGGCAACGCCAAGGTCAGCTCCATCCCTGCCATCGTCTGCGACGATGTGAACGCGAGCCTCATCCACGAGGCCGCCATCGGCCGCATCGCAGGCGAGCAGATCCTCAAGCTCATGACCCTCGGCCTCGACGCGGAGCAGGCAGAGGAGAAAATACTCGAGGGCTTCCTCCGCTGAAAAACAATGGTTCCATAATAAATGTTGGGTGTAGTCCACCTCCTGAGGGCGGCTACCCCAACATTTGTTATAGAACCTAAAAAACCGGAAAATCTCAATGAGATTTTCCGGTTTTTGGCGGAGAAGGAGGGATTTGAACCCTCGCGCGCTTTTTGGACGCCTACTCCCTTAGCAGGGGAGCCCCTTCGGCCTCTTGGGTACTTCTCCAAGCCGAACTTTCGATTGTCACGACCAGACATTTTTCTGGCGGAGAGAGAGGGATTCGAACCCCCGGCCCCTTGCGGAGTCACCGGTTTTCAAGACCGGCTCCATAAACCACTCGGACATCTCTCCGCATCGCCGTGATATCTTACCATACCCGGCGCGGCTTGTCAATCAAAATCTTTAATTTTCGGTGAAAAAGGCTGGATTTTCGGCGGCATATATGATATATATGATTGGTATGTTATGATAATGGGGCTTGTATGCGCCCCGCGAAGGAGAAAACACCATGTGGTTCTGGCTATCCACCGCCGCCCTGCTCTGCTGGAGCGGCTCTGACCTCTTTTCCAAGATCGGCTGCAAGGACGCGGACGACCGCCTCTCCCACCTCAAGATGGTCACCGCCGTCGGCATCGTCATGGGGCTGCACTGCGCCTATGAGGTCTTCATCGGCGGGACGCTGCTGAATATGCAGGTCATCCTGACCTATCTCCCCGTGTCCGCGCTGTACATCGGCTCGATGGCGCTCGGTTATCTCGGCCTGCGCTATATCGAGCTCTCCATTTCCTCTCCCATCTGCAACTCCTCCGGCGCGCTCGTCGCCATCCTGACGCTCATCACCGCCGGACGCGGCGAGGTCAACTCGGCGCAGCTCGCGGCGGTCGCGCTCGTATGCGTGGGCGTCATCGCGCTCGGCATCGTGGAGGCGACGGAAAGCCCGGAGCTGCGGCAGGCGCGGCAGGAAAAGGGCAACCGCATCTATACAAAATCCTTCCTGGCGCTCGTCCTGCCCATCCTCTACTGCCTGCTCGACGCGCTCGGCACCTTCGCCGACTCGCTCGTGCTCGAAACGCTGGACGAGAACTCGGCCAACGCCGCCTATGAGCTGACCTTCTTCGTCGTCGGCATTCTCTGCCTCCTCTATACGACGCTCGTCCGTCATGACCGCCCCGTACTCCGGCGCGAGCTTCCGAAGTACATCGGCGCGTGCTTTGAGACGGTCGGCCAATTCGCCTATATCTTCGCCATCGGGGACGCGGAGCACGTCATGCTCGCCGCGCCCATCATCTCCTCCTACTGCGTGGCCTCCGTCCTATGGAGCCGCATTTTCCTCAAGGAGCGTCTGAGCTGGAAGCACTATGCCGCCATCGCGCTGGTCGTGGCCGGCATCGTCATCATCGGCATATACGATATATGATCAAGCATAAAGGAGCCTTTTATGATAACCTGTGAAAATCTCGGTCTGCAATACGGCGGCCAGGTGCTGTTCGACCGCGTTGACCTCAGCTTCACCGCCGGGAACTGCTACGGCATCATCGGCGCGAACGGCAGCGGCAAATCCACCTTTCTGAAAATACTCTCCGGCGCGGTCGAGCCGACGCACGGCCATGTGTATATCGACCCGAAGTGCCGCATGAGCGTCCTGCGGCAGGAGCAGAATATGTATGACGACCACCCCGTTCTCGAGACCGTCATCATGGGCAATCCCCGCCTGTTCGAGTGCGGAAGGGAGAAGGACGCCATCTATGAAAAGCCCGACTTCGATGACGCGGACGGCCTCCGCGCTGCGGAGCTTGAGGAGCTGTATGCGGAGCTTGGCGGCTGGGAGGCCGAATCGGACGCGGCGCGGCTTCTGCAGGGGCTTGGCATCCCCGTGGCGCTGCACGGGCTTGGGATGCACGAGCTGGAGGGTCGCCAGAAGGTCAAGGTGCTGCTGGCACAGGCGCTGTTCGGCCACCCGGACATCATCCTGCTCGACGAGCCGACCAACAACCTCGACCTCGCCTCGACCGTGTGGCTCGAGGACTTCCTCATGGATTACGAGGGCACCGTGCTGGTCGTCAGCCATGACCGCTATTTCCTCAACAACATCTGCACGCACATCGTTGACATCGACTACGGCAAGATCAAGATGTATGTCGGCAACTACGACTTCTGGTATGAGTCGAGCCAGCTCATGCAGAAGCTCATCAAGGATCAGAACAAGAAGGCCGAGCAGAAGATCCAGGAGCTGCAGACCTTCATCGCCCGCTTTGCGGCGAACGCCTCCAAGTCGCGTCAGGCGACGAGCCGCCGCAAGCTGCTCGACAAGATCACCGTGGAGGAAATGCCCGCCTCCTCCCGCCGCTATCCCTGGGTCGGCTTCAAGGCCGAGCGCGAGCCGGGCAAGGATCGCCTTTTCGTCACGAATGTCTCCAAGACCGTGGACGGCGTGCCCCTCATCCGCAACCTCTCGTTCATCATGGGCAGGGACGACAAGATCGCCATCATCGGCGAGAACGAAAACGCCATCACCTGCCTGTTCAAGCTGCTCGCCGGTGAGCTTGAGCCGGACGAGGGCGAGATCAAGTGGGGCGTCTCCACCACGCAGTCCTATTTCCCCAAGGATAATTCCGCCTATTTCGACGGCTGCGATCTCGACATCATGGACTGGATGCGCCAGTTCTCCGAGGACAAGCGCGAGAGCTATCTGCGCACGTTTCTGGGGCGTATGCTCTTCTCCGGCGAGGAGGTATACAAGCCTGTGTCCGTCCTCTCCGGCGGCGAGAAGGTGCGCTGCATGATCTCGAAAATGATGCTCTCCGGCGCGAACGTCTATATGTTCGACCAGCCGACGAACCACCTCGATCTGGAGGCCATCGCCGCGCTGAACAAGGGCATGGAGGCGTTCCCCTATAACGTCCTGTTCTACAGCCATGACCACCAGCTCACCCAGACCGTCGCCAACCGCATCATCGAGCTGACCGCCGACGGCTGCATCGACCGCGTGTGCAGCTATGACGAGTATATGCACTCGATGGGACGCGACGTAAACGAGATACGCGAATAACGCGTCATAAAAATTGGCGGCTGCCGTGCGGCAGCCGCCGGAGCTTGTCAAAAACCTTGCACGGACGCTCCGAGCGCCCCGGCAGGCCTGGAGCGACGTACGGACGCGGGAGCGCCCCGGCAGGCCTGGAATATCGTACTGGCGCGGGAGCGCCCCGGCTCCCTTGTGTAAAGGGAGCTGTCAGCG
>CAVEQW010000004.1:0-41877 GCA_963618155.1 Alloprevotella sp.
TCGATATCGCCGGTGCGGATGCACTTCTGGCAGGTGCAGACGCGGTGGCGCGGCGGCTCCTCCTCGCCCTTGAACCAGGGCTTCATCGGGGTCATGCCGGCGTTGATGAGCAGGACGGAATTGTCGTTCTGCGGCACGAGCGAAAAGCTCGGCAGGCGCAGATGTCCCTTCGTCTCAAAATAGCTCAGGAACATCTCGCGCAGCTCGTTTAAGCCAAAATATTTATGCATAGTCAGAAATCCTCGCTCTCTGTTTTTTAGTAGGGGTGTGCATCGGCAAAGCTGTTGAAGTCGTCGCTGTTGGTGAAGAAGTGAGTCACGCCCTCATAGGCGTACCAGTACCAATAATCCGTGGAGTTGGGGTTGAGCGCCGCATTGATGGACGCAAGCCCCGGCGAGCAGATGGGTCCCTTGGGCAAGCCCTCATAGACGTAGGTGTTGTAGGGGTTGTCGATGGAAATGTCTGCGTAGGAGAGGTTAAAGGTGCTGGTGTTTTTGATATAGTTGACGGTCGAGTCAAGCTGCAGCTTCCAGCCGCTGTGGAGACGGTTATAGATGACGGAGGAGAAGTTGCTGCGGTCGTCCTCCGGCCCGGCCTCCTTCTCTATGAGCGACGCGATGATGACCGCCTCATGCAGCGTAATGCCGCAGTTCTCCGCCTGCTGGTACATATCCTGCGTCAGCAGCCCGTGGAAGCGGAGCAGGAAGCGGTTGATGACGTTGACGGCGTTTTCGCCCTGATAGAACTCGTAGGTATCGGGGAAGAGATAGCCCTCCAGCCGCGTCGGGTCGCCCTTGGCGTTGAGGTACCAGTCCTCTTCGAGCCAGCTGTAGGAGAAGTCATGATTCGCCGCCGCCTCCATGAGGTCGTCGTAGTCGCAGATGTCGTTGTCCTCCAGCAGCTCGAAGATCTGTTCCATGCGGTAGCCCTCAGGGAACGTCACCTTCGTGGTCTCCTGCGAGCCGGAGCCGGTCTGCATCTCGGTGATGAGAGCGCGGTAGTCAAGCTTGGTGGAGACGTCGTAGGTGCCGGGGTCTATTTTCGTGTTGGCGTGGGACAGCTTGGCGAATATCTTGAACAGAAATTTGAAGTTGATGATGTCGTTGTCCTTGAGCGCATCGGCCACCTGGTCGATGTTGCAGGTGATGACGTTCCCCTCGTCGTTGACGGGCTCGCCGTCCTCGTTGAGCGTGTCCGTATCGCCCGGCACATAGGACTCGACCACGATCGCCGCGTGGATCTCATCCTTGGAAAGCGCCAGCACATCGGCGGCACACAGCCAGCCGAAGCAGGCCAGAACAATGGACAGACTGATGACGAACAGAGCGTACATGAGTCCCCCGCCGAGGCCGCTGCGTCCGTAGCGGCGGAAGCGGACAGGCAGATAGTCCCGCGCCTCCGGCATATCGCCGGCGTCCGTATAGTCAAGGTCGTCGAGCTCGGAGTCATAGACAAGCATTTCGTTGCGCATCGGCTCACGCGGGAGCTGCGCGGAAAGCGAGGCGTTGTCCGCCGCCGCAAGGGCATGGCGGTGCGAACGCTCCCCCTCCTCCTTTTTCGCCTTCATGAGCGAGTCGAATTTTTCCTTTTCCGGCGAGGAGCGCGTGAAGAAGGATATCTTCGCCCCTGCGGTTTTTCTCTCCGGCTTGTCCTCCGGCTTCTCCCCCTCCTCCGGCTGCGGCTCATCGTCGTCCGCATCCACCGGTGCAGTCCTTTTGGAGAAGAGCGAGCTGAATATCGAGGGCTTTTTCTCGGGTATCACATCCTCCGCGGGCTCGTCATCCGGCAGCACGTCCTCCGCCTCGTCCACCCACGGGTCGTCCCGTCTCACAAAGCGGCTCCAGAAGCCCGAGCGCTTCGGCTTATCCCCCGGCAGCTCATCGTCATCCTCCGGCTCCGGGATATCCTCGACAACCTCGTCCTCCGGTTCGTCCGCATCGATTTCCGGCTCCGCCTTTTTAAAGAGGCCGAAGAGTCCGCGCTTCTTATGCAGCGGCTCCCCGGGATCCTCCGCGGGTACAGCCTCGGCGTCATCCTCGAACGCATCCTCGAGTACAGCCTCCTCCGGCTCGTCGAACTCAACCTCCGGCGTATATTCCGGCTCATCCTCCGGCGCGGTCACCGATTCCAGGGTCCTGTCGAAGTCCAGAAAGCTGTCCAGATCGAGGTCGTCCTCGACTCGGCCGATATCGTCGGTGTTCAGGTCATCGCCGGGAAGGCGGAAGATGTCGAACTCGTCCGCGCCGTCCGGCATACGGTCGAGGTCAAAATCGTCGTTTGTTCTCTTCTGCGCCATTTGCATACTCCTTTGCTTGTAACGCATACACGCTGTTCATCATAGTATAGCTCAGACAAAGCCGCGCTGCTCTCATGCCGCGTCTGAGGCGGTCACGATCCAAAATCGCACGCGGGGAAAGGAAATTATCATGTTCTGCAATTCCTGCAACAACAGCTCCTGGCTCGTCATCCTGCTCATCATTCTCCTGCTGTTCGGCTGGAGCGGAAACTCCTGCGGCTGCAGCGGCGGCTGCGGCTGTGACAACGGCTCGAGCTCCTGCGGCTGCGGCTGCTGACGACATATCCGAAAGAACGCGCCGTTTTCTCTCGGGACTCAGACGAGTCCCGCTTTTTTTATCACCGCGAATATGGCCTCATGCTTCTCATAGCGGTCGCGCTCCTCGCCTGCCGCGTTGAAGCAGTCGATGCGCTCCCAGCCGTAATGCTCACAGGCGCGGCGTCCCGTCTCGATGCAGCGCTCGAGATAGGCCGTATCCCGCTCGTGTATGTCCGAATGCGTCCCCGTCCGCTCCTCGCGGTGATGGATGCGCGAAAGCGAGGTCTCGATGCTCACATCGAGATAGATCACCATATCCGGCTGCGGCAGTCCCATGCGGACATATTCAAAATCATACAGCCAGTCAAAAAACGCCTTTTTCTGCTCCTGCGGGAGCTTGGAGCCCTGATGCACGGCGTTGGAGGTGGTGTAACGGTCAGCCAGTATAAGTCCGCCGTCCTCATAGAGACGACCCCAGTCCTGCTTATACGAAGCATAGCGGTCGACGGTATAGAAGGCGGACGCGGCATAGGCGCTCACATCCTCCGGCTTCCCGCCGAACGCGCCGCCGAGATACAGGCGGATGAGCGCGGATGATTCCTCGTCATAGCGGGGAAAAACGATGCTGTGATAGGCGATGCCCTCCGCATCGAAGCGCTCGCGCAGCAGCCTGTATTGTGTGGACTTTCCGCTTCCGTCCACGCCCTCAAGAACGATCAGCTTTCCCATCTTTTATTCTCTGTCCCACGACCGCCGCCAGATACAGCGGCAGACGCATGACCCTCCCTATTCTTCTGGGTTCGCGCCCGAGCCGGTACAGCCACTCAAGGCGGCAGCGGATAAAAAGCTCCGGCGCGCGCGGTATATCCCCGGCCAGTACGTCGAGCGTCCCGCCAAGGCCGGCCATCAGGCCGATATGCGTGTCTCCCGCAAGCTGCGCCATGAAGCGCTCCTGCTTGCCCATACCGAGACACACCATGAGAAAATCGGGCTGCGCCGCATCGATCATGCGGACGACCGCGCCCGTGTCGGTAAAATAACCGTCGCACACGCCCGCGACCGTCACGGCCGGGAAGCGCGTCCGTATCGTCTGCGCCGCACGCTCCGCCACACCGGGCTTGCCGCCGAGCAGAAACACGCGCCCTTGCATACGCGAAAGCAGCGCAGAGGCAAAGTCAATGCCCGTGACCCGCTCCGGAAGCGGCTGCCCCAGCAGCCTCGCACCAAGCAGCACGCCCACGCCGTCCGGCAGAACGAGCGCCGCCCCGTTCACACAGCCGCGCAGCGCCGCGTCCTTTTGGCAGAGCCAGAGCATCTCCGGGTTTGGCGTGCACACATAGGCGCCGCGCCGCTCGTCCATGAGCCGCAGCGCGCGTCCCACGGCCTGCTCCATCGTCAGACCGTCCACGCCGATGCCGAGGATGCTTGTCCTCATACCTGCGAGAAGACCTCGCCGATGTTGTCGCGGACGACCAGATCGGCATAGCTGTCCTGCGGCGTCTGGCCACGATTTATGAGCACGAGCTTATGCCCGCGGTAGTAGCGTATCAGTCCGGCCGCCGGGTACACGACCAGCGACGTGCCGCCGATGATGAGCATATCCGCCGCCGCGATATAGCGGACGGCCTTTTCCAGCACATCCTCATCGAGCGCCTCCTCATAGAGCACCACGTCCGGGCGGACAATGCCGCCGCAGTCGCAGCGGGGTACGCCCTCGCAGTCGTTGATGAAGCTCTCGGGGTACGGCTTGCGGCAGCGCGCGCAGTAGCAGCGGTGCGTCGTGCCGTGCAGCTCAAGCACCTCGCGGCTCCCGGCCTTCTGGTGCAGACCGTCGATGTTCTGCGTGATGACCGCCTTGAGCTTCCCCTCGCGTTCGAGCTCCGCCAAGCGGCGATGCGCCGCATTCGGCTTTACATCCGGCGGTGCGACGAGCTTCGCGTGGTAGAAGCGGTAGAATTCCTCCGGGTCGCGCGCAAAGAAGCTGGCGGATAAGATCGTCTCCGGCGGGTATTTGTACTGCTGGTTATACAGCCCGTCCACGCTCCGGAAATCAGGGATGCCGCTCTCCGTGGAGACGCCCGCGCCGCCGAAAAAGACGATGTTGTCCGACGATGCGATCATGCTTTTCAGTTTTTCGATCTCTGGCTTCATGGCATATCTCCCCCGCCTCCGGGCATGTTGGGTGCTATTCTGTTCATTATAATATAACCGCCGGATATTTTCAATAAAACCATGTAAAAAAGCGCAGCTGCGGGGCGTGTTCGATGCAAGCCCCGCAGCTGAATGTTCATTCCTCCGTCAGAAGGTCCTCACCGATGCGGTACACATCGCCCGCGCCGACAGTCAGGATAATGTCGCCGGGTGCGGCGGCAAAGCGCAGCGCCTTTTCAAGCTCCTCAAAGCTCGGGAAGAACATTCCGTTCGGCAGCTCCCTCGCCAGATCGGCCGAGGATATATGGAGCGTGTTCTTCTCGCGGGCGGCGTATATCTCCGCCAGGAAGGTCACATCCGGGCGGCTGAGCTGGCAGACAAAATCGTCGAACAGCGCCTTGGTGCGGCTGTAGGTGTGCGGCTGGAACACCAGCAGCACCCGCTTATAGCCCAGCGGCTCCACCGCGTCCAGCAGCGCCTTGAGCTCACCGGGATGATGGGCGTAGTCGTCATATACATCCGCGCCGTTGAATTTGCCCTTGAACTCAAAGCGGCGGTTCGCGCCGCGGAACGCGGACAGACCGTATTTCACTGCCGTCGGAGATATGCCGAGCGTGATGGCCGCCGCTGTCGCAGCGAGCGCGTTCATCACGTTATGGCGGCCGGGTATACAAAGGTTCAGATGAGCGAACAGCGTCCCCTTATAAAACACATCAAATTCCATACCCGCGCCGTCCGACACAACATTTTCGGCGTATACGTCCGCCTCCGGCGTCATGCCGAAGGTCATAAGCGGACGGTCGATACCGGCGATGGCGTCCATCGTGTTCGCGTCGTCCCGGTTGGCGATCACCATGCCGTCGTCGGGGACAAGCTCCGCAAAGCGGCGGAACGAGCGCTTCACGGCCCCAAGATCCTTGAAGTAGTCCAGGTGGTCGGCCTCCACGTCCAGCAACACCGCGATGGTCGGGTGGAAGGACAGGAAGCTGTCGTAATATTCGCAGGACTCCATCACGATGGTGTCGCCGTTTCCGACGCGATGTCCGGCATGGAGCAGCGGGAGCGTCCCGCCGATCATGACAGTGGGATCCTTTTCCGCCGCCATGAGGATATGGGTGCACATGGAGGTCGTCGTCGTCTTGCCGTGCGTTCCGGCGATGCACAGCGCATTTTTATAGTCGCGCATCAGCGCGCCCCAGGCCTGCGCCCGCTCAAAGACCGGGATGCCCAGCGCACGCGCCGCCACGATCTCCGGATTCTCGTCGTGGACGGCGGCCGTCCGGACGACAAATTCATACTCCGGCAGAATATTCTCGGCATGGTGGCCGATGTTCACACGGATGCCGCGCCCGCGCAGCTCCGCGACCTTTTCGCTCTCCTGCATATCGCTGCCGGTGATGATAAGCCCCATCCCGTCCAGTATCTCCGCGAGCGGCGCCATCGAAACGCCGCCGATGCCGATCAGATAGCCTTTGCGTCCGGGCTGAAGAAATTTCTCAAAATCACTCATGCTGTTCTCCATTCGAGATTTTATCCTGTTATTATATGCCCTTGTCGCGCATTTTACAAGAGTTTTCATATATGCAAAACGGCGGCGGCTCATGAGCCGCCGCCGCAAGAGGGCTTTCCTTATTCGACAGGCGCTTCCGCCATTTCCGCAGCAGACTCTGCCGCAGGCTCCGCGGTTTCCGCCGGCGCTGACTCCACCGGCTCCGCAGCGACCGTCTCCGGCTCCTCCGCTTTCAGGGACAGCTCCTGCGCCGCAAGCTCCGTCACGGCAGTCACGGCGCCCGCTTCGATCGCGGCCTTGACCGCAGCGTCGATCTCCGCCTGCTTCTGTGCGTTCTTGGCGGCCTTGCGGTTGCGCACGGCGATCACGATGGCACAGATGATATCGAACAGGGCGTTGACGCAAAGGGCAATGCCCGCCATGGAGATACCCTCTCCCTCGCCGAACACCTCGCCGAAGATGCCCATGAGGATGACCACGCCGATGGCGATGCCGAGAACGGCAAAAATAAGCGGCAGCCACCATGCCTTAAAGCGCATGCGGGCAAGATCAAGCGAATACTGGAGCTTTATCACGCCGTCAAAGGCGCACATCGCGCCGATGATGACAAGGAAGGAAAAGCTCGCGCCGCCGTTGAGCGCCACATAGGTGCCGAAGGCGATGCAGAGGATGCCCACGGCAAATTCGTAGCGGTAGACGCCGTCGATCGTTTTCTTGGCGAAATAGAACACGATGCTCACAAGACCGATGAGGATGATGAGCCCGCCGATCATGTAGTCGAAATAGCTCTTGTAGCTCTCGTAGAACTGGAACAACGCCACGCCGAGGACGGCGCTTATAATGGCCAGAATGATAAGGACGCGGACGGGGTTGCCGATGATGCGGCTGCCGCGAGTCTCAAGCGGCTTCTGCGCTTTCGGCGTTTTCGGTGTTTTCCTGGCCTTCTCCGCCTTCGGCTTTTTTTCCTTGCGTGCCATGATGAGCTTTCCTTTCAGATAGTTATTTTCAGATAGATATTTTAAGTCTTACTTTGACATGATGATTGTAGCACGAGGAAATGCAAATGTAAATAGCGCAATTATGGCCAATTCGTCGAATTTGTCCGGTCCCAGCTCCGTCGTTTTTCCAAAAATGACACTTGCATAAGCGCACTTTCTGGCGTACAGTATGGGCATGACAGGAGGTGTTCCCGTGAACGATAATAAATTGATGCGTCTCGTCCTCGCGGCGCTCTTTGCCGCGCTGGGCTGTGTGGCGACGCTCGTCATATCCATCCCCATCCCAGCCACGAACGGCTATATCAATCTCGGCGACGGCGTTGTCCTGCTGGGCGCATTCCTGCTCGGCCCCGTATACGGCATGGCCGCCGGCGGGCTCGGCCCCATGCTGGCGGATATCATCCTCGGCTACGCCGTTTATGCGCCGGGAACGCTCGTCATCAAGGCGCTGATGGCGCTCTGCGCGGCGCTCGTGCTTCGCGCCATGCGCAGAAAGACCAGCGGTCTCATCGTCGGCGCGGTCGCCGGTGAGCTTGTGATGGTGCTCGGCTATTTCGCCTACGAGGCGCTGCTGCTCGGCTATGGCCTTGCCGCCGCCGGGAGCATCCCCGGCAACGCGATCCAGGGCGCCGCCGGTATCGTTGTGAGCGTCCTCTGCTATAAGGCGCTGCACGGCATTCCCTCCATCCGGAAATTCTGCGACTGAGAAAGGCGGAGATATCATGTACGAAGAAATCACGAAGCAGGCGCGTCAGGCCGTCACGGAGCTTCTCGATATCGCCGGTCTGAAACCGGGTGAGCTTTTTGTGATCGGCTGCTCATCCAGCGAGGTCGTCGGCCAGCGTATCGGCAAGGGCTCGAGCATGGAGGCGGCGCAGGCCGTCTTTGACGGCGTCTATCCCGTGCTCAATGAACGGAGGATCTATCTCGCGGCGCAGTGCTGCGAGCATCTTAACCGCGCCCTCATCCTTGAGGCCGGGGCGGCGGAGAAATTCGGCTATGAGCCGGTCAACGTCCGCCCGTGGGCACACGCCGGCGGCTCGTTTGCCACGACCGTGTGGGAACATATGACCCAGCCCGTCGCCGTGGAGCATATCCGTGCCAGGGCGGGCATGGACATCGGCGCAACACTCATCGGGATGCATCTGCGCGAGGTCGCCGTTCCCGTGCGGCTTTCCCTCAAGGCCATCGGCGAAGCGCCCCTCATCTGCGCCCGCACCCGCCCGCGCTACATTGGCGGCGAACGCGCCAGATATCAAGAAGATTTGAAGTGACACGCCATATAAGCAAAGCAGCGACAGGTTTTGTCCCGTCGCTGCTTTTTTGCCCTACGTCAATAGTTGGGGTGTCCCAACACAACAAACCCACCAGGGCGTTGTCTCAAAACAGCAAAAACAGCTGATTTGAGGGAACGCCTTTTTACTTTATTCGCTTTTCTCGAGGATCTCCATGAACTGCTCGCCGGTGATGGTCTCCTTTTCATAGAGGAACGCGGCAAGCTCGTCGAGCTTTGCGCGGTTGTTCTGGAGGATATCGAGCGCCCTCTGGTGCTGGGTGCGGACGAGCTCCACGACCTTTTTGTCGATCTCCGCCTGCGTTTCCGCCGAACAGGCGAGCGAGGCGTCACCGCCGAGATACTGGTTCGTCACGGTCTCCAGCGCCACCATGTCAAACTCGTCGCTCATGCCGTAGCGTGTGAGCATGGCGCGGGCGAGCTTCGTGGCCTGCTCGATGTCGTTCGACGCGCCGGTGGTAACGCTGCCGAACGCGACCTCCTCCGCAGCGCGTCCGCCCGTGAGCGTGGCGATCTTGTTTTCAAGCTCCGTCCGGCTCATGAGGTAGTGCTCGCCCTCCTCCACCTGCATGGTGTAGCCGAGTGCGCCGGAGGTGCGTGGGACGATGGTGATCTTCTGGACGGGAGCGGAATCGCTCTGCATCGCGGCGACCAGCGCATGGCCGATCTCATGGTAGGCAACGATGCGCTTCTCACCGTCCGTGAGGATGGCATTTTTCTTCTGGTAGCCCGCGATAACGACCTCGATGCTCTCCTCAAGGTCAGCCTGCGTCGCAAAGCGCCGCCCGTTGCGCACAGCGCGCAGCGCGGCCTCGTTCACGATGTTGGCAAGCTCCGCACCGGAGGCACCCGCCGCCATACGCGCCACCTTTTCAAAATCCACATCGTCGGCAAGCTTGATCTTGCGGGCGTGTACCTTCAATATCTCGACGCGCCCGCGCAGATCGGGCAGCTCCACCGGCACGCGCCGGTCAAAGCGTCCCGGACGGGTCAGCGCCGGGTCAAGCGATTCGGGACGGTTCGTCGCGGCAAGGATGATGACACCGTTGTTTCCCTCAAAGCCGTCCATCTCGGTCAGAAGCTGGTTGAGCGTCTGCTCACGCTCGTCGTTTGTGGACAGCGCATTGTCGCGCTTTTTGCCGATGGCATCGATCTCGTCGATGAAGACGATGCACGGCGCTTTTTCCTTGGCCTGACGGAAGAGATCACGCACCTTGCTTGCGCCCATGCCGACGAACATCTCGACAAATTCCGAGCCGGACATGGAGAAGAACGGAACATTCGCCTCGCCCGCGACCGCCTTGGCCAGCATGGTCTTGCCGGTCCCCGGAGGTCCGACGAGCAGCACGCCCTTGGGCATGGACGCGCCGATGTCCTGATATTTCTTCGGGTCGTGGAGGTATTCGACGATCTCGGTCAGGTTTTCCTTGGCCTCATCCTCGCCCGCCACGTCCGCAAAGCGGATGCCGTCGGAGGATTTGACGTATACCTTCGCGCCGGAGCCGCCGCCGCGTCCGAATATGAGCGAGTTCGCGCCGCCCGCCTTGTCCATTAGGCGCTTCGACAGAAGCTGACCGGCGACGACGAAGATGACCACGGGCAGCACCCAGGTCAGGACGATGCTCGCAAGCGGGCTCATCTCCTGGACGATCTCGCTCGAAAAGCTCGCGCCGTTGTCATAGAGGCGCTGCGTCAGGTCGGGGTCGTTCATAAGGCCGGTCTTATAGACCGTCTTCTGATCCTTGTCGGTGAACACGATCTGGTTATCCTCGACCTGCACAAGGCCGATGTTGCCGTCGTAGGTCATGGACATGAACGTGCCGTAATCGACCTCCTGCACCTGCGACGACACGATGGCCGGCATGATGAACGCATTGAACAGCATCATTACCACCAGCACGATCAGGTAGTAGTATACAAGCGGCCGCTTTGGGTTTTTGACCTCTTTCATCGTTATAAACCGCCTTTCCAAGCACTATTTTCCGTATTATAGCGCATTTTCACGGAAAAAGCATGAACTTGTTAAAAACTTTTCGGCCGGACTTTCCGTCACGGAAGCTCCCGTTCTGTCACACACTCGCTCTTGATCGTCCCAACCAGCGACTGCAGCGCCTCAATGACGTGCGGACGTATATCGCCGCCGACGAGCACCAGCATGATGTCATCTCCCACATCGAGCCGCCCCTCATTGAGCCAGACACGGACATAATAAATGCCCTCCATGCCGCGTGCCTCTTCAATGGCGCACGCAAGCCGCTCCGCGTCGCAGGAAAAGAGCATCCCGCCGACCGGCGCGGCCCCGGTATCGCCCTCGCGCACGGCGGCTCTCGCCGTCTCGCGGACAACGCCGTTGTGGAAAAGATACATCCCGCACTTCCCCGCCTCAGGCGCCGCCTTGGCCTCCCTCAGCCACGCGTCCATGGACGGCGCCGCCTGTTTGTCATGATGATGGTGATGGTGCTCATGCTCGCCGCAGTTGGCGCTGCCCTCGCCGCGCATCATTTCCACGCCGTGCTCCAGCGGCGCAAGAACGGCGGCCAGATTCTCCGTCGAGGCCTTTTCGCTGCCGGGAAGATTGACGATGAGCGTGCGTCCGCGTATACCGGCCAGCTCCCGCGAGAGACAGCCCTTGGGCGTGATCCTCATGCTCGCCGCCCGCATGGCCTCGCCGATACCGGGGCATTCGCGCTCCAGCAGCGTCCGCGTGGCCTCCGGCGTGATGTCGCGGGGCGAAAAGCCCGTGCCGCCTGTCGTCAGCGCCAGCGCCGTTTTCAGCTCATCGGCACAGTACAGAAGCTCGCGCCGTATCTCCTCCGCCTCATCCGGCACGATGGCCGTATGAATAACGCGCCAGCCCGCTTTTTCCAGCATCGTGCAGAGCGCGGGGCCGCTCGTGTCCCTGCGCTCACCGCAAGCGCCCTTGTCACTGACGGTAATGACCGCCGCCGTATAGCTCATTGCTCTTCCTCCCTGTGATAATCGCCGTGGACACCGCCGCTCTTTTCAAGCAGCCGTATGTCCGTAATGACCATATCGCGCTGCACCGCCTTGCACATATCGTACACGGTGAGACAGGCGGTCGCCGCCGCCGTCAGCGCCTCCATCTCCACGCCGGTGCGTCCGGCACAGCTCACACGCGCCTCGACCTCCACGCTGCACCGCATCTCGTCCAGCCGCAGCGAGAGGTCTATCCCGTCCACCAGCGTGGGATGGCACATGGGGATGAGGCGCGGCGTGGCCTTCGCGCCCATGACCCCGGCGATCTGCGCAACAGTCAGTACGTCGCCCTTTTTCATCCCGCCGCTCTGAATGAGCGCGAGCGTCTCCGGGCTCACGAGCACGCGTCCCGCCGCCACAGCCTCGCGTCGCGTCACGTCTTTTGCGCCGACGTCCACCATGCGGGCGCGGCCCTCGGCGTTGAAGTGGGTAAAATCGTCCATATTTTTCATAATAAACTCCGCAAGTCCCGCCGCGTCATCCGGCGCAAAGCAGGGAATTTCCGTATCAAATATCTCGTCCGTCGCCAGCGCGGCGTAGCGCTCCGGCGGCGCGGGAAGTCCCTTGCCGTTTGCCGCGCGGGACACGCCGATGCGCGTGATATCCGCGTTTTTGAAGCCCTCGACCAGCAGCAGGTCTATATCCGATATTGCCGCCATCCGCTCCACAAGGCCGGGATCGCCGGGGCCGCTCACCAGAACAGGACTCGCTCCCGCCGCACGCAGACGGGCGGAATCCTTGCCCGTATCGTCGGCGGCGAGGCCGTGTGCGTCGTGCTTGACGGCGGCAACGCGAAGCCCCCGCGCCGTGAGGCAGGGTATAAGTCTTTCAAGCAGCGTGGTCTTGCCCGCGCCCGACCACCCGGCAAAGCCCAGCACCGCAAAGCCCATCGCGTCAGCCCCCGATCTGGCTCATACCGCGCTGTGCGTCCGTGTGCTCTGTGGCTGACAGCGCCTTATGCCGCGCAGGCTTGGCAAGCACCGCCCGCTCGAACTGCGCTCGCATTCCGGCGGCGTCCAGACCCTTGATGGAGAACTCCTCCGCCGAGTGGAGACAGGGCTTGAGCCTGCCGTCCGCCGTCAGGCGAAGCCGGTTGCAAAGGGCACAGAAATGCGCCGACACAGGGCTTATGAGCCCCACGCGCCCGCCCGCACCAGGCAGCCGGTACAGCCGCGCCACACCGCCGTCCGGCGGCAGCGCTTCAAGTGACGGCAGCGCGTCCGTCACCGCCGACACCGGGCGGTATGCCTCCGGCGCAAAGCCCCGGTCGAGCATGGGCATGAGTTCGATGAAGCGCACATCCACGCCCAGTGTGCGTGTGAGCTCCGCCAGCGCCGGGATCTCGTCGTCGTTGAAGCCGCCGATAAGCACCGCGTTCAGCTTGACGCGCTCAAAGCCGGCGTCCAGCGCCGCCTCCATGCCGCGCAGCGCCTCGGCCAGCACGCCGCCGCGGGTGATATAAGCGTAGCGCGAGTGGTCGAGCGTGTCAAGGCTTATGTTCACGCGGCGAACGCCCGCCTCCCGCAGAGGCCGTGCCAGCGCCGGCAGCAGCGTCCCGTTTGTCGTCAGGCAAAGCTCCTCGATGCCGTCCACCGCTGCAAGACGCTCGCAGAGCGGGACGATGCCGCGCTTGACCAGCGGTTCGCCGCCAGTGATGCGAAGCTTGCGTATGCCGAGGGAGGCCGCCGTCTCGACGGCGGCGACCGTCTCCTCCTGTGTGAGCATTTCCTCGTGACGCTTCTTGCAGACGCCCTCCGCCGGCATACAGTAGCGGCAGCGAAGGTTGCAGAGCTCCGTCACGGACAGGCGCAGGTAGCTTATTTCGCGCCCAAAGCCGTCGATCATGGTCAGTATCTCCCAAAGCTGCAGTTCGGCCACTGGCAGCGCTCGCAGGTCTGGCAGAGGCCGCCGTTGCCGAGCCGCACAAGGTCGGCCTTTGTGATGCGCTCCCCGGCATAGACCGCCGGAAGCAGCACGTCAAGCATCGTCGTCGGCATACGTATGGCCGCGCCGGGAACGCCCATGACCGGCGTATCACCCAGATAGGCCACGAGCGTCATATTCCCCGGCTGCGCCGGTACGCCGTGGCTCACGATGTCCGCGCCGAGGCGTCGTATGGCCGTCGGAGTGAGGTCGTCCGGGTCAACGGACATACCGCCGGTGAAGACAAGGAAGTCCGCGCCGCTGTCCAGAAAGTGCCGCGCCGCCGTGACGATCATGTCTAGATCATCGTCGCAGATGGTCACGCCCAGTATCTCCCCCGGATATTTTGCGAGCTTGGCGCGGATCACCGGCTCGAATTTGTCCTTGATGCGGCCGGAATATATCTCCGAGCCGGTGACGATGACGCCGGCATGGCGCGGATGATACGGCAGCAGCCGGAAAAGCTCCCGACCGCTGCAAAGGCGCTCCGCCTCCGCGATATTGGTCTCCCGCGTCACCAGCGGGACGATGCGCATGGATGCGAGCCGCGCCCCGGCACGCGCCGGATAATGGTCGGGCAGGGCGCAGATCGTCACGTCCTCGATGGAATTGAGCCGTTCAAGCAGTGCCGCATCCACACGCCACAGCCCCTCGGCCTCCGCCTTGAGCAGCATCTTCCCCTCAGACGGTCCCTCATAGCGCGCGCCCTCGACCGCCGCCATAGCCGCCATACGCAGCGCCGCGTCCTCCTCATGTATCTCCCCGGCATCCGGCTCCCAGACGTAGATATGCCGCTTGCCGAGGTCGAGCAGCGCCGGAACATCCTCCGTTGTTATGACGTGGCCGCGGTGAAAGGCCGCGCCCTTGAAATCATCGCGCATGGCCGTGATGTCGTGGCAGAGAGTCATGCCGACAGCCTTTTCAACATCGATCTTCTTCACAGCAAAAATCCTTTCAGCTTATGTCCCGCCGCAAGCGCGCCGCTCCCCGCCGGAATGACGGCCATGGCCTGTACCCCGATCATGGAGCTCAGCACAACGTTGCCCTGATTGGCGGGCAGGTGCAGCACGAGCCCGTTATCCGCCAGCGTGAGCCGCCCGCGCACGAGCCGCGTCAGCTTGCTTTTCTTTCCGAAATCCGCCGCCAGCGAGACGCTTATCTCCTGCGGCCTGTAATCACGCCGTCCGGCGAGCTTTTTCATCACGGGCGCGGCGATCGCATAAAAGTTCGTCAATGCCGAGGCCGGATTGCCCGACAACGCCGCGACGGGCTTGCCGTCCCGTATACCATAACAGCACGCGCCGCCCGGCTTGAGGCGCACGCCGCGCACCAGGTTCTCGCAGCCCGCCGCCTCCATCGCCTCCGGCGTTTTGTCGTAGTCGCCCACCGACACGCCGCCGGTCAGCATCACCGCGTCACATGCGTCCATCGCCCGCCCAAGCAGCGCCGCGATAGCCTCCGTGCGGTCGCCCGCCACGCCGTAATACACGGCCTCGCAGCCGAGCGCCGACAGCGCCGCCGTCAGCGTATAGCGATTGGAGTTGCGTATCATGCCGGGGCGCAGTGCCTCCTCCGCCTCCACAAGCTCGCTGCCCGTGGAGATGAGTCCCACACGGGGACGGGCGTACACCAGCGGGTGGGCGCAGCCCTGCGCCGCAAGCGTCCCGGCGAGGCCGGGGTCGATGATGTCGCCCGTGTCCGCGAGCTGCGTTCCGGCACGGACGTCCTCTCCGGCGCGGATGATATTCTCCCCCGCCTTTTTCGGCGCGAAAAAGGTCGCCGTCTGCGCGTCGAATGCCGTGTTTTCGTACATCTCCACGCAGTCCGCCCCCGGCGGGATGGGTGCGCCGGTCAGTATCCTGACACAACCGCCCGCCGTCACGGGCACATGGCTCACGCCGCCCGCCGCGATCTCCTCCAGTATGCGAAGCGTGACCGGCTCCTCACGGCTCGCGCCGCCTATATCCGCCGACCGCAGGGCATAGCCGTCGTAAGGCGAGCGGTCAAAGGGCGGGACATTCTCCGCCGCACACAGCGGCTCCGCCAGCACGCGCCCCGCCGCCGCCTCGAGCGCCGCGCGCTCCGTATGCACCGGCGCGACACGCGCAAGCAGCAGCTCCCGCGCCGCGTCAAATTCCAGCTCAACGCGCATTCTCTTCTCCCTTCAGCAGCAGCAGCTCCTCCGGCGGGAAATGCACCGTGAGCTCTGTCTTGTCCCGCATCGCCTCCCACTCGTCCTTCCCCGCCGTCCAGCCGAAGGGCGCTGCCTCCGGACAGTCGACCGGGCGCAGCAAAATGGTGTAGTCAAACGGGTTTTCGATCACGCCCGCCACGGTGCAGCGGACAGCGTTCACGCCGTCGCCGAATCGGACGGAGTGCATACGCATACCGACCGCGGTATAGCCCGCCGAATCGCTGTCCAGCGCCAGCATGACGCCCCAGTCGGCGGCATAGATATGGCGCCCGCCGCGCTTCTCCGCCCGCGAGATGAACTTGCAGCCGGTGAGACGCGCACCCGCGACGGTCTTCGGGTCGCGGAAAATGTCGTGCTTTGCGCCCGCCGCCTCCACGCGCCCGTTGTTCATGATGACGATGGAGTCAGCCAGACGGAACACCTCGTCCCGGTCGTGCGACACGAGCAGGACGGTCTTGCCGAAGTCGCGCATGACCTGCTGCATATCCCGCTCGAGGCGGAAGCGCAGATGACTGTCCAGCGCAGAAAACGGCTCATCGAGCAGAAGAACCCGCGGCTCGGAGATAAGCATACGCGCCAGCGCGACGCGCTGCTGCTGACCGCCGGAGATCTGCGAGGGGTAACGTGCGCCGAGCGCCGCGAGGCCGAAGCGCTCCATGAGCGCCTCCGCCTGTTCCGCCCGCTGTCTACCGTCCCGACGCGCACCGGCCAGAATATTCTGGCGCACGGTCATATTGGGAAAGAGCGCATAGTTCTGGAACATGAGCCCCGCACGGCGCTGCTGCGGCGGGAGGTTGATGCGGCGCTCGGAGTCGAAGAGTGTCACGCCGTCCACCTCGATACGCCCCCTGTCCGGCTTCACGATACCGGCGACGCAGCGAAGCGTCATGCTCTTGCCGGAGCCGGAGGCGCCCAGCAGCGCAAGGACTTCATCCCCGGCCTCGAACGCAGTCCTGAGCGTGAAGTCGCCGAAGCGCTTTTCAATGTCCACCAGGATCGACATATCACGCGCCTCCCTTCACGCGGCGTGTCTGCCCGTTCCGCTTTTCGAGCATATTCACCGCAAGCAGCACCACCGCCGAGATCGCAAGGTTGATGAGCACCCACTTGAGCGCCAGCGCGTCGTTGTCCGTGCGCCAGAGCTGGTAGACCGTCGTGGAGATGGTGGCCGTGCGGCCGGGTGTATAGCCCGCGATCATGCTCGTCGCGCCGTATTCGCCCAGCGCCCGCGCGAAGGCCAGCACCGTACCGGCGAGTATGCCCTGACGGCAGTATGGCATACGGATGCGCCAGAAGATATAGGAATTAGAGAGACCCAGCGTCTGGCCGGACCATGCCAGATTTTCATCGAAGGATTCAAAGGCACCGCGCGCCGTCCGGTACATGAGCGGGAAGATGACGACCGTGGTGGCAAAGATCGCCGACCACCATGTCATGGTGAGGCGGATACCGAACAGGCTCAGAAACAGACTGCCGACGGCGCGCTTGGGTCCAAGCACACGCAGCAGGAGATAGCCCACGACCGTGGGCGGCAGCACCAGCGGAAGCGTCAGGATAACATCCAGCACACCCTTGACAAGGCGCGGCGCCTTGGCAATATAGTACGCGGCAAAAATGCCGGCGAAGAAGATGATGACCGTGCTGATCCCGGCGATACGCAGGGAGTTTAACAGCGGGTACCAGTCCATAGTGTGACCCCCTTAATACGGTTGACCGCCGGGAGGCGAAAGACCCCCCGGCGTCAATTTTGCTCATGTTCTCAGGAAAGCGCAGTGAAGCCGACGGACTCAAACACAGCGGAGGCATCGTCGCTGGTACAGAAGTCAAGGAACGCACGGGCGGCTTCCCCGTTCTGGGTGATGTTCAGGACGGCGGCGGGATAGATGACCTGGCCGCACATCTCGGCGGTGGCCTCGTCCACGACGGTCAGACCGGCGGAGAAAGCGTCGGTAGCATAGATGATGCCGCAGTCAACGGCAGCCTCGCCGACCTGGGTGGTGACCTCCTTCACGTTGGAGCCGTAGGTGATGCAGCCCGCGTTGGCAAGCTCGCTCTCGTCCAGCTCATAGTAGGCAAGGATCTTCTGGGTGTACTGGCCGACAGGCACATCCTCGTTGCCCATGGCGAGGAACGCGTCATGCGCGGCGAGCAGCTCGGCAAGCTGGTCATAGCTCTCGACGCCCTTGGGGTTGCCATTGGGAACGGCCAGAACGACCTTGTTCTCGAGCAGGTTCAGGCGCGTGCCCTCCAGCACGAAGTCCAGACCGTCGGTGTTGACCTCGGGATCGGCGGTGATGTCGAGCTGGTTCATCTGCTTCGGCGCGGCGGAGATAAACACGTCGCACTCGGCACCCTCTTCGATCTGGGTCTTGAGCGTGCCGGAGGAGTCGAAGTTGAACACGACCTCGACGTTCGGATGCTCGGCCATGAAGGTCTCGCCAAGCTGGGTCAGCGTCTCGGTCATGGACGCGGCGGCAAAGACGATGAGCTCACCGGAGAGGGTATCCTCGGCCGTCGTTTCGGTCTCGGTCTCCGCCTCGGCGGCGGCTTCTATCTCGTCAAGCTGCTTCTCAACGGCGTCCAGGCGCTCGCCGATGCTGTCGATACGAGCAGCGCTCTCGTCGTCGAGCTTGGCCGTGCAGCCCGCAAACAGGCAGAGCATGAGGCCAAGCGCCAAAATCAGTGCAAGGGTTCTTTTCATGGGTTTCTTCCTCCTAAAAAAATATTCCGTCTTCTCCCAAAGACGGAACACACAAGGAGTTGCGCAAGCGCTCCCACAGATCCCGTCTCCTTTTCAAACATGGAAGGCCGGACGGTTTCCCGTCAGACCCTGTGCCCGCTTCCCACAGCGGACAGGCCGAAGACCCATGGCAGACGCTTTAGGGCACATCGGCTCGAAGACGTCCCTATTTTTGCACGAACACGATGATATGTCAACAAAAAAACCACAAAAAATCTCCCGCGGCAAAAGGCCGCGGGAGACTGATTCAAAAGCTAAATTTGTCAGCCGGCAAAATCCTCAAACGGGATCGCATCGTAGAGATTGGCGAACACGCCGAAGACGCTGCCGTTGGTCATGCCCTCATAGGCATCCTCCGTGGCTTTCGCAAGATCTTCCTTCACGCGCTCGTAGATGTCAAGGCCGGTGTCCTTCTCCAGCAGCTCGCTGAGATAGGCGACCCATTTGTCCCACTTGCTGCCGTCCGCAGACTTTCCGGCGGACTCGCCGGCGGCAGCGGGAGCGCCGCCCTGCGCCTCATACATGGCCTTGGCCTCGGCGATGATGGCCTCGTCCACGAAGTCCGCGCCCTCCATGACCCACTCGCCGTTCACGATGGAGCAGTCGATCTGCTTGGCCGTGTCGGGGATGAGGATGGAGATGGTGCCGTCGCCGACGGAATACTGGACGCAGCTGAACTCAAGAACCATGCCGTCGCCGACGGTGACGTTGAACGGAGCAAGCTCCAGATCGACGTCGAAAGCCTCGGCAGCCTCGACCTCAAGCTCCGCAGCCTCGCCGATGACGGGAGCCTTCAGCTCGGGGCCGCCCTCGCCGCGGCTGGGCGCTTCGCCCGCCGTGAGAACGATCTCGCCCTCATAGCTGCCGGCCTTGATCTCGGTCTCGACACCGTTCACGGTCATGACAAGTCCCATCCCCTTGATCTCGGAGCTGTCGTCGATGGTGAGGCCGGAGAGATAGTTCGTGCCAGTGACCATCCAGATGGCGCCGTTGGTCATGGTGAGATACACGGGGTTGCAGCGGGTCTCGGCCGGCTCACAGGCCAGACGGAGGTACATGGTGTGATCCCACACGCCGTCCTTGCCGTCACGCGTGCCGGTGAAGCTGTCGCAGTAGAACTCGGTCTCGTCAAGGGTGTTGCCCTCGGCATCCACATGGTGCGACCACGCAGAGGAGATCGCGCCGTCGAGCTCGGAGTTGTCGAGCGTGAGCTCAATGGCCGCGCCGCCGGTGGCGCTGTTGTAGACGTTGCCCTGGACATGGGAGTCCTTGACGGTGAGGGTGCTCGCGACGATCTCGCCGGAGGACTCAAGCACGGTCGGCTCCAGAGAGGCATACTCCTCGCGGGTGATGTCCGTGAGGGTGTTCGAGGTATCGCCGGGGGAGCTGGAATGATCGTCGGTGTCGCACTGCAGGAAGAGGATGTCGCTGCCCTCGTTGGCCAGCGCGATATCCACGTTCGTCAGGCGGATGTTGGAGGTATAGCTGCCGGCAGACTGGCTGACGGCAAAGATATTGCGGATGTTGAAGCTCGAATCAGAGATGTCGAGCGTGCCGGTGCCGGACGTGCCGCCGCCCGCATGGAGCATGAAGCCGATACGGTCGCTCCAGCCGTAGCAGTCGTCCGCCATAGTGAGCGTGCCGGTGGTGACGATGCCGAGGTAGTCGGGGCTGTACCACGCGGAGCCATAGGCATAATCGAGAACGCCGGAGTCAGCGTAGGCGATGTAGCCGCTCTGCTCGCCGTAGCGGCCGACACTGGCGTACCAGGTCTCGCCGTTCACGTCATAGGTGAAGTCGTATTCCGGCATCTCCTCGGAGGAGTTGGAGACCTCGCCCAGCACCGCGACCATGGAGTTCGCCACGAGCGCGGTCGCACCGGCGCGGCCGGAGTCGGTCGAAAGCACCGCCCAGCCGTTGGAGGCCACGAGGGAGTTCGTAAAAATGTTGCAGCCGGCGCCGCAGGCGAGCGAGGCGCGGATGTTGCCCAGAATGCCCATGGCAAACGGGCACTGCTGCATCATGGGGACGGCATAGTTGTCGCTGGTGTCATAGGCGACAAAACCCTCCTCATTTTCCGTGATGATAACGCTGTCGTTGACCGTCACCTGTGCGCTGTCGGAGGTGAAGAGGCCGGAACGCAGCGCGCCGGAGCCGCAGATCTTCGTGCGGTTGATCTCGACATCGGAGTCGCCGAGCACGACAATGCCAGCGCCCCAGCCGTTGAAGTCGTCGCCGCCGCGGCCGTAAAGGGTGATGTCGGAATCGTTCACGGTGTATTCGGAATCGGTGATGTAGATGGCGGAGAAGTAGTCGCCCTCGGAGCGGACGGAAAGTCCGTTCGTCTCCTTGTCGTCGATCTCGCCGGAAAGCTGCGCGGCAGTGACGGACTTCGCCTCGTCATACGCACCGGCGGAGATATAGACGGCGGGCGTATAGCGGAACTCGCCGAACAGGGCGTTTTCCTTGTCCGCGCCGAAAGGCGCGCCGGCGTTGACCTGCGTGTCGCCAAGCTCCGCGAGCGTGATCACCACATCGCCGGTATAGGTTGTCGGCTCGGTGACGTTGTAGAGGTTCTGCTGCACGCCGTCAACGGTGAGCACAGCGGTGTACTTCGCGGTGTCAACGTCGATCTCGCCGCCCTTGTAGAGGATCTTCGAGATCGCGCCGAACAGCGTGGAGTCGACATAGCTCTTGCCGTCCTGGTCGGCGTATTCCTCGGCAAATTCGATGCCGGTGATGGTGATGGACGAGCCGGCCCAGTGGGTCTTATCGACCTGGGCAAAGCTCTCGCCGCTCGCTTCGCCGCTCGGCTCGCCGGAGGCCGCGAGCGCCGTGCCGCAGAGGCTGAGCGCAAGGCACAGCGTCAGCAGCAGCGCCAGTATCTTTCCGCATTTTTTCATGAGTTCACCTTTCCTTTCGATATTGGCTTACAAGCCCTTGCCCCAATAATAAATGCACCGGCGTTATTTGTAAAGCTAAATCACCGCAGAATCCCCCCTTTTTTCGCCTGTTCCGCCGTCATGCTTGCAATGCGGACGTTTCCGTACTACAATCGACCCGTAAACCTAACTGAAAGGCGGTACATCATATGACCGTTCTGTTGACCGGCGCGGCGGGCTATATCGGCTCGCACAGCGCCGTGGAGCTATTGGCTGCGGGGCATGAGGCCGTGATCGTGGACGACCTCTCCAACGCCAGCGAAAAGGCCGTCGCCCGCGTGGAGCAGATCAGCGGGAAGCACGTACGCTTCTACCGCGCCGACGTTGCCGATCATGAGGCGCTGCGCCGCATTTTTGCCGAGAACAAGATCGACGCCGTGATGCACTTCGCCGGCTTCAAGGCCGTGGGCGAATCCGTGAGCGAGCCGATCAAATACTACCGCAACAATATCGACACCACGCTCACGCTGCTTCAGTGCATGGACGAGGCAGGCTGCCGCCGCATCATCTTCTCCTCCTCCGCCACGGTATACGGCACGCCGAGGTCGCTGCCGCTGACGGAGGACAGCCCCGTCGGCCCCTGCTCCAATCCCTACGGCTGGACGAAGCTCATGATCGAACAGATCCTGCGCGACTGGGCGGCGACGGATGCAGCTGCGTCGGTCGTGCTCCTGCGCTACTTCAACCCCGTCGGGGCGCACTCCTCCGGCCTCATCGGCGAAGCGCCAAGCGGCATACCCAACAATCTCATGCCCTACATCAGCCAGGTCGCCGTCGGACGACGGGAGCATCTGAGCGTGTTCGGCAACGACTACCCCACGCCGGACGGCACGGGCGTGCGCGACTATATCCACGTCGTCGATCTGGCGCGCGGCCACGTCGCAGCACTCGCGTGGGCGGCGTCACACAGCGGCACTGAGGTCTTCAATCTGGGCACCGGCCGCGGCAGCAGCGTGCTGCAGCTCGTCTCCGCCTTTGAGCGGGCGACGGGCATCCATATCCCCTATGTCATCGCGCCGCGCCGTGCGGGCGATATCGCCGAGTGCTGGGCTGACCCCGGCAAGGCAGAGCGTCTGCTCGGCTGGAAAGCCGCGCTGGGGCTTGACGAGATGTGCCGCGACACATGGAACTGGCAGAAATATAATCCGAACGGATATGAATAAGCACAGCGCGGATCGGAAAAGCCTCCGCTTCCGACCCGCGCTTTTCTTTGCATTTATACCAGCATATTCTGTTTTTGTGTGTGTTTTTGGGACATATCGTTGATTTGTGGATTTAGCTTTACAAAAGCCCTTCCAGCCGTTAATCTATACTATGTATATTGGTGCACAGCGCCGATACAAAGAGATGGAATTTGAAATATATATGGAAAGTGAAGGTGACACCCTATGAGCCGGCTTGATTTAAAAAGCTTCGGCAAGAGCCAGAAGGACGCCGAGCATATCTACAGCGATATGGCGCGCCGTCTGGCCGCCAGCCCCCCGGGCGTGTGTCCCGTTGACCTCACGCTCAGCTTCATCACCATGTGCCTCACCCAGTCCTGCGGCAAGTGCGTTCCCTGCCGCATCGGCCTCAACCAGCTCAAGCGGCTGCTGAACGAGGTGCTGGACGGACGGGGCACCCCCGACACCATCGACCTCATCCGCGAGACGGCCTATGCCATTCTCGAGAGCGCCGACTGCGCCATCGGCTATGAACCCGCGCAGATGGTTCTCTCCAATCTGGAGAACAACCGCGCCGACTTTGTGGAGCACATCGACAAGCACCGCTGCCTCGGCTCGTTCTCCGCGCCCGTCCCCTGCGTGACGCTCTGCCCCGCAAGCGTGGACGTCCCCGGCTATATCTCCCTCATCCGCATGGGGCGCTACGCCGACGCCGTCAAGCTCATCCGCAAGGACAATCCCATGCCCGTCACCTGCGGCTACATATGCGAGCATCCCTGCGAGACGCACTGCCGCCGCAACATGATCGACGACGCGGTGAACATCCGCGGCCTCAAGCGCTATGCCGTCGATAAGGCGGGCGAGGTCCCCGTCCCCGCCTGCGGCCCCGGCACCGGCAAAAAGGTCGCCATCATCGGCGGCGGCCCCTGCGGCCTGTCTGCGGCGTATTACCTGCGCCTCATGGGACATCAGGTGACTATTTACGAGCGCCACAAGAAGCTCGGCGGTATGCTGCGCTACGGCATCCCCGCCTACCGCTTCCCCCGCGACCTGCTTGACCGCGACATCAACGCCATCCTCTCGACCGGCATCGAAGTCCACACCAACTATAATATCGGCACCGAGATGAGCTTCACGGAGCTAGCCGAGCGGAATGACGCGGTATATATTGCCGTCGGCGCACAGGGTCACTCCAGCGCCCGCATTCCGAACGAGGACGCGAAGGGCGTCATCTCCGCCGTGCAGATGCTCGGCGGCATCGGCGATGAGAATTACCCCGATCTGAAGGACAAGACCGTCTGCGTCATCGGCGGCGGCAACGTCGCCATGGACGTGACGCGCACGGCCATACGCTGCGGCGCGAAGAACGTATACTGCGTCTATCGCCGCCGCCAGATCGACATGACCGCCGCGGCCGAGGAGGTCGAGGGTGCGCTGGCGGAGGGCGCGGAGCTCGTCTGCCTCAAGGCGCCCGACCACATCGAGGTCGACGGCGACGGAAGAGCCGTGGCGCTGTGGGTGCGCCCGCAGATGTCCACCAAGCTCGACGACTCCGGCCGTCCCACACCCAAGGACGCCGACCTGCCGCAGGAGCGCATCGCCGCGGATGTGTTTGTGCTGGCCGTCGGCCAGCGTGTCGAGACCGGCATTCTGAAGGAGGGCGGCCTTGCCATCGAGCGCGGCAAGCTCGTCGCAAGCTCCACCGGCGTTATCGCGCCGGACAGCAAGATATTCGCCGGCGGCGAATGCGTCACCGGTCCTGCCACCGCCGTGCGCGCCATTGCGGGCGGCAAGGTGGCCGCCGCGAACATCGACGAGTTCCTCGGCTTCCACCACGACATTTCCGTGGATGTCATCGTCCCCGACGCCCCGGCCAACAACACGCCCGCCTGGGGCCGTATCAACACGACCTTCCGCACTGCCTTTGAGCGCAAGTGCGACTTCGACTGCATCGAGCACGGGCTGACCGATCAGGGCGCGCTGAGCGAGACGTTCCGCTGCCTGCGCTGCGACCACTACGGCTACGGCGCATTCCGTGGAGGGAGGGAAGACAAATGGTAAACGCGATCATCAACGACAAGCCCGTTTCCGTCCCGGAGGGGACGACCATACTCGACGCCGCCCGCAAGACCGGCATCGTCATCCCGACGCTCTGCTACCTCAAGGAGCTGAACGAGATCGGCGCCTGCCGCGTCTGCGTGGTCGAGGTCGAGGGCTATGACCGCCTGATGGCGGCCTGCAACACGCAGGTGCTGGACGGCATGGTCATCCACACCGACTCCACCCGCGCCCGCCGCACCCGCCGGACGAACCTCCAGCTCATCCTGAGCCAGCATGACTGCCAGTGCCCCACCTGCGCCCGCAGCGGCAACTGCTCGCTGCAGAGCATGGCAAACAGCCTCAACATTCTTGACCAGCCCTATAAGACCCGCTTTGACGAGGGCGAGTGGGATCCCACCGCGCCCATCATCCGCCACGAATCGAAGTGCATCAAGTGTATGCGCTGCATCCAGGTCTGCGAAAAGATCCAGGGGCTCGGCATCTGGGACATTGCCAACACCGGCGGACGCACGACCGTCGACGTCTCCGGCAACCGCACCATCCGCAGCTCCGACTGCGTGTACTGCGGCCAGTGCATCACCCACTGCCCCGTCGGCGCGCTGCAGGCGCGGGACGATACCCAGCGCGTGCTGGATGCCCTCGACGACAAGGAGACCGTCACCGTGGTGCAGGTCGCGCCCGCCGTCCGCGCCGCCTGGGCGGAGAGCTTCGGCGTGACCCGCGAGTTTGCCACGCCCCGCCGCATGGCCGCCGCACTGCGCCGCCTCGGCTTCGATTATGTGTTCGACACCAACTTCTCCGCCGACCTTACCATTATGGAGGAGGGCAGCGAGTTCGTCGAGCGCTTCACCCACAAGGACAAATATTCGTGGCCGATGTTCACCTCCTGCTGCCCCGGCTGGGTACGCTTCCTCAAGGGTCAGTACCCCGAGCTCACGGACAATCTCTCCACGGCCAAGAGTCCCCAGCAGATGTTCGGCGCCGTGACCAAGAGCTTCTTTGCCCAGAGCATCGGCGTCGACCCGCACAAGATATACTGCGTGTCCGTCATGCCCTGCTCGTCCAAGAAATCCGAGTGCGAGCTGCCCACCATGCACGACGCCTGCGGCGACCCGGACGTGGATGTCGTCATCACGACGCGCGAATTTGCCCGCATGCTCCACGCCAAGAGCATCCAGCCCGCCAATCTGCCGGAGGAGGATTTCGACTCCCCGCTCGGCAGCGGCACCGGCGCGGCCGTCATCTTCGGCACGACCGGCGGCGTGATGGACGCGGCGCTGCGCTCCGCCTACTATCTCGTGACCGGCAGCAACCCAGACCCCGACGCCTTCACCGCCGTGCGCGGCATGAAGGGCTGGAAGGAGGCCACCTTCGCCATTCCCGGCGCGGGCGACGTGCGCGTGGCCGTCACGAGCGGCCTTGCCAACACCCGCGATCTCATCGAGGCCGTCAAGTCCGGCGAGGCGGAATATGACTTCGTGGAGGTCATGGCCTGCCCCGGCGGCTGTGCCGGCGGCGGCGGACAGCCCATCACAGACGGCGAGGAGCTTGCCGCCGAACGCGGCGACGAGCTGTGGCGGCTCGACCGAAACTCCGCCATACGCTACAGCCATGAGAATCCGGATGTGAAAATGCTCTATGAGCGCTGCCTCGACAAGCCGCTCGGCGAGCGCTCGCACCATCTCCTGCACACCGACCACCACGCATGGGACATGCCGAATCAGAAGACATGAGCCGCGTGACATATTCTGCATGATCGTCTATGCAACGAGTCTGTTTTGCACAAAGAAACAGACTCGTTTTTTGTTTGACAGCGGAGGTAAATACGGTTAAAATAGGACGGTAGGAAACTGAAGAAAGAGGAGATGGTGCTATGCCAGATTATCCGACCCCGCACATCGACGCAAAGCCGGGCGATTTTGCGTCGACTGTACTTATGCCCGGCGACCCGCTGCGCTCCAAGTTTATCGCGGAGAATTTCCTGACCGAGCCGCGCCTCGTGAATAATGTCCGCGGCGTACAGGGCTATACCGGCAGCTATCACGGCGTTCCCGTGAGCGTGATGGCCAGCGGTATGGGAATGCCGTCCATCGGCATCTACAGCCACGAGCTCTTCAACGTCTTCGGCGTGGAAAACATCCTGCGCGTCGGCTCTGCCGGCGCCATCGGCTCCGACATCCGCGTGCGCGACATCCTCTTTGGCGAGGGCGCGTGCACCAACTCCAGCTACGCCCACAGCTTCAGCCTCCCCGGCTCCTTTGCTCCCATTGCGAGCTGGCGTCTGCTGTCCGGTGCGGTGAAGCTGGCCGAGGAGATGGGGCTGCACTATCACGTCGGCAACCTTCTCTCGAGCGACACGTTCTATACCGATATGTCCGATCTCGAGCCGAGGGAGTATGCCGCCGCCCGCTGGGGCAAGATGGGCGTCATGGCCATCGAGATGGAAGCCGCCGCTCTCTACATGAACGCGGCGCGCGCCGGAAAACAGGCTTTGGCCATCTGCACCGTCTCCGATCACATCATCACGGGCGAGTCTCTCGACGCTCTGACGCGTCAGACGAGCTTCACGGAGATGATGGAGCTGAGTCTCCGACTGGCTGTATCCCTTTGATTGCAAGGGTTTTCGGCGTTTGGTTGGATATGGTTATATAAAGTAACCAAAATGTAACGCATTTAGGCTTGGCAAATCATTAAACTTGTGGTAAAATCCTTTCCAGCATATTGCATTTCTAATTTGTAAAGGAGAATCAGAGATGAAAAAGCTACTCGTTTTCGTTCTGGCTTGCATGCTGCTCCTCAGCACGGCTGCCTTCGCCGCTTCCGCGGAACCCGCGGACACGACCTGCAGTCACACGCACCTCGAGGAAGTCATCGTCAAGGAAGCCAGCTGCGAAGAAAAGGGCGAAAAGGAACTCGTCTGCCTCGACTGCGGCGAAACGATCCAGACCATAGTGACCCCGGCCACCGGCCACCACTATGTCGAGACCGTCGTCGCGCCGACCTGCACCAACGCGGGCTACACCCAGATGACCTGCGTGAACTGCGGCGACAGCTACGCTGTCAAGGGCAGCGAGACCCCCGCGCTGGGTCATGAGTTCACCGAGACGGTCGTGGAAGCGACCTGCGCGCACGACGGCAGCGTCACCCGCACCTGCTCCCGCTGCGGCACCGTTGAGACGGAGGTCACCCCCGCTCTCGAGCACAGCTACGTCTACCAGAACGACGCGGTCGTCGGCCAGGACGGCTCCATCGTCAGCTACGGCACGAAGGTCTGCTCCGTCTGCGGCGCGATCGCCAACGCCTCCGCCGAGGATTATGCGGCGGTCAACACCTCCTCCGCCTCCGGCGAGCCCAGCGGCGAAGCGAGCGGCGAGGCCTCCGGTGAGGCCAGCGGCGAAGCGGCTGCTGCCGAGACCGCGACCGAGATCGCGAACCCCAACTACGACCCCGACTCCTACAACTGGAATTCCATCTGCCTCGTGCTCGTGGTAGTTATCGTCGTCATCGGCGCCATCCTTATGCTTTCCTTCGGGAAGAAGAAGGAGGACGAAGTCCATACCGACCCCCTCAACTGAGAAAAATCAGCTCCACGCAACGAAATAATTAGGAGGAAAGCGTAATGTTCAAGAACAAAAAATTCGGCGCGTACGCCATCGCGTTCAACATTCTCGGCATCGTCTTCATGTTCATGTACTCCGGCCTGCAGAACGACCACTACAACATCATCACCGCGTACAGCGGCTGGTCGGCCTCCCAGATCCAGATCGGCCGTACCGTCGGTGAGTTCGCCTGCATCGTCCTGACCTTTGTCTACGGCACCCTGTTCATGAAGCACGGCGTCCGCAAGACCCTCATCCCCTGCATCATGCTCTGCGCCCTCGGCTGCATCGGCATCGTCGGCGCGAACGGCCTCGCCATCAACGGCGGCCAGGGCAACTTCCTGCTCTTCAGCATCTCCAGCTTCGTGCTGCGCTGCTGCTGCATGTGCTTCCAGATGGCCGGCTTCCAGCTTGCCGCCAGCTGGTTCATCAAATACCGCGGCCGTGTCCTCGGTGTCGTTACCCTCGGCTCCCCCCTGTTCTCCGTCATCGGCGTCGGCGGCATCTCCAAGCTCATCGCCTCCCAGTGGAACGGCGACTATCGCCTCTTCTACATCGGCGTTGCCGTTGTTCTCGTTCTCATCGCCATCTGCACCCGTTTCTTCCTGCGCGATACGCCGGAGGAAGTCGGCCTCTACCCCGACGGCGCGGACTCTGCCCCGCTGTCCGAGGCTGACAGCAGCGACGTCCATCTGACCGTCAAGCAGATCCTCTCCGAGAAGCGCGCATGGCTCCTCATCGTCTCCTACGGCGCGTTCCAGTTCATCATCAACTGCTGCATGAGCTCCATGGCCGTCCGCTTCATGAGCCTCGACCCCGCCTATATGTCCGGCGAGTCCCCCGCTCCCACCGTCTGGCTGGCCGCCACCACCTGGCTGTCCGTCGGCGCTATCCTCGGCATCTTCATGAGCTATGTCTTCGGCTGGATCGACGACAAGTTCGGCACCATCAAGGCCTCCCTGCTGCTTGGCCTGACCGAGCTCATCCCCGTCCTCATGCTGATGCTCATGCCCGAGGGCGGCAATGTCCCCATGGAGATCGCCTGGGGCTTCGGCGTTGCCTGCATGACCGGCGGCGTGCCCACCATGCACCCCGCTTCCATGACCTACGCCTACGGCCGCCGCGAGTACCAGTCCGCTAACCGTATCATCATGGCCATCCAGCTCGTCCCCTCGGCGCTGGCTGCCTACATGATGGCTGCTCTCATCCAGGGCGGCAAGGCCACGCTGGCCTACGGCATCTGCATCGTCGTCATCGCCATCGGCCTCATCGCCACCTGGATGATGCGCAAGATCCCCGATGCGATGGCCGCCGACCGCGCCTTCGCCAACAACGCTGCTGCCGCTAAGTAATTTAGGAGGATAATCATGGCTCTGTTTGGTAAAAAGAAAAAAGAGGAAGAAACCGCTGCCGCGCCGGTGCCCGTGACCGAGGAGGTCAAGCCGGTCGAGCCTGTTGCTGAGCCCGCGCCGGTCGAGGCTGCTCCCGAGGCGCCCGCCGCCGAGGAGAAGAAGGAGCCCGAGCTGACCGCCAAGGAGCACGGCGAGGTCTTCCAGGCCCGCATGAACTACCACGCCGGCTACGGTGTCTATAAGAAATGGCCGAACGGCGGCCTGACCATCCACTCCGGCATCGGCTGGTTCCATCCCTTCGGACCGAGCGAATACTACGGCATGGCCTGCCCTCCCGACAACATGTGCGAGGAAGCCAAGCAGTTCCCGCTTGAGAAGTTCTTCACCGATGACTGGATGGAGAATTTCGAGACCGACCTCTTCTGCATCTACCGTATGCCCGACGGCGACATCTACGCCTGGGACGGCATGTTCGCCGTCCGCGGCAAGGATCCCGGCAAGTGCATCGTCTACAACTCCGAGTACACCCGTCAGGACGTGCTTGTCAACGTCATCGTTGGCGGCACCGGCCGCTATGAGGGCGCCCGCGGCCTGATGATCGGCACCGCCGAGGGCGGCGGCAAGACCTCCGTCGTCGGCAAGATGCCGGACGGCACCGACCTTGAGCTGCCCGAGACCATCATGAAGGATCTCGCCGGCTACATCCGCATCGACACCAAAGAGTAATTCCATAACGGAAATGGCCCGGACATTGGCCGGGTCATTTCCCATGCAAACGATTCTGGAGGATAAAACAAACTATGAAGCACCTTGAATGTGACATTTGCGTCATCGGCGGTGGCCTCTCCGGCATGACCGCCGCAACCCAGGCCGCCGAAAAGGGCGCGTCCGTCGTCGTCTTTGAGAAGAGCGGCACCACCGGCGGCGCCGCCAACATGGGCATGGCCTTCTTTGCCGTGGAGTCGAAGTATCAGCGCGACCAGATGTACGAATGGTCGAAGGACGACGCCTTCAAGTTCACCATGGAATACAACCACTGGAAGGCCGACGCGCAGACCGTCCGCCGCTGGTTCAATATGTCCGCTTCCACCGTGGAATGGGTCGAGAATTTCGGCGTGGAGTTCCTCGGCGTCTACAAATACTTCTGCGACAGCCACTGCACCCAGCATATGATCAAGCTCCCCGGCGTCAACAAGCCCACGGAGCGTCAGGCCAGCCACATGGTCAAGCTCATGACCGACTACGCCACCAGCCTCGGCGTGGACTTCCACTTCCGCACCCCCGCCAAGAAGCTCATTCAGGGCGACAAGGGTCAGATCCTGGGCGTCATCGCCATGGACGAGAACGGTGAGGAGATCCAGTGCGACTGCTCCGCCTGCATCATCGGCACCGGCGGCATCGGCAACAACGTCGAGATGATCAAGGAATATCTCGGCTTCACTTGGGGCAAGGATATGTTCACCTTCCGCATTCCCGGCCTGGACGGCGACGGCATCAACCTCGCCTGGAACGCCGGCGGCGCGAAGGCTCCCATCTCCATGGAGGTCACCTACAACACCCCCGGCACGACCGACGTGTTCAAGACTCTCTCCGAGGCGCTGCGTCAGCCCTCCACCATCATGGTCAATATCCACGGTGAGCGTATCATCAACGAGCAGATCATGAACAACACGACCTTCACCGGCAACGCCATCAATGCCCAGACCGGCCACCGTGCCTTCTCCATCATCGGCTCCGACGGCATCGACTACATGAAGAAGCACGGTCTCGACTACATCACCTACCACCACGCCATCAAGACCCTCGACAAGTGGGACTATGAGAAGGATCTGTTCTTCTCCGGCGCGAAGAGCGCCGCCGAGAACTCCGTCTTTGACGGCGTGATCGACGTCAAGTATGACGACGAGAGCCAGCCCACGGAGCAGAACTTCTATGAGTGCAGCTCCCTGGAGGAGGTCGCCAAGGTCACCGGCATCAACTATAAGAACCTCGTCAAGACCATCGAGCGCTACAATAGCTTCGCCGGCGGCTATGACGCCGACTTCTGCAAGCCCTCCAAGTGGCTGCGCCCCATCACCGGCGAGAAGTACTATGTCGCCCGCCACTTCCCCTCCGGCTATGGCTCCCTCGGCGGCATCAAGGTCAACCACAACATGCAGGTCCTCAAGGCGGAGACGGAGGAGCCCATCCCCGGCCTCTACGCCTGCGGCACAGACACCGCGAACGTTGTCTTCGGCGGCGAGTACTGCTTCTTTAACCCCGGCTCCACGATGAGCTGGGCGCTCAACTCCGGCCGTATGGCCGGCATGGAAGCCGACGCCTACACCCAGTCCGACGACTTCGTCGAGTAAGCTTTGGCCTCAAATCATACCAGCCGGAGCGGGACTCCCCCGCTCCGGCTGTCTCTCTTTGCGCGGTGATCAGCGCTGTGTCATGCGTTGACGCAGCGCCAAAAATGGGCTGCAGCGGGTGGTTTCCGCTGCAGCCCTTGCCTGTTGTTCGTGTCTTATTTCCCGACGGGGTAGGTATGCTCGTCGCGGAGACAGTGGCGGGTGATGCCGAGGATGGCGCGGGCGTCGTCCGCCGTGGCGATCTCGCGTCCGGCGAGCCTGGCAAGCGTCACGGCGCGCTCCACAAGGCGCACGTTGGTTGCGATATCCTTGGTGCCGTCCGGGTTCTTGCCGAACATCACGTTGTCCTCCAGGCCGACGCGCAGGCCGTCGCAGCCCATAGAGAGTCCCGCCAGCATCATCGGCATATGCGCCTTGCCGATGCCGGAGACCGACCAGGTCGCGCCCTCGGGCAGATGGTCGACGACATAGGCAAGCGCCTGCGTCGTGCCGGGCATGGAGCCGCCCACACCCATGATGAACTGGATGTGCGGGGGCTTGGGAATATTGTGCTTGTTGACGTAGTACATAACGGAGTCGAGATGGCCGGTGTCGAAGACCTCGAACTCGGGCTTGATGTCGTATTTGACGACCTCATCGGACAGCGCGTTGAGGAAGCGGGGGTGGTTCTCGAAGATGTAAGAGTTTGACCAGTTGATGGTGTTCGGGTCAAAGGAGCACATCTCCGGGCGCAGCGCGCCGAGGTGCTGCAGGCGCTTGTAGTCCTCGTATTCGCCGCCGGAGGTGGTGAGGTTGATGAGGATATCGACCCCGGCCTCGGCGCAGTATTTGCGGCAGAGCTCGACGGTCTCGGTGAACTTCTGCAGGCTCATGGACTTATAGCCGATCTGCATCTCGCCGTCCACCATTTTATCCTCGCGGACATGGATGTGGGCGATGGCCGCGCCCGCCTTGGCGACCGCCACCACGTCGCGGGCGATCTCCTCCGGCGTATAGGGGACGGAGGGTGCCTGGGCTTTCTTTGTTCCCGCGCCGCAGATGCAGCACTGGATGATGACTTTGTTGGTCTTACTCATGACATATATTCCTCGATTCCAAAATTATTCGCACATTTCGATCACGGTGGCCTGACCCATGCCGCCGGCGATGCACAGCGTTGCGAGACCGTATTTGAGGCCGCGCTTTTTCATCTCGTGGACGAGCGTCACAAGGATGCGGCAGCCGGAGGAACCGACGGGATGGCCGAGCGCGATCGCGCCGCCGTTTACGTTGATGATGTCCATCTTATCCTCCCAGCCGAGCAGCTTGATACAGCCGAGGCTCTGCGCGGCAAAGGCCTCGTTCAGCTCGATGAGCTGGATATCGTCGCTCGTGAGTCCGGCGTATTCGAGCGCCTTGGGCACGGCGTAGACAGGGCCGAGACCCATCTGCTGCGGGTCGGCACCCGCGCAGCCCATGCCGATGATGCGCGCCAGCGGCTTGAGTCCGAGCGCAGCGGCCTTTTCCTCGCTCATGAGCAGCATGGAGGATGCGCCGTCGTTGCGGCCGGAGGAGGAACCGGCGGTCACGGTGCCGGTGACCTCCTTGGAATTGAACATCTTGCCGTCCTCGTGGACATCGATGCTGAACACCGGACGGAGCTTCGCCATCTTTTCCTCGTTGGTCGTGCGGTTGGGGAACTCGTCCGTGTCGAAGACGATGGGGTCCTTCTTGCGGCCCTGCGGCACGACGAGCGGGACGATCTCGTCCTTGAAGCGGCCGGAGTCGATGGCAGCGATGGCACGGCGCTGGCTCATGAGGGAGAAGGCGTCCTGCTCCTCGCGGGTGATGCCGAGCTCCTGAGCCACGCGCTCGGCGGTCGCCCCCATGTTATAGCGGCCGTATTTCTCCTCGGGCTGGCTCTTGAACTGCCCCTCCGTGAGCGCGTCCACAAATTCCGTCGTTCCCGTGCCGACGCCCCAGCGGGCATTGCGCACATAGAACACGGCGTTGGACATACTCTCCGTGCCGCCGGCGATCACACAGTCGTTGACCCCGGCCATGATGCTCATGACGGCATTTTGTACGGCGGTCATGCCGCTTGCGCACTGGCGCATGACGGTGTAGGCGGGGCAGCTCTCGGGGATGCCGGCCTTCAAGGCCGCGACGCGGGCGATGTTCGGCTCGTCCGAGGTCTGGCGGCACTGGCCAAGAATGACCTCGTCGATCTCGGCAGGGTCGATGCCGCTGCGCTCCAAATTGCCGCGGATGGTGGCGCAGGCCATATCCAGCGCGGACAGCGGCCTGCAGGCGCCGCCCATCTTTCCGACGGCGGTGCGGCAGGCGTCAACAATAACAACATTTCTGCATTGCATGGCGGTTAATGCTTCTCCTTCACAGACTGCGGGCAAAATACCCGCAGATTTATTAAATCTACAACAATCATAAACCTTGGAATCGTCCGAAAGTCAACCGCCTTTTTGCGTTTTTGCCATGAAAATTCGGCTGCCCATCGAAATGGACAGCCGAGTGTGGTTTTTATGCGAGGGATCAGCCCTCGACGAGCGCCTTGGTATCGCGGGCAATGACGAGCTCCTCGTTCGTGGGGATGACGAACATACGTACCTTGGAGCCGGCCTTGGAGATCTCGATGTCGTCGCCGCGCTTGGCATTGGCCTCCTCATCGAGCGCCGTGCCGAGATAGCCGAGATAGGCGCAGATGTCGGCGCGGGTGGAGGCGGAGTTCTCGCCGACGCCGGCGGTGAACACGATGGCGTCCACGCCGCCCATGGCCGCCGCATAGCCGCCGACGATCTTGGCCACGTCATAGGCAAAGATGTCGAGCGCGAGGCGCGCACGGTCGTTGCCCTTGGAGGCCGCATCGTCGAGGTCGCGGAAGTCGGAGGAAACGCCGGAAACGCCCAGAACGCCGGACTTCTTGTTGAGGATGGTGGTAAGCTCCTCGATGCTCTTGCCGGTGTTGGAGGCGAGGTATTCAAGGATGGAGACGTCGATATCGCCGCAGCGGGTGCCCATGGGCAGACCGGCGATGGGCGTGAAGCCCATGGAGGTGTCGACGCTCTTGCCGCCATCGATGGCGCAGATGGACGAGCCATTGCCCATGTGGCAGGAGATGATCTTGAGATCCTTGATGTCCTTGCCCATCATCTCGGCGCAGCGGGCGGAGACGTAGCGGTGGCTGGTGCCGTGGAAGCCGTAGCGGCGCACCTTGAGGTCGGTGTAGTAATCATACGGAATGGCGTAGATGTAAGCCTTGCCGGGCATGGTCTGATGGAAGGCAGTGTCGAAAACCGCGACCTGGGGCACGTTTTCGCCCATGACGGCCTTGCAGGCGTTGATGCCGGTGATGTTCGCCGGGTTGTGGAGCGGAGCGAGGGGGATGCACTCGGCGATGGCGGCCATGACATCGTCGTTGATGAGGACGCTCTGGGCAAACTTCTCGCCGCCGTGGACGACACGGTGGCCGACGGCGCTGATCTCGCTCATGCTCTCGACCACGCCGTATTCGGCGCTGGTGAGCTTGTCGAGGACGGCGGCAATAGCCTCGGTGTGGGTGGGCAGGGCGATGTCCTCATCGAACTTCGGCTTGCCGTTCTGGGGCTGGTGCTTCAGATGGCCGTCGATGCCGATGCGTTCGCAAAGACCCTTGGCAAGAAGCGTTTCGGTCTCCATGTCCAGAAGCTGATACTTCAGGGAGGAGGAGCCTGCGTTGATGACAAGAATTTTCATGGTACTGTCCTTTCGTATTGTAAAATATAAAAAAACGTGTAAAATGGGGACGGAGGGAAATTTCTCTCCCAAAGCTCTATTTTAACGCAAAATAACAAAAACGCAAGAGGTAATCCAATGAGTGTCGTCGGAATCGTATGTGAATACAACCCTTTCCATAAAGGACACCTTGAGCATATCGCCCAGAGCCGCGCCGCGGCGGGCGGCGATGCGCCGGTCGTCTGCGTCATGTCGGGCGATTTTGTCCAGCGCGGGACACCGGCGCTCTTTGACAAGCACGTCCGCGCGCGGGCGGCCTGCGCCGCCGGGGCTGATCTCGTGCTCGAGCTGCCGCTGCCGTGGTGCGTGTCCTCGGCGGAGCGCTTTGCGCGGGGCGGCGTCGCGCTGCTGAATTCGCTCGGCGTGGTGACGCATCTGAGCTTCGGGAGCGAGGCGGGCGAGCTTGCCCCGCTGACGGCGCTGGCGCTTGCGGCGGCGGAGCCGGAGACGATCGAGGCGGTCAAGGCCGCCATGAGCGAGGGCATGGGCTTTGCCCCGGCGCGCCAGCGGGTGCTGGAGGCGCGGCTTGGCCGCGAGTGCGCCGACCTGCTCGAAAAGCCGAACAATATCCTCGCGGTCGAATACCTCAAGGCCATCTTCGCGCTCAATGCCGGGCTGACCCCGCTCACGAGCCGCCGCAGCGGCTCTGTCCATGACGGACGCTCGGACGGCGCGCTCCGCTGTGCGGCGGAGATACGGACCATGCTGGAGGCCGGAGAGGACGTCGCGCCCTATCTGCCGGAGGCGGCGCGGGAGGCACTGCGCGGCTGTGAGCCGATGTACATGGAAAAGCTGGAGCAGGCCTATATGTCGCGGCTGCGTATGCTGCCGGAGGCGGCGTTCGACGCGCTGCCGGACGCGACGGAGGGCCTTGGCAAGCGCCTGTACCGCGCCGTCCGCACCGAGCCGGGCGTGGAGGCCGTGCTCTCGGCGGTCAAAACGAAGCGCTACCCCATGAGCCGCCTGCGCCGTATGCTGACCTGCGCTGTGCTGGGTCTGCGCGCCGGAGAGGACGGGGACTGCCCGCCCTATGCCCGCGTGCTCGCGGCCAACGAGACGGGACGCGCCCTGCTGCGGGAGATGGACGACAAGAGCGCCGTGCCCCTCCTGACAAAGCCCGCCGCCGTCAACGATCTTGGCGGCGAGGCGCGGCGCGTATTCACCCGGACGGCGGATGCCCGCGATCTCTACGTCCTCGGCTATGAGGGCATCGCGGAGCGCGGCGGCGGCACCGACTGGCGCGCAGGACCCGCCATGCTTTGATGGGAGCGGCTATGGACGAGAAGCTGAACGAGATCGCCCGCCGCTATGAGCTGGTGACGGCGCGTATGGAACAACCGGAGACCTACGGCGACCCGGCGCTCTATGCGGAGCTTGCACGGGAGCAGAAGGCGCTTGCGCCGCTGGCGGAGGCATGGGCGGCGCTGGGAGCGCAGCGTGAGGCGCTGGCGGAGGCAAAGCAGATATTGGAGCGGGAGAGCGACCCGGAGCTCTGCGAGCTTGCACGGGAGGAGCTTGCCGCCGCCGGGGAGGCCATACCGGCGCTGGAGGATGAAATACGCCTGCTCCTGCTGCCGGGCGACCCGGACGACGGGCGCAGCGTCATCGTGGAGATTCGCGCCGGTGTCGGCGGCGAGGAATCGGCGCTGTTTGCCGCCGACCTATACCGTATGTATACGCTCTATGCCGAGAGCCGCCGCTGGACGGTGGAGCTTGTCAGCGTGAGTGAGACCGACCTCGGCGGCTTCCGTGAGATCAGCTTCATGGTCGACGCGCCCGGGGCGTACTCGCGGCTGAAATTCGAGAGCGGCGTCCACCGTGTCCAGCGCGTGCCGGAGACGGAGGTGCAGGGGCGTGTCCACACCTCGACGGCCACGGTCGCCGTGCTGCCGAAGCTGTCGGAGCAGGAATTCGAGCTCAACATGGACGATGTGCGCATCGACGTGTTCCGCTCCTCCGGCGCGGGCGGCCAGAAGGTGAACAAGACCTCCTCCGCCATCCGCGTGACGCATATACCGACCAACACGGTCGTGGAGTGTCAGGATGAGCGCAGCCAGTATAAAAACAAGGCGCGGGCACTGTCCGTGCTGGCAAGCCGCCTTGCGGCGGCGGAGCGTGAGAAGCGCGAGGCGGCATTGGGCGCCGAGCGGCGCAGCCAGATCGGGACGGGTATGCGCAACGAGCGCATACGAACCTACAACTTTCCGCAGAACCGCGTCGCCGACCACCGCATCGGCCTCACGCTCTACCGGCTCGACGCGGTGATCGACGGACAGCTCGACCTGCTCATCGACCCGCTTATCGCGGCGGAGCGGGCGGAGAAACTCAAAAACGGCGAGGGACTATGAAAACAGAGAGATTGACGGAGAATATCGAAACGGCGGCGGAGTATATACACCGGGGCGGGCTTGTCGCCGTGCCGACGGAGACGGTCTACGGGCTGGCCGCAAACGGGCTGGACGAGGCCGCTGTGCGCCGTCTGTACGAGGTCAAGGGTCGTCCGGCTGTGAAGCCGCTGAGCCTCATGGTCGCGGGCGCGGAGGCATTTGAGCGCTACGGGCGCGACGTGCCGCGCAGCGCCTATACGCTGGCGGAGAGATTCTGGCCGGGGCCGCTCACCATCGTCGTCAGGGCGGCGGACTGCGTGCCGTCCATCGTGACGGCGGGCGGGGCTACCGTCGGCCTGCGCTGCCCGCAGCAGGAGCAGACGCAGGCGCTGCTGCGCCGCTGTGCGCTGCCGCTGGCCGCACCCTCGGCGAACCCCTCCGGCGCAGCGAGTCCGAAAACGGCGGAGGAGGTGCTGGCCTATTTCGACGGCAGGATCGACGCTGTGATCGACGGCGGAGCCTGCGGCCTCGGACGCGAGAGCACCATCATCGACCTGACGGCCGCGCCGTATAAGATCCTGCGCCGCGGCGCGCTGGACGAGCGGGAGATACGCGACGCACTCATACGCTCGCTGCGCATCGTCGGCGTGACGGGCGGCTCCGGCACGGGCAAGACCACGGCGCTCGACGTGCTGCGCGGCATGGGGGCTCTTGTCATCGACGCGGATGCGTTGTATCATGGACTGTGCGAGAGCTGTACGCCCATGCTCGACGAGATCGAGGCGCTGTTCCCCGGTGTGGTGGAAAACGGCGTGCTGCTGCGCAAGCGGCTGGGCGCTGTCGTCTTTGCCGACCCGGCTAAGCTCGCGGCGCTGCAGGCCGTGACCGACCGCTATGTGGACGAGGCCATCGACCGCGCCCTGGCGGAGCACGCGGCATCCGGCGGGCGCTATGCCGCCGTGGACGCCATCGATCTGATCGGCACGCCGCTGCAGGCGTTCTTCTGCGCCACCGTCGGCATCACCGCGCCGGTCAGGACGCGCTGCGAGCGCATCATGGCGCGGGAGGGCATATCGGAGGAATACGCCATGCTGCGCATCAGCGCCCAGAAGGGCGACGATTTCTTTGCGGAAAACTGCGACGCCTGCATCCGGAACGACGGGAGCGTGGAGCAGTTTCAGGATAAATGCAATAAAATTTTTAAGGATATTTTGGAGGCATGAACATGGACGAACGGAAACAGGAACTATTCTACACACAGAAAAACGGCTATGACCTCATGAGCGTGGACGAGCGCCGCCTCTGCGAGGACTACTGCAAGGGCTATATGCGCTATCTCGACGCGGCGCGCACCGAGCGTGAGGCCGTGCGCGAGGCCATCGCACTGGCCGAGGCGGCGGGCTTTGCGCCTCTTGACGAGAGCATGACCACCATCGCGCCGGGTCAGAAGGTCTACTACAACAACCGCGGCAAGAGCCTTATTCTCGCCGTCGGCGGCAAAAAGCCCATGTCGGCGGGCTGCGTCATCGGCGCGGCGCACGTGGACGCGCCCCGTCTCGATCTCAAGCAGCTCCCGCTGTACGAGGATTCGGAGCTCTGCTACTTCCGCACGCACTACTACGGCGGCATCAAGAAATACCAGTGGACGGCCATCCCGCTGGAGCTGCACGGCCGCGTCATGCTGGCGGACGGCAGCGCCGTGGATGTGGTCATCGGCCGCGAGGCGGACGATCCCCAATTCGTCATCACCGACCTGCTGCCCCATCTGGCGGACGACCAGATGAAGAAGAAAATGTCCGAGGGCGTGGAGGGCGAAAAGCTCAATCTGCTCGTCGGCTCCATCCCCTACGCCGGAGAGGGCGGGGATCGCGTGCGTCTCGCCGTGCTCAGCCTGCTGCACGAGAAATACGGCCTCACGGAGACCGACTTCATCTCGGCGGAGCTGGAGGCCGTTCCGGCCTTCCCCGTGCGCGAGATCGGCGTCGACCGCTCCCTCATCGGCGGCTACGGCCAGGATGACCGCGTGTGCGCCTATGCCGAGCTTGCCGCCATTTTGGAGCTGGACGAGCCGGAGTATACGGCGGTGTGCATACTCGCCGACAAGGAGGAGATCGGCTCCTACGGCGTGACGGGCATGACGAGCCAGGCGTTCGAGTGGTTCATGTCCCACCTCTGCAGCGGCTGCTGCTCCGTCGAGAGCTGCTTCGCCAGGAGCCTCTGCATCTCCGCCGACGTGACGGCGGCCTTTGACCCCCTGTATGCGGAGGTGTCCGAGAAGCGCAACAACGCCAAGATCAACTACGGCGTCGCGTTCTGCAAGTTCACCGGCGCCCGCGGCAAGTCCGGCGCATCCGACGCGTCGGCGGAGCTTGTCAGCCGTGTCCGCCGCCTCTGCGACGAGGCGGGCGTTGTCTGGCAGATGTGCGAGATGGGCAAGGTCGACCAGGGCGGCGGCGGCACCGTGGCGCTCGATATGGCCATGCGCAACATCGACACGCTGGACGCGGGCGTGCCCGTGCTCAGTATGCACGCGCCCTTTGAGACGACCTCCAAATTCGACTGCTACATGACCTACAAGGCCATGAAGGCCGCCTATCTGAGCAAATAAGCCGGAGGCGCGATCATGACCAAGGAAGAACTATACCGCTCCAAATTCATCACGGTGGACGAGGCGCTGTCCAAGATCAAGAGCCACGACACCATCTCCATCGGCTTCTTCGGCAACGAGCCCTATGCCATGCTGTCCAATCTCCACCGCATCGGCGACCGCGTGGAGGACGTGGTCGTCTGGACGTGCAACCCGCAGACGGAGCACGAATTCATCCGCGACGACTCGCTGCTCGGACATATCGACGTGATCAGCTGCTTCTACGGCGACGCCGTGCGCGGCGACCACAAAAAGGGTCACGTCACCTTCATGCCGAACAACCTCCACTCCATCTATGAGACGATCTTCGAGACGCGCAAGCCCAACATATTCCTCGCGGCCACCACGCCGATGGACAAATACGGCTATGTCGCCATCTCCATGAGCCAGCAGGTGGAGCTTGAGGCGCTGGACGTGTGCGACCTCGTCATCTTTGAAGTCAACCCCAACATGCCGCACACGGGCGGCACGGTGCGCGTCCCCATCGAGCAGGTGGACTATTTCATCGATGTGGACTATCCCATCTCCAAATCCCCGGTGTATAAGCAGACGGAGGAGCAGCTCCGCATCGCGGAGTATGCCGCCGACCTCATCCATGACGGCGACTGCATCCAGCTCGGCATCGGCGGTATGCCGGACGCGGTGGCGGAGCATTTGAAGGACCGGCATGACCTCGGCCTTTACACGGAGATGATCGGCACGGCCATGGGCGACCTCATGGAATGCGGCGCGGTCAACAACTCCAAGAAAAACTTCTATCGCAACCGTACCATCGGCGCGTTCATGTGGGGCAACCAGCACCTCTACGACTTCGCGGACGGCAACCCCATGATCGAGATCCTGCCCATCCGCTATGTCAACGACCCGTTCAACATCGCCAAGAACAACAACATGGTCTCGCTCAACACGGCGCTGGAGATCGACCTGACCGGACAGGTCTGCTCCGAGACCATCGCGGGACGCCAGTATTCCGGCACGGGCGGCGCGACGGACTTCGCCTACGGCGCGTATCACGCACCCGGTGGGCGCAGCATCATCGCCCTCCAATCCACGGCCAAGGGCGGGACGATCTCCCGCATCCAGCCGCGGCTCACGTCGGGCAACGTCGTGTCCATCTCGCGCAACATCGTCGATTACGTCGTCACGGAATACGGCGTGGCGCGCCTGCGCGGCAAGACCGTGCTGCAGCGCGTGGACGAGCTCATCAACGTGGCGCACCCCGCCTTCCGCGAGGAGCTCCGCCGTCAGGCGAACGAGCTGCATATCTGGTAAAAGCGAACAGGAGCGCGCAAAAAACCGGCAAGCC
>CAVEQW010000005.1:0-69632 GCA_963618155.1 Alloprevotella sp.
CGGACTTCATGGGGACCCCTTTTTATTGAACATCCTCGGGCGGCAAAGCCGCCCTCAGCGTGTCAAAAAGTGCTTTCTTCTCCGAATTTGCACGATCCAAAGCCTCCCTTTACACAAGGGAGCCGGGGCGCTGTAAGCGTCCGTGCAAGGTTTTTTGACAGTCTGGATCGGCAAGCGCCAAGGGCGCTTGCCGATCTTACTTATCTGCTCTTCCCCGCATTCACTCCAGCGTGGTCAGGTAATCCATGACGGAGAGGCAGACGTCGGCGACGGTGCCCTCGTCGGCAAAGCTGTTCAGGCCGCAGTCGGCGAGCGCCTCCATATAGCCGCCCTCGTATGGATCGGCGTTGACGAGTGCGAGCCAATCGGCGACGGCGCCGTCAAAATCCTCACGGCTCTCGTCCCAGAGCTGAAGCGCCGCCAGCGAGGAGGCCGCATAGCTGATGTAATAGAACGGGGAATCGAAGTTGTGCGGCACGTAGATCCACCCGGTATCCATCTGTGCCTCGTCGTATTCGCCGTAGGCCGCGCGGATCTCGCCATAGATGAGGCTCAGGTCATCGGACGCCAGCTCCTCCGCCGTATAGACGCGGCGCTGGAACTCGTCGTAGATGCAGCCGTCGATCACCCCGGCGAGCTGGTTGCCCAGCTCCGCATATTTCATATCCTGCGCGATGTCGCCGTAGATGTCGTCATAAAACTGCGTGAACAGCACCTCCAGACCGTTGGAGTGCACCTCCAGAAGGTCATAGTCCGCGCCATACCAGGGCAGATTCGGATTGTGTACGCGGGTGCGGTGGGTAAAATGACCGAGTTCATGGCATATAGTCATGAGATCCAGGCTGTTGCCGTAGGTCGTCGCGAAGAGGAACGCCGCGCCGCTTGCGGGAAGCTCGGTCACACAAGCGCCTTCCATGCGCCCGCCGCCGCCAGGTTCAATGTCATACAGTCCGTTCTCGAGCATAAAGCCGAGGACATCAGCCACCGCGCTGTCCACCTGCCCGGCATAGCTGCCTATCGTCGAGAGCAGCTCGTCGGTATCCATCCCGATGGCAGCAGAGCCATAGCTGCGCGGATCGCTGTACACCTCGTCATAATAGCGCTCGGACACGAGAGAGCGCACCTGCTCGCAGAAGCTCTCCGCCTCCTCCCGGCTGTAGTCGCGGCTATAGATGTACTCATAGGCATATTCGATATAATCGTCATAGCCGCAGGACTCCGCGATCTCCTTCCGCACCTCGACAAGCTCCAGATAGATGGTGCCGAAGGTGTCGTTCATCGCGCCCTGCAGCGCCGATGCTATCTCAACATAGCTGTCGTAGTCACTGTAATAAAGCTCCAAGCCCGCGCCGCTTTTCCACTCGCCGACCGTCCATGTCTGTCCCTGCACCTCGGCCGCCAGCTCCCCGACCCCATCCACGGCTGTGTAGTATTCGCTGACAAGCTCCTGCTCGCGTTCGAAAAGCGACGCAAGCTCCGCGCCGGCTGCCTCATATTCGGCAAAGCCATCCGCCGCGTCATCTCCGACGTGCGCCCGCAGCGCATCGGCACAGGGGCCGTCCATCACGCTGCGGCAGGCGGCGCAGAGCCGGTCGAAGGCATCGCTGCACAGCACCGCGCTCCAGCTGTTCTCCTCCGTCCAGTATTCATCGTTCACGTTATCGCAGTAGCGGATATAGGCGACGGTGGTGAGCGTAAAGATGTCCAGGTATTCCGCATGCAGCTTGTCATACAGCACCACGACCTCGTCCGCGTCGCGGCTCGCGGCCAGACGCTCGCAGTCCGCATTGAACTCCGTCGCGTCATAGCGGTAGTACTCGGGAACGAGCGAAGCCGCTTCCTCCGTTTCCGCCGCCGCATCTGATCCCGCTGCCGCCTCCGCCTCCTGCACGCTGACCGTCTCGGTCTGTATGGCCGGAGGGTCTTCCTTCTGCGAGCCGATGCCGAGGATCAGCGCAAGACAAAGGGCGATCGTGATCAAAAATTGCATGGCTTCATCCTCCTTATATTATCATTCCTATTATAACATGAGCGCTTGATAATTCCAAGCCGCTTTGCTATAATTTCCGTAGATTGTGTAACCCGCTGACAGTGTTTACGGATGGGGATTGGTATAATATAAGTATGGACATCAAAGCCGAAAAACAGAACATCATCAGCTTCTCGCTTATGGGGCCGGAGAGCGGCGCGCCCTGCCTTGTCGACTCCGCCGGCGGAAGAATGACGCGCATCCGTCCCTATTTCTATGATAAGGAATACACGGACGCGCATTGCAACCCGTGGAGGATCGAGGCGCGCGGCTCGGCCTTTCAGGCGCCCGACCATGTGACCATCACGCCGTTCGGCCTCGGCTACAAGAGCCGCGTCTATTCCCCCAACCGCATCCTCTGGCCGATGAAGCGCGTGGACTGGGATCCCGACGGCGAGCGCCACCCCGAGACGCGCGGACAAAGCAAATACGTCCGCATCAGCTGGGACGAGGCGACGGACATCGTTGCGCGGGAGCTTCTCCGTATGCGCGACACCTACGGGCCGGAGGCTGTGCTCTGCGAGGCGGATATGCACGGCGAGGGCAAAAACGTCTCCCCGGCGCACGGCTGCCCCAACCGGCTTCTGTCCCTGCTCGGCGGCTATACGCTGCAGATGCGCAATCCCGACAGCTGGGAGGGCTGGTTCTGGGGCGCGAAATATGTCTGGGGCTGCGAGCCCGTCGGCGAACAGGCGCCGCAGGCGAATCTCTTCCCGGACATCGCCCGGCATTCCACCATGCTCCTGTTCTGGGGCTGCGACCCGGAGACAACGCCGCTCGGCGTCGTGAGCCATATGCCGAGCCGCCTCTGCTACTGGTTCAGCGAGCTTGGCATAAGCCAGATATACGTCTGTCCCGACCTCAACTACGGCGCGGCCGTCCACGCCGACAAGTGGATACCCATCCTGCCGAATACGGACGCGGCGCTGCAGCTTGCCATCGCCTACGTCTGGCTGACCGAGGGGCTTTACGACGAGGAATACATCGCCACGCACAGCTACGGCTTCGACAAATTCGCCGACTACGTGCTGGGACGCGAGGACGGCGAGCCGAAGACCCCGCGCTGGGCGGCGGAAAAATGCGGCGTGAAGCCGTGGACGATCAAGGCGCTGGCGCGGAAATGGGCGAAGGAGACCGTCTCCATCTGTCACGGCAACGGCGGCCCCATGATCCGCGGACCCTACGCCACGGAGCCGGCGCGCCTCGAGGTCATGCTGCTCGGTATGCAGGGGCTTGGCAAGCCCGGCGTACACCAGGCAAAGATGATCGAGTGGGGGCTCTGGAACCGCGATTTCCCGCTCCCCTATCAGGGAAAGTTCGTCCCCAAGATCACGCAGATCGCCGACCCGCTCCGCCCCGTGGACGGGGATGTCGACCCCTCCATCAACATGGACCGCTTTGTGCTCACCGACGCGCAGAAGCAGCGCGCGCCGGAGCTTATCGATCTCTTCCGCCAGCTTCCCGCACCCAAGCAGTTCATTCCCCGCGTCCTCATCCATGAGGCCATCCTGAACGGCCACGCCGAGTGGCGCGGGCTTCAATGCTTCTCGTCCAGCCAGCAGCCGGACGCGAACAACTTCCGCCAGCCGACCCAGCAGTACCAGTTCCAGCCCATGCAGTACCCGCGCCCCGGCCTGAGCCGTGTCCACATGATATGGACGGACGCGCCCTGCCAGACCACCTGCTGGAACGACGGGAACAAATCCGCCGACGCCTTCCGCCACCCCTCCATCGAGTGCATCGTGGCGCAGCACCCGTGGCTGGAAAACGACTGCTATTTCGCCGACATCATCTTCCCCGTCTGCACCAAGCACGAGCTCGAGGATATCGGCAACGATATGTCCTCCGGCAACTTCACGAGCCTTTATCTGGAGCACAAGTGCATCGAGCCGCGCGGCGAAAGCGTCTCGGACTTCGAGGTCTGCGCCCGCGTGGCGGCCAAGCTCGGCAAGGAGTATTACGACGCCTACACCGGCAATCTGTCGGATGAGGAGCGCGTGCGTCTCTTCTACAAGGCCAGCGGCTGCGAGGAGCATATGAGCTGGGAGGAGTTCTGCCGCCGCAGGATCTTTGTCGTGCCCTGCAAGACACAGGAGGAGCTTGACGCGATCCCCGCCGGACTGCGGCGCTTTGCGGATGACCCGCAGAACAACCCGCTCACAACGCCGACCGGCCTGCTCGAATACTCCGCGACGCTGCTCGAAAAGCACCTGCCGGACGACCCGGAGCGCCCACCCGTCCCCCATTGGATCGAGAACGGCGAATACCATGCCGAGCGGCGCAGCGCCGGCCGCGCCAAGGACTATCCGCTGCTCTGTATGTCCAATCACGGGCGCTGGCGTATGCACGCCCAGTGCGACGATATCGTCTGGAACCGCGAGGTGGCGACCATGAAGGTGCGCGGCTTCGACGGCTATCAGTACGAGCCCGTGTGGCTGCACCCCGACGACGCAGCGGCGCGCGGCATCGCCCACGGCGACGTCGTCAAGGTCTATAACGAGCGCGGTATCGTGCTCTGCGGCGCGTATGTGACCGAGCGCATCATCCCCGGCGCGTGCTCCGTTGACCACGGGGCGCGCTATGACCCCATCCTTCCGGGCTGGCTCGACCGCGGCGGCGCTATCAACACCATCACGCCCGAAAATATCACGAGCAGGAACGCCACCGGCATGGCCGTCTCCGGCTTTCTGGTCGGCGTGGAAAAGGTCAGCGAGGACGAGTGGACGGCATGGCGGCGGGACTATCCCGAGGCCTTTGCCCGCACCGTTGACCCTGCCGCCGGGGTCTGTCTCGCGGGCTGGCTGATCGATGACAAGGGAGGCGCGGAGACATGAGTAAAATTTTCGTGGTGGATATCGCCCGCTGCTCCGGCTGCTATAACTGCCAGCTCGCCTGCAAGGACGAGCACGCGGGCAACGACTGGCTCCCCTATGCGGCGGCACAGCCGCTGACCGGCCAGTTCTGGTGCCGCGTGGACGAGCACGTCCACGGAAGCCAGCCGAAGCTCACCATACACTATGAATCCCAGCTCTGCCGCCACTGCGAGAACGCAGCCTGCATGAGCGCCTGTCCCGCCGGGGCGATCGTCCGGCGGCCGGACGGCTTTGTGCTCATCGACCCCGCCCGCTGCAACGGCTGCGGCGCCTGCCGCGAGGCCTGCCCCTTTGACGCGATCTATATGAACGCCGAGAAGCACATCGCGCAGAAATGCACCGCCTGCGCCCACCTGCTCGATGCGGGACGGCTGCCCCGCTGTGCGGAGGCCTGCCCCACGGACGCGCTGCAATTCATCGACGGCGAGCCGGATGAGCAGGGTCTGCGCGTCATCTATAAAAACCGCCCCGGCCGATTTATAGCCGGAACGCTCTATGACCCAGCGGCCGAGGAGGTCATCACCGGCGCGCGCTGCCGCCTCTCCGACGGACGCGAGACGCTCAGCGACGACTTCGGCGACTTCTGGTTCCGCGATCTGCCGGAGGCGGAATACGCCCTCACCGTCGAGGCAGACGGCTTCGCCTCATGGCACAAGCCCGCACTCTCCACCGTCGGCCAGGACATAAACCTCGGCGACATCCCGCTAAAAAACAGTTGACATAACAGCAAAAGAAGCACCCCCCGTACAGGCGTTAAAGCCTGCACAGGGGGTGTTTTTGCGTTTCTCTTATACCCTGCCGTCCAGCAGCGCGCGGCGGGCATTCTGACCGGCGAGGAAGCCGCTGGCCAGCGCCCATGACATATCGTTGAGCACCTGCACCTTGACGTTGGTCATGTTCAGGAAGCGCCCGGAGGCGAAGTCGCCCGTGACATACAGCCCGTCGATGAGCGTTCCGTCGGCACGGTAGGCCTGCATATCGCCGTTGACCTTCACGCCGCCGAAGCAGCCGTCCGTGCCAAGCTCGGCGCGTATGGCGTAATACGGCGCCTTGGAGAACGGGACGAGATACTCCGGCTTCTTGAAGCACTCCCGGTCAAAGCCCGCAGCGCAGCCGTCGTTGTAGCGCTCCACGGTGGCACGCAGGGCGTCCGGCTCGATACCGAGCTGCACGGCCAGCGCCTCGACGCTGTCCGCGCGGAACGCCTTGCCCGGCTCGCCGCTCACGGCAAGCTCAAGGTCACGCAGCGCCTCCTCCATGCTCTGCGGCCAATCCGGGAGGCCGAAGATGCCGGGGGCATCCGGCTGGGGCTCGCTCCACTGCGCGTGGAGCGCGGCCTCAAGATTGTTCGTATCAAAGAGGATATAACTCACGCCCCGCGTCTGCTCAAGCATGACAAGCCCGGAATTGAACACGCCGAAGCGGACGTGCGACGGCTCGCAGATATAGCGCCGCCCCTCCGCATTCACAGCGATGGTATAGGGCGTGTTCGGCAGACGGGACATGACCCCGCTTTTGCTCATGACCATCGGCCCCATCACGCGGAGGCAGAAGTTCTCCCGGTCGATCATGGCGTTGAGCCTTTCGGCAATAGGAAGCCCGTCGCCGGTGTAATTGGGATTCATATGGGGGCTGAGCCCCATATGCTCGCGCGCCTGAAGAAATTCCGGGCAGAAACCGGCCATGACCGCACGGTTGTTGATCCAGCTCCCGACGGCGAGCACACAGGCGCGGCAGGCGATGCGCACGGGGCCGTCCGCCCCCTCGGCGACAATGGCGCGGAGCCGTCCGTCCTCGACCTCGGCGTCCAGTGCGCGGCAGCGGGTCAGAACCTCGATGCCGAGCTCGCCGCATTGATCGCGCAGCGTGTCCATAAACAGGCGTCCGCCGCCGGTCACGCCGCCGGGGCCGCCAAGCTGGGGTCCGAGAGGGCCGTCCTCGCCGTCAAAAACATAGCGGCCGACGCGGAAGCGGTCGCCGACATCGTCTCCGGCCAGCTCGCAGAACCAGTCGAAGAACGCGCCGGTGGCGAGCACGGCGTTGGAAACGAGTTCCGGATCAAGCCGCCAGTAGGTGGCGTCCATGACCTTGCGCAGAAAATCGTTCGTCACGTCCGGCAGCGCGCGCTCGGCCTGCCATTTGCTGCGGAAGGTGCGCATGGTGGAGGCCATGATCATGCCGCCGCCGGTTTTCGGCGCCTTTTCCACCACGATCACGCGCAGCCCGCCGCCCTGCGCCGCGCGGACAGCCGCCGTAAGACCGCTGCCCCCGCCGCCCAGAACGACCAGATCACATTGTTTCTCTATCAAATTGTATCACGTCCTTGTCTCTCAGCAGAGTGGTTTTCGGCGGGGAAGATGCCGAGTCGCTTATGCCGCAAGAAAAGGAGAATGCGAAAATCGATCTCCGGGCGCCGTCTTGGCGCACGGAAAAAGCCTCAGAACGCGGGCGGCAGATCCTCGTAGAAGGCGATGATCCGGTCGAGAAGCGCCTGCGCCGCGCAGGAGATATAGTGGTCGCGCAGACAGACGACGCCAATGCTCTTGTGCCAGAAATCGTCCACCAGCGGAATATAGCACAGATCCTCTGCGCCGTCCTGGTGGGGGAATTCCGCGTTCCTGTGGAGGCTGAGGCTGACGGACAGCGGCGCGAAGGCAATGCCGACGCCGGCGCTGACGAGCCGTCCGACCATACCCTTGTCCGTGCCCTCATATACGATCTGCGGGGAGAAAACGCTCCCGTAGTAAAAGTCGCGCACGAAGCTGAAATTTCCGAAGTTGTCGCCCTGGAGGACCCGCTCGCCGGCAAGCTCCTCGAGCCGCACGTCCTTATGGTCGGAGAGGCGGTGCCCATGGGGCAGGAGAACGGACATGCGATCCTGATAAATAGGCCGCCAGACGATCTTGGGATTGTCGATGGGGTCATAGGTGATGCCGAAGTCGATCGTCCCATCCAGCAGGCGATCCTCCATCTGGAGGTTCGTGGTGGGAAGCTCGTGGAAATAGACGTTCGGATGCTCGATAAGGAAATATTCGATGGGCTTGGTGATGGTGATGGCGCCGGAAATGGCGATGGCGATATGGCCATAGTCCAGACCAGCCTGGATCCGGGTGTTGCGTATCCCCGTGTCAAGATGGAGGATGGCGCTGTTCACCTCGTCCAGAAAGCTGTAGCCATAGGGACTGAGGGCGATCTTGTTGCCGTCGCGCACAAAGAGCTTGACCTCGATCTCATCCTCCAGATTCTGAATGGCCTTGCTCAGCGCGGGCTGGGAGATGTTCAGGCGGCGGGCGGCACGGGTGAAGTTGCACTCCTCCGCGGCAGCCTGAAAATACCTGAGCTGTGTTAACTCCATTGAAATCACCGACTATAAAATGTTTTTGGGGCTTTTGAGATTATTATAACCTGAAGTTATGGAATGTCAAGCAATAATTCGTTTGACGTATGCAGATGGATACAGTATGATTCGTTTGGGGAAGATGTCAAAAAAACAACAAACGGCGGAGTACATCTTGAACAGAATGCCCATTTACGGACAATTTCAGATCCTCCGCACCGTAAGAAAGGGTCACACCACAGGATAGGACAACAAACAAATAGTGAAAAACAAAAATTTTTAGGAGGAAGAACCATGAGGAAAAGAAAGACTCTTGCGATCCTTGCCCTGCTCATGACGCTCGCCATGCTGCTGAGCGCCTGCGGAAGCAAGACGGAGACGCCCGCGTCCGGGCAGACGGCCGGGACACAGGAGACAGCGGCGGAGACGACCGCAGCGGACAGCGGCGAAACGGCCGAGCCCGCATCCGGAACGAGCGATGAAACGCTCCGCGTCGTCATCACCGGCGAGCCTGTCAACATCATGCCCCTGTCCGCCGAATCCGGCGAGGGTCATTGGATCGACTGGGTCATTTATGACCGTCTCGTCAACTACGACTCCGATACCGGCACGCTGGTCCCGGGTCTGGCCGAGAGCTGGGAGTGGGTCGACGATACGCATGTCCGCTTCCATCTGCGTCAGGACGCCGTCGCCTATGACGGCAGCACCATTACAGCCGACGACGTTCTCTTCTCCATCCGCTGCGGCCTCGACGGCGACGCTGCGACCCAGTGGAGCTCGGTGAACGGCGACGAGTGCTCCGTCGAGGACGAATACACCGTCGTGATCGGACTGAACGAGGTCTACCCCTCCATCATCGGCAAGCTCTCCTATGTCGCCATGCTGACGATCATTGACGAATCCTCCGTGGAGGCGCTCGGCGGCTATGAGGCGGCCATCCGCAACCCGAAATGCACCTCCGGCGCTTACTTCTTCGACGAGTGGAAGGAGGGCGAGTATATCCGCGTCGTCCGCAACGAGGACTACTGGGGCGAGCCGGGCTATTATAAGACCATCGAGTTCACCTGGATCGAGGACAGCACTGCCCGCACCATGGCGGTCGCCTCCGGCGATGCGGACGTAGCCGTGGAGATCGGCAGCGCCGACCTGCTGGCGGTCGACACCTATGACGGCTGCAAGAGCTACACCGTCGGCGGCGGCGGCACCAACGTCATTTTCTTCAACACCACCAACGAATACCTGAGCAACGCCAAGGTTCGCGAGGCCATTGCCTACGCCGTGGATGCCGACTACTGCACCATGGTCGCCACCAACGGCACCTCACCAGCGGCCGACTCCGTGATCCCCAGCGTCTCCAGCTACTACAAGGCTCCCGAGGCCGGCTATGACCGCAGCCTCGACATCGAGAAGGCCAAGAGCCTGCTGGCCGAGGCCGGCTATCCCGACGGCTTTACGCTGTATATGCCCTGCGTCGGCCCGACCTCCGCTGTCTGCGAGGCGGTGCAGGCCAACCTGAATGAGATCGGCATCACGGTCAACGTCGAGATCTGCGAGATCCCCGTCTTCCTCGGCGCGACCGACGCGGGCGACTTCGACATGGTCGTGCAGCCCACCTTCTCGGACGATATCGTCAACTATGTCAAGTACTTTGACGACCGTCTCGAGCTCAACGCGCGCGGCGGCGGCATCGTCGGCGGCGATGAGGCGCTCTACCCCATCATCGACCGCTGCAAGTATTCCACCGACGAGGCCGACAACCAGGCCGCATGGGGCGAGCTTCAGGACTTCGTCCGCGACAACGACCTCTGCATACCTCTGTATGAGACGACCATCTTCTACTGCATGGACGGCGATTACAGCTACAACTACTTCAGCAACGGCCACATCAACATGGCAACGCTTCGTCCCGCTGCCTGAGGACAGCCGGGGCGCATCATGAGATGACGGCAGACGCCCTGACGGCTTTACCGTTGGGGCGTCGTTTATTGGCTCGGTATCCGAGCAGCGTGAACAGGAGTGATTATTCGGATGACAATGTTCAAGTATATCATCAAGCGGCTGCTGCTGACGATCCCGGTCGTCCTGGGCGTGATGCTGATCGTATTCTTCTTCCAGTCCGTGTCGAAGGACGATCCCGCGCTCCAGATACTCGGCGCCGGTTCCTCGATGGAGGATCGCGAGGCAAAGCGCGAGGAGCTGGGACTCAACGACCCCATCGTGATCCAATTTGGCCGCTATGTGATCAATTTTGTTACCAAGGGCGACCTTGGCACCTCCTACAAGTCCAATCAGCCCGTAACGGACGAGCTGATGGCGCGCTTCCCGCTGACCATCAAGCTGGCGCTGGCGGCGGTCGGCGTCGGCATACTGCTGGGCATTCCGTTGGGCGTATGGTCGGCCGTCAAGCAATACACGGCCGCGGACAGCATCATCGTCACGCTGTCGGTGCTTATGGAATCCGTGCCGAACTTCTGGTTCGCGCTGGTGCTCATCTCGGCGTTTTCCGTCAAGGCGCGTCTGCTGCCATCCATATATAACGGCACGCCGCAGAGCTGGATACTGCCCATCGTCGTGGTCGCATTCATGTCGGTCGCACAGATCGTGCGCGTCACCCGCTCGAGTATGCTTGAAACGATACGGCAGGACTATATCCGCACGGCGCGGGCGAAGGGACAGACGGAATACCGCATCGTCATGGATCACGTCCTGCGCAACTCTCTCATCCCCATCATCACCGCCGTCGGCAATACCATCGGGATGCAGCTCGGCGGCGCGCTGATCGTGGAGTCCATCTTCGGTATGCCCGGTATCGGCAAATATGCCGTGGACGCCATCAGCGCCCGCAACTACCCGGCGGTGCTCGGCAGCGTCGTCGTGCTTGCGATCACCTTCACGCTCGTGAATCTGCTCGTCGACCTGACCTATGCCTTCGTTGATCCGAAGGTAAAGACCTCCCTGATCGCGGATCAGGCGACAAGAGCGCAGCGCAAGGCGATGCGCAGAAAGGAGGCGCAGGCAAATGGCTAAACGCATCACGCCGGAAATGGAGCGCATCAACCGCAAGAACCACACCCGCGACGGCCGGGAGAAGACGCATTCCTACTGGACGGACGCATGGCTGCGCCTCAAGCGCAATCCCACGGCGGTAGCCGGTCTTGTGGTCATCACCCTGATGATACTCATGGCGATATTCGCGCCGGTCGTAGCGCCCTACGGCTATGCAGAGGTGGACAAGGGCGCCATGTGCGTCAAGCCCTGCGCCGAGCATATCTTCGGAACGGACAGTCTCGGACGCGATCTGTTCAGCCGCTGCGTCTACGGCGCCCGCTGGTCGCTCGGGCTGGGACTCATCTGTATGTTTCTGGCGCTCGCCGGAGGCGGCGTGCTGGGTCTCATCGCCGGATATTTCGGCCGGAAGGTCGATACGCTCATCATGCGCATCATGGACGTGTTTCAGGCCATCCCGGGCACGCTCATGGCCATCACCGTCGTGGCCACGCTCGGGACCGGCACGCCGCAGCTCCTGCTTGCGCTGGCGCTCAGCTCCATGCCCATGATGGCCCGCGTCGTCCGCGGCGCGATCCTGACGGTGCGCAAGAGCGACTACATCGAATCCAGCCGCGCCATCGGCGCGGGCAACCTGCGCCTCATGGTGCGCCATATGCTCCCCAACGCGCTCGGACACATCATCATTTATGCCGTCGGCAGCGTGGCCGGCAGCATTATGGTCATTGCCATGCTCAGCTACATCGGCCTTGGCGTACAGCCGCCGACGCCGGAATGGGGCGCACTGCTCAACGAGGGCAAAAAATTCTATAACCTGTATCCCTATATGATCCTGTATCCGGGACTGATGATCATGATATCCGTGCTGGCGTTGAATCTGTTCGGAAACGGACTGCGCGACGCGCTTGACCCGAGACTGAAATAAGGCGGAGGAATATACAGATGAATGAGAACAAAAAAACTATCCCCGCCGAGGAAGCGCCCATCGTCGACATCCGCAATCTGGTCGTCCACTATGAAACGCAGGAGGGCGTCGTGGAGGCGGTCAACGATTTCTCGCTGTCCATCCGGCACGGCGAGACGCTGGGACTGGTCGGCGAGACCGGTGCCGGAAAGACCACCGTGGCGCTGTCCATGATCGGACTGCTGCCCGTGCCGCCGAGCCATATTATACAGGGCGAGGTGCTTTTTGAGGGCGAGGATCTTCTCAAAAAAAGCGAAAAGGAGCTGCGCGCGGTACGCGGCAAGAAGATAGGGATGATATTCCAGGATCCCATGTCCGCGCTCAATCCCGTCAAATATGTCGGCGACCAGATCGCCGAGGTGGTACGGCTGCACCGCCATTGCAGCAAGGCCGAGGCCGAGGTCAAGGCCATGGAGATGCTGCGGCTGGTCGGCATCCCGGAGACGCGCTATAAGGAATATCCCCACCAATTTTCCGGCGGCATGAAGCAGCGCGTCATCATTGCCATCGCGCTGGCCTGCGAGCCGGAGCTCATCATTGCCGACGAGCCGACAACGGCGCTGGACGTGACCATCCAGGCGCAGGTTCTGGAGCTCATGCGCCAGCTTCGCAAGCGGCTGAACACCTCCATGCTCCTCATCACGCACGACTTCGGCGTCGTTGCGGAGATGTGCGACCGCTGTGCGGTCATCTATGCCGGCGAGATCGTGGAGCTTGGCACGGTGGAGCAGATATTCCGCAATCCGCTGCATCCCTATACCAGAGGGCTGTTCGACGCGCTGCCCGATCTCGACAAGGAGGTCGAGCGGCTCAAGCCCATCATGGGGCTGATGGCCAATCCGATGGATCTGCCGCCATGGTGCAGCTTCAGCGACCGCTGCGAGCTTTGCAGCAAGGAGTGCATAGAGCATGACCCTGTGCTGCGGGAGGTCGAGCCGGGACATTTCGTTAAATGTCTGCGCGTGCATTCGGGAAAGGAGCGGGCCGATGAAACAGCTTGAGATACGCAATCTGAAAAAATATTTTCCGGCGGCCGGCGGCACGCTCCACGCGGTAGACGATGTGACGCTGACGGTGGACAAGGGGCAGACGCTCGGTGTCGTGGGAGAATCCGGCTGCGGCAAATCCACGCTGGGAAAAACGGTGCTTCGTCTGACCGAGCCGACAAGCGGAGAGATATGGTTCGAGGGCAGCGACATATCCAAATATAAAAACCGCGAGCTGAAGCAGCTCCGCACACAGATGCAGATGATATTCCAGGATCCGTTCTCCTCGCTGGATCCGCGTATGTCGGTCAGTCAGCTCATTGCCGAGCCGCTGCAGATATATAAGATCACGCACAGCCGCGAGGAGACGAAAAAGCGCGTAACGGAGCTTATGGACACGGTGGGACTCGCCTCCCGATTTGAAAAATCCTATCCGCACGAGCTGGACGGCGGCCGGCGGCAGCGCATCGGCATCGCGCGCGCACTGGCGCTGGAGCCGAAGTTCATCGTCTGCGACGAGCCGGTGAGCGCGCTGGACGTCTCCATCCAGGCGCAGGTGCTCAATCTGCTGCAGGATCTTCAGAAGGAAAAGCAGCTCACCTATATGTTCATCACGCATGACCTGTCCGTCGTCAAGCACATCTCCGACGAGATATGCGTCATGTATCTGGGTCAGGTGGTGGAGCAGTGCCCTTCCCGGGAGCTGTTCCGGCGTCCGCTGCACCCCTATTCACAGGCTCTTCTGGCGGCGATCCCCGTGCCGCGTGTGGACAAGCGGCCGGAGCGCGTGCTGCTCCAGGGCGAGATCGTCTCGCCGGTCGACCCGCCGGAGGCGTGCCGCTTTGCGCCGCGCTGCCCGTTTGCGGAGGAGCGCTGCCGCTGCAGCGTACCGCCGCTGCGCGACATAGGCGGCGGACATATGGTCGCCTGCCACCGGGCGGAGAGCGAATAAAGGAAAGGATACACAGACATGAAAAAACGCAAGGCACTTATCATATACGCCAGCATGAGCGGCAACACCGAAAAGGTCGCCAACTGGTTCCGCGAGACCTTTGAGCATTACAGCTGGGACGTGCAGATGATCAAGCTCAAGGGACGCATGGACTGGAGCCAATACGACGGCAGGACCTTCTTTGACGATTACGACGTGGTATGCCTCGGCAGCCCCATCGTGGCGGGACTCCCCCTCCAGCCGGTCATCGACGCGCTGAGCCTCAACGGCGACGGCAGCCTCCTGACGGACATCAAGAAGGAGCTGAACGGAGAAAAGAGCGGTCAGGACGACAAGGTCACGCCCGCCGGAAGCCGCTGGCGCCGGAACAATGCGCCCTACCCCGGCATCTATGACAAGCGCAACCACCGCCCCTACGGCATCGCCTTTACGACCTACGGCGGAGGCTTCTACGGTTCGGGCGAGTGCATGGGCGTCCTCAATACGCTGGAGGTATTCCTGCGCAACTATGATGCGGACATCGTGGGCGAATTCGCCTGCGGCGGACGGGAGCACGGTCCGGCAGGTCTCCCCGTCGGCGTCAAGCCCAAGGCCTATTTCATCCCCGGCCCCAAGGGAAAGGATGCGCCTCCGGCCGACGTGTGCGACGCCGTGAGCTATACGCTCGCCGACGGCAGTGTGACGCCGGGAAGCTATTTCTTCCATTACAACAACAACGAGAAGCCCGGCGCCCGTGAGGAGGCCAAGGCGCGCGCCTTCATCGCCGACATCGTGGAGGATTACTTCATGACCTATGACGGCGAACGCTTCATCGGCATATCCCGTGTCGTATCCATAAGCTGAGAGAGGAGAAAGAGTAATGAACGAGACCCGATATACGGCGGAGCAGCTCGCCGACCGTTTTATGGACATCCGCTCCATCGAGAACACCATGGGGCGCTATGTCAACAGTCTGCTGCTCAAGCAGGAGGACGGCATTCTGCATAAGTATTGGAGCCGCTTTGAAAACGACCTGTGCTACGGGACGAACGACGGCTGGTACACAGGCCGCCGCGCTGTGCGCGAATACTATGAGGCCATGCACAAGAATACGCAGATCCGCTCGGAGCTGGTGCGAAAGCTCTTTCCGGATTTTCTGGGCGGGAAGAGCGACGAAGAGATCCACGGTGTCGGCGCGCTGGTCGTGGACGCCATAGCCCCTCCGACCATCGAGCTCTCCGGCTACGGCACGACGGCCAAGGGCGTGTGGCTCTTTGTGAACGCCACGCACGAGATACTGTCGTGCGGCCCCTATTCCATCCTGGAGACCGGCTATTATGCCGTGGACTTCACCAAGGAGGGGACGGAGTGGAAGATATGGCATATGCAGCGCATCGTGGAGACGCGCTGTCCGCAGGAGGTCAACTGGGCGGACGAGTGGACGCTCCCGGCGCCGAAGGCGGAGTTTGAGAGTCTGCACGAGCTCTCCATGCCGGAGCCGAACCGTCCGGGCGTATGCCGCGAGGTATTCCGCGCCGGCCGCGCAAGGCAGGAAAGGCTGCGTCTGCCGGAGCCTTACTTCGACTGGGGCGACACGTTCAGCTATGGGCCGGATATGCCGGAATACAAGCGCGCCGGCATGGACATGGAAATGTGACGGAAGGGAGAGAAACGATATGCCTGAAATGATGGGACGCTACTTCTACCGCCGCGAGGCGACGGAGCTTGAGCGTATTGAAAAGGTATGGGAGCATCAGCAGATCAAGCAGCTCATCGCACGGCGCAGCCTGATGATATTCAACAATGAGCGCGGACGCGAGCTGGACGAGCTCTGGGTACAGGAGGAGGAAAACCGCCGCAGCGCGCAGCTTGGCTCGAACGGCGGCTATTACGTCGGATTCGATTCCATCCGCCGCTTCTATGAAAAGGCCTTCCCTGCCGACGCGGAGAACTACTGCTATCATATGCCGAACGGCACCAACATCATCCACATCGCCGCCGACGGGAAAACGGCCTTCTGCCTGATATACGCGCTGTCCAACCGGGCGGGCGACGCCGGCGCGGGCGTGCGCGGCTGGAGCGAATACAGCCGCATCTGGTTCGACATGAAAAAGGAGGCGGACGGCTGGCGGATATGGCACGTAGTCGAGGGCAACGACATCACGGTCGAGGCCGCCACAAACGTCAGCGAGCTGCCCGCACTGGCCTATAAGGACGCGCCGCGTCCGGCGGAGCCCACGACGCTCGGCTTCGGCAAGCCCGACTACCCCATGACGGTCTTTGATCCGAAATTCGGCTGGTATGCCTTCCCCCGCATCCCCGATGCGCACGACAGCTACAGTCTGGACATGAGCTGCAGCATGGAGGCCTGCCTGAAATTCCTGGCCGGACGCATGGCGAAAAAGGACATGAGCGGCCTTTATGCGCTTTTGGGAGGGAACGAAAAATGAATTACAACATGACTCTGGAACAGAAGATCCACAGCTGCGAGGCATTCATCGACATCGAACGCGAGTGGTCCACCCACGTTTTCTACCACGCGATCGAGGATCGCCCCGGCTATACCTCCACCTACAAGTGGTCGCACCGCGACGACTGCGCCGGTACGCACGGCTTCGGCTGTCTGGTCGGCTATGACCGCTGCGAGATCGAGTGGCGTACCGGTATCTATGAGGGGACGGACATGGATCTGCCCGTCATGCGCGAGCGCTACCCCGAGCTTGCCGACAACGACGACTATTTCGGCTTCGCCGTCCACAACCTCTGCTCCAGCGTGATCGAGGTGGCGGAGGACGGCCAGAGCGCACGCAGCTCGTTCTATACGCCCGGCCTGATCGGCCGCCCCAGCACGCCGATGGGCAACGTCATGCTCTTCATCATGTGGGAGCGCTACGGCCAGGACTGGGTATTCGAGGACGGCGACAGCAAGACCGGCGAGTGGCGGCTTCTCCACAACCGCGTGGCCGAGGACTTCAACCTCTGGCTCAACGGCTCCAACTATGCCGCCGACGAGTACAGGAAGCTGATGGCGACCGGTGAGATCGTGTGTCCCATGATGAGTCAGGAGAGCCCGCGCAACATCGAGATACTGGGGCCGACGCACTTTGACCTCAGCCTCGTGCAGCTGCCGCAGCTCGAGCCCTCCTGCCCCGAGCCGTACCGCACGCTCGCGGAGACGGCGTGCTATATCCCGCCGCAGGGCACGGGCTACCGCGCCATCCGCGTGTTCGACAACGGAAGCAACTGACGTGAGGACGAGCCATGAGCTATGAACATCTGCTCCAGCCGCTGACCGTGGCGGGCAAGACCTATAAGAACCGCATGACGGCATCTCCGGCGCTGGCCGGTATCATCTGCCCGGACGGCGCGTTCCCCGAGGACGATTACCGCGTCGTCGAACGCAAGGCCGCCGGCGGCTGCGCCAGCGTGTGCATCGGCGAGACGGAGGTGAACTTTGTCTATGGCAACAAATCCGGCTTCCCGCCGCGCATCGACTACACGGATATGCGCGGCCGGCAGTTCCGGGAGTGGTGCCGCCACGCGGACATGATCCATCGCCACGGCGCACTGGCGCTGGTGCAGCTCTGCCAGGCTGGAAATCTCCGACAGAACAGCACCGGCTGCACCGGCCCGGGCTACGGTCCGGACGCGCTGACCGCCGTGGACGGCACGCCTATCCTGGCCATGGACGAGGCGATCATGGCCGACTCCGTGAAAAGCTGGGCGGAGGCGGCGCGGTATATGAAGGCCGCCGGCTTTGACGGCGTGAACCTCCATTTCGGGCACTCATGGCTGCCGCACCAATTCCTCTCCCCACGCTCAAACCACCGCAGCGACGAATACGGCGGGAGCATCGAGAACCGTATGCGCTTCCCGCTCCGTATTCTTGCCGCCGTGCGGGAGGCCGTCGGCGCGGACTTCATTCTGGAAATGCGCATCTCCGGCTCCGAGCGCTGCGAGGGCGGTATGCCGCTCGACGAGGTGACGGCGTTCTGCCGCCGTGCGCAGGAATATGTGAATATCATCCACGTCTCGGCCGGCGTATACCGCGATCCGACCAGCGAACGCATGGACGGGCCGGTCGGCCCGCTGGCCACGGGGATGTACCCAAGCCTGTTCCGGCCGAACATCTCCAACCTCGAGGAATGCGCCCATATCAAAGCAAACGTCGACATCCCCGTATGCATCGTCGGCGGCATCCGCAGCGCGGACGACGCGGAGCGGATACTGGCCGAGGGAAAGGCCGACCTCGTTGCCATGGGGCGCCAGATCCACAAGGCCGACCCGGACTTTGCGAACAAGGTCACGGCCGGTCAGCCCGACGAGATCGACGGCTGCCTGCGCTGCGGCCTGTGTATGGGGGGCGTGATGCCCACGCTGCGGAAGCGCGAGCTCGGGCAGCTCGGTTTGAGCGAGCCGCCGCGCATGACGCCGCCCGACCCCAAAAAGCCGTTCTTTGCCGGTCCGTTCACGCCCGCCATGCCGGAGGATACGGATTTTTACGCCTTCTTCCGCAGCTCGCCGCCCATGATGATAGGGCCGGAGTTCTGCTCGGTCAACCCCTATTGCGGGCGGCCGGAGCTGGCCGGCGGCGAGCTGCCGCGCACACGGACGGCGCGGAAAATACTCGTCATCGGCGGCGGCATGGCCGGGATGCAGGCGGCGATCACCGCGGCGGATATCGGCTTTGACGTGGTGCTGTGCGAAAAGGAACCGGAGCTCGGCGGCATATTCCGCTTCACCGACTATGACAAGCACAAATACGACCACCGCCGCTTCAAGGATCGGCTGATACGCCGCATCGGAAAGCGGAGCTGGATCGACCTGCGCCTCGGCTGCCGTGTGGACGCGGCGTTCATCGAGCGCGAAAGGCCGGACTTCATCATCTGCGCCGTCGGGTCGTCGGCCTTTGTGCCGGACATCCCCGGCCTGCGCGAAAACGCGGTGCCGCTGCTGGAGGCCTACCGCGAGAATTTTGCCGGAAAAAGCGTGGCAGTGCTCGGCGGCGGTCTGTCCGGCTGCGAGGCGGCCTACAGCATCGCCGACAGCGGCGCGGCGCAGGTGTCCGTGTTCGGACGGCGCGAGCGCCTTGCGCCCGGTCCGCTCGACGCGAACAAGATCGACCTCTTCCGCGGCTTCGAGCGCTGCGGCATACGGCAGTATCCCGGCGCGGAGGTCATGGCCGTCGAGCCGCAGCTGGTGCGTGCGCGCACACGCAGCGGCGATATCGCCCTGCGTGCGGACCGCATCGTCTATGCGCTCGGTATGCGCTCCAACGACACGGAGGCGCTGCGCGCCGCGGCGGCGGATATCCCCTTCTATACGGCGGGCGACTGCGTGGAGCCGGGCAAGGTGTACCACGCGATATACGACGGAGCCTCAGCGGCGCTCGATGCCTGGAAACGATTCAACAACAAGGAGATATAAGAACACTATGGCCGAATATTTGAAAAATCTGCTTCAGCCTCTCGCCGTGCGCGGGCACGTCTACCGCAACCGCATCACGACGGCTCCCGCCCTGATGGGGATACAGATGACGCCGGACGGCATCGTGATCTCAACGGACTGGCTGCGCGACAAGATACGCCACGCCCGCGGCGGCGTCGGCGCCGTCTGCATCGGAGAGACGGACATCGACCCCGTGTGGGGCGACCGCTGGAACATCCGCAGTCAGGATCTCTCCGACCCCTTCATGCGGGCGGTCAGCTATTCCTACACCGACTTCACCAGGCCGGACGGCCCGCAGATGAACGCCTGGCGCTCCATCGCCCGCGAGATACACAACGCCGGCGCGCTCGTGCTCGACCAGCTCGCCCATCCGGGCAATATGCGCGTCGGGCTTGGCGCGGTGGAGGGGCGGCCGGTGGCCATCGGCCCGATGAGCTTCGTGCGCGAGAACGGCGAGATCGTCAAGGGTGCCGAGGAAGAGGATATGCAGCAGATCTGCGACAGCTTCGCGCGCGCCGCCTGCTATATGAAAAAGGCCGGCTTCGACGGCGTGCAGATCCATGCGGCGCACGGCTGGCTCCTGGCGCAGTTTTTGTCCGAGCGCTGCAACCAGCGCGACGATATCTACGGCGGCAGCGAGGAAAAGCGCTGCAACTTCCCCGTCCGCGTCATCAAGGCCGTCCGGGAGGCGGTGGGCGACGATTTCATTCTGGAGATCCGCCTGAGCGGGCAGGAAACGGGCGTGCCCGGCGGCTACGGCATCAGTCAGGCCGTCACCTTTGCCCAGATGGTGGACGGCATCGCGGACATCATCTCCGTATCCAACGGCCACTATAATCTGCACTATTCGAGCCACACCGACGGCGGCCAGCAATATGACCCGCATTTCGTGAACATAAACGACGCGTGGGAGATCAAGCGCAACACGAAGTCCATGCTGCTCAATATCGTCGGCGGCATCAACAGCCCGGAGGAGGCCAACGAGTACATCGGCGAGGGAAAGATCGACCTGATCGCACTCGGACGTCAGGAATTTTATGCCGACCTCGATTTTGCCAACAAGTGCCTCTCCGGCCGTCAGGACGACATCCAGCGCTGCGTCCGCTGCTTCTTCTGCGCCCACGGCGGGAACGTCGCGGACAAGGAGGGCGACTGGACGGTAACGGCGCCGCCCATGCGCATGGGCTTCCAGCTCCCCGGCCAGCCCGCGCCGAAGGTCGGCGCGCTCTGCACCGTGAACCCCGAGCGAGGCCTCGACATCCCGGAGGGCGGCTGGCCGGAGGTGACGGCACGACGCCGCGTTCTGGTCGTCGGCGGCGGCGCCGGCGGTATGATGGCCGCCATCACGGCGGCAGACCGCGGACACGAGGTGCTGCTCGTCGAAAGGGACGCCCAGCTGGGCGGCACGATCGCCTTCACCGACCACGACCCGTACAAGGTCGATTATAAAAACTACAAGAATCTGCTGATCCGCCGCGTACGAGACCGCGGGATAAGCCTGCGCCTCGGCACGGAGGCAAGCAAGGCTCTGATCGACGAATTTGCGCCCGACGTCATTATTGCGGCGGTCGGCGCGGATATAAAGACACCGGCGCTCGAGGGACTGGAAAACGCCGTCCACGCGCTGGATACCTATGCCCCGTCGTTCCGCTGCGGGCGGCGCGTCGTGATGGTCGGCGGCAGCAGCCATGCGGCAGAGACCGGCGTGTACCTCGCCGCGCGGGACGATGTGGAAGCCGTCACGGTCCTGCGTGTGAACGCGGAGGGCATAACAGACCCGAGAGCGGTCAACATCATCCGGCGCAAGATGATCGCCGACGGCATCGCCATGGTGGACGACGAGCGCTTTGTCCGCATCGAGCCGGGCTGCGTCGTGACGGACAAGGGACGCTATGAGGCGGATACGATCGTGTATCACCTCGGGATGGAGCCTCGTCGCGACACGCTGGCGCAGCTTCGGGAATGGGCCGGAGAGACAGCGGTCGTGGCGATCGGCGACTGCAAGGCGGCCCGCGTGGTGGCGAACGCCATCCGCGAGGGCTATGTCGCGGCAATGGAGATATGCTGAGAGCAGCATAAACAACTACTATTCTAATGCAAGGAGACCTCTTTCATGCTTGATAAGATCGCAGTGGTCGGTACCGGCGTCATCGGCACGCTGGCCGGCGGTTACCTGACGCTCGGGGGCTACGACGTGACGGTCGTCCCCATCTTCCGCCGTGAGTCCGTGGCGCGGCTCAACGAAAACGGCATACGGATATCCTTTGAGGGAAAGCTGTTTGAGACGCCCGTCAAGGCAAAATTCATCGACGATCTGGCGGCAGACGACTGCTTTGACCTCGTTCTCATCACGGGGAAATCCAACGACACGGAGACGATGGTGCGCAAAATGCTCCCGCATCTGGCAGAAAACGGCGTGCTGTCCTCCCTGCAGAACGGCATCAACGAGGATGTGATCATCCCGATCGCCGGCGCGGAGCGCGTGGTACCGACGGTCTGCTTCACGGGCGGCTTTTCTCCTGAGGCGGGCGTGGTGGAAAATCACGACGGCTTCCTGGTCACGGGTGAGCTGGACGGCTCGGACACGCCGCGCGTGCGCCGTCTGGCGGAGATACTGAGCGCCATCAAGCCAACCACGCTGTCGGACAACATCATGCTCAAGCGCTGGGAAAAGCTTGCGGAAATATGCATGGGCGTGCCGCTGAGCTGCGTATCCGGCTATTCGCAGTTCTGCGGGAACGACGACCCGCGAATGCAGCGTATGTTCGGCCGTCTGGCCAGCGAGACCTTCCGCGTGGCGGCCGCCTGCGGCTACCCGCTCAAGCAGATCGCCTTCATGAGCGAGCCGGAAATGAACATCCTGGCCGTCCGCGACGACGCGGCGCTCGGCAACCGCATGGCGCACCATCCGATGGCCAAGGACGCGCCGCCGGAGGGAGCGACAGGGCTGGCCGCCCTTGTGGATGCCTACACGGCGGATATCCGGCGCGGCCGTCCGCTCGAAATATACTACGCCAACGGCTATATCATTGAAAAGGGAAAACAGACCGGCGTGCCGACGCCCGCGCAGGAGGCGGTCGTGGAGATGGTTCGCCAGATAGAAAACGGCGGACGGAAGGCGGACAAGCGCAATCTGGACGAGCTTATCGCCCTGACGGACAGCAGCTATAATACGGTTTCTTTATAAAATGTGAGGAGAAGACTGTTATGAAAAATCTGTACCACATCGGCAGCGGCTGTATCACCTGCGGGCGCTGCGAAAGGCATTGCCCGAAAAAGGCCATCCTTGCCGGGCCGGAGCATTATGAGATCGACACGGAAAAATGCGTCGGCTGCGGCCTCTGCGCCATGCTCTGCCCGCTGGGCGTGATCGAAAAGGAGGTCAAGGAATGAGTCATTATCCCATGGTCGTCATCGGCGCCGGCGGAAGCGGCCTCGCGGCTGCCTGCCGCGCGGCAGAGGAGGGCGTCTCCCCTGTTCTCGTGCTGGAAAAGCGGCCGTACCACGGCGGGAATTCCGGCATGGCCGGAGGCTGGATCTTCGGCGTGGAGAGTGACATCCTCAAAAAAGCCGGAAGCACCAAGACCTGCGAGGATGTCTTCAACGAGACGATGCAGTACCATCACTATGAGCGCATCAACATGGAGCTGCTCTGGAATCTCATCCGCCGCTCCGCCTTTACGATAGAGTGGCTGGAGTCGCTCGGCGCGGAATACAAGGCCGACGGTCCGGACTGCCATATGCCGGCCAGACTGGATCGGGATTTCGGCTATTTCCGCACCTACATCGACCGCATGAAGGAGCATCTGGAGAGTCTCGGCGGCAAGCTCTGCACGAATGCGGAGGTCACGCGCATCGACGCGGACGGCGGCCGCGTGCGCGCCGTGGAGTATACCGACGGAAGCACGGGCGATACCGTCCGCGTCGAGACGGACGCGGTGGTGATCGCAAGCGGCGGCTTCTGCGGGAACGACGAGCTTCTGTGCCGCTATTTCCCGGAGCAGTATGAGCCGAACACCTATCTGACCGATGCGATCCCCATGAACGGCGACGGCATCGCGCTGGCGGAGAGCGCGGGCGCCAGGCTCAACGACTACTGCACGCTCCTCAAGGAGCCGAATTACAGCTTCATGCGCCGCAACAGCGTCCCCAACCGCATCGGCGGCATCCACTTTGCCCTCTGGGTCAACCGCGAGGGGCGCCGCTACTGCACGGAGGACTGCCCCGCCGGGAACGGCATGACGAATCTGCTCGTCCAGCAGCCCGGAAAGGTCGGCTACGCCCTGTTTGACAGCCAAATGATAGACGACATCGTTACGGGACGCCGCAGCTTCCCGATGGCGGCCATGATCGACACCTCTGCCGTGCGCGATTATCTGCGCTCCGAGAGCCGCCAGTGGGTCTGCATCTCGGAGGACTGGGATGAGATCGCCCGCTGGATGGGCGCCGAGCCGGAGACGCTGCGACGGACGCTGGCGGAGTATAACGCCGCCTGTGAGCGCGGCGTGGACGAGCGTTTCGGCAAGCACGCGGAAAACCTGCTTCCTCTGCGTGAGGGACCCTTCTATGCCGTCAAATTCTGCCCGCTCATCATCGACACCTTCGGCCCCATCGTCACCGACCGCGAAATGCGCGTGCTGGACGCGGACGACAAGCCCATCGGCGGCCTGTATGCAGCGGGCGTCATCTCCGCCGGCTGGCAGGGGCGCGACTATTACCTGCGCGGCGCGGCACTGGGAATGTCCCTCGGCACCGGGCTTCTGGCCGGCGAGACGGCGAGCCGGGATCTGAAAGCAGAAAAAGAATAAAAGCCGGACAGGCACGACCGTCCGCTGTGGAGATGCATATGAAAAAATACGAGCACCTGCTGTCGCCGCTGAAGCTGGCGGGGCTGACGCTGAAGAACCGGATGTTCTCGGCGCCCACCTCGCTGGCGGAGCTTGGGCCGGACAGACATTACACAAAAGAGAACATCGAATACTATAAGCTGCGCGCGCTGGGCGGTGCGGCCGTCGTGCCGGTCGGCGACACGATCGTTGACGAGAGCGGGAGCGCACACCCCCAGCAGGTCTGCATCAACGACCCGTCCGCCGCACCGTATTTCTGTGCCGTGGTGGACGCCATCCACTCCGGCGGCGCGGCAGCCGCCGTACAGATCGACCACGGCGGCGCACTGTGTACGCCCGAATTCATCGGCGGACGCAATGCCATGGGCCCGTCCGGCTACATCGACGCATGGGGCGACGAGGTCGTCGCCATGACCGAGGCGCAGATACTCGAGATCGCCGAAAAATACGGCGAGGCCGCGGCGAACGCGAAGCGCTATGGCTTTGACATGGTGCAGATACACGCCGGTCACGGCTGGCTCATCCACGAGTTCATAAGCCCGCTGACGAACCACCGCAAGGATCAATGGGGCGGGAGCATAGAAAACCGTATGCGCTTCTGCCTTCTCGTCATCGAAAGGGTGCGGGCGGCCGTCGGGCGGCAGTTCCCCGTGAGCGTCCGTATCTCCGGCTCCGAGCGCATCGAGGGCGGCTATGACATCGATACCGGCGTGGAGATCGCCAAGCTTCTTGACGGGAAGGTCGAACTCATCCATGTCTCCGCCGCGACCCAGCAGGTCAACGAGTCCTATGCCTATATGTTCCCGACGGTGTTCATGAACGACATGGAAAACGCCTGCCTTGCCGCCGAGATAAAAAAGCACGTCCGCACTCCGGTCGTCTCCGTGGGCGCGTTCAACATGCCCGACGATATGGAGGCCTTTCTGGCCGAGAGCGGCGTGGATGCCATCGCGCTGGGGCGGGCGCTGCTCGCCGACCCCTTCCTGCCGCGCAAGGTCATGGCGGGGAAGCCCGAGGATATCACGCCCTGCATCCGCTGCATGGAATGTCAGAACGGCATGGTGCAGAACCGCGTGGTGCGCTGCGCGGTGAACCCGCTCATCGGGCGCGAATGCGACGTGTTTCATCCGCTTCCGACCTATGTCCGCAAGCGGGTGCTGGTGGCCGGAGGCGGCCCCGCCGGCATGGAGGCGGCACTGCTCGCCGCGCAGCGCGGGCACGAGGTCATACTCTGCGAGGCGGGCAGCAGGCTCGGCGCGCTGCGCTTTGCGGACAACGACGTCTGGTTCAAGCGTCCCATGCGCCGCTGGCGCGACTCGCAGGTCGCAAGGATAGCGCGCACGGACATTGAGCTGCGGCTGAACACCCGCGTGGACAAGGCGCTCGTGGAGGAGCTTCACCCCGACGTACTCCTCATCGCGGTGGGAAGCGAGCCCTTTGCCGTGCCGGTGCCCGGGCACGACGGAGAAAACGTCGTCTTCGGCGCATACATCACGCCGGAAACAAAAATCGGAAAGCGCGTCGTCATCATCGGCGGCGGCTTCATTGGCGTGGAGGAGGCGATCGCCCTCTCCCACGACGGCCACGAGGTCACGATACTGGAGATGCTGCCGGAGCTTGCAAGGGAGGCGGGGCCGATGTATAAGATCGGGCTTTTCCGCCAGCTCAAGGAGAGCAAAAACATCCGGCAGGCGCTCGGTATGCGCTGCACAAAAATCGACGAACGCGGCGTCTACGCGGCGGCTGCGGACGGCACAGAGCAGTTCTTCCCCTGCGACACGGTCGTCATGGCGGCCGGTATGCGCTCCCGCACGGCCGAGGTGGACGCGCTGCGGCCGCTGGTGAACGAGTACTATGTCATCGGCGACGCCGCAAGACCCGGCAAGATCATGAACGCCAACCGCGACGCCTACGATGCCGTCACGGCTCTCGGTTTCCGATAAGCACCACAGCACAAATACCGGGGCAGCTTCTCTGAAACGAAGGCTGCCCCGGTGTTGCTGTGGATACGCCGCCTTATGCCGCTATGCTCCGGATGAAGCTGTACAGCAGCCTTGCGCCGTAGAATATCATGACCGCGCCGCAGACTTTGTTTATGACGCCGAGCAGCTTTTCCCCGAAGCGCTCGCGCAGCAGCGACACGATGACCGTCAGCGCCGAGAACCAGAGCACGGAGGCCGAGGTGAAGCCGAGGATAAACGCCGCCGCGCTGCCCGCCGGAAGCGAGGCGCGGAACGCGCCGATCAGGAGCGTGCCGTCGATGATGGCCTGCGGGTTGATCCATGTGACGACAAAGGCCGTTCCCGCGAGCCGCCACAGGCTCGCGGCGGCGCTGCGGGAGCTTGAGCGCGACGGACTTGTCGCAAGGCAGGAATATCTTGAGGTGCCTGTGCGCGTGGAATACCGGGCGACGGAGGCCGCGATGCGGCTTCAGCCCATCCTCGACTCGCTCAGCCGCTGGGGCGAGGAGCGGATGCGCACCGATGGATATTGACGGCTGTGCTATAATAAATAATTGTGAAGAAGTCATTGCCGGCAGGCATAAATGACAGCAACAACGAAAGCAAAGAAGGCATAATGTATGACGAAAATTGATATTTTTTCCGGCTTTTTAGGCGCCGGCAAGACCACGCTCATCAAAAAGCTGCTCGCGGAGGCGTATCGCGGACAGAAGCTCGTCCTCATCGAGAACGAGTTCGGCGAGATCGGCATTGACGGCGGCTTCATGGCCGATGCGGGCATCGTGGTCAACGAGATGAACTCCGGCTGCATCTGCTGCAGTCTGACCGGCGATTTCCGGCAGGCACTGCGCATGGTCATGGCCGAGTATACGCCCGACCGCATCCTCATCGAGCCGAGCGGCGTGGGCAAGCTTACGGACGTGGTGGCCGCCGTCCAGTCGGCGGAGCTTGAAAACGCCGCGCTGGGCGGGCTCTGCGCCGTGGTGGACGCTTCTAAGGCCAAGCTCTACCGAAAGAATTTCGGCGAGTTTTTCATCGACCAGCTCCGCGCCGCGAACTGCGTCGTTCTCAGCCGCACCGGGAAGATCTCTCCCGAAAAGACCGAGGAGGCCGTTTCCATCGTGCGGGAGGAGAATCCCAACGCCGTCGTCGTCTCGACTCCGTGGGACGAGCTCGGCGGGCAGCAGCTTCTCGATGCCATCGAGCAGAAAAACACCATCTCCGACGAGCTTGCCGCCCTGCTGGCCGAGCACGCCGGGGACGAGTGCGACGACCCCGGCTGCGAGTGCCATCACCACCATCATCATGAGCACGACCACGAGTGCTGCCATGAGCATGAGCATGAGCATGAGCATTGCCACCATGACCATGACCACGAGCATGACCACGACCACGAGCATGACCACGAGTGCTGCCACGACCACGAGCACCATCACCATCATCACCACGGTCACGATGCCGACGAGGTGTTCCAGAGCTGGGGCGCGGAGACGACGCGCCGCTATACCCGTGAGTGGCTCGAGGAGCGGCTTGCGGCACTCGAGGACACGGAGCGCTTCGGCTTCGTCGTCCGCGCCAAGGGATATATCGCCGCGCAGGACGGCGGCTGGCTCTACTTCGACTACACCCCCGGCGAGATGGAGATACGCAGCGGCGCGGCCAACGTGACCGGCCGTATCTGCGTGATCGGTGCCGGTCTGAAGGAGGACGCCGTGAAGGAGCTGTTTGAGCTTGGCTAAGAAAAAGGACATTCCCGTTTATCTGTTCACGGGCTTTCTCGACGCGGGCAAGACCCGCTTCATCCGCGAGACGCTGGAGGATCCGCGCTTCAACAAGGGCGAGCGGACGCTGCTCCTGCTCTGCGAGGAGGGCGAGGAGGAGCTCAGCGAGTCGAAAAACATCTTCATCGAGCCCATCGACGACCCGGCGGATATAAACGCCGACAAGCTGACGGAGCTACTTGAAAAGCACCGCGCCGAGCGCGTGCTGGTCGAATATAACGGTATGTGGATGCTCGACGACCTGTTTCGGGCGCTGCCGGAGGGCTGGCTCGTGTATCAGGAATTCATGTTCGCCGACGCGAACAGCTTCGTATCCTACAACGCCAATATGCGCCAGCTCACCTATGACAAGCTCAAGAGCTGCGAGCTGGCCGTGTTCAACCGCTGCGGCGAGGACGTGGACACGATGGCGATACACCAGATCGTCCGCGCGATATCCCGCCGCTGCGACATCGCCTACGAAGCGCCGGACGGCACGGTGCAGTATGACGAGATCGAGGATCCGCTCCCGTTCGATGTGGAGGCGGAGGTCATCAAGATCGCCGACCGCGACTTTGCGCTCTGGTACCGCGACCTCGGCGAGGAAATGGAGAAGTACGACGGCAGGACCGTCCGCTTCAAGGGCATGGTGGCGCAGTCGCCGGTGCTGCAAGCGGACTGCTTCGTGATCGGGCGTATGCTCATGACCTGCTGCGAGGCGGACACCCAGTATGTCGGCCTTGTCTGCCGCTGGCCGGAGGCCAAGACGCTGGACAAGGGCGCGTGGGTCGAAGTCACAGCCTCCATCGAGGTCAAGTGGCACAAGGGCTATGGCCGCAAGGGTCCCGTCCTCACCGCAAGCGACATCACCCCCTGCGACCCCCCGGAGCAAAAGGTCGCCACATTCTATTGAAATTAGCGGCGGACGCCCGATCGGACGTCCGCCGTTTCATATCACAGAGCATCCCGCCGCGCCTCCTTTACGCGGAGCAGCCCCTGCCGCTTTGCCCAGACGAGCAGGTTCTCGCCAAGCTCGCCGTATACCTCGATGCGCACCGTTCCGTCCTCCTGCGGCCGGAAGCGCAGCTCTGAGGCAAAGCCATCATGGTTTACATAAAATCCGTCCCGCTCGGCGAGCGCCCACAAAAGCGTCTCGACATCCTCGCCCGGCGGCGCAGCGGCGATGTACGCGCCCCTCACGCTTCGTCCACCGGCTTCATGCCCCCGGCGAGATAGCGGGCGGCCAGCTCCTCATAGATTTTCTTGGAGGCCGTCCACCATTCCTTATCGCGCGGGAGCGTGTCTCGCACGGGCCTCGCAGGCGTGCCGGCAACGACCTTGCCCGGCTCGATGACGCCGTTCTGCTTGACGACCGCGCCCTCGGCCACAATGGACCACTCGCCGACCTCCGCGCCGATGCTCACGACGGCGTTCATGCCGACGACGACCCAGTCCGCCAGCAGGCGGCTGTGGATGGTCGCGCCGTGGCCGAGCGTCACATGGTCGCCAATGGTCGCGGTCTTATCCGGCCGCGCATGGATGATGACGCCCTCCTCCACGGCCGTTCCATCGCCGATGCGGATGGAGCCGTAGTCCCCGCGCAGGATCGCGCCATGGCCGATATAGCAGTTTTTCCCGATGATAACGTCGCCGATGACTTGGGCGGAGGGGGCGACGTAGGTACCCTCGCCGCATTGCGGCCTTCTGCCCTCAAATTCGTACAACATGGCTGTATTATACCACAGCTGCCCGCCGCCGTACCCGAAATTTTCAATTGACAAAGTTACAAAGCAACACTAAAATAAACAGGATGGTTACAATCACGCCTTTGGGGAGGGATCTGTCATGAAAAAGCTGCTCTCGCTGCTGCTGGTGCTGGCGCTGCTGCTGCCGTTCTGCACCGGCTATGCCGCTGAGGAGAATTACGGCGAGCTTTATATCGACTGGCAGCCGGACTCCCTTGGCGACGACCCCGACGCACCGGAGTATGACAACGTATACATCGACCCGGACGAGGACGAGGGCTCCGGTGAAGACAGCGCATGGGAGGAGGATTCGCAGGACAGCGGTGAGATCGATTGGTCGGAGTATGCCGTTGCCGCGATGGATCTGGACGGGGATGAAGAGAGTGCCGTCTCCGTCACAAAGCCCTCCACGCGCCTCGCCAACAGCGACAGCCCCACGGCATCCGACAGCCACTATTACACGCCGGAGGCGTTTGACGTTCCCGTCTCCGATCAGGGGAGCGACTCCATCTGCTGGGCGGTCTCGGCGGTGGACAGCCTCATGATCGGCGCGAAGAAGGATAAAATAAGCATTGATACGCTCAGCCCCGAGGCGCTTGTCTACTACACCTACCACGGCTTCACGGACTCCCTCTGCAACCGCGGGCGCGACTACATCACGCCGGAGTATCGCAGCGCCAATGTATATGCCTCGCTCATGACGCTGGCAAGCTGGGTCGGCGCGAGCGCCGCCGCGCCGGATAAAACAACGGATCGGATAAGCTATGCCGGCAACAAGCTCTGGCTGGAGAACGGCTATTGGCTGAGACTTTCCGGAAACAGGGACCGCGCCGCCGTCAGGGAGGCCATTTTGGCGTATGGCAGCGTGACGGCAAGCCTGTATATGGTGACGAGCAACAGCTATTATAACGCCGGCACAAACGCCTACTACTTCAGCGGCACAGCCAGCGGCACCAACCACCAGATCGTGATCGTCGGCTGGGACGACAGCTATTCCGCCGACAACTTCGCAAGCAAGCCGGACGGGGACGGCGCGTGGCTCTGCCGCAACTCGTGGGGCGCGAACTGGGGCGACGACGGCTACTTCTGGCTGTCGTATTACGATACCGCGCTGTGCAGCAAGGGCATCGCGCTTGCGCTGGATGCAGGCAGCTGGGGCGCGGACAAGAATCTATATCAATATGACTGCAGCTATGCGCTTTATAAGTGCGAGACGATCGACGCGGGGAGCGTGACGATCGCCAACGTCTATACCGCCGGGGCAGGCGACAGCGAGCTTCTCTGCGCCGTGGGCACCTATGCCGCCGCGCCGAACACCCAATACACCGCCACGATATACACCGATCTGGAGGACGGCAGCGACCCGAGCTCCGGTTATCCCATCGCCTCGGTCAGCGGCAAATTCGACTATGCCGGCTACCAGAGCGTTCGTTTGAGCGGCCTTCCCTATCTGGAGGCGGGCGAGAAATTCTCCGTTGTGATCGAGCTGAGCTTCCCCGAAACGAGCGGGAACAAGCTTCCGATCTGTGTGAGTAACACCGGCACGGTCGGCAGCGTCAGCTTCACGACGTACAACAGCGCCAACGACGGCGAGAGCTTCCGCCTCGACGGCACGGACTGGACGGACCGCAGCGCCAAGGCGGGCGGCGGCGTCAACTACCGCATCAAGGCATACACCGTCTCCGTCGATGCAGCGCATGAGCATAGCTGGGCGACGGACAGCACACCCGTGCCCGCGACCTGCACCGAGGATGGGATCTCTCTTGAAAAATGCAGCGACTGCATGGCGCTGCGGACGGCGGTCATCCCCCCCACAGGACATACCCCGACGGAGATCCCAGCTGTCGCCGCGACCTGCACCGCGAAGGGCAAGACCGCCGGCGAGAGGTGCAGCGTCTGCGGGACGATCCTCACCGCGCAGGAGGAGACCGACGCGCTCGGCCATACATGGAACGCGGGCGAGGTCACGACAGATCCCGGCTGCACTGCAAAAGGCGTGAGGACCTACACCTGCTCCGTTTGCGGCGAAACAAGAACCGAGGATATCGCCCCCACAGGACATACCCCGACGAGGGTCGAGGCGGCCGCACCGACCGCCGTGGCCGCCGGGAATATAGAACACTGGAAATGCAGCCGCTGCGGGGGCTACTTTGCCGATGAGGCGTGTACCAGGCCGCTGGACGCCGATGCTGTATTCACCCCCGCGCTGGGCTTTTCCGACGTGGAGGCGGGCAGCTACTACGAGGCCGCCGTGCTCTGGGCCGCAGACGAGGGCGTCACCGTCGGCGCATCCGCCATGACCTTTGAGCCAAAGACCCGCTGCAGCCGCGCCCAGATCGTGACCTTCCTCTGGCGCGCCGCCGGGGAACCGGAGCCGGAGGGCGCAGAATGCCCGTTCTTGGATGTCCGGGAGGGAAGCTACTACTACAAAGCCGTGCTCTGGGCGGCGGAGAAGGGCATCGCCGCCGGAACGACCGCAGCGAGCTTTGAGCCGGAGCGCGTCTGCTCGCGGGGGCAGATCGTGACCTTCCTCTGGCGCTACTTCGGAGCGCCGGAGCCGGAGGGGGCGAGCGCCCGCTTCACAGACGTGCCGTCTGAGTTCTACTGCTACAAGGCCGTGCTCTGGGCTGTGGAAAACAACGTCACAGCCGGCACGGACAGCACACGCTTCAGCCCGAATCTGTCCTGCACCCGCGCCCAGGCCGTCACCTTCCTCTGCCGGGCCGACAGCCTCGGGAAATAAACAAGCCGATAAACGTCCGCCTCCGTGGAGCCATGACCCCACGGAGGCGGATTTGTGTATGTGGCTGCATTCAGCTCAGCAGAACGGCGTCGGATTCCTCGCTCTGACCGGCGACCTCGGCGAATTTCTGCAGAAGCTCGGTCTTGGTGAGCTTCTTTTTCTCCTCGCCGGAGATGTCGAGGATGATTCGCCCCTGATCCATCATGATAAGGCGGTTGCCATGGTTGATGGCGTCGCGCATATTGTGCGTGATCATGAGCGCGGTGAGCTTGTTCTCCTCCACGATGAGGTCGGAGAGCTCCAGCACCTTGGCGGCGGTGGCGGGATCGAGCGCAGCGGTGTGCTCGTCGAGCAGCAGCAGCTTCGGCCGCTGCAGCGCAGCCATCAGCAGCGTCAGCGCCTGGCGCTGGCCGCCGGAGAGCAGACCGACCTTGACCGTCATGCGGTTTTCCAGCCCCAGCCCCAGCGGCGAAAGCTTTTCGCGGAACATCTCGCGCTCCGCCTTGGTCACGCCCCAGCGCAGCGTCCGGCGCTTGCCGCGCCGCAGCGCGAGCGCCAGATTTTCCTCGATCTGCATATCCGGCGCGGTGCCCATCATGGGGTCCTGGAACACGCGGCCTATGAATGCGGCGCGCTTATGCTCCGGCAGGTCGGTGATGTCCGTCCCGCCCAGCACGATGGAGCCGCTGTCCACCGGCCAGACGCCCGCCACGGCGTTGAGCAGCGTGGATTTGCCCGCGCCGTTGCCGCCGATGACGGTGACAAAATCGCCGTCCTTCAAATGCAGGTCGAGGTCGGTCAGCGCCTTTTTCTCGTTGATGGTGCCGGGATTGAAGGTCTTGCTGATGTGGTTGATGTCAAGCATTTTCCCGCGCCTCCTTTTTGCTGTGCTTACGATGGCCGAACGATGAGTGCCGCTGCCGCTGCAGATAGGGAACGGCGAGGAACAGCGCCACGATGATGGCGGTGAAGAGCTTCAAATCATTCGGGTCAAGCTTGAGCCAGAGAATGAGCGTCATAACGATGTAGTAGATAATACCGCCGAGGACTACGAAGCCAAGCCGGATGGAGAAGTTGCAGCCCTTGCGGAAGATGGCCTCACATAGCACCTCGCCGATGATGATGGCGGCAAGGCCGATGACGATCGCGCCGCGTCCCATGTTGACGTCCGCCGTGCCCTGGAACTGGGTCATAAGGCCGCCGGAGAGCGCGACAAGGCCGTTGGAGAGCGCGAGGCCGAGCACCTTCATGTGGTTGATGTTGATGCCCTGCGCGCGGCTCATGGCGGGGTTGGAGCCGGTGGCGCGGAGGGCGCTGCCCTGCTCCGTGCCGAAGTACCAGTAGAACAGCGCAATGATGACGGCGGCAAGGATAAGACCGGTGGCGATGGCGGCGGGGACATAGCGCGAGGAGATGAGGAAGCCGCTCCCGTTTTCCCAGAACATCCCGTATTTCTTCAGGCTTGCCGTCTGATTGGCGGTCATGCCCATGATACGCAGATTGATGGAATAGAGGCCGAACTGCGTCAAAATACCGGCAAGAATGGCGGGAATGCCGAGACGGGTGTGCAGAAGCCCGGTGCAGAGCCCCGCGAGCACACCGGCCAGCAGTGCCACAAGCAGCGCCGCCCATGCGGGCCAGCCGCCGAGGATGAGCATGACCGTCACGGCGCCGCCGGTGGCGAAGCTGCCGTCCACGCTCAAATCGGCCACGTCCAGCAGCCGGAAGGTGATGAAAACGCCCAGAGCCATGAGCCCCCACAGTATGCCCTGCGCCACGGCTGCGGGCATACGCCCGGGCAGGCTGGCGAAATTCAGGGAGGCGAAGTACGCTGCAATACTCATATCTTATCCTCTCGTTTCCTTAAATACTCCGCATTGGCGCGGTGAGCGCTCCGCCGGAAAAGCTCCGGCGGAGCGGGGTTTGTTCTTACTCGGCGATGGCGACGTAGTCGTCGGGGACAGTGACGCCCAGCGACTCGCAGATCGCGGCGTTGTACTCCTTGACGGGGTCGGGGAAGTACTCGATGGGCATGGTGCTGATGTCCTCGCCGTCACGCAGGATGCGCACAGCCATCTGGCCGGTGGTGCGGCCAAGCTCGTAGTAGTCGATGCTCAGGGTAGCCACGCCGCAGCCGGTGCAGATGCCCTCCTCACCGGCGACGATGGGGACACCGGCAGGCTCGGCGACGTTGTTGATGGCCTCGGCGCAGGAGGCGGCGGTGTTGTCGGTGGGGATGTAGATAACATCGGACTCGTCACAGGCGCTGGCGGTGACGGAGGCGACATCGTTGGAGTCGGCGAAGGTGTAGATGTTGACGGTCAGACCAGCATCCTCCAGCGCGGCCTTGACGACCTCGGCCTGGTAGACGGAGTTGGCCTCGGCGGAGCAGTAGAGAATGCCGACCGTCTTGGCTTCGGGGAAGAGCTCGGTGATCATGGCGGCCTGCTGGTCAAGCGGGGCGAGGTCGGAGGTGCCGGAGATATTGCCGCCGACGGTGCCGTCAAAGTCAGTCAGATCGAGCGCCACGCCGTATTCCGTAACGGCGGTGCCGAGGATGGGGATGTCCTCCGTGGCGGCGGCGGCAGCCTGCAGCGCCGGGGTCGCGTTCGCGAGGATGAGGTCAACGCCGTCGGAGACGAAGCCGTTCACGATGGTCGCGCAGGTGGGGATGTCGCCGGAGGCGTTCTGGTTGATGATGGTGACGCTGTCGCCGAGTTCCTCGGTCAGGACGTCGATGAAGCCCTGGGTGGCGGCGTCGAGCGCGACGTGCTGGGTGAGCTGGCAGATGCCGACGGTGTAGGTCTTGCCCTCGGCGGTCGTCTCGGCGCTGTCCTCGGCGGTCGTCTCCGCCGCAGGCTCGGCGGCCGTCTCCGTGGTGGCGGCGGTCTCGGTCGTGTCCGTGCTGCTGCCGCAGGCGCAGAGCGCTGCGAGCATGGCCAGACACAGAAGCAGGGTCAGTAGCTTTTTCATGGTTGTGTTCTCCTTATGTAAAAAATTTTTTGGGCGATTAAATAAGCTGGAATCCGGGCGATGCCGCACAACGCGGCAGGAAGTGTGTCGCACGGCATTTCCCTTGGATAATGAAAAAAGCAGCTCCGCTATCTGCGAAGCTGCTCGGATCCAACGTGTTTCGGAACCTATGCGCAACCTGCCGATAGCCGGGAAAAACGGCTAAAGTAAAAGTAATAATAGGAATAGGCATAGGTAAACAGACCCATGAAGCCCTGGGCGGAAATACGCATGATGGAAGCGATACGGTTCAGCATGATGTGTTTCTCCTTTCCCATGGCACTTGGCCTTCGTTATGCTTGCATTATAGCACTTTAAATGCTAAAAGCAAGTGGAGCTTTTTCCAAAGAATCATCCCGCCGCAGCCGCCATCTATGTGAAGATTGACGAAAACGCGGCGGGAGGCCTGCGAAAAGCGCTCAGGAACGGACGGGCGGGAAGCGGAGAGCCACGCTCGTTCCCATGCCCGGCTCGCTCTGCAGCGACAGCGCGGCGTGGTGGCAGGCGGCGGCGTGCTTGACGATGGAGAGGCCAAGCCCCGTGCCGCCGGAGGCCTTGGAATGGCTCTTGTCCACGCGGTAGAAGCGTTCAAACACACGGGACTGGTGCTCCGCTGCGATGCCGATGCCGGTGTCGCGGACGGTCAGGCTCACGCCGTCTGCGTCCGAGGCGAGCGTGACGGCAACGCTTCCGCCGTCCACATTGTATTTGACGGCGTTGTCGCAGAGGTTATAGATAAGCTCATACAGAAGCCGCTTCACACCCGATACGAGCGCGCTCCCGCCCTCGACCGTGATGCTGACATTGCGCTTTGCGGCGGCCTCCCGCAGGTCACGCGCCGCCTCCTGCGCCAGCGGGAGCAGGTCGACCGTCTCAAAGGCCATTTCCACACCCTCGTCAAGCTCGGACAGGCGGATGATATCGCCGATGAGCGTGACAAGCCGCTGCGCCTCGGCGCGGATGTGGCCGACGAAGCGCGGCATATCCTCCGGCTTCACCATACCGTTTTCCAGCAGCTCGGCGCTGCCGATGATGCCCTGAAGCGGGGTCTTCAGCTCGTGCGACACGTTTGCGGTGAACTCGCGGCGCATTTGCTCGGCGCTCTCGCGCTCCGTGATGTCAAAGGCAAGCAGCACCGCGCCCACGCTGTCGCCCCCGGAGTCGATGCGGCTCACGTCAAACTGCCACGTGCGCCCGTCTCGCTCGCTGCGCGTCTCGCTGTGGCCGTCCGACATGGCGTTCTCGATGGCGCGGCTCATGCCGGCGCTGCGGTCAACGGTCAGGAAATCCTGCCCGACACAGCCGCCGTCCGCGCCGAAAAGCCGCTGCGCGGCCGGGTTGATGCTCAAAACGCGCCCGGCATTGTCGAGCAGGACGAGTCCCTCGCGCATACTCGCCGTGATCTGGGCGAACTCGTCGGCACGGCGCTGCAGCTCGCGCAGCTGCTCATCGATCTGACGGCGCTGGTGCGCAAGGCGGCCAAGCAGGGGCGACAGCTCCTCATACACGTCGTTTTCCAGCGGGTGGTCGAGGTCAAGACCGTTGAGCGGCTGGACGATGCGGGATGACAGACGTCTGGCCAGCAGCGCCGACAGCACGAGCGCCACGGCCAGCACGATGACGATGGGCTGGAGCATACCGAGCAGCAGAACGCCGATGGTGGCGCGGGCGACAGACACGCGCAGCACGCTCCCATCCTCGAGGCGGCGGGCATAATACATCGTCTTTTCCAGCAGCGTGGCGGAATAGCGGACGCTCTCGCCCTCGCCCGTCTCCAGCGCGTCGCGCACCTCGTTGCGCGCGGCGTGGTTTTCCAGCGTGTCGGAGCTTGCATCGGTGTCGTACAGCACCGAGCCGTCCGGCGCGATCCAGGTGAAGCGGTACATGGTGTCGAGCGCGGCGAGGTAGCCATCTCCCCCGCTCTCCACGGCGGCCGCCGCCACGCCGAGCTCATCCTTGAGCTGGCTCTCCTGCACATCGCCGAAGTATTCGTATAAAAGACCGAGAATGATGACCAGACTGGCAAGCAGCACGGCCAGCGCCGCCAGCAGAATGGAGCGGAATATCTTTCTTGTCATGGCGTACCCTCCCATCGGTAGCCCACGCCGCGCACCGTTTCAATGGCCGTGCCGTAGCTGCCGAGCTTTTGGCGGAGCGTCCGTATGTGCATATCCACAGTGCGGCTCTCGCCGCAGTAGTCCGTGCCCCATACGCGCTCCATGAGTCCGTCGCGGGTAAAGGCTGTGCCGGGGTGAGACAGAAACAGGCGCAGCAGCTCAAACTCCTTGAGCGTCAGCGCAAGGCGAACGCCGCCGGCGGTGACGCTGTGCTCGTCCGTGCGGACGACAAGCCCGCCGCACTGCAGCGTCTCCCCGTCCGTCTCCGTCCGGCAGCGGCGCAGCACGGCGCGCACGCAGGACACGAGCTCCATCACGCCGAAGGGCTTGGCGAGATAGTAGTCTGCACCGAGGTCGAGTCCCTGTATTTTGTCATACTCCGCGCCCTTGGCCGTCGCCATGACGACAGGGATATCGCGCAGTGCGGCGCTGCCCTTCATGCGGCGCAGCAGCTCGATGCCGTCCACGCCGGGAAGCATGATGTCCAGCACGACGAGCGCCGGCCTCTCCGTGCCGAGCGCGCGCCAGAACTCATCCCCGTCGGCAAAGCCCCGCGCCTCATAGCCGCTGGAGCGCAGCGCATAGACCTCAATATCGCGGATGCTGGCATCGTCCTCCACACACCAGATCATGCCCATTCCTCCTCTGCTCTCATGTCTCCGTTGTCTCCGAATTCTTGTGAACGCCGGTGATGGAGAAGATGACCCACTCGGCGATGTTCACGGCATGGTCGCCGATGCGCTCGAAATACTTGGCGATCATCAGCAGATCAAGCTCATACGCGCCATCGTCCGGGCGCTCGGCGATACGCTGGATAAGCCGCGTCTTTACCTCGTCGAAGCAGCCGTCCACTATGTCGTCGTCCGCGATGACCTTCTCCGCCAGCATTATATCATGTTTTACATAGGCATCAACACTTTCCGTCACCATCTGGATGACGGCCTTGGCCATGCGGCGCAGCAGCTCGCTGTTCTCCGCGCCGCGCCCGTCGAGGAAGCGGACGATCTCCGCGATATCTCCGGCCTGATCGCCGATACGCTCCATGTCCGTTATCATCTTGAGCGCGGCGGAGATCTGGCGCAGGTCTCCGGCCACGGGCTGCTGCTGCAGCAGCAGCTTGAGGCAGAGCGTCTCGATGTCGCGCTCCTTCTGGTCGATCTGTGCGTCCAGCGGCGCGACCCTGGCGGCGAGAGACGGCTCGCCCTCGGTCAGCGCCGTGACCGCGAGCGCGATGACCTCCTCGCAGAGCGAGCCCATGAGGATAAGCTCGTGGCTGAGGGCGGCAAGCTGCTCGTCAAAGCGACTTCTCATTTATCCGAACCTCCCTGTAATATAATCCTCCGTCCGCTTATCCTCCGGCTGGGAAAACAGCTTCTCGCTGGGGCCGTATTCGACCAGCTCGCCGAGCAGGAAGAATGCGGTGGTGTCCGAAATGCGGACGGCCTGCTGCATATTGTGCGTGACAATGACGATGGTGTAGTTCTCGCGGAGTTCCATGACGAGCTCCTCGATCTTCGAGGTGGAGATGGGGTCGAGCGCGCTTGTCGGCTCGTCCATGAGCAGCACCTCCGGCTCCACGGCGAGCGCCCGCGCAATGCAGAGGCGCTGCTGCTGGCCGCCGGACAGACCGAGCGCGTTTTTGCGCAGGCGATCCTTCACCTCGTCCCAGATGGCTGCGCCGCGCAGGGAGCGCTCCACGATCTCGTCGAGGCGGGCGCGGCTGCGCACGCCGTGGGTGCGCGGGCCGTAGGCGATGTTGTCATAGATGCTCATGGGGAAGGGATTCGGCTTCTGGAACACCATGCCGATCTGCCGCCTAAGCTCGCTCACATCCACCTCCGGCGCATAGATATCCTGTCCGCGATAGCGGACGCTGCCCTCGATCCTCACGCCCGGCACAAGGTCGTTCATGCGGTCGAGCGTCTTGAGAAAGGTGCTCTTGCCGCAGCCGGACGGGCCGATGAGCGCCGTGATGCTTTTTTCCGGTATCTCCATATTGATACTTTTCAGCGCCGGATGGCCGCCGTACCAGAGGCACAGCTCCTGCGCGCTCAGTATATTGCTCATAGCTCTTTTTTCCTCCTGAAATAGCGGGATACAAGCCCTGCGGCCAGATTGAGAAGCAGCGTCAGCAGCATGAGGACGGCGGCGATGGCGAAGGCCGCGCCGAACTCGCCCTGCTCCTTGGCGTAGACATAGAGCGCGACGGTCAGCGTCGCACCTGAGCGTCCAAGGCCGCTGACAAGACCGTTCAGCGCATGGGCAAAGCCCGCCGTAAACAGCAGGGCGGCCGACTCGCCCAGAATGCGTCCGACCGACAGGATGCAGCCGGTGATAACGCCGTCCACGCAGCCAGGCAGCACGACCGTCCGTATGACCCGCCAGCGCCCCGCGCCGAGACCAAACGCGCCCTCGCGGTAGCTCTGCGGCACGGTTTTCAGGCTCTCCTGCGTCGTCCGCATGACGGTGGGCAGGTTCATGATGACAAGGGTGAGCGCACCGGCCATCAGCGAGGTCTTCATACCGCAGAACTGGCAGAAGAACAGCATACCGACCAGCCCGTAGATGATCGACGGGATGCCGGACAGCGTTTCCGCCGCGTATTCGATGACAGCGACAAGCTTTTTGCTGCCTGCGTATTCGGTGAGATACACCGCCGCGCCCACGCCGAGCGGGACGACGATGACGATGGAGGCCAGCACAATGTAGAGCGTGTTCAGAATGTCGGGCAGAATGCCGATGCGCTCAGAGAGATAGCTCGGCGCGGTGGTCAGAAACTCCCATGACAGGTTGGGAATGCCACGCGCAAGCACATAGACGACGAGGAAGAGAACCAGCGCACAGGTGAGGGCGGCGGAGATATACATGAGAGCCCGCATACAGCCGACATACAAACGGCGGCGGCCACGGTTATTCGCTTTCATGCGCCCGCCCCCCTTCCGCGCTTGAGGAAGAAGTTGAGCACGGCGTTGATCAGCATAATGAACAGGAAGAGCACCAGCGCGATGGAGAACAGCGCCTGCTGCTGGAGGCCGGAGGAATAGGACATCTCGCTGGCGACCGCCGTGGTGAGGAAGCGAACGCTCTCGAACAGCGCCGGCATATTCGGCGCGTTGCCGGAAACCATCATAACAGCCATGGCCTCGCCGATGGCGCGTCCCACACCAAGCACCACAGCGGCGGCGATGCCGCTGCGCGCCGCCGGAACGGACACGCGGAAGTAGGTCTCGACCGGGGTCGCGCCCAGCGCGAGCGATGCGTCCTCGTACTCCTTCGGCACGGCTTCGAGCGCCGTGACCGACACCTTGACGATGGACGGCAGTATCATGACGGCCAGCACCACGATGGCGGCCATCAGGCTCGCGCCGTCCGGCACGTTGAACACGCGGCGTATGCCGGGCACGAGCACCAGCATACCGACAAGGCCGTAGACGACCGAGGGGATACCGGCGAGCATACTCACGGCGACCTGCATGATATCGCGGACACGGGGCGGCGCGAGCTTGGCAATGTACACCGCCGTCAGGAAGCCGGCCGGCACACCCAGCACGATGGCGCCCGCCGTGCCGTAAATACTCGTGAGTATGAACGGCAGTATGCCGTAGGACGGCGTGGCCGCCGTTGAAGCCCAGGTCTTGCCGAAGAGAAATTTGACAAGGCCGATCTCACGGATGGCGGGCAGACCGGAGACGATCAAATAGACGCTCACCAGCAGCACGCAGCCGACCGTCACGAGGCCGAGCAGCAGGAAGATGCCGTGTATGATCTTTTCCAAAAGCTTTTTGTTCATGCTCTCACCTCCAACGGCGAAGGGGCGGTCGTCAGACCGCCGTCCCGCGCATTTCTCAATTGGCCGCGACCGCACCGGCGGCGGCGATGATCTCAGCGGCATCGGCACTGGTGGCATAGTCGAAGAAGGCCTGCGCCGCGTCGGAGAGCGCCGTGCCGTCCTTGGTGACGAGGACGAATGGGCGCTGGATGACATAGCTGCCGTCCTTGACGCTCGCCTCGCTGGGAGCGACGCCGTTGACGGTCAGTGCCCTGACGCTGTCCTTTACGGAGGCAAGGGAGGCGTAGCCAATAGCGTCGGGGTTCTGGGATACGGTCGTGATCACGTCGCCGGTGGAGGTGAGCTCCTGACGGTATTGGCAGGCATCCTCGGTGCCGGTGATGGACTCGAATCCGTCGCGTGTGCCGCTGCCGGCCTCGCGGCCGATAAGAACGATGGAGGCGTCGCTGCCGCCGACCTCGCTCCAGTTGGTGATCTTACCGGTGTAGATATCGGCGATCTGCTCAAGCGTCAGATCGGACACAGGGTTTTCCGGGTTGACGATGACCGCGATGCCGTCATAGGCCAGCACCGTGCCGGTCAGGCCGGAGGCGGCCTCCTCCTCCTTGAGGGCGCGGCTCGAAAGGCCGATATCGCAGCGTCCCTCGGAGACAGCCTGGATGCCGGAGCCGGAGCCGGTGGGGTTATAGGTGAAGCTCACGTCGGGGTTCGCGCTCATGAACGATTCGCCCAGCGCGCCGATGACCTTTTCCATGGAGGTCGAGCCGTCCGTGGCGACGCTGCCCTCCGTCCCGCTGCTGCTCCCGCAGCCCGCGAGCAGACCGGCCAGGCAAAGCACGCTCAGTACGCAGCAAGTAATTTTCTTCCTTCTCATGTTGAAACACTCCTTTTGTTCAATTTATTGAATCTTCCCTTTTCGGTACGTCTTCAGCATAAGGAAGCGGTGTAAAATCAAAAAGCACGCCAATGTAAAATCCATGTCAAATCAAAACCGCCCGCAGCATAACGCTGCGGGCGGTCGGGAGGCTATGTCGTTTTTTTGCGTTTTTGCGCAAAAATCTGAAATAGGAATAGGCAATTCACTCCTCGGCGGAGCGGAAGCTGGGGTCGCCGAGGAAAAAGAGGGCGAGGGCGCCGGGGCCGACGTGGGAGCCGGTGACGGGCTCGTAGTCGACGAGCAGGATGTCCTTCGGCGGCTTCTTCTCGCGGAGCAGGGCGGCAAGCGTCTCGGCATCGGCCGCACAGTCGGCGTGGGCGATGCCCACGGTCTGCTCCTGCGGGTCGGCGACGTATTTGTTATACTGGGCGGCAAGCTCGCTGATGGAGCGGGCGCGGCCGCGGCTGCGGGCAAAGCAGACGATCTTGCCCTGTGTGTCGCCCTTGAGCAGCGGCTTTATCTGCAGAACGGTCGCCAGCGCGGCCTTGAGATTGGAAAGCCGTCCGGTGGCGCGCAGGTATTTCAGGTCGTCGACGGTGAACACCTGGCACATACGGTGGCGCATTTCCTCCAGCCTCGCGGCGGTCGCCTCAACGTCCATGCCCGCGTTGCGGCAGCGCGCGGCCTCCAGCACCAGCAGCCCCTCCCCCAGTGATGCGCTCAGCGTGTCCACAAGGGCGATCTTCCGTTCCGGGAAGGACGGCTTCAGCTGCTCCGCGGCCATCTGGGCAGAGTAAAACGACGAGCTGATCCCGGAGGACATCCCGACATACAGCACATCGAGCCCCGCCTGCAGCGGCTTGCGCATGGCGTCGGCATAGGTCTGGGGCGGCACTTGCGAGGTCGTCACGCGCACGCCCCGGCGCATGGCCTCATAATAGGCGGCAGGCCGGAACGCGGCGGTATTCAGGCAGGTCTTGTCCTTGCCCTTGAAGCGGAACGAGAACGGAACGAGGCTGATCTTATTTTCACTTAAAAGTCCGCTGTCGAGATTGGCGGATGTATCGGTAATGATCTCAAACATAGTCAAACAGAGCTCCTTATCTAATCTGCCAGATTAGATTAACACATCTAAATATCGCTGTCAACTATTCCGCCTGACAAAATTCTTTGCAATCCGGCGCGGCCTGTGGTACAATGCGGCAAAAGGAGGCGAGCCGCCTTGCCGTACAACAAAGAGCTGATCGCGGGAAAGCTGCGCCGCTGGGAGCGCTATCTCCTGCGTTTTCGACTGCCCGGCTGGGACGAGATACCCAACATGGGGCTGTATATGGAGCAGGTCGTGGACCTGCTTATGGAATACCTCGACTATATGCCGCCGGAGCTCAAGGACGAGCAGGTCGTCACCGGCGCGGCCATCAACAACTACGTCCGGCGCGGGCTGCTTCCTTCGCCGCGCCGCAAGCGCTATTACCGGGTGCATATCGCCTATCTTCTTATGATATGCACGCTCAAGCAGAGCCTCAATATGTCGATGATACAGACGCTGCTGCCCGACGGCGAGGATGAGGCGGTGGTACGCGCCGCCTATGAGTCCTACGCCGCGCGGCACAATATGGCCGCCCGCTATTTTGTCGAGCAGGTGCGCACCGCCAGCGACCAGCTTCTTGACCACGAGGAGGCGACGGAGCTTGCGGTGTCGAACGCAGAGGAGCTTATCTGTTCCTCCGCCGTCATCAGCGGCTTTGCGCGGCTGCTCGCCGAGAAGCTGATCCTGCTCGACGGCAAGACCCTCGCCGACGGCGGCAGCATTGAAGTTGAATAAGGGAAAGCTCCCCACGGCCGGCAAAACGGCGATGGGGAGCTTTTTGCGTCTCGTCGGATTTTTGAGCAAGCGATATGTGCCAGCCTGCGTATACTCTCTTGACGAAATGGGCAAAATCATGATAAAATGCGATCAATCATAGATTATCCTAAAAACACGGAGCTACATTATGGTATATATTACACGAGAGCTTGAAAGAAGATTCTTAAAGCTCAATGATTTTTTCAAGGTTATCCTTGTTACGGGTGCAAGGCAGGTCGGCAAAACGACGATGTTAAAGCACCTTGCCGATAGCAGCAGGACCTATGTTACGATGGACAACACAATGGCAAGAGAGCTTGCACAGTCTGACCCCGTGCTGTTCTTTCAGACCTATAAGCCGCCTATCCTCATTGACGAGGTACAGAAAGCACCGGAGCTGTTCGAGCAGATCAAGATCATTTGCGACGAGAGTGATGAAAAGGGTCTTATTTGGCTCACAGGCTCACAGCAGTACAACATGATGAAAAAAGTGCGTGAGACCCTTGCCGGAAGAATCGGTATCCTGGAGCTTTATAGCTTATCTGCAAGAGAAAAAGCCGGACTTGTGTTCGATACGGATCTGGATTTTTCGCTTGCCGCCTTACAGGCTAGACAGCGGAAGCTCCCCAAAAATGATGTAGTCCAGGTATTCAGGCACATTTGGGAGGGCGGTATGCCGCAGGTGCAGGGCGTGGATGACGAACTCAGACAGGAGTATTTCAATTCCTATATCGACACCTATCTGATGCGTGATGTTGCCGAGGCAGGCGGCATTACCGATACGGTTCGTTTCCGCAAATTCCTTGTGGGCTGTGCCTCTCTTGTGTCCGAGCAGGTCAATTATACAACACTGGCTGAATCTGCCGATATTGCGCCGAGCACCGCAAAGGAATGGCTGAAAATTCTCGTTGGGTTGAACATCCTCTATCTGTTAGCCCCCTATTCCAACAATGAGCTGAAACGCCTCAGTAAAACGCCGAAGCTGTACTTCTGCGATACGGGGCTTTGTGCGTATCTTTCCATGTGGCTGACGCCGGACACGCTGCGGAACGGCGCTGCAAGCGGTCATTACTACGAGAACTATGTTGTGATGGAGCTTGTCAAGAACTACGCCTACGCAAAGGCCAGGGTAAACCTCACCTACTTCCGGGATTCCAACGCAAAGGAAATTGATTTATTTGTGGAGGAAAACGATGTCATTCATCCGTTAGAAATCAAAAAGAGTGCTGCGCCCGACCGCCGTGAGGTCAAAAAGTACAGCGTGATCGATAAGGCTTCCTTGAAGCGCGGCAATGGCGGCATCCTCTGTATGTGCGAGGAACCAATACCGATCGATGCGGATAACTGTTTTATTCCGAGCAATCTGATCTAAACCACTTCAAACCGTATAAAAGCTCCCCACGGCCGGCAAAACGGCGATGGGGAGCTTTTTGATGTCCTGCGCGGCGGTGTTACCAGAAGAGGTACAGCGTGCCGGAGCGCAGGTCGGAATCCTCCGAATCCGCGGTGAGGGAGATAGTTTTCCCGCTCACCTCCAGGTCATAGATATATCCCTTGCTGAGATAATAGCCGGACTTGTATTCATCCTGCGTTACGGCGGTCATGGTGACAAGCCGGCTGCCCTCCTCCTGCCAAAAGCTAAGCTCTGACAGCTTTGACGCACGGCCGTCCGTGACCTTGATCTCATATGAACGGGACAGATCGCGATCCTCAAGCGGCGCATTGAGCGTCTTGGAGGCCATTTTTTCAAGGTTGAAATACTGGGTGGTGGTCGCATATTCGGCCGTCTCAAAGATCACGCAGTCCGGCTGGAAGATGTTAAAATAATAATCAAAATCCAGCACGTTCTCGTAGTTGTGTATGGAGCAGTCCTCGCCAAAGGCGAAATTGAACATTTCCGTATTGCGGTTGAAATAGGAGCCCTGGAAAAAGAGCACCGTGGGGAGCTCCTCATCGCTCCGATCCGTCTGCGATATGGAGTAGATATAGTGGTCTGAGATCCGGAGATCATCATATTGATCCGTCAGATAGGTGACCTTGTCCTCGTTCACATAGCGGAACACCGGCACCATCTCGGATATGGCAAAATAGGAGGAGGTCAGCGAGGTCTCCTCCACCTCCTCTATCTCGTAGTCCGAGAGCTGCAGCAGCTGCACCGACGGGAAATACTCGCGCACCTTTGTCAGAATGTTGTTCATGCCGTAGAACTCGCCCAGGTCGTTCCAGTGGCCGGCATCGTATTTCACATTGAATATCTGCTCGTCCTTGGCAACCTCGGTCAGATAGGCCGCATTGTCCACATAATTGATATCATAGAGCTCCAGATACTTGTACATACAGGAGAGAAAGTCGTTTCTGTAGATGTATCCCTCGGGCAGATACTGCGAATACACCGTGGACTTCGACGGGGTAAGGCAGTAGATGAACGGCACGCCCCGGCTCTGGCAATATTCCTGCATACGGGAAAGGTATGCGCAGAACTCGCGGATGAAATCCTCGCCGGCCGTGTTTTCCGTGAGCCCCTGGAAGAACACATAGCCGTCCTTTCCATAGCAGTAGTTGGGATGCTCCATCTCATGGAAGAGCCGGTCGTTGATGACCTGATAGATATTCAGCATTTGGGCGCGCAGACCCATGCGGTCGTCGATATAGAACGCCACATTTTCCACGTCCAGCCCCTGAGAAAGATCCAGATCCGTCAGAACCTTGTTGTCGATCTCCGACACCGCACCCTTCTTGAAATTGAAGCACAGCAGCGGCAGGGCGATGCACACGGCAAGCAGCACAACGAAAATCATTCTTACCTTTTTCATGTCACGCGCCCCCTTAATACTGGAAGTAGAGGAACGGCTGATAGCCATCCGTCAGGATCGCCGCATAGCACAGCGCAAACAGCGCCAGCAGCAGAAGGTATTTCAGCAGCACGCACAGCGGCTTCTGCATGAGCCTCTGATACAGCGATCGAATTTTCTCGCGGCCGCAGAGATATATGCCCAGAATGGAAACGAGCAGCAGCGTGATGCTCCGCGGCGTGAGGAAATACCGCCATGTGTAGGACAGCTCCCCGATCCCAAGTCCGAGCATATTTTTAATATACAGGAAAAAGCTTCCCAGAGAGGGCAGGCGGAAGCACAGCCAGCCGATAAAAACGACCAGCGTGGTATACACCCAGCCGACGGCGGAAAACCAGCGCCCGCTCTGCAGCCGCTTATACCGCGGCGTGCGCTCCAGAACGCAGATAACGCCGTATGCCAGACCCCAGCAGGTGTATATCCAGGTATTGCCGTGCCACATACCGGTGAGCAGGAAAACGATAAAAACGTTGAGGTATACGCTTCCCCTGCGGCTGCCGCCCAGAGGGATATATACATATTCCCGGAACCATGCGCCGAGGGAGATATGCCAACGCTGCCAGAATTCCGTGACCGAGGTACTGGAATAGGGGAAATTGAAGTTCTCCCCGAAGTGGAAGCCAAAGATCCGCGACACACCGATCGCCATGTCCGAATAGCCGGAGAAATCAAGATACAGCTGCAGTCCGAACGCCAGCACACCCAGCCATGCGGTGGCCACATCCATGCTTCCCGGCACCGGCATAGCGCTTACGATCGCGCCGAGCTGGTCGGCGATCAGAACCTTTTTCACAAGCCCGACCAGAATGCGCTCGCAGCCGCTGCACAGCTGATCAAAGCCGAAGCTCCGCGCCTCCAGCTCCGGCCGCATATCCGCATAACGCACGATCGGCCCCTGGATGAGCTTCGGGAAGAACAGCACATAGGTCGCAAAAAACAGGAATTCCTGCGCCTCACCTTTGTCGGAACCCCACTGCCTCTCTCGGAGGTTGTCGGCAAGATAGGAGATGCAGTGGAAGATGATAAAGGATATGCCCAGCGGGAACAGCGCCGTGAGCGGTTCGGTGCTTCTCAGCGCATTGGCGATAGCCTGCGGATATTTGAATATCGCAAGCACGATGACATCCAGCGCGATCCCTATGTACAGGAAGACACGATGGGTCATTCTTGCAACATAGGCGATCAGATAATTTCCGAGCACCAGCACCAAAACCACCAGCACGGACTGCGATCCCGCCACGCAGTAGAAGGGCAGCCAGAACAGGCAGAGAAGAACGTTCAGGACATTGATATTTCCCCGGAAGATGCGGTTTGCCAGCGCATAGCTTACAACAGACGCCGGGAAAAGAAAAAAGAGGAAATAAAGCGACGAAAAAGACAAGCGTACCACCTTTCCAGTGCGGTTTGCATTCGGATATTACGGTGCCCCCGCCCCAGGCGAGCCGTGAGGGAGCACAGCTCTGTCAGCTTTACTCATCCAGCTTGAGCACGGCGAGGAAAGCCTCGGTCGGGAGCTGCACAGAGCCGAGGGAGCGCATTTTCTTCTTGCCCTCCTTCTGCTTTTCGAGCAGCTTCTTCTTGCGGGTGATATCGCCGCCGTAGCACTTGGCGAGCACGTCCTTGCGCATGGCCTTGACCGTCTCTCGGGCGATGATCTTGCCGCCGATGGCGGCCTGGATGGGCACCTCAAAGAGCTGGCGCGGGATATTCTCCTTGAGCTTTTCACAGAGCCGCCGCGCACGGGGATAGGCCTTGTCGCGGTGGGCGATGAAGCTCAGCGCGTCCACCTGATCGCCGTTGAGGAGCAGATCGACCTTGACGAGATCGGAGGGCTTGTACTCGGAAAACTCGTAGTCCATGGAGGCATAGCCCTTGGTGCGCGCCTTGAGGGTGTCGAAAAAGTCATAGATGATCTCGCCGAGCGGCACCTCATAGCGCAGCTCCACGAGCCGCTGGTCAAGATACTGCATATCGCGGTACACGCCGCGGCGATCCTGACACAGCGGCATGATGTTGCCAACGAACTCGTTCGGCGTGATGATAGAGAGATGCACATATGGCTCCCGCGCCTCCGCGATCGACCCGGCGTTCGGGAAGTCGTGAGGGTTCGAGATGTGGAGGACGGAGCCGTCCGTCATTTCAAGCTCATAGACCACGGAGGGCAGCGTCGTCACCAGGTCGAGGTCAAACTCCCGCTCCAGCCGCTCCTGCACGATCTCAAGATGGAGCATACCGAGGAAGCCGCAGCGGAAGCCGAAGCCCAGCGCCACGGAGCTCTCCGGCTCATAATGGAGCGAGGAATCGTTCAGCTCCAGCTTTTCGAGCGCGTCGCGCAGGTCGGGATATTTCGATCCGTCCTCGGGATATATGCCGCAGTAGACCATAGAGCGTGCCGGGCGGTAGCCGGGCAGCGGCTCGTCCGCCGGGTTTTCCGCGTCCGTGACGGTGTCGCCGACCTGGGTGTCGCGGACGTTTTTGATGCTCGCGGTGAAATAGCCGACCTCGCCGGCAATGAGCTCGTCGCAGGGCTCAAAGCGCGTCGGCAGCAGCCGCCCAAGCTCCACGATGCGGTAGCTCGCGCCCGTCGCCATGAATCTCACGTCCATGTCGCGGCGCAGCCGTCCCTCCTTGAGGCGGATGAGGACGATGACGCCGCGGTAGCTGTCGTACTGGCTGTCGAACACCAGCGCCTTGAGCGGCGCGTCCGGGTCGCCCTTGGGCGCGGGGATGGTCGTGAGGATGGCATCAAGCACGCTCTCGACGTTCAGGCCGGTCTTGGCGGAGATCTCCGGCGCATCCATGGCGGGGATGCCGATGATGTCCTCGATCTCGGTTTTGACGGCCTTGGGGTCGGCGGCCGGCAGATCGATCTTATTGACGACCGGCAGTATCTCCAGATCGCTGTCCAGCGCGAGATAGGTGTTGGCCAAGGTCTGCGCCTCCACGCCCTGCGAGGCGTCCACGACCAGCACCGCGCCCTCGCACGCCGCCAGCGAGCGCGAGACCTCGTAGTTGAAGTCGACGTGCCCCGGCGTGTCGATGAGGTTCAGCTCATAGCCCTTCCAGTAGAGCGTCGCGGCACGCGCCTTGATGGTGATGCCGCGCTCCTTCTCGAGATCCATGTTGTCCAGTATCTGATCGCTCATCTGCCGCTCGTCCACCGCGCCAGTCAGCTCGATGAGCCGGTCGGAGAGGGTGGATTTTCCGTGGTCGATATGCGCGATGATAGAGAAGTTGCGTATGTTTTCCTGTTTCATTTCGTATAGCTCTCCGCGATATCCGCCAGCTCGCGGAGCTGGGCGGCAATATTCCTGAGCTGGCTGTCCGTGGCGCGGCTGGCGTCGGCGCGGCTCTCGCGCCCGAGCAAATAGTCCGCCGTCACGCCGTAGTAGTCGCAGGCGCGGCACACAAAGGCAAGCCCCGGCTCGCGCGCGCCGTTTTCATAGTGGGACAGCAGCGCCTGGCTGATCTGCAGATCGGCGGCAGCGTGACGCTGGGACAAGCCGCGCGTCTTGCGAAGCTCGGCCAGCGTGTGGCAAAATTCGTTTTCCATTCTCTCGTCCGTTCTCCTCTTATTGATAACGGGAAGTATTATACAGGAAAAGCCACGCAATGTAAATAGCAACTTTGCCTCAGGAAGTGCAAAAAATCACCGCTTCCTATTGACAAGCGGCAAATCTATGTTATAATCATTTTAGGAATAATTCTTAAAACAATGGCTGACAAAATATAATTTCAGGAGGATATGACAATGGCAAAATGGGTATGCAGCGTTTGCGGCTATGTTCACGAGGGCGACACGCCCCCGGAAGCCTGCCCGGTGTGCAAAGCGCCGGCGGAAAAGTTCATCCGTCAGGAGGAGGGCGAAAAGGCCTGGGCCTCCGAGCACGTCGTCGGCGTGGCGCAGGGTGCGCCGGAGGATATCATGGCCGATCTGCGCTCCAACTTTGAGGGCGAATGCTCCGAGGTCGGAATGTATCTCGCGATGGCGCGCGTGGCGCACCGTGAGGGCTATCCCGAGATCGGGCTGTACTGGGAAAAGGCCGCCTATGAGGAGGCGGAGCACGCCGCGAAATTTGCCGAGCTTCTCGGCGAGGTCGTGACGGACAGCACCAAGAAGAATCTGGAGCTTCGCGTGGAGGCGGAGCACGGCGCGACCGCCGGCAAGACCGACCTCGCGAAGCGCGCCAAGGCGCTCAACCTCGATGCCATCCACGACACCGTCCATGAAATGGCCCGCGATGAGGCGAGACACGGCAAAGCCCTCGCCGGACTGCTCAAGCGCTATTTCGGCGAATAAGCAAAGCGTTGATATTACTGCACTTTTGGGGAGCTGCGAAAGCGGTTCCCTTTTTTGTTGTCCCCCCTCGTGTAGATCTCATCTTTTTGATAGTGCAATGTGTGTGCAACAAAGCCATTTTCACTTGATGATTTCCAAGCGAAAGTGCAACAAGTGATGTGCAACATTTTGCAGGCTTGATTTTACACAAAAAAATCCAGTGTTTTCAATGGTTTCATCAACTCAAATGCGTCTTTTAGCGAAACTGTAACTTTTGAAAATCAGCTTTCAAAAACAGAATAGCAACTTCATAACATCTTTCAAGCCGGTCTCCGATGGCGCATACTCCCTCTCAAAGAAGTTCAAAATCTCTCAAAGAAGTTCAGAAACGCAGTCATTTTGTGGCAGCGTTTTCTTTTGCCTAGGCTCGATCGCCTTTTCGCTCTTCTGTCTGTCCATGATTCTTGACAGGTCCTTTTAGCCCGCGGCGCAGCCGGGACGGTTTTTAGTGAGACATAAAGAAACTGGCAATCACCACAGGTGATTGCCAGTTTCTTGGTGGAGACGAAGGGATTCGAACCCTCGACCTCTCGGATGCGAACCGAACGCTCTCCCAGCTGAGCTACGCCCCCACATCTTTGCGGCTCTTTTGAGCCGCTTGAGTATTATAGCACATTTTTTCTTTTTGTAAAGCCCTATTGAAAAATTTTCGGAATTGTGTATAATAACTCTTGAAGCTGTACTAGTCGGGGAGCCAGCGGTGCCCTTCGCCCGCAATCCGCTACAGCGGGGATGAATTCCCGCCCCCGGGTATACGATGTGTCGTCTGACCGCAGAAAGTGGCGTTGATGGTTCGGTCTTGCGCAACGGGAACCTGTGAACCATGTCAGGCGGGGAACCGAGCAGCATTAAGCGGGGCCACCTGTGTGACGCTAAGGTAGCCGGATCTGAGCTAACTGCTGTGGTAACGGATGTATCGTGTGCTCAAAGGCGGGTGTACAGCTTCTTTTCTTTTTCGGCAACGCCGCATCGCACGGCGTTCCCTTAGTGATCTTTCATACGGAGTTATTTATATGTATCAGGCGCTCTACCGCAAATACAGACCGCGGCGTTTTGACGACGTGGTCGGACAGGGGCATATCACGGAAACGCTCAAAACGCAGGTCGAGACCGGCCGTCTCTCCCATGCCTATCTTTTCGTGGGCACGCGCGGCACCGGCAAGACGACCTGCGCCAAGATACTGGCGCGCGCCGTCAACTGTGAGCATCCCGTGAACGGCAGTCCCTGCAACGAGTGCGCCGCCTGCCGCGGCATACTGGACGGCAGTGTGATGGACGTTGTGGAGCTGGACGCCGCCTCCAACAACGGCGTGGACAACGTCCGCGCCCTGCGGGATGAGGCCGTGTTCTCCCCGGCGAGCGTGAAGAAGCGCGTGTACATCATCGACGAGGTGCATATGCTCTCGACGGCGGCGTTCAACGCCCTGCTGAAGATATTGGAGGAGCCGCCGGAGCATCTCATGTTCATCCTCTGCACGACCGAGCTGCGCAAAGTCCTGCCGACCATCGTCTCCCGCTGCCAGCGCCACAGCTTCAAACGCCTCGCCCCCGCCGATATCGCGGGGCGGCTGCTCTGGGTCGCCGGACAGGAGGGCATGGAGCTGACGGAGGATGCCGCCCAGCTTCTGGCGCGACTCGCCGACGGCGGTATGCGCGACGGCCTGAGCCTGCTTGATCAGTGCTCCGCCGCCGTCCACATTGACGAGGAGACCGTCCTCTCCTCCATGGGGCTTGCCGGAGGCCAGAAGACCGCCGAGCTGCTGGAGGCAGTATGCGCCCACGACAGCGAACGGGCACTCACCATCTTCAACGCCCTGTGGCAGGCGGGCAAGGACCCCGCCGGCATTCTGGACGAGCTCGGAACGCTGCTGCGCGACGTCCTGCTGACGCAGGTCGCGCCGGAGGGCTGCGCCTCGCTCATCAGCGGCGCGTGGCCGATGAAAACGCTGCTGCGCTTTTCCAGGAGCATCAGCGGCGCGGAGCTTCTGGCCGATCTGACCGTCATTGAGAACGCCCCCACCGGCAGCGCCAGCCCGCGGCGCAGTGCGGAGCTCTGCCTTGTGAGCCTCTGCGTCCCCGATTGCGGCGAGGGGCTGCCCGCTCTGCGGGCGCGTGTGGCGCGGCTGGAGCGCACCGTGGCCAGCGGCGTTCCCGTTGCCGCATCTGCGGCTGCGGTTACAGCCGCACCTGCACCAACACCCGCCGCAAAGCAGGATGAGCCGCCCATTTCCGACCCCGACGACTATGAACGTCCGCCTCTGCCGGATGACGACTATGCGCCGCCGGAGGACATCCCGCCCGCACCCGTGCGGCAAGCCCCGCCTCCCGCCGCAGCGCCGGCCGCGGACGGCGGCCTGTGGGAGCGGCTGCTGCCCCGCCTGGAGGGGAAGCTCGAAACCTATATCTACGCGCTGCTGCTGTCCGGCTCCCAGACGACAGGCGAGCTGAACGGCGCGACGCTGACGATCCGTGTGACGAACCCCTTTGCGCAGACGAGCCTCGAACGCGCCGAGGTCAAAAGCGTCATCCAGCGCCACGCCAGCGAGCTCTGCGGCCGCGACATCAGCGTCAGCATCATTGAGCAGGCCGCCGCCGAGCGCAAGCCCGACGAGGCGAAGCTGGCCGGACTTTCCCGATTTGCAAACTTCAAAGAGGATTGAAACCATAGGAGGACAGAAATATGGCAAAAGGCTATCGCGGCGGATTTCAGGGCGGCATGAATCAGGCGGCCATGATGAAGCAGGCACAGAAAATGCAGCAGGATCTCCTGAAAATGCAGGAGGAGCTTGAAAACCAGAGCTACACGGCGCAGTCCGGCGGCGGCATGGTCAAGGCCACCGTGGACGGCAAGCACCGCATCTCCGAGATCGTCATCGACCCCGAATGCGTTGATCCCGACGATGTGGAAATGCTCCAGGACATGGTGATGGCCGCGGTCAACGAGGCGCTCAAGCAGGCGGACGACGCCTCCTCGCAGTCCATGAGCCGCCTCACCGGCGGCCTCAACCTCGGCGGCCTCGGCTTCTGACGCACAACGGAAACAAAGCGCTTGACATAGCGCGGCACTTGTGCTATGCTTGCGCAGCTCGCTCGGAGGGCTATCTGTTCTAAAGAAACAGCAGCCGGATAAGGCGCAGACTGAAATGTCTGTTCCCTATCCGGCTTTTTTCGTGCAAAAGGAGGAATCTAACATGGAGCTTCTGAACGGACGCATTAAAACACTTTATTTCAAATACCTCTCCGCCGCCTTTGGCAGCGCCATGGTCTCGTCCATCTACTCCATCGTGGACACGGCGATGGTCGGCCAGTATCAAGGGCCGGAGGGCACGGCGGCGCTGGCCGTGGTCGCGCCGGTGTGGAACATCATCTACAGCCTCGGTCTGCTCATGGGCATCGGCGGCAGCGTCATTTTCAGCACCAAGCGCGGCGGTGAGCACAGCGGAGACGAAAACCAGTATTTCACGGCGGCGGTCATCGGCTCGGTGGCGCTGGCCGTACTCGCATGGCTCGGACTGCTCAGCTTTGAGCGCCCGCTGCTGCGCTTCTTCGGCGCGGACGCTGCGCTGCTCCCGCTCGCGCAGGAATATGTGCGCCCCATCAAATATGTGTTCCCGCTCTTCCTGTTCAACCAAATGCTCGCGGCATTTCTGCGCAACGACGGCGACCCCGGTCTTGCGACGCTCGCCGTGCTGTCCGGCGGTATCTTCAACGTATTCGGGGACTACATCTTCGTGTTCCCCTGTGACATGGGCGTCTACGGCGCAGGGCTTGCCACCGCCATCGGCTCCGGCATTTCGTTTCTCGTCATGCTGACACACTTTGTACGCCGGAAGAACACGCTCCGGCTCGTGAGGCCAGAGGGGCTTCTCCGCAAGCTCCGCGAAATATCCGTCACGGGCTTTTCCACCTTCTTCATCGACGTGGCCATGGGCATTCTGACCGTGCTTTTCAACCGCCAGATCATGCGCTGGCTCGGCGCAAACGCGCTTGCCATCTACGGTCCCGTCATTCAGGTCAGCACCTTTGTCCAGTGCAGCGCCTACAGTGTGGGGCAGGCGGCGCAGCCCATCATCTCCACCAACTACGGCGCGGGCAACAGCGGGCGTATCCGCGAGACGCTGCGGCTGGCGCTCTGGACGACGGCGTTCTTCGGCGTATTCTGGACGGCCATCAGCATGGCGTTCCCGAACTTCTACATCCGTGTCTTCATGTCGCCCACGCCGGAAATTCTGGCAATGGCTCCCGCCATCGTCCGCAGCTATGCGCTCTCGTTCCTGCTGCTGCCGTTCAACATCTTCTCGACCTACTATTTCCAAGCCGTCATGCAGCCAAAGGCGGCCTTTACCGTGTCGGTGGCACGCGGCCTCGTCGTCAGCGGTATTTTGATCCTGCTTCTCCCCTCGCTGGCCGGTGCGTCCTCCCTCTGGTTCGCCATGCCCATCACCGAGCTGCTCACCGCCGCCTACGCCGCCGCAAGGATCGGAAAAGGCGTAAGCTAATCCCCAATCTCCGCCCGGTCGCTTGACCGGGCGGTTTTGCTTGACATTGGGCGAAGATGTGATATCATAATGATATCATAAAGATACAAGGAGGCTCGATATGAACGAGAATATCCAGAACAATACGGAGGAGCGGCTGCTTGTCGGCCGGAAGAACGGCATGACCGTGCTGGTCGCGAGCGTTGCGCTCTACCTTGCGGCGATCGTACTGTGTGTGCTGTCCGGCATCGTGATGGAGCGAAACAGAACAGCAGGCATCGCCATGCTGGTCATCGCCTGTGTCTATCTCTGCATCGGCTGGCTGCCGTGGCCGGGGCTCAAGGTGCTCAAGCCGCAGGAGGCCATGGTGCTGACGCTGTTTGGCCGCTATATCGGCACGCTCAAGGGCGAGGGCTTCTACTTCGTCAACCCGTTCTGCACCGCCGTCAATCCCGCCGCCGGAACAAGTCCCTCCACCGGCTCCACGAGCAGCGTCAAGCTCCCCGGCCAGCCTGAAGCATCCGTGAGCACGGGGACGGCGAGCCGCAAGCTCTCCCTCAAGGTAATGACCCTCGACAACAACAAGCAGAAGATCAACGACTGCCTCGGCAACCCCGTCGAGATCGGCATTGTCGTGATATGGCGCATCGTCAACACCGCCAAGGCGGTATTCAACGTCGATAACTACGTCGAGTTCCTCTCCATCCAGACCGACAGCGCCCTCCGCAACATCGTCCGTATCTATCCCTACGACGTTGCGCCGAACGTGGACACGACGGGCGACGGCTTCGCCGACGAGGGCAGCCTCCGTGGGTCAAGTCAGGAGGTCGCCGATCGCATCCGCGCCGAGATCCAGCAGAAGGTCGATGTCGCGGGGCTCGAGATACTGGAGGCGCGCATCACCTACCTCGCCTATGCGCCGGAGATCGCCGCGTCCATGCTCCAGCGCCAGCAGGCCAGCGCCATCATCGACGCCCGCAAGATGATCGTGGACGGCGCAGTCGGCATGGTGGAGATGGCGCTCGAACGCCTTGGCGAGAACAACGTCGTCCAGCTTGACGAGGAGCGCAAGGCCGCGATGGTGTCCAATCTGCTGGTCGTGCTCTGCGGCAACCGCGACGCGCAGCCCGTCGTCAACTCCGGAAGCCTGTACTGATGGCGGAGAAGAACGAAAAAAAGCAGCTCCTGCTGCGCCTGTCCCCGGCACTGTATGCCGAGCTTGCGCGCTGGGCGGAGGATGATTTTCGTTCCGTGAACGGCCAGATCGAGTTTCTGCTGACGGAATGCGTCCGCCAGCGCCGCAAAAGCGGCGGCTGCACGCCGCGCGACGGCGAGTGAGCGATATTTATATTATGTAAACTTTATATGCGTAGAAAAGCCGGAGGAAACAAGTCCTCCGGCTTTGTGTTATGTCAACTTATTCAAGCGGCACGGCCGTGGCCATCGGCGCCGGTGTTTCCACGCCGCTTGGCTGCTCGGTCTCGACCGTGCTCTCGGTCTCAGTCCCGGTCTCCGGCTCGCCGCTCGCCTCGACCGTCCCGGCCTCGGCGGGCGTGAGCTCCATGTATATGCGGATGCAGCCCGTGCCGAAGAGGCCGCCGAGCGTGCCCGTCAGCGCGCCGTAGCCCGTCCACAAATCGGCGCGGATGGCCTGCACCGCCGTGCCATAGCCCAGCACCGCGCCGGGGTAGCTTTCGATAAAGACGTTCTGCAGACTGCGGCAGAGCTCCGCCTTCTGCGCGGGGTCGATGCAGGCCGCAAGCTGGCTGTACAGCGCGTCATACTGCGCATCCTGCCAGCCGCTCTCCGCCGCGCTGTTGGCATACAAGCGCGCCTCGTCCTGCGGGTCGCGGCTGCCGTCGCGCCGGATGAGGCAGATGTCCCAGTCCCCGCCCGCACGGAAACGGCTCTGCAGCTCGTCCTCCGTCAGGGTCGTCCAATTGAGCTCGATGCCGATCTCCCCCATGTCGCGCACGAGAATGGACGCCGCCGCCGTCGCCCACACGTCGTTCGTCGAATACATCGTAAAGGAGAGCTGCTGGGTGTTGTCGGCTGATTCGAGTATGCCGTCGCCGTCGTATTCCTGATACAGCGACGAGGACAGGATAGAGGTCGCGCGGCTTGGATCGAAGCCATAGCGCGTCGCCGCGTCGAGATAAAACGGCGAGTTCGGCTCGATGAAGCCGTCGCCGTATACACCGATGCCGCCGAAGCCCATGGAGAATATCTGCTCGCGGTCGATGGCATAGAGCATCGCCTCGCGCACGACGGCATCCGAAAGCGCGCCCGAGGCCGTATTCATCACAAGCTCGCACCAGCCGCGTCCCGGCCCCTGCACCGCGAAGGTCTCCACGCCGTAGGTGCCCGACAGCGAGAAAAGCTGCCCGTCCGACAGCGACATGCAGGCATCCACAAGCCCGTCCGCCAGCGCATCCGCAGACTGGAACGCCGACTCATAGCAGCGGAAGCTCACGCTGTCCAGCGTGGAGCGTCCGGCAAAATAGTCGCTGCGCGCCGCGAGCGTCCACTCCTGCTGCACCTCGCCCGCCGCGAGCGTCGGGGCGTGGTAGATGAAGGGGCCGCTCCCGATCATGGCGCTGTTGTCCATGGAGGCGGGGTCGGAGCTGTAGGCGCTCCAGATATGCTCCGGCAGGATGGGTATCTCGCCGTAGAGCATATCGCCCTTGACGCTCTCCGTCGTGATGACGAGCGTCCAATCATCCGGGCATTTGATGGAGCTGATGCCGTCAAGCTGCACCGCCGCATCCGCGTCGCGCATACGGAAAAGCTCCCACGAGAATTTGACGTCGGCGCTCGTCAGCGGCGTACCGTCCGAGAAGGTCACGTCCTGCCGCAGGCGTATCGTCCAGGTCAGCCTGTCGCTCGAGGTGTCATAGCTCTCCACGAGGCAGTTTTCCGGCTCATAGTTTTCGTTCATGCGCCACAGCGGGTCATAGACGAGCCGGAAGATCTCCATGGAAAGCTCGCTGTCCGCCGCAAAAGGGTTGAGGCTGTCCGGCGCCTCGCTCACGGCGATACAGAAGCTGCCCGACGATGCCGAGGATACGGCGGCCGCGCCGCTCCCGTTTTCTTTTTTCCCACAGGCAGCCAGCCCCGCCAGCAGCGCGAGCAGGAGCATGACCGCGATCGTTTTTTTCATAGTCCGATATATTCCTTTTTTACATAGGGACTCGTGCTCGCGCGCAGAAGCGCGCCGTAGCGCATATGAAAGTGCAGCACATCGCCCACGCCCAGCTCCGGCGCGTCGTCCAGCCGGACGATGGTATGGTCGCTGCTCCCGCCGACGATGGAAATGCGGCCGTCGGCCGGCAGCAGGCATTCCCGGTCCACATCCTGCGCGCCGCAGGCCAGCAGCCCCCGGCGCATGGGGCCGAGATCCGGCCGGTGCGTCACATGGCCGAAGGCGTCGCCGCCGATCTCGCCCACGGGCCTGGAGTCCTTCGTTTTGGCCTCTATGAGCTGCGCGGAGAAGGTAAAGGCATCGGGGCGCAGCCCCGGCACGGCACAGCCCTCCACGGAATCCCAGCCGAGGAGCCAGGCCTCGCCGAAGCGCCCATGGTTGACCCCGGCGGGCATTTTCCCGCTGCGGAGCAGCCGCTGCGCCGCCGTGGTCATCCCGGACACGAACGGCAGCGGCACGCCGAAGCGCTCGCGCAGCCGCTCCGCGATATCGCACAGCGCCGTCATATTTTCCTCCGTCGTCCGCACGCCGCCGAAGCAGCCGAGATTCGTTCCCACGCCGAGCAGCTCCAGCGACGGACGGCGCAGCACCGCCTCCGCCGTTTTCAGAATGTCCGCCTCGTCCCGGAAATAGCAGCCCTCGCGCAGATCGCCCATATCCAGCGCCAGAATGACGCCGTGCCTGCGGCCGCGCCGCGCCGCCTCATCCGCCAGAAGCCCGATGGTGCTGATCTCGGACTCGAAGCTCATATCCGCATACTCCACCGCGTCCGCGATCTCCCAATGCTGCGCCGGACGGATGAGCATACGCGGCTTGGTCGTCCGCATCGACGCCAGATTCATGAGGCGCGCATCGGCCAGGCTGTCGCAGCCGCTCCGGTTCAGCATATCCACGATGGGCGCGGCGGCGCACACCGCCTTGGTCACAGCGGCGAAATGCCGCCCCTCTCCATGCAGCAGCGCCGCCAGGCGGTTGACATTCTCCAGGAGTATCGTCAGATCACATTGCAGGGACGGAAAGGGCATCCGTTCTCCTCCTCCCGCTCAATCCTCACGCACCGTGCCGCGCCCGGCCAGCAGCCGCCGCGCGTTTTCCGCCGGATCGCCGCCGGTCTCAAGCAGGGCGCGCGCGCCCTCGTCCATGCAGCCGCGCTCGCACATGAGCGCGAGAAGCTCATCCGCCTCGCGCTTGTCAAGGCCGATGCGCCGCAGATAAGACAGTTCCAGGGCGGGCGTTGTGTGCGTATAGTGCAGGGCGAGCGACGGCGACGCCAGTATGGCGAAAAAGCGTCGGCGCCCCGCATCTGTTTCTTTTTTTCGTTCCATGCCGCCATTATAGCATACGCCGCCGAAATTTCAAAAAATAATCTTATATTTTTATTGAATGTTTGCGTTTGACATGGTATATTGAAATGAGCTGAAAGGGAGTGCTTTGCGCACGGGCTGCGGCGTGGCCGCCGTCTGTGCGTATTCTCATTTACGGAGGTGTTCTATGCTCATCATCGGAAACGGAAGGGTCCTCACCCGCGACCCGGCCATGCCCTATCTGGCCGACGGCGCCGTCCTCTGCGACGGCGGGACGATATCCGCCCTCGGCGGCACGGCGCAGCTTCGCGCCCAATATCCGCAGGCGGAGTATCTCGACGCCCACGGCGGCGTTATCATGCCCGGTCTCATCAACGCGCACACCCACATCTACTCCGGGCTGGCGCGCGGCCTGTCCATCCGCGGCTACGATCCGCACACCTTCTATCAGGTGCTGGACGGTATGTGGTGGAACATCGACCGCCACCTTGACCTCGAGGGGACGCACGCCAGCGCCATCATCACCGTCATGGAGTCGCTGCGCAACGGCGTGACGACCATCTTCGACCACCACGCGAGCTATGGCGAGATACCCGGCAGCCTCTTCGCCATCGCCGAGGAGACGAAGCGCCTTGGCATACGCGCCTGCCTCTGCTATGAGGTCTCCGAGCGCGACGGCGAGGCCAAGTGCGACGAGGGCATACGCGAGAATGCCGACTTCGCCCGCTTCTGCCACGAGCATGAGGACGATATGCTCAAGGCCATGTTCGGCGGTCACGCCCTCTTTACCATCTCCGACCGCACCTTTGAAAAAATGGCCGCCGCGAACGGCGGCCTCACCGGCTACCACATCCACGTCTGCGAGGGTCATACCGACATGGAGGACAGCTGGAACCGCTATGGTATGCGCCCCATCGACCGCCTTGCCAAAAACGGCATCCTGGGCGAGAAGACGATCCTGGGACATTGCATCTACCTCACGGACGACGAGCTTGACACCATCGCCGAGACGAATACCATGTGCGTGACGAACCCCGAATCGAACATGGGCAACGCCGTCGGCGTCGCGCCGGTGCTGAAAATGTTTGAAAAGGGCATACTCGTCGGTCTCGGCACGGACGCCTACACCCACGATATGCTCGAAAGCCTCAAGGTCGAGCTTATCATCCAGCGCCACAACGCCGGCCGTCCCAACGTCGGCTGGTGCGAATCGACCGAGATGCTCTTTGAAAACAACGCGAAAATAGCCGCGCGCTACTTCAAGAAGCCGCTCGGCGTGCTGCGTCCGGGCGCGGCGGCGGATATTGCCGTCTTCGACTACCGCCCGTTCACGCCGTTCTCCGAGGCAAACGCCGACGGCCACATGATCTTCGGCTTCCAGGGACACAACTGCATCCACACCGTCGTGGACGGACAGGTGCGCATGAAGGACCGTGAATTCGTCGGCTTCGACGAGCACGAAATGAACAGCCGCGTATACGAAGCGGCCTGCAGGCTTTGGGGGGATCTGAACCGATGAGTGAAAAGATGACCGGCATACCCTATGACCAGCTTCTCTACCGCGTATGCCACGAATACGAGAGCTGCGGCACCATATTCGGCGTGAGCCACATCTATAAGGCCGGAGACAAGCGCCTCCCCATCTTCTCCGAGCAGCTGGAAACGCCCTTCGGCCCCGCCGCAGGGCCGAATACCCAGCTCGCCCAGAATATCATCGCGGCCTATGCCGCCGGAGGCCGCTTCTTCGAGCTCAAGACCGTCCAGATCATGGATGGGGAGGAGCTTGCCGCCTGCGTCAACCGCCCCTGCATCAAGGCGGATGACGAGGGCTACAACTGCGAATGGAGCACGGAGCTGACCGTCCCCAACGCCATGGACGAGTATATCAAGGCGTGGAGGGTCTTAAAGGTCATCTCCGAGAAATACGGCCTCGGCAGCGCCGACGGCTTTGTCTTCAATATGTCCGTCGGCTACAACCTCGACGGCATACGCTCCGAAAAGATCGACCGCTTCATCGAGGGACTGCGCACGGCGGGCGTGTCCGATTCCGTCACCATCTCGACGCTGCATGGCTGCCCGCCGGACGAGATCGAGCGCATCGCCGACTATCTCATCGGCGAAAAAGGGCTCAACACCTATATCAAGTGCAACCCCACCCTGCTCGGCTACGACTTTGCCCGCAGGACGCTGGACGCACTCGGCTACGACTATATCGCCTTTGACGACCATCACTTCCTCGAGGATCTCCAGTGGGAGGATGCCGTCCCCATGCTGCGGCGGCTGCAGGCGCTGGCCGACGAAAAGGGCGTGGAGTTCGGTCTCAAGCTCACCAACACCTTCCCCGTCGACGTCAAGGCCGGGGAGCTGCCGAGCGAGGAGATGTATATGTCCGGCCGCTCCCTCTTCCCGCTCACCATCGAGCTCGCGCGCCGCATCAGCGCCGAGTTTGACGGCAAAATGCGCATCAGCTACTCCGGCGGCGCGGACTTCCACTCCGCCGCCGCGCTGTTCCGCGCCGGTATCTGGCCCATCACGATGGCCACGAACCTCCTGCGTCCCGGCGGCTACAACCGCATGAAGCAGATCGCGGAGCTATTGGACAAGGAGCCCTATGCCCGCTTTGAGGGCGTGTCCGTCCCAGCGGTCACGGCGCTCGCGAAAAACGCGCTGACCGACCCCTGGTACCGCAAGCCCGTCAAGCCCATCCCCAGCCGCAAGATACCCGAGCACGTCCCGCTCATGGACTGCTTCTTCGCACCCTGCCGCGAGGGCTGTCCCATCCATCAGGACATCCCCGCCTATATCCGCCTTGTGAACGAGGGCAAATACCTCGAGGCACTGGAGATGATATGCGAGCGCAACCCGCTCCCGAACATCACCGGCACGATCTGCGCCCACCCCTGCATGAGCCGCTGCACCCGCAGCTTCTACGAGGGCGCAGTCGATATCCGCGGCTGCAAGCTGGAGGCCACCATGCGCGCCTACGGCGAATTTCTTGCCAAGCTGGCACGGGCAGAGCTGCCCGACGGCGGCAAAAAGGTCGCGGTCGTCGGCGCGGGTCCCGCCGGTCTCGCCGCCGCCTATTTCCTGGCACGCTGCGGCTGCCGCGTGACCGTCTTTGAAAAATCGCTCAAGCCCGGCGGCATCGTGCGCCACGTCATTCCCCCGTTCCGCATCTCGACCGAGACGGTGGAAAAGGACGCCATGCTCTGCGCCGGTCTCGGCGTGAAGTTCCGCTACGGCACGGAGATAAGCTCCCCCGACCAGCTTGCGGAGTTCGACGACGTCGTTATCTGCACGGGCGCATGGATCCCCGGCACGCTCTCTCTGGAGGGCGGCCAGCCGCGCAACGTCATCGAGTTCCTGTCCGCCTATAAGAAGCACCCGCTCTGGTGCATTCCCGGGCGCAGCGTCGCCGTCATCGGCGGCGGCAACACCGCCATGGATGCCGCCCGCGCCGCCAAGCGCTGCACCGGCGTCAAGAAGGTCACGCTCGTCTACCGCCGCGATATGCGCAGTATGCCCGCCGACGAGGAGGAGCTGCGCCTCGCACTGGAGGACGGTGTGGAGCTTCGTCCGCTGCTCTCCCCGGTCGCCATCGAGGGCAAGAAGCTCAAATGCGAGAAAATGACGCTGGGCGAGCCGGACGCCTCCGGCCGCCGCAGTCCTGTCGCCACCGGCGAATATGAATACATCGACGCCGCCTGCGTCATCGCCGCCGTCGGCGAGAAGACGGACACCGCGCTGTATCAGGCGCTGGGCATCCCCGTGGACGAAAAGGGCCGCGCCATCACGGATGCAAACGGCATGGCCGCCCCGCATCTCTACCTCGCGGGCGACGGCGCCACCGGCCCCTCCACCATCGTGCAGGCCATCGCCGGTGCGACCCGCGCTGCCAGAGCCATCGCCGGTGCGGACTTTGAAAAATACGTCGCGCAGAACGCCAAGGGCGACCCTGACACAGCACGCTCCCGCAAGGGCGTGTTTGCGGACGGCGGACGCGCCTCGGAGCGCTGCCTCGAGTGCGCCACGGTATGCGAAAACTGCGTGGACGTCTGCCCCAACCGCGCCAATGTCTCGCTTCTCATCGACGGACGCAGCCAGATCCTGCACCTCGACTGGATGTGCAACGAGTGCGGCAACTGCGCCACGTTCTGCCCGTGGTCGAGCGCCCCGTACCGCGAGAAGTGGACGATGTTCGCCGACCGCGACGGCTTTGAGGCGAGCGAGAATCAGGGCTTCCTGCCGCTGGACGGGCTGCGCGTGCTCGTGCGCTTCGCCGGCAAGACCTTCGAGGTCGAGCTCGGTGAGGCCAACGGTGAGCTGCCGCCCGAGCTTGCGAAATTCACCCGCGCCGCGCTGCTCCGCTACCCGGAGCTGACGCTCAAATAAGCAAACCCACGCAGACTGTCAAGGAACTCTGTTCTGAGCGTAAACACAACGAGTCAGGATCGCCCGCCGGAGGCGGGCGTAAATCCAAGAAGCCTTGCGCTGCAAGGTTTCTTGGATTATGCCGGGCGAATTCACTTCGTCCGGGCAGATCAAATCAGGCTTGTCAGAGCCCGTGTTTTGACAAGCTGACCGGCTAGAAGGAGATACACATGGACTACGAAAAGATCAAACAGGCGGCACAGGACTACCTGCCCGCCATGACACGCTTCCTGCGCGAGCTCATCGCGCTGCCGAGCGAGAGCTGCGGCGAGGAGGGCGTGGTTCGCCGCGCCGTCGCCGAGATGGAAAAGCTCGGCTACCGCAAGGCATGGATAGACCCCCAGGGCAACGCGCTGGGTCTCATCGGCGAGGGTGAGAAGCTCATCGCCTTTGACGGCCACATCGACACCGTGGGCGTCGGCCTGCGCAGCAACTGGAGCTTCGACCCCTACGAGGGCTTCGAGACGGACACCCAGATCGGCGGGCGCGGCGCGTCCGACCAAGAGGGCGGCTGCGTCAGCCAGATATACGCCGCCAAGATCGCGCACGACCTCGGCCTCATCCCCGACGGCTACAGCATCCTCGTGAGCTGCACCGTGCAGGAGGAGGACTGCGACGGCCTCTGCTGGCAGTACATCCACAACGAGGACGGCATCACGCCGGAATTTGTCGTCTCCACCGAGCCGACCGACTGCGGCGTATACCGCGGCCACCGCGGGCGCATGGAGATCCGCGTGGACGTGCGCGGCGTGTCCTGCCACGGCTCCGCGCCGGAGCGCGGCGACAACGCCATCTATAAAATGGCCGACATCCTCCGCGAGGTGCGCGCCCTCAACGAAAATCCGGCGGACGACAGCGTGGAGGTCAAGGGTCTGGTCAAGATGCTTGACGAGAAATACAACCCCGACTGGGAGGATGCCCGCTTCCTCGGACGCGGCACCATCACCGTCAGCGAAATTTTTTACAGCTCGCCGAGCCGCTGCGCCGTCGCGGACGGCTGCTCCGTGTCGCTCGACCGGCGCATGACCGCCGGCGAGACCTTTGAGAGCTGCCTCGAGGAAATACGCGCCCTCCCGTCCTGCCGCAAATACGCGGACGACGTGACCGTGAGTATGTATAAATACGACCGCCCCTCGTGGACGGGGCTGGTCTATGAGACAGAGTGCTACTTCCCCACCTGGATCAACCGCGAGTCCGCGCCCCATGTCCAGGCCGTCGCCAAGAGCTACCGCGCCATGTTCGGCGAGGAGCGCTGCGGCGAGCCGGACGCGATGAGCAAGCGCGCCGGGCGGCCGCTCATCGACAAGTGGACGTTCTCCACCAACGGCGTGTCCATTCAGGGACGCTTCGGCATCCCCTGCGTGGGCTTCGGCCCCGGCGCGGAGAGCCAGGCGCACGCGCCGAATGAGATAACATGGAAGCAGGATCTGGTGCGCTGTGCGGCGGTGCTCGCGGCAACGCCGATGAATTATGTGGAGGAGTTGACGAAATGAGCCTTATGCAGAAATACGCCGAGAAGCTGGCGGGACTTGACTTTTCCCGTATGTACGGGGATGACTTTTTCCTGACCTGGGACAAGAGCGACGACGAGCTTGCCGCCCTCTTCACCGTAGCCGACGCGCTGCGCTGCCTGCGCGAGAACAACATCTCCACCAAAATATTCGACTCCGGCCTCGGCATCAGTCTTTTCCGCGACAACTCCACGCGGACGCGCTTCTCCTTTGCCTCCGCCTGCAACCTGCTCGGCCTTGAGGTGCAGGATCTGGACGAGGGCAAGAGCCAGATCGCCCACGGTGAGACGGTGCGCGAGACGGCGAACATGATCTCCTTCATGGCGGACGTCATCGGCATCCGCGACGATATGTACATCGGCAAGGGACACACTTATCAAAAGGCCGTATCCGAGGCCGTGCGCCAGGGACACGCCGACGGCATTCTGGAGCAGGTGCCCTCCCTCGTCAATCTCCAGTGCGACATCGACCACCCGACCCAGTGCTGCGCCGACCTGCTCCACGTCATCCATGAGCTCGGCGGCGTCGAGAATCTGCGCGGCAAGAAGGTCGCCATGACCTGGGCGTACAGCCCCAGCTACGGCAAGCCCCTCTCCGTGCCGCAGGGCGTGATCGGCCTTTTCACCCGCTTCGGCATGGACGTGACGCTGGCGCACCCCGAGGGCTACGACGTCTTCCCCGAGGTCGAGGAGCTTGCCGCCAGGCAGGCGGCGGCCTCCGGCGGCAGCTTCCGGCGGGTGGACACCATGGCCGAGGCCTTTGAGGGCGCGGACATCGTATACCCCAAGAGCTGGGCTCCCTTTGCCGCGATGGAGAAGCGCACCGAGCTTTACGCCCAGGGCGACCGCGCCGGTATCGACGCGCTGGAAAAGGAGCTGCTCGCGCAGAACGCGGAGCATATCGACTGGGAATGCACCGAGGATCTGATGGCAAGGACCAACGGCGGCAAAGCGATGTACCTCCACTGCCTCCCGGCGGACATCACGGACGTCTCCTGCACCCATGGCGAGGTCGCCGCGAGCGTGTTCGACCGCTACCGCACCAGCCTCTACAAGCAGGCCAGCTTCAAGCCCTACATCATCGCGGCCATGATCTTCCTCTCCAAGCAGCGCGACCCCGCCGCCATGCTGGCGAAGCTCGAGGCGCGGGCACAGTCCCGCTGGGAAAGGAGCTGAGCGCCGTGAAAAAGCTTGAGGGCGCAGCGCCCGCCATCGGCCCCTACTCCGCCGGTGTGAGCGCAAACGGCTTTGTCTTCGTCTCCGGCCAGCTCCCCACGGACGCGAACGGCCGCATCCCCGTCGGCATCGCCGCCCAGACCGAGCAGTGCATCCGCAACGTGCAGGCCGTATTGGAGGCCGGCGGAAGCGATCTCCGGCACGTCGTCAAGACCACGGTCTACCTCCGCTCGATGAACGACTTCTCCGCCGTCAACGAGGTATACGCCCACTTCTTCAACGGCGAGGTCGCCCCGGCTCGCGCCTGCATCCAAGTCTCGGCGCTGCCGAAAAACGCCCCGCTCGAAATCGAGGCCATCGGCCTCGCCGCGGACAAATAAGCCCCGCATACGCCCATAAAAACGCCGCCCCGAGTCTCCTATCCGAGTTCGGGGCGGCGTTCATCTATCAGACATAGAAAGGCGGCTGTCGCCCTTTGCCGCAGCCGCCTTGAAGCCTATTCGCTTATTATCTGTTGTACGTTTTCTTTTTGCTTACAAGCGTTGCCGCCGTGACAGCACCGCCGCTGACAAGGAGAAGCACCAGCCAAAGGACGCCATTGCTGCTGTCGCCGGTCTTCGGCGTTTTTGCCTTATCATTGCTGACGGGCTTATCCGTCTTGTCGGTCGTTTCCGCCGCCTTTTCGGTCACGGTGAATTTGGCCGTAGCCGTTCCGTTTTTGGAAACGATACCCAGCGCGTGCTCACCGCCCGAAAGGCTGGCAACATAGTCGGCATTCAGCGTAACAACGGTGCTGCCGGACTGCACGGTGTAGTTACTTTTGTCTACCGTTTTACCGTCCAGCTCCACACGGATAAATTCTTCAAATGCGGCCTCCGAGGTAAAGGACAACGCCGTCTTTTCACCTGCGGTCACGGTCTGGTCGCCGCCCTTGGTAATGGCAGGCAGCTTGGGGATCACGGTATCCTCCAACGTGATTTCTTTTGCGGCTTTTTCATCGCTGAAATACTTGCTGCAAACCGTGCATTTCCAGTATTCCGTATTTCCCGTCTCGGCAGTGCTGGCCGCTTTTGCGGCAACGGGTGTCAAGGTGTGGGACGCAAGCTCGCCGTATGCTTCGCCGCAGGTCGTGCACTCTGCCTGTGCCGTGCAGGTAGCCGTGCCGCCGGTGTGGAGGCACACATAGTCGCATACCGTACACTTGCCGTTTTCCCATTCGTGGTCTTCGCTCGCAACGACCTCTACATGGCAGCAGCTCCACTTCTTCTCATGGGTGGTCGCTGTCGTCGTCCATGTCGCTGTGCCGCTGTGATTGCTCTGGTCTGTTTCGCCATAGGATTGTCCGCAGACTGTGCAGACAGCCGCCGCCGTGCAGGTAGCCGTGCCGCCGGTGTGGTTGGTGCAGACGGCATGGCATACCGTACACTCTCCGTTTTGCCATGTATGCGCACCGGTTGCCGGGTGATTCGGGTCGTCTTTAGTAACAGTCATAGGGCACTTTTCACACTTGCCTGACTGTGTGCCGCTTTTTCCACAAGTAGCGTCATTGTTATAAGTCCATGAGCTTACGACGTGAGCTTCGTATTCGGTTAACGTAGTTTTACATTCTTCGCAATAAGTGCTATGGCCGTCTTGATCACAAATAAACGCCACGTCGACCTCCTTGCCACACGATGGACAATAAGAACCGCCTTCGGCAAAAACCGTGACAGGTGCGAGGCACACGACCATGACCATTGCCGCCAGAATAGCGAATAATCTCTTTTTCATGTATATATGTTCTTCCTTAGCTTTAGATTTTGTCCGCTTGCTTTTTTGCCGGAAGCGGACGCACCGACGATTTTTTCAGGCCGCTTTGTGCGGAGGCTTATTCATCACTATGTGTCATCACCGCCCTTGATAAAACGCAAAATGCCGGAGGCAGGGCGCAAATATCCCTGTCTCCGGCAATGATTATTTGAGGGTTTACAAAATATTACTTGACAAGCGGACTGAAAATGGGCGCTATGCTCCCGCCGAGCCGAGCCGAGCCGAGCCGAGCCGAGCCGAGCCGAGCCGAGCCGAGCCG
>CAVEQW010000006.1:0-25329 GCA_963618155.1 Alloprevotella sp.
GCGCTATGAGCGCGCCGTGCAGACCCCGCGCAAGATGCTCGAGCGCTTCGACGCCGCCAAGAAGGCGTAAGAGGGAAAGGGGCATATCATGTCTGAACATATGAACCGCAAGATGGGCGTGCCCAGCTTTGACCTGACCGGCAAGACCGCCATCATCACCGGCGGCACCCAGGGTCTCGGCTTCGGCATGGCCTGCGCGCTGGCCGCCTTTGGCGCCAACGTCGTCATCACCGCCCGCACCGAGGCGAAGGTCGTCGATGCGGTCAACGACCTCAACGAGAACTACTGCAAGGGCGGCCGCGCCCTCGGTATCGCCGCCGACTCCTCCAGGATGGAGAACATCCAGATGGTCATCGACAAGACCGTCGAGGCGTTCGGCGAACTCAACATCCTCATCAACAACGCCGGTATCTCCGGCCCCACCGCCCTCATCGTGGAGACGCGCGAGGGTCGCCCCGAGTATACGGCGGCGGATTTTGAAAAGGTCATCGCCACCAACCTCACCGGCACCTTCATGTTCTGCCAGGCCGCTGCCCGCCAGATGATCAAGCAGAACGCCGCCAACGGCAAAAAGGGCGGCAAGATCATCATCACCGCCTCCGTCGGCGGTCTCATCGGCGGCAAGGGCGTCGTCGCCTACGGCGCGTCCAAGGCCGGCTGCCTGTCTCTGGCGCGTACCATGGCCAACAACTTCGGCCGTGAGAACATCACCTGCAACTGCATCTGCCCCGGCTATGTCGTCACCCCGCTCAACGAGAAGTTCTTCATCGACGAGAAGGGCGAGCCCACCGACTACTACCGCCAGCAGTCCAAGTCCACCTCGCTGCGCCGCCTCGGCACCATCGAGGAGATCGCGGGTCCCGTTCTGGCCATGTGCAGCGACAGCTTCAACTACATGACCGGCACCTACATCCTCTGCGACGGCGGCCAGTCCATCCCGGCGGAATAAGTGCATTTTCCCATGCGGACGGTTCGGAGATATGAGCCGTCCGTCCGCGTGGGCGGCATTATTTTGCGGCGGGATGCCGTGTCATTTGAAAGGGAAAAACAACCATGCACAAAGAATATGAAAACGTTCTCCTCGACATCGACGAGAACGGAATTGCCACCATTACGCTCAATCGCCCCAAGGCGCTGAACGCGCTTTACGGGCCTCTCAACCAGGATATGCTGGCCGCCATCCGCGAGGTCATGGCCGAGCCGGCATCCCGCGTTCTCATCATGACCGGCTCGCCCAAGGCCTTTGCCGCCGGTGCCGATCTGAAGGAGATGCTGTCCGTAAATCCGCGCACGGCGCGCAGCATCTGCCAGCTTGCCAAGGACATCAACGAGCTGCTGGAGACCATGCGTATCCCCACCATCGCGGCCGTGGGCGGCTTTGCCTTCGGCGGCGGCTTTGAGCTTGCGCTGAGCTGCGACTTCCGTGTCGGCGGCCCGCGCACGACCGTCTCCTTCCCGGAGGTCGGCCTCGGCATCATCCCCGGCGCGAACGGAATGATCCGCGCCTGCCACATCGTCGGCCCATCCAAGGCCAAGGAACTCTCCATGCTGAATAGCATGGTCGGCGGCGAGGAGGCGTATCGCCTCGGTCTGCTCAACTGGTTCGTCAAGGGCGACGAGGTGCTGGATGCCGCCGCTGCCGCGGCGAAGAAGGCGCAGAAGGTTGCGAAGAAGTCCGGCGACGAGGCCGCGATCAACGCCGCCAAGGCCGTCTTCAAGGAGGCGGATGCCGCCTCCGCTCAGGCGGAGTACGATGCCATCTACGGCAAGGCTGTCGAGGTCGCCAAGCAGCTCTGCACCAAGCCCGCCAAGGCGCTGGAGAGCGTCAAGAAGGTCATGTACGATGCCGCTAACATCAATGGCCAGCAGGCGAAGCTCCGCGAGGAGGTCGAGTTCCCGCTGCTGTTCGACACGCATGACCAGCGCGAGGGCATGACCGCGTTCAGCGAGTCCCGCCCCCCCGTCTACACCAATAATTAAAATTAAACATACAGGAGGAAAAACACTATGATCAAAACTGTTGCTGTTCTGGGTCAGGGCTCCATGGGCTCCAGCATCACCCAGCACGCCGCTACCTGCGGCTACAAGGTCATCCTTTGGGGCCGCAACGAGGAGAAGGTCGCCGCCGCCGTTGCCAAGATCGGCGCCGCCTACGACAAGAACGTCGGCAAGGGCCGCATGGAGGCCGCCGCTGCCGAGGCCGCCAAGGCCAATATCACCGGCACCGCTGACTTCAACGCCATCAAGGACGCTGACATCGTGATCGAAGCCATCTCCGAGGATCCCGCGCTGAAGAAGGACTACTTCAAGAAGATGGTCGCCGTCTGCAAAAGCGACGCCATCCTCGCCTCCAACACCAGCTCCATCTCCATCACCGAGATCGCCACGGCTGTCGACTGCCCCGAGCGCGTCATCGGTATGCACTTCTTCAACCCCGTGCCCCTGATGAAGCTCGTTGAGATCATCCTCGGCGAGAAGACCTCCGAGGCCACCTACGCCGCCGTCAAGGAGTTCTGCGACGGTCTGCAGAAGATCTCCGTCAAGGTCAAGGACGCCCCCGGCTTCATCGTCAACCGCGTTCTGTTCGCCTACTTCCTCGAGTGCATCCACATCTACGAGGACGGCATCGCCTCCAAGGAGGATATCGACAACGCCATCAAGTACGGCCTGAACCACCCCGTGCCTCCGTTCCAGATGATGGACATGGGCGGCCTCGACACCTTCCCCCACGTCTGCGAGAGCCTGCAGACCCTGTCCAGCAAGGGTGCGCATGAGCGCTTCGAGTGCCCCGAGAGCATGCTCGAGCTCTACAAGGCCGGCAAGTTCGGCCGCAAGGCCGGCGAGGGCTGGTACAAGTATTGATCCCAAGCCTCGCGCAATATTGACAATTTCCCCTTAACGCGCTAAAATACTGTATTGGTCTTATTTAATTACTTTTGAAAGGATTTCGATTCCAATGGAAATGAAAGATGTTGTTATCGTGGCCTATGGCCGCAGCGGCGCGGCTCGTGCCTTCAAGGGCTCCATGGCCAATATGCACCCCGTCGAGTTCGGCGCCCAGATCCTCGAGGGCGTTCGTCAGCGCGTCGTTGACCGCAACGGCAAGCAGTGCCTCGATTCCACCGAGGTCGAGGACGTCATCACCGGCTGCGCCATGCAGATGCGTGAGCAGTCCATGAATATGTCCCAGCTCATCGTCAACCGCGCCGGTTGGGATGATGTCGTCTGCGGCATGTCCATCAACCGTTTCTGCTCCTCCGGTCTGCAGGCCATCGCGCTGGCGGCCAACGCCATCGCCGTGGGTCAGGGCGAGTGCTACTTCGCCGGCGGCGTGGAGTCCATGTCCAAGACCTTCAAGGTCTTCCCCTCCTATGAGGGCAAGTGCTGCGACGAGTGGCTCAACAAGAACTATCCCGGCGCCTATATGTCCATGGGCATGACCGCCGAGAACGTCGCCAAGGACTACGGCATCACCCGTGTCGAGATGGAGCAGATGGCTGTGGATTCCCACGCCAAGGCTGCCAAGGCGCAGGCCGAGGGCAAGCTCGCTCCCTCCATTATCCCCGTTCAGGTCACCGACTACGACGGCAACCCCGTCCTCGGCGAGAACGGCAAGGAGATCTGGTGCACCCAGGACGAGGGCATCCGTGCCAGCACCACCCTTGAGAGCCTTGCGAAGCTCAAGACCTGCTTCATCCCCGAGGAAGAGGGCGGCCTTGTCACGGCGGCTACCTCCTCCCAGACCAACGACTGCGCGGCTTATGTCTGCCTGATGAGCGCCGAGATGGCCGCCCGCAAGAACATCAAGCCCATCGCCCGCCTGAAGAGCTTCGCCGTCGCCGGCTGTGACGCCACCCGCATGGGCCTCGGCCCCAAGTTCGCCACCCCGAAGGCGCTTGAGCGCGCCGGCATCACCGTCGCCGACCTCGATACCGTCGAGATCAACGAGGCCTTTGCTTCTCAGTCCCTGGCCTGCATCCATGACCTCGGCCTGCCGATGGAGAAGGTCAACCCCTACGGCGGCGCTATGGCTCTCGGTCATCCTCTCGGCTGCACCGGCGCTATCCTCGTCGGCAAGGCCATCGACCGTCTGCGTGAGATCGACGGCAAGTACGCCCTGATCACCATGTGCATCGGCGGCGGCATGGGCGCTGCCGGCATCCTGGAGCGCTGCGAAGAGGACAAGGCCTGATCCACAGCCTGACAGCACATTTACAAACGAAAGAGAGCTGCCCACAAGCGGCTCTCTTTTTTATTCAGGCGGCGCTTGATATGCCGCGCATTGAAACAGCGAGGTTTTCTATTATGTATGACGAACTAACGACGGTCGATATCCGGAAAATGCAGGAGGAGCTCGACTGGCGCGACACGGAGCTGCGTGCGAAGCTTATCGAGGATGTGCAGACGGCGCGCGCCTTTGGCGACCTGTCCGAGAATTTTGAATATAAGGCGGCGAAGCAGGCGAAGAACCGCAACGAAAGCCGCATCCGCTATCTCAAGCGAATGATCGCCACGGCGGTCGTGATCAAGCCGGAGTCGAATGCGGACGAGGCCGGCGTGTTCGACCGCGTGACGCTGTATGCGGAGGACGAGGGCGAGGAGGAGGTCATCACCTTTGTCACGACCCTGCGCCAGAACCCCATGAAGGGGCTTATCAGCAAGGAGTCTCCGGTCGCCAAGGCGGTGCTGGGGCATAAGGTCGGCGACCGCGTGTTCATCAGCGTCGGTGACGGCGGCTACTGGGCGCAGATCCGGAAGATCGAAAAGGGCGAGGACGACGCCTCGCTCGATATCAGCCCGTATTGACGAGAGGGGGGAGCGTCATGCTCACCAAGGAGGAATTTGACCGCCTGTACGCGCAGTACCGGGACGGCGGTCTGGACGAACAGGGGAGAAAGGCGCTTGCGCCCTACCGCGTGGACAACGCCGTCATACTGGCGGCGGGGCTTTCCGCCCGCTTTGCGCCGCTGTCATGGGAGACGCCCAAGGGGCTGCTGACCGTGCGCGGCGAGGTGCTGATCGAGCGGCAGATACGCCAGCTGCACGAGGCCGGAGTGAAGGATATCACGCTCGTCGTCGGCTATATGGCGGAGAAATTTTACTATCTGCGTGAAAAGCTCGGCGTGGATATTGTGGAAAACCCGGACTACGCGCGCTATAACAATACGTCCTCGCTCATCCGCGTGACGGATCGGCTCAAAAACAGCTATCTCTGCTCGTCGGACAACTTTTTTACCGAAAACCTGTTCGAGCCATATGTATATGACTCTTACTACGCCTCGGAGTTTATTCCCGGACAAAGCGACGAATGGGGACTTGTCTGCGCGGCGGACGGGCGCATCACCGGCATAGACCATGCGCCCTGCGACTGTTGGTGTATGCTGGGGCAGGTGTATTTTTCCCGAAGCTTTTCCGAACGCCTTGCGGCGCTGCTGGAGCGGGAGTATGCGGTGCGTGAGCAGACACGGAAGGAGCTCTGGGAGTGCCTGCTGGAGCGTCATCTCGACGAGCTTGCGATATACGGGCGGCGCTATGAGCCGGGCGTGATACGTGAGTTCGATACGCTGGCGGAGCTGCGCGCATTTGACGCGCGCTATCTCGACGACAGCGGCTCTCCGGCGCTGCAGGCGCTCTGCCGTAAGCTTGGCTGCCGGGAGAGCGAGCTCGGCGATATCCGCGGCGCTGCGCTGCTGGATGGCCGCCGCACGTTTTCCTATACATACAGGGGCGAGACGCATATCTGCGCGGAGGAAAAGTCATAGTTTTTTCTTGCGCAAATGGGCTTTTTTTGATACCATAAAGGGTAAAGAAAACGGAGGGGACGCGGCTATGGAAAACACGCTTGCGCCGGGCTTCGGCGGCCTGATATTGGCGGCGGGGCTTTCGAGCCGCATGGGCGCGTTCAAGCCGCTGCTGCCGCTGCGTGGCAGGACCGTCCTTGAAAACACGGTCGATTCCATGCTGGACGCCGGGGTGCGGTCGCCGGTCGTCGTTCTCGGCCACCGCGCCGACGAGCTGGAGGCGCTGCTGACCGGACGCTACGGGCGTGAGCGCGTGCGGCTTGCCTATAACCGGCGCTATGTCGAGACGGATATGCTCGCGTCTATCCGCGAGGGGCTGGCGGTGCTGCCGCCGTGCCGGGCATTCTTCCTCCTGCCGGGGGATATGCCGCTCGTGACGAGGGAGACCTTTCTGCGGCTCGGCAAGGTCATGCCGGAGGGGAACGAGAGTATTGTTTTCCCGCGGCTGAACGGACGGCGGGCGCATCCGCCGCTGATCGGGAGCGCGTTTATCGAGCCCATCCGGCGCTATGACGGCGCGGACGGCCTGCGCGGCTTCTGGCGCACACAGACAGCGCATATTTGGGAGCTTCCGACTGACGACAGCGGCTGCTCGCTCGATATGGACACGCCGCAGCAATATCAAAGCTGTCTTGCGAAACTGGATTTATAATTCACAGAAGGAGGATGAGTATGGAAGACATCTCTCGGTCTGTTGTTAAAAAAGATCATGAGCCGAAAATGTCCGGGCGCAGTGTTTTTGTCGGGGACATCGACGGCCATGGCGTGCTTTGCGGAAAAATGCTCCGCTCCGTGTATGCGCGGGCGAAGCTGCTCGCCGTACACGTGCCGGAGCTGCCGGAGGGCTACTACTATGTCGACCGCAGCGACGTTCCCGGCGACAACAACGTCAACATCGTCATGGACGACACGCCGGTCTTCGCCCGCGAGACGGTCGAATATATCGGTGAGCCCATCGGTATGGTCTGCGGCGAGGACGAGGCCGTATGCGAGGACATCCTGCGCCGCATCGAGGTGGAGTATGAGCCGCTGGAGCCCATGCTCGACCTGCGCAAGGCGGGTGAGGCGTTTTTCCACTACGAATACGAAAAGGGCGATCTCGAAAAGGCCTTTGCCGAGGCGGACAAGATCTACGATGAGGAGTTTGAGACGGGCTATCAGGATCAGACCTATCTCGAAACGCAGGGCATGATGGCCGAGCCGGAGGAGGGCGGACGTATGTTCGTCCACGGCTCCATGCAGTGCGCCTACTATGTCCACGGCGCGGTCATGCGGGCGCTCGGCTGCGGCCCTGCCGATGTCCACATCCACCAGGATGTCACCGGCGGCGGCTTCGGCGGTAAGGAGGCGTTTCCGTCTATCCTCGGCTGTCAGGTGGCGGTCGCGGCGAAGAAAACAGGCCGGCCGGTGCGCTGCATTTTCGGCCGCCGTGAGGATCTGGAGTTCACCTCCAAGCGCCATCCGTCCCTCTGCCGCTACCGCGCCGCCGTCAAGGACGGGCGCGTCACCGCTATGGACATCGACGTGCGCTTCAACGCGGGCGCCTATACCACGCTGTCCGCCGTTGTGCTGCAGCGCGGCATTATCTGCGCCGACGGCGTATACAACATCGAGAATCTGCACGTCCGCGGACAGGCGCTGAAAACGAATACCACGCCCTGTGGCGCGTATCGCGGCTTCGGTGCGCCGCAGACCTTCTTTGCCGTCGAGATGCTCATGGATCATATCGCCGCCGACCTCGGCGTGGATTCGCTTCCGTTCAAGCAGGCGCATCTCGTCAAGCAGGGGGACGCCACATCGACCTCCGGGCTTTACCATTTCCCCGTGCCGCTGCCTGACATGATCGAGGAGGTCGCCGCCGACAGCGACTACCGCCGCAAGCGCGCGGAGTATGCCAGGCCGCAGACGGGACGCTACCGCCGCGGCATCGGTATGTCCCTGCATTTCCACGGCGCGGGCTTCACCGGCTCCGGCGAGCGCGACCTTATCAAGGCCGTCGTCCGTCTGCGCAAGTACAAGGACGGCACGGTCGAGATACTCGCCGCGAACGGCGATATCGGCCAGGGGCTGCGCACGACCTTCCCCAAGATCGTGGCGCATGAGCTGAATCTGCCGCTGGAAAAGGTCTTTTACGACCACCCCGATACCTCACGCGTGCCGGACTCCGGCCCCACGGTGGCCTCGCGCTCGCTGATGGTCGTGGGCGAGCTGCTGCGGCGTGCGGCGATACGGCTGCGCAGCGAGTGGGAGGATGACCGCGACCAGATCGTCGAGGAGCGCTTCCACGAGCCGGACTTTCTCATCCCGTTTTATCTCGACAAATTCAAGGGCGACGCATACCCCACCTATGCCTGGGGCGTGCAGGCCATCGAGGTCGAGCTCGATACCTGCACCGGCACGAGCCGCATCCTGGGCGCCTACGCCTCGTTCGACGTGGGTACGCCCATCGACTACAACATCGTCATGGGACAGATGGAGGGCGGCTTCCTGCAGGGCATCGGCTACTCGTCCATTGAATACATGGACTACGACGATAAGGGGCGCATCCGCAACAACTCCTTCTCCGACTACCTCATCCCCACGACGGTGGACGTGCCGGTGCTCAAGTGCCGGCTCCACGTCGAGAAATACCCCGACGGGCCTTACGGCGCAAAGGGCGCGGGCGAGCTGCCGCTGGTCGGTGCGCCCGGCGCATATGTGGAGGCGGTGGAGCAGGCGCTCGGCGGGAATATCCGTCTCAACCATGCGCCCTTTACCGCCGAGGACACAATCCGTGTGCTCACAAGGGAGGAAACGCTATGAACGAGATACGCTTTATCCTCAACGGCCGCGAGACGGTCTATGACGGCGCGGCGACCGACCGGCTGCTCGATGTGCTGCGCGGCACGTATCGCTGTACGAGCGTCAAGTGCGGCTGCAAGGAGGGCGAGTGCGGCGCCTGTGCCGTGCTGGTGGACGGGCAATTGCTCAACTCCTGCTGCGTCGCAATGGGCGCCGTGAGCGGGAGCCGGGTGCTCACGCTGGAGGGCTACCGCGAGACGGAACGCTTTGCGGCGCTAGACCGGGCGTTTGCGGCCTTTTCCGCTGTGCAGTGCGGCTTCTGCACGCCCGGCATGGTCATGGCGTCGGAGGCGCTGCTGTCGCATAACCCGCATCCCACGGAGGCGGAGGTGCGCGAGGGGCTGTCCGGCAATCTCTGCCGCTGCACGGGCTATAACGCCATCGTGAACGCGGTGCTGCAGGCATCAGAGGAGGGTAATGGGCTATGGTAAACGGCTATGTTCCCCAGGATCTGCGCGAGGCGCTCGATATCCGCGCCTCGGAGACGGTCATACCCTACGCCGGCGGCACGGACATCATGGTCCAGAACCGCTCGGACGCACCCTATCTTTTCATCGGCAAGCTCAATGAGCTGCGCCAGATACGCGGTGACGCGAAATTCATCCGCATCGGCGCGGCCGTCACCTTCACGGAGGCGCTGGCCTCGCCGCTGGTGCCGCCGCTCATGAAGGAGGCTGTCTCCCGCATCGCTGCGCCCGCCATCCGCAACGCGGGCACCTTTGGCGGCAATCTCGGCAACGGCTCGGCCAAGGCTGATTCGGTGCTCATTGAGTTTGTTGCGGACGCGAAGCTGCGGCTTGTCTCCCTGCGCGGCGAACGCTTTGTGGACGTGGATAAGTTCTATCTCGGCCGCAAGCGGCTCGACCTCGCATCGGAGGAGCTCATTGCGGAGATACTGCTGCCGCGGACAGGACTTGAGAACTACGGCTATCAGAAGGTCGGCGGGCGCAATGCGCTTGCCATTTCGCGCGTGTCCTTTGCCGGGCTTCTCGACACGGAGAACGGCCGTATCACGCGCTTTGCCGCCGCCTTCGGCGCGGTGGCGGACACCGTCCTGCGCTTCCGCGAGGCGGAGGAGCTGCTGACGGGGCGGACGCTGGACGAGGCCAGGGCGCTGCGCGAGCCGCTGCTGCGTGCCTATGGTGAGCGCCTTGTCCTCACGCGCGGACGCGTCAGTGCGGAGTACCGCAAGACGGTCTGCCTCAATCTGCTGTCCGATTTCCTGACGGAAAAAGGCGTATGACAAAGGAGAAAACGCCATGTATACTCTGACGATCAACGGGCGTGAATATACGACGGAGCATGACGGGAAGCTGCTCGGCTTCCTGCGCGACGAGCTGCGGCTCACCGGTGCAAAGGACGGCTGCAGCGAGGGCGTCTGCGGCGCGTGTACGGTGCTGGTGGACGGGAAAAAGACTAAGGCCTGCGTCGTCTCGATCAGCAAGCTCGAGGGCAAGAGCATACTCACGGTCGAGGGCATTCCTGCCGATGAGATGCGCGTCTATGAGCACTGCTTTGCCGAGGCGGGCGCGGTGCAGTGCGGCTATTGCATCCCCGGCATGATACTGTCTGCGAAAAGCCTGCTGGACACGAATCTGAACCCGACCCGCGCCGATATCAAGCTCGCGATACGCGGCAATCTCTGCCGCTGCACGGGCTATAAGAAGATCGAGGACGCGATTTTAATGGCGGCGGACTTCTTCCGCGAGGAGCTTCCCATCCCACCCGCACCGCACAGCCTCCACATGGACGAGCACGCCCGCCGTATCGACGCGGCAGAGAAGGTGAACGGCAGCGGCATCTACGCCGACGATATCCATGTGGACGGTATGCTCTACGCCAAGCCCGTGTTCTCCCGCTATCCGCGTGCCCGCATCGAGCGCATCGACACGAGCCGCGCCGAGGCGCACCCCGACTGCGTGAGGGTGCTGACAAGGCGTGACGTGCCCTGCAACAAGATCGGCCACATCAAGCAGGATTGGGATGTGATGATGGGCGAGGGCGACATCACGCGCTATGTGGGCAACGTGCTTGCCGTCATCGCCACGGACAGGAAAGAGAAGCTGGAGGAGATCGCCGCGCTGGTGGAGGTCGAATATACCGAGCTTCCCGCTGTAACGAGTCCCTTTGACGCACTGCGCGGAGACGCGCCGCTGCTGCATCCGGATGGAAATGTGATGAGCCGCGCCAATCTGGTGCGCGGCAACGCGGATGAGGCCATTGCGAGTTCCAAATACGTCGTCACGCGCAAGTATAAGACAAGCTGGCAGGAGCACGGCTTTATGGAGCCGGAGTGCTGCGTGGCCATGCCGGAGGGGGATGACGGGCTGCTCATCTATACGACCAGCCAATCCATCTACGATGTCCAGCGCGAGTGCTCGAAAATGCTTGGTCTTCCGCCGGAAAAGGTGCACTGCCGCGCCCCGCTGGTCGGCGGCGGCTTCGGCGGCAAGGAGGATATGTCCGTCCAGCCCTATGCGGCGCTGATGGCGTGGGTGACGAAAAGGCCGGTCAAGGTGAAATACACGCGGCAGGAGTCGCTCAACTACCACGTCAAGCGCCATCCGATGGAGATGGAATTCACCACCGCCTGCGACGAAAACGGCATCCTCACCGGCATGAAGGGCATCATCATTGCCGACACCGGGGCGTATGCCTCGCTGGGCGGGCCGGTGCTGCACCGCGCCTGTACTCATGCCGCGGGGCCTTACAACTACCAGAACATTGACATCTTCGGTATGTCGGTCTATACGAACAACGTTGTCTCCGGCGCGTTCCGCGGCTTCGGCGTGACGCAGAGCTGCTTCGCCACGGAGATGAATATCAACCTGCTGGCGGAGATGGTCGGCATTGACCCGTGGGAGTTCCGCCGCCGCAACGCCATCCAGCCGGGCGATATTCTCCCCAACGGCCAGACCGCCGACCCCAACACGAACATGGTCGCCTGCCTCGAGGCGGTCAAGGACGAGTTTTACGCCCACCCCTATGCGGGCATCGCCTGCGGCTTCAAAAACTCCGGCACCGGCATGGGAAAAAAGGACATCGGCCGCGTGCTGCTCTCCATCGAGGACGGGAAAATACACATCCGCACCTCCGCCTCCTGCATGGGGCAGGGCATCGGTCAGATGACGCTCACGGAGATATGCCATGTGACGGAGCTTGACCCCGCGCTCTTCGTCTTTGAAAACGCCGACACGATACGCACGCCGGATGCGGGCACGTCCACGGCCTCGCGCCAGACGGTGATGACCGGCGAGGCGGCGCGCCGTGCCGGAGAAAAGCTCAAGGCGGCGCTCGACGGCGGCAAGACGCTCGCGGAGCTCGAGGGCTGTGAATTCTTTGGGGAATACTCCGCCAGGACCGATCCGCTCGGCGCTATTAAGGAAAACCCGGTCAGCCATGTGTCCTATTCCTACGGGGCGCAGGTCATCATCCTCAACGACGAGGGGCGCATCGAGAAGGCGATCTCCGCCTTTGACGTGGGAACGCCGGTCAACATCCAGTCCGTGGAGGGTCAGATCGAGGGCGGTATGGTCATGGGCATCGGCTACGGTGTGACGGAGAAATTCGAGTGCATCGACGGCTATCCCAGGAGCCGCTTCGGCACGATCGGCTTCATGCGCGCTACCGACGCGCCGGAGCTCGAGGTCATCCTCTGCCGTCCCAAGGAGGAGGATAAGCTTCCGTATTCGCTGGGTGCCAAGGGCTGCGGCGAACTCTGTATGATACCGACCGCACCGGCCTGCGCCCACGCCTACTGGCGCTATGACGGGAAATTCCGCCAGAGCCTCCCGCTGGAGGACACCCCCTACCGCAAAGGAAAATAAAGAAGGTTCTATAATTAATGTTGGGGTAGCCGCCCTCAGAAGGTGGACTACACCCAACATTTTTGCATCCCGGGAAATAAAAAAGCAGAGCATAGAGGCAGAACCTGTTAGAATGAAGCGGCTGTACCCATCCGAAAGGACTGCATATGCTCTAGAAAGATAATGTGACAAAGCTGCTCGGATCGGAAGAGGCAATCGTGCGAAAGGTGGAGCGGCGGAGGGTGGAGTTTGTCGTGATGGATATGACGAGATACTCAATTCCTTCGATTTTCCCTGCTCCAACGGCTTCACCGAGGGCTGCAACGACAAGACCAAGGTCCTCAAGCGCGTCTGCTTCGGTCTCCGTAATTTTAAGAACTTCCGCAACAGGATCCTTTTCGGCTCCACCTGCGCATAACAAAAGAGCGCATACTTGCGTACACGCTCTTGGTGGGTTTTATGTGCCTGTCATACGGAGATTTTTCTGTCCTGTTGTATTCAGTCCTTTTTCTCTCGCAGGGGGATATATTCCCGCGCTATGCCCTCCATCACATCGAGGGCGAAGCGCTTGGTGCGGCTGCCCTTGCGCAGGGTGCGCAGGACGGAGAGCGCCTGACGCAGCTTGTGCTCCGTGAGCTCTGTGATGGTGACGGCGCCGGTGGCGGTGAGCGCGGCGAAAAACTCGTCGATGAACTCGCGCCGCTCGTCCGTGTCCATGCTCCCAAGCGCATTTTCTACGCTTTCCTTAAAGGCTCGGCTGCTGCGGCTTAATTCCTCGCAGCGGACAAAGCGCGTGCCCATGACCTCCCATGTGAAGCCGTCATGTGCGGGGATTCCCGGACGGCTGCTTTTGACGACGGTGATGTTCGTCTCCTGCGTCAGCAGCATACCGACAAGCGAGAACTGGGGCAGCAGCGTGTGTACGCGGTCGCGGATGCGCAGGTAGCCGGGGCTGGTCAGGAAGTCCGGCTGGTAGCCGGGACCGTCGTTACTGTAGACGGAGATGATACGCGCCTGCACCGGCTCCGGCGCCATGGCCGCCGCATATACGGCGAGATTGCCGCCCTTGGAGTGGCCGCCCACGATGAGCGGGCCGGCATGGATCTCGGCGGCACGGGTGAGGTATTCCACCGCGTCCGTCTGGGCGCGGACGGCCTTTTCCACCGCCATGAGGCAGTCCTCCTTCCAGGCGAGCAGGGTGTCGTCCGTGCCGCGGAAGGAGATATAGTGCGAGCCGTCGGGCAGCGCGATGGTCAGGGCGGAGAACTGCTCCGTGAGCTCCGGCACGACGCGCTTTACATAGCAGGAGAGACGCAGCGGCGCAAATCGCACCGTCTCCGGCAGCGCCCGGAACGAGGGCGTGATGTCCGGGGAGGCCAGCGCGCCGAGCTTATCACCGTCCTCTCCGTGCAGCTCGTAATAGGCCTTTACCGCGTGGGCAATGGATACCTCCGTGCGGTCAGCGGGGACAACGCCGCTCAGGTCGGGCGTGCCTATCTTGGTCACGATGTAGTTGTCGACCTCGTTGAACGGGGAGACGGAAAAGGGGATGTCTCCGCGCCAGACCAGGTAGTCGAGTATGTTGGCCATGATATTCGCTCCTTTCGCCGTGCTTGCCGTTTATCCTGATCCCCATTTTATCATTGACCGTGCAGGATTTCAATGCGGATGTAACGCTTGAAAAGCGGCAGGCTGTGCGGTATAATAATCAAATCTGATGTAAAGGAACGATGTGTGATGGAAAAGAGTGCTGCTTCTCTGATCGAATATCCCTTTGACCCGAAGCTGCTCATGCGCAAGCGCAAGGCGATACGGCGCGAGCTTGCGGCGCGGGAGGGACTCACGGAAAAGCATATCGCCGTACTCGGCGGCTCGACGACGCATGACATTCTGGATATGCTCGAGCTTTTTCTGCTGGGGCAGGGCATACGCCCGGCGTTCTATGAGTCGGAGTATGGAAAATATTTCGAGGACGCCGTGTTCGATAACCCGGCGCTGGCGGCATTTGCACCGGATGTGATATTCGTCCACAGCTCCAACCGCAACATCACCGATTGGCCGCACGCGGCGGACGATGCCGCCGCCGTGCAGACGCGCCTTGACGGCCAGTACGCCCATTTTGAGGCCGTATGGGAGGCGCTGGCGCAGCGCTATCATTGTCCCATCATCCAGAACAACTTTGAATATCCCTTCTTCCGGCTGCTTGGCAACCGCGATGCCTTCGACCCGCGCGGACGCGTCAGCTTCGTTACGCGGCTCAATACGCGCCTGTACGAATACGCCCAAGGGCACGACAACTTCTTCATCAACGACATCAACTACCAGTCCGCCGACTACGGCCTGCGCGAGTGGAGCGACCCGTTCTACTGGCATATGTACAAATACGCGCTCTGCCTCGACGCCATACCGGCGCTTGCCTATAACGTCTCGAACATCATCAAGAGTATTTTCGGCAAGAACAAGAAGGCCTTCGCCCTCGATCTTGACAACACGCTCTGGGGCGGCGTTGTGGGCGACGACGGCGTGGAGGGCATTGAAATTGGCCAGGACACCTCCATGGGACAGGTCTACGCCGAATTCCAGAGCTATCTGAAATCGCTCAAGGAACAGGGGATCCTCCTGAACATCGTGTCGAAAAACGAGCATGACAACGCCATGGCGGGCTTAAATCACCCGCAGATGGTGCTGAAGCCGGAGGACTTCATCTCCATCAAGGCGAATTGGGAGCCGAAAAGCGTGAATCTTATCCAGATGGCGCAGGAGCTCACGCTGCTGCCGGAGAGCTTCGTCTTCGTGGACGACAATCCCGCCGAACGCGAGATCGTACGGCGGCAGGTACCGGGTGCGGCTGTGCCGGAGCTCGACAAGGTGGAGCATTACATAACCGCCATCGACCGCGCCGGTTATTTCGAGACGACCGCCGTCTCTGCCGACGACTTGAAGCGCAGCGAGATGTACAAGGAAAACATCCGCCGCGCCGAGCTGCAAGGCTCCTTTGCCGACTACAGCGACTACCTCCGCTCGCTCGACATGAGCGCAGAGATACGCCCTTTTGCGCCGGTCTATATGGCGCGTATCGCGCAGCTTACGAACAAGTCCAACCAGTATAACCTCACGACCCGCCGCTGCACGCAGGAGGAGGTCGAGGCCATGGCCGCCGATGCGGACTACATCACGCTGTACGGCAAGCTGACGGACTGCTTCGGTGACAACGGCGTGGTCGCCATCACCGCCGGGAAGCTCGAGGGCGATACCTGCGACATCATCCTCTGGCTCATGAGCTGCCGCGTGCTCAAGCGCGACATGGAATGCGCCATGATGGACGAGCTTGTGCGCCTCTGCCGCGAAAAGGGCATAAGGACACTGCGCGGCTTCTACTACCCGACGGCGAAGAACGGCATGGTGCGGGAGTTTTATGGCGAGCAGGGCTTTGAAAAGATAAGCGAGGCGCCGGACGGAAGCACGGTATGGACGCTCGTGCTTGACGGCTATGAAAATAAAAATCACGTTATCCGCGTGAATGAATAAGGAGAAAAGGACATGAGCAGAACCGAGATATTTGAAAAGCTCACGGAGATATTCGAGGACGTATTCGACCGCGAGGGCATCGAGCTTGGGGAGACGACCACGGCCAAGGACGTGGAGGGCTGGGACTCGCTGACGCATATCGCGCTGCTGGCCGCCGTCGAGGATGAATTCGGCATCAAATTCGACATGAAAGAGGTGCAGGGACTCAAGGATGTCGGCGCGATGGTCAGCGCCATCGAGGCGGCGCTGTGACCGTCCACCACATCGGCTATCTCGTCAAAAAGCTCGATCGGGCGGCGGCGGACTTCGCCGCTCTCGGCTATGAGGCACTGGGCGAGAGCTGCCGCGACGAGAGCCGCGGCGTGGATATCCTCTTCCTGCACAAGGACGGCTATACCGTCGAGCTTGTGAGCCCCTATACGCCGGAGTCTGTGGTGGCAGGGCTTATTAAAACCTATAAAAACGCGCCGTATCATATCTGCTATGAGACGGCGGACTTTGAACGGGAGCTTGCCGCCCTGGAGAGCGGGGGCTATACCCGTATGGGTGAGCCGTCCCCGGCTCCGGCCATCGGCGGGCGGCGGGTCTGCTTTCTCTACAGCCCGCGCATCGGTATGATCGAGCTATTGGAGGGCGGCGCATGAGCCTGACGACCTTTCCGTTTATCTGTTTTTTCCTCGCCTCGCTGATATTGTATTATGCAGCGCCGCGGCGTTTTCGCTGGGGCGTGCTTTTGCTGTGCAGCGCGGCGTTTTTCCTGCTGTCATCCACGCCGTGGACGGTCGTCTACCTCGTGGTGAGCGCCGTCTCCGCCTCGTTGTGCGTGCGGGCGATACGCCGTGCGCGTGCGGCGGAGGATGCAAAAAAGGCGCGGCTTGCGCTTGTCGCTGGCATTGTTGTGAATGTCGGTATGCTGGCCGTGCTCAAGTATACGAATTTCTTCCTCTCCAATCTCAATGCGCTGGCGGGGCTTTCGCTGCAAACGGCGGCCTTTCCCGCGCCGCTCGGCATCAGCTTCTATACCCTGCAGCTCGTGGGTATGCTCCTTGACTGCTACTGGGGCATCGCCGAGCCGGAGGCGAATGTGCTCAAAACGGCGCTGTTCGTCGGCTACTGGCCGCAGCTTACCTCCGGCCCTGTCGCCCGCTGGAGCGAGCTTGGCAAGCCTTTGTATGAGGGACACGCGCTCGACTGGAAAAACATTGTCTTCGGTCTTGAGCGTATGCTCTGGGGCGCGTTCAAGAAGCTTGTCATCTCTGCGCCGCTCGGCGTGGTCGTGGACACGATATACGCCGACACCGCCGCCTATCCGGGCTTATATATCTGGCTGGCCGCCGTGCTCTTCATGTTCCAGCTCTATACCGACTTCTCTGGCTGTATGGACATCGTGCTCGGCGCGTCCGAGTGCTATGGCATCCCGCTCCCGGAGAACTTCCGTACGCCGTTTTTTGCCCGCAGTGTGCAGGAATACTGGCAGCGCTGGCACATCACGCTCAGCGCGTGGCTGCGTGACTATATCCTCTATCCCATCCTGCGCTCCGGCACATGGCGGAAGCTGACAAAGTCTATCAAGACCAAGCTTGGCAAGAAAGCCGCGCGGCAGATACCCTCCTATCTCGGTATGCTCTGCGTCTGGCTGCTCATCGGCCTGTGGCACGGCGGCGACTGGAAATACATCCTCGGCATGGGGCTGTGGTTCTGGTTCTGGATCGTGCTGGGGCAGGTATGCGAGCCGCTGGCGCGCCGCGTCAATAACGCCCTCGGCATACGGACGGACAGCTTCTGCTGGCACCTGTTCCAGAGCGTGCGGACGTTTATACTGGCCGCCGTGGGCAATATGTTCTTCCGGCTGCCGAGCCTCGGCGCGACCTTCCGCGCCATCGGCGAGGGCTTTTCCGTGCTCAACCCGTGGATATTCACGGACGGCTCGCTCTACACGCTCGGCCTCGGCCAGAAGGAGCTGCATACCGCGCTCGTCGGGCTTTTGCTGCTGCTCGTCGTCTCGGCTCTGCAGGAAAAGGAGAGCGTCCGGGCGCGCATCGCGCGGCAGAATACGCTGTTCCGCTGGCTCATAATGCTGGCGCTGCTGATGTCGGTGCTGGTGTTCGGCCAGTACGGCCCCGGCTATAACGCCGCGAGCTTTATCTACGCAAACTTCTGACAAGCAAAGCGTCCGCGGACCGTGAAAAGGAGGTGTGTACCGTGCCCGATGCATTTTCCCGCTATCACCCGCTGGTGAATTTTCTGTTTTTCGCGCTGGTGCTGGCCTTTTCCATGGTGCTGACGCATCCGCTTTGTCTGCTCATATCGCTGACGGGCGCGGTGCTCTATGTCCTCCGGCTGACGGGGCGGCGCGGCTTCTGCGCAAGTCTTAAATTCGCTGTGCCGCTTTTATTGCTGGCGGCGGTCGTGAACCCCGCGTTTTCCCATGCGGGCGTCACCATTCTGACCTATCTTCCGAGCGGTAATCCGTTGACGCTCGAAAGCATAGTATACGGCCTTGCGGCGGGGCTTATGCTCTGTGCCGTGCTGCTGTGGTTCGTCTGCTATGACCGCGTGATGAGCTCGGACAAGTTCGTCTATCTTTTTGGGCGCGTGATACCAGCCCTGTCGCTGGTGATCAGCATGACGCTGCGCTTTGTGCCGCGCTTTAAGCGCCAGCTTGACACGGTGCGGCAGACGCAGCGCTGCCTTGGCCGGAACGCGGAGAACGGCGGCGCCTGGCAGCGGGTGAGAAGCGCCGTCACTGTGTTCTCCATTGTTACCACATGGGCGCTCGAAAATGCCATCGAGACGGCGGACAGCATGAAAAGCCGCGGCTATGGCCTCAAGGGGCGCAGTGCTTTCTCCATCTTCCGCATGGAGGAGCGCGACCGCGATGTGCTGCTGTGGCTTGGCTTCTGCGGCGTGTATCTGACCTGCGGTGCAATGGCCGGGAGTCTCAAATGGTTCTATTATCCCGCGCTGACGGGCGCGGCGCTCCAGCCGATGACCGTCAGCCTTTATCTGACCTATCTGGCGCTGTGTCTGACGCCGGTGATGCTCGACCGAAGGGAGGCGAGGCTGTGGCGCTGTTCGATATCAAGGACCTGAGCTTTTTCTATCCGGAGCAGACCGCACCCGCCATCGACGACCTGAGCCTCCGTGTCCCGGAGGGCGCATTCGTGGTGCTGTGCGGGGCATCCGGCTGCGGAAAATCCACACTGCTGCGCCAGCTCAAGCCGGCGCTGACGCCGCACGGTGTCCGCACGGGGCGCATCCTCTACCGCGGCACGCCGCTGGAGCAGCTTGACCTACGCGACCAGACTGCGCGTATCGGCTTTGTACAGCAGTCGCCGGAAAACCAGATCGTCACCGATAAGGTCTGGCACGAGCTCGCCTTCGGGCTGGAGAGTCTGGGCGAGGACACGCCGGCCATACGCCGCCGCGTGGCGGAGATGGCGGCCTTTTTCGGCATCGAGAGCTGGTTTTATAAAAACGTGGCAGAGCTGTCCGGCGGCCAGAAACAGCTTCTGAATCTTGCGTCGGTCATGGCGATGCAGCCGGAGGCTTTAGTGCTGGACGAGCCGACGAGCCAGCTTGACCCCATCGCCGCCTCGGATTTTCTCGCCGTGCTGGGGCGCATCAACCGAGAGCTTGGCACGACCATTCTGCTGAGCGAGCACCGCTTGGAGGAGGCACTGCCTCTGGCGAGCGGCGTCGCGGTGATGGAAAAGGGGAGACTTCTGTGCGGCGGAACGCCCGCCGAGGTGGGGCAGCAGCTCAAGGGCATGGGACATGAGATGTTCCTTGCCATGCCTGCTGCCATGCGTATCTGGGCGGCGGTCGAATCCGATGCGTCCTGTCCCGTCACGGTGCGGGACGGACGCGATTTCCTGCGCTCGTTCGCGTCGGCGCACGAGCTGCACCCTCTGCCGGATGAGCCGAAGCCGGTAAAGCGTGAGCCGGTCGTGAGCGTATCCGGCGCGTGGTTCCGCTATGAGGAGGATAGCACTGATGTGATCAAGGGGCTTGATCTGACGCTGGGACGCGGCGAGCTTCTGGCGCTGCTCGGCGGCAACGGCGCGGGCAAGAGTACCACGCTGAAGCTGCTGTGCGGGCTGAAAAAGCCCTATCGCGGCGATATCGCGATAAACGGCCGCGTGGCTATGCTGCCGCAGGATCCGCAGACCCTGTTTGTGAAAAAGACCGTGCGGGAGGATCTGTTTGAGCTCCTTTCCGGCGGGAAGCTGCCGAAGGAGGAACGCGAGGCGCGCGTGGCGCGGATGGTGCGGCTCTGCCGCCTGGAGGCGCTCCTGGATCGCCATCCCTACGATTTGTCCGGCGGTGAGCAGCAGCGTGCGGCGCTTGCCAAGGTGCTGCTCCTGCAGCCGGATATCCTGCTGCTGGACGAGCCGACCAAGGGGCTTGACGCGCAGTTCAAGCGGGAGCTTGCCGGGATGCTCCGCAGCTTACAGGCACAGGGTGTGTCACTCCTGCTAGTGAGCCATGACGTGGAGTTCTGCGCCCTGTACGCCCAGCGCTGCGCCCTGTTTTTCGACGGCGGCATCGTGGCGGAGGCCGCGCCCCGAGCGTTCTTCTCCGGTAACCGTTTCTATACCACCGCCTCCAACCGTATCGCCCGCCCGCTTGTCCCAACGGCTGTGACGGCGGAGGATGTGATAGCGGTCTGCGGCGGCGAGGCGCCGCCCTTGCCGCCTCTGCCGCAGGAGGTGCCGCCGCTGCCTGAGCCCAAGGAGGATACGCCGGACTGGAAGCCCGAAAAGCTGCCGCTGTGGCGCAGACTTCTGGCGATCCTGAGCGGGGCGGAGGCGCTCGCCATCTTCCTCTATGCCACCCGCTCCGCCGATCTCTCCGACACTGTAAGCGCTGCCGGGTTGACGGGAACCGGGCGGAAGCAGCTGCTGCTGTATTTCCTGTTCTGCGCGCTGCTGCTGGTGCTGGCGCTGTCGATCGGCCGCCGCTCCAAGCCGCCTGCGGCCGTTTTGCAGCCGCCGGAGTCACGGCGGCTGCCGAAGCGCACCGTCGCCATGGCGGCATCATGTCTGCTGCTCATACCGCTCACGCTTTTTGCCGGCGTTATGTATCTGGACGGGCAGCGCTATGGCCTTGTGTCCATGCTCGTGCTGCTTGAATGCATGGCGCCGTTTTTTCTCATATTTGAAGGACGCAGGCCGCAGACCCGCGAGCTTGTCGTCCTTGCCGTGCTTTGCGCCATCGCCGTGGCGGGACGCGCCGCGTTCTTCATGCTGCCGCAGTTCAAGCCTGTGATGGCCGTTGTCATCATTGCCGGTGTGGCGCTGGGCGGTGAGGCCGGCTTTCTGGTCGGCGCGCTGTCCATGCTCGTGTCCAATATGCTCTTTGCCCAGGGACCATGGACGCCGTGGCAGATGTTCAGCATGGGCATCATCGGCTTTCTGGCGGGCGTGCTGTTCCGCAAGGGGCTGCTGCGCCGCACACGGGGAAGCCTCTGCGTGTTCGGCGTGTTCTGCGCCATCGTCATCTACGGCGGTATCATGAACCCCGCCTCGCTGCTGATGTGGGCGGGCGCGGAGAGCCTTTCCTGGAAGACGCTGCTGGCCTACTATGTCACGGGCTTCCCGGTCGACTGTATCCACGCTGCCGCCACCGCCTTTTTCCTCTGGATCGCCGCCGAGCCCATGCTCGAAAAGCTCGACCGCATCAAGCGTAAATACGGCCTCATCACGCCGTAGCGCGGCGTGTTGGACAATTGCGGCGCTTTGATGCTATAATAGAGCGTATACCCCTTTATGTATGGAGGTGCTGACTATGAAGCAATGTATGGACGCGGAGAATCTGCACCGGCGGCTGCGGAAGATCATTGGACAGGTGCAGGCCATCGACCGAATGGTGGATGAGGATGTACCGTGCGAGGATGTCCTATCCCAGATCAGCGCTGCAAAATCGGCGCTGAACTCCTGCGGGAAGGTCGTTTTGGAGGGTCATATCCGCCACTGTGTCCGCGACGGCATCGAGCATGGCGACGCGGATAAGACCATCGAGAGCTTCACGACCGCCGTGGAGCGCTTCGCCAATATGCAGTGAGAATTGGCCGCCTCCGGGCGGCCTTTTTGCTTGACAAGCGGCGGCGGAGCGTGTACTATGTACCTATACCCCATAAGGTATATAGGGAGGCTCGTCTATGAAGCGTGTAATGGAAAAGCTGGAACGGCTCCTGGAGCTGGGCGGGATCAAAAAGGACATCGTGCTGCTTGTGATATCCGGCGCGGCGGTGCTTTGCAGCCTGCTGAAGCTGCAGCTGCTGCCGTTCGATATGGCGTGGTTCGCCATCGTCCTCTGCGGCGTTCCTATTATTTTGGAGGCTGTCATCGGGCTGGTGACGGCGTTTGACATCAAGGCGGATGTGCTCGTGTCCATGGCGCTGATCGCGTCGGTCTGCATCGGCGAGGACTTTGCCGCCGGTGAGGTGGCGTTCATTATGCAGCTTGGCGCGCTGCTGGAGGAGCTGACCGTGGCCAAGGCCAGAGCGGGCATCGAGAAGCTGGTGCATCTGACACCGCGCACGGCGCGTGTGCTGCACGACGGGCGCGAGGAGATCATACCGGCAGAGCAGGTCAGGGTAGGGGACAGGCTGCGCGTGCTCCCCGGCGAGAGCGTGCCCGTGGACGGTGTGATCCTGTCGGGCCAGACCTCCATCGACCAGGCCGTTATGACCGGTGAATCCCTCCCTGTTGACAAGGGCGTGGGCGACACGGTGTCGAGCGGCACAGTCAACCAGTTCGGCGCGTTCGAGATGGAGGCCGCCAAGGTCGGCGAGGACAGCTCCATCCAGCGGATGATACGGCTGGTGCAGTCGGCGGACGCGGGAAAGGCAAAAATTGTCGGACTGGCCGACCGCTGGGCGACATGGATCGTGGTGATCGCACTGAGCGCGGCGGCTCTGACATGGCTGTTCACCGGGGAGATCATCCGTGCCGTCACGATTTTGGTCGTGTTCTGCCCCTGTGCGCTGGTGCTTGCCACGCCTACGGCCATCATGGCGGCCATTGGCAACGCTACCCGCCACGGCTTTCTCGTCCGTGAGGGCGACGCCCTGGAGCGTCTTTCCAAAGCAAAGGTCATCGCCTTTGACAAGACCGGCACGCTGACCTACGGCAAGCCGGAGGTCGCGGCGGTCGTCAGCGTTCTGCCGACACTCGATAATGACGAGCTTTTCCGCCTGACGGCCACAGCGGAGCGCCTTTCCGAGCATCCCCTCGGCAAGGCCATCGTGAGCGACTGCCGAAGAACCGGAGCGGCGCTGGGCGAGGCGGCGGACTTTCAGATGCTCCCCGGACGCGGCGTATGCGCGGCTGTGGACGACAAAAGCATTCTGGCCGGGAATATGGCGCTGCTGCGGGAGCGGGGCGTTTCCGCAGCGCCGCCGCCGGAGGCTGAGGCGTATATCCGGCAGGGCTGCACCCTCACCTATGTCGCGGTGGACGGCGCTTTTGCCGGATTTATCGCCCTGTCCGACACGCTGCGAGAGGAGAGCGCGGCGACCGTTGCGGCGCTGTCCGGCTTGGACGTACAGCCTGTGCTGCTCACCGGTGACAACGAAAACGCCGCGAGAGCCATGGCGGACAGGCTGCATATAAGCGAGCTGAGGGCGGGCTGTCTGCCGGAGGATAAGCTGCAATATATCGGCGAGTATCAGAGCCGCGGGCTGCCGGTGTGCATGATCGGCGACGGGGTGAACGACGCGCCGGCGCTCAAAAAGGCGGATGTCGGCATCGCCATGGGCGGTGTGGGCAGCGATATCGCCGTGGACGCGGCGGATATTGCGCTGGTGGATGATGAGATCAGGGAGCTGCCGCAGCTCGTGGCGCTGTCCAAGCGGATGATGTCGACCATCCGCAACAACATGATATTCTCCATGACCCTGAATTTCGCCGCCATCGCGCTGGCCATCCTCGGCACGCTCGACCCTGTGATCGGCGCGCTGGTGCATAATGCGGGTTCGGTGCTTGTCATCACCAACTCGGCCTTTTTGCTGAACGGACGAAAAAAATAAACCGACTCATACCACACGCCGCGCCGGGATTCTTCGGTGCGGCGTTGACTTTCGCGACGGCATTTTCTATAATGGCGGGGCAAAGCATGGGAGGGACTATGGAACAGACAAAGACCGGCGGGCGTGCGCCCTGCCCTAATCGGAAAAAATGCGGCGGCTGCCAGCTCACCAACATGAGCTATGCGGAGCAGCTCGCCTTTAAGCAAGGCTGCGTCCAGCGCCTCATCGGGCGCTTCTGCCCGGTGCGCCCCATTATCGGCATGGACGAGCCGTATTGCTACCGCAATAAGGTACAGGCCGCTTTTGGCCTTGACCGCAATCGCCATATCATCTCCGGCGTGTACCAGTCCTCGACTCATAAGATCGTGCCCGTGGACGACTGCCAGCTGGAGGACGATACCGCCGACCGCATCATTGTGACGATACGCGAGATGCTGCCGCGCTTCAAGCTCACGGCCTATGATGAGCGAAGCGGGCAGGGCTTTCTGCGCCATGTACTGGTGAAGCGCGGCTTCGCCACGGGCGAGGTCATGGTCGTGCTCGTCAGCGGCACGAGGATATTCGCCCCGCAGCGGGCGTTCACCGCAGAGCTCGTGCGCCGCCATCCGGAGATCACGACCGTGATCCATAACGTGAACGACCGCTTCACCTCGCTGGTGCTGGGAAAGCAGGAAAAGGTGCTGTTCGGCAAGGGCTATATCGAGGACGTTCTCTGCGGCTGCCGCTTTCGCATCTCTGCTCATTCATTCTACCAGATAAATCCCGTCCAGACGGATGTGCTTTACAAAACGGCGGTCGAATACGCCGGACTGACCGGCAGGGAGCGGGTGCTCGACGCCTACTGCGGCATCGGGACGATCGGCATGGTCGCAAGCCGTCAGGCCGGGGAGGTCGCCGGTGTGGAGCTCAACCGCGACGCCGTCCGCGACGCGATCGCCAATGCGCGGCTCAACGGCATAAAAAACTGCTGGTTCACCTGCGCCGACGCCGGAGATTTTATGGAGCGCCTTGCGGCGGAGGGAAAGACGGCGGACGTCGTATTCCTCGACCCGCCGCGAGCCGGAAGCACGGAGCGCTTTGTCGCCTCGCTTGCCAAAATGTCGCCGCGCCGCGTCGTCTATATCTCCTGCAACCCAACGACCCTCGCCCGCGACCTCGCATGGTTCCGCCAATACGGCTACCGCGCCGAGCAAGCCCAGCCGGTCGATATGTTCCCGCATACAGCACATATCGAGACGGTAGTGTCGCTAACCCTTGATAAATAAGGATTCTCAATGCTTTCAGCGCGTAAAAACGGGCGTTTGTCCACGACTTGTCC
>CAVEQW010000007.1:0-17025 GCA_963618155.1 Alloprevotella sp.
GCATCAAATTTCCTCAAAGGGGAACAGCGGAATCAAAAAAGAAAAACCCCGGAAACCGTTGAGTTTCCAGGGCTTTTGAGCATTTCGAGGTCTCGATCAGCGCTTGCTGAACTGCGGAGCGCGACGTGCGGCCTTGAGGCCGTATTTCTTACGCTCCTTCATGCGCGGGTCACGCGTGAGGTAACCGGCGGACTTGAGGGTGGCGCGGTAGCTCTCGTCGACGAGGAGCAGGGCGCGGGCGATGCCGTGGCGGATGGCGCCGGCCTGGCCGGTCACGCCGCCGCCGGAGACGGTGGCCTCGATGTCGACCTTGTCGTTGGTGCCGGTGGCGACCAGCGGCTGGCGGACGATGAGCTTGAGGGTGTCAAGGCCGAAATACTCGTCGATGTCACGACCGTTGATGGTGATGACGCCGGTGCCGCCGGGGATCAGATGCACACGGGCGACGGAGGACTTTCTGCGGCCGGTGCCGTAGAGGTAGGGGCGCTTGGATTTGTAGGTAGCCATCGTGTCGTTCCTCCTTAACCTTCGTAGACCTCAGGCTTCTGAGCCTGATGGATGTGCTCCTCGCTGCGGAAGATGCGCAGACGGCGGAGCTGGTTTTTCGCCATGGCGTTCTTCTGGAGCATACCGCGGACGGCGATGCGCATGGCGAGCTCAGGCTTCTCCTTCATGAGACGGGAGTACTGGGTCTCGTGCAGGCCGCCGGGGTAGCCGGAGTGGGTGCGATAATACTTCTGCTCGAGCTTCTTGCCGGTCAGGACGGCCTTCTCGGCGTTGATGATGACGACGAAATCGCCGCAGTCAACGTGGGGCGTGTAGTCGACCTTGCGCTTGCCGCGCAGCAGGTCGGCGGCGATGACCGCGGTCTTGCCCATGGGCTTTCCGGCGGCATCGAGGACGTACCACTTGCGGACGACTTCGGCAGGCTTTACCATAGTCGTGGACATATTCTTTCCTCCGCTGTAAAAAATTTTTTTGACTTTTTCAGAAGCGCTGGTTAAACTGGGCTTTGCCCGGCGCGCCTTACTTTTATACCACCGCGCGCCGCCGCTGTCAACACCTGTTTTAAGAAAAAAGCATACCGCTCACGTATGCTCCTGTTTGCTCGGTTTTTCTCTGTTTATCTCAAAAGCGATTTTACGGTTTGGAAGGCTGCTATGGACGATCTGAATAAATTCTGCGGCATCATGCGCCGCTGCATGGACGATTACATGATGATCGACGCGGGCGACCGCGTGGCCGTCGGCGTATCCGGCGGCAAGGACTCGCTGCTGCTGCTCACAGCACTGGCGCGGCTCGCGCGCTACTACCCCAAGCCCTATACGCTCACGGCGATCAGCTGCGACCTCGGCTTCGAGGGTATGGATCTTGCGCCGGTGGAGGCATATTGCCGCGCGCTGGACGTGCCGTTCATCCTTGTGCCGACCGGCATACGCGAGATCGTGTTCGACGTGCGGCAGGAGACGAATCCCTGTTCGCTCTGCGCCAAAATGCGTAAGGGCGCGCTCATGAACGCGGCGCGGGACGCCGGCTGCAGCAAGGTCGCGCTCGGCCACCATTTTGACGACGCGGTGGAAACGGTCATGATGAACCTGCTGTTCGAGGGACGGCTCGGCTGCTTCGCGCCGGTGACGCATCTCGACCGCAGCGGCATGACGCAGATCCGCCCCATGCTCTACGCCGGGGAGGGACGCATACGCTCGCTTACGGAGAAGCTGGCGCTGCCCGTGGTGAAAACGACCTGCCCGATGGATCGCACCTCCAAACGCCATGAGATCAAGCTGCTGCTGCACGAGCTCGGCGGGCGCTATCCGGACATCAAGGACAAGATCTTCGGCGCGGTCCAGCGTGCGCCGCTCGACGGCTGGGAGGTACGGCGGTGAATACGGAAACGCGGCGGGAGCGGCTCGCGCTGTGGGTCATGCTCTCGCTGATGGCGCTCGGCTATATGATCCTGTCCCTGCTCACGGACGGCGACCTCTTCCGCCACGAAATGCAGGACAGCTATACCGAGCAGGCGCTCAACTGGCTGCAGGGGCGGCTCTATATCGCCGGTGGCGAGCAGTATACTTGGCTGGAGCTTGCGATATACGACGGGAAATACTGGTGCTCCTTCCCGCCCGTTCCGGCGCTCGTGATGCTCCCGCTCGCGCTCGTTTTTGGCCAGGCCACGCCGAACAACCTGCTTGTCGGCGTATACGGCCTCGTCAGCGCGGCGCTGGCGTTCCGGCTCATGCGGCGCTTCGGGCGCGGCTGCCGGGCGAGCGCATTCTGGGGCGTGTTCCTCGTCTGGGGCTCCAATATGCTCTGGATGACGACCTACGGCGGCGTGTGGTTCCAGGCGCAGGCGCTGTGCATGGCGCTCTCGCTGGGCGGCTGCCTCGCGGCCGTTTGCGGCAAAAAAGGGCTTAGCCTGTTCCTGCTGGCGCTGGCCGTGGGCTGCCGCCCGTTCACGGCGGTGTTTCTGCCCGTATTCGTGCTCTGCTTCGCGTGGCGGGAGCGGTCGGACGGCGGCTTTATACGGGCGCTGCTGCGGCAATGGAAATACTGTCTCGGCGCATTCGCCGTGGCGCTTGCGCTCATGGGCTACAACTACGCCCGCTTCGGCGATCCGCTGCAGTTCGGCCACGACTATCTCCCGGAGTTCACCGAGGCGGAGCATGGCCAGTTCGCCCTCTGCTACCTCTGGCCGAACCTGCGCCGCATCCTGTTCGAGCCGGTGCGCATACGCGACGGGGCGCTCGACTTCCCCGTGTTCGACGGCTTCATGTTCTATGTGGCAAATCCCCTGTTTCTCGCGCTGTTTTATGAGCAGCTGCGCGCCCTCGTGTCCCGCCGGACGGATTTTACCGGCACGGCGCTGACGCTCGGCATGGTGCTCGAGCTGCTGCTGCTCTGTATGCACAAGACCTTCGGCGGCTGGCAGTTCGGCTGCCGCTACACCTGTGACCTGCTCCCGTTCGCGCTCCTCTATATCGCGCGGCGCGGGCGGACGAAAACCGGCCCCGCACTCTGGGCGCTCGCGGCGCTGGCCGTGGCGTTCAATATCTACGGCGTGATCTTCATGTATCAGTGGACGCTGCGATAATTTCCACAATTTTATCATGGACGAGCCGCCCGCTTCGGCATATACTAAGCGCAGAAAGAGAGAACGAATACCCACCTGAGACGGAGCGCTGCCCCGTCTCCTTTTTATGCGAAAAGGCGATATACCATTTTTCCACGTGTTGTGGTATACTGTTTGATTGTCAAGGAAGCCTTGTCCTCCGCTGCCAGCACCCTTTTGAAGTCACTACAGGCCAAAGCCTCCCTTTACACAAGGGAGCCAAGGCGCTGCCGCGCCGCGCGAGGGGCTGCGGGCGTTCCTTGACAAGCCTAAACCTACATTCGAAAGGCGGACGCGCATGAACGGCAGAAAGCTCATGGTCATCGACGGTAACTCCCTTGTGAACCGCGCCTATTACGGCATCCGTATGCTGAACGCCCCGGACGGGACGCCCACCAACGCCGTCTACGGCTTTGTCACCATCGTGGAGCGGCTTCTGGAGCTGGAAGCCCCGGACGGACTCTGCGTCTGCTTCGACGTACACGCGCCCACCTTCCGCCACGAGCTGTACGACGGCTATAAGGCGCAGCGCAAGCCCATGCCGGAGGAGCTGCGGGTGCAGCTCCCGCTTTTGAAGGAGCTTCTCGACGCGATGGGCGTGCGGCGGCTGGAGCTTGCGGGCTGGGAGGCCGACGACCTGCTCGGCACGATCGCCCGCCGCTGTGAGGCGGAGGGCTGGCAATGCCGCCTCGTCACCGGCGACAAGGACGCCCTGCAGCTCATCACGGACTCGACCCATGTCGACCTCATCAAGACCCGCATGGGCAGCAGCGAGACGAAGGAATACGACCCCGCCGCCTTTTTCGAGGAATACGGCCTTCCGCCCATCCGCATGATCGACCTCAAGGCGCTCATGGGCGACGCCTCGGACAACATCCCCGGCGTGCCCGGCATCGGCGAGAAGACGGCGCTTTCGCTGCTGCGCCGCTTTGGCAGTCTGGATGGGGTATACGCCCATCTGGACGACCCCGCCGTCACCGCGTCCCAGCGGACGAAGCTGGAAAACGGGCGCGAGTCGGCGCGTCTTTCCTATACCCTTGCCACCATCCGCCCGGAGGCGCCCATCGAATTTGCGCCGGAGGAGGCACTGTGGACGCGGACGGCCAGCCCGGAGCTATACGCGCTCTGCCGCCGCCTCGGCTTTTTGCGGCTCATCGAAAAATGGGGGCTTGCCCCGGATGCGGCAAAGGCCGCCGCGCCGAGCTTCCCCGCCGTCTCCGTCACGGCCGCCGAGGCCATGGAGCGCATAGAAAGCGCCCAAGCTGTGGCCGTGCTGCCGCTCGAGGGTCTGGACGCACTGGAGCTTTGCGACGGCAAAAACGTCTTCACCCTCCGCTGGGCGGAGGACGGCGACGGCTATAACGCGCTGCTGCGCGTGCTTTTCTCCGAAAAAACGCCCAAGATCGCCCAGAACGTCAAGGATCTGCAGCGGCTCTGCCTCGACGAGGGGCTTTCCCCGGACGGCTTCGTCTTTGACACGGCGCTGGCCGCCTATCTGCTCTCCGCCACGGACAACGACTATGGTGTAGAGCGCCTCGCCGCGGCCTATCTCGACGGCGCGGACAGCGGCGCGGGCGCTCTGTATGCGCTGCGTCCCGTGCTGGAGGCGAAGCTCGAGGCGCTCGGCATGACGGCGCTGTATTATGATATGGAGCTGCCGCTCTGCCCTGTGCTGGCGCGGATGGAGCGCGAGGGCTTCTATGTCGACCGTCAAGCACTCTATGAGCTCGGCGAGCGTCTTGCCGGGGAGCTTGCCGCGCTGCAGGCGGAGATATGGGCGCTTGCGGGCGGCGAATTCAACATCAACTCCCCCAAACAGCTCGGCGAGGTGCTGTTCGAGCGGCTGGCGCTGCCGACCGGGAAGAAGACCCAGCGCGGCTGGTCCACGAGCGCGGAGGTGCTCGAACGCCTGCGCGGCAGGCATCCCATCGTCCAGCTCGTGCTCGACTACCGCGAGCTTGCCAAGCTCAAGAGCACCTATGCCGACGGGCTGCTCAAGGTCATCGCCCCCGACGGGCGCATCCACACGAGCTTCCAGATGACCGTCACGGCGACGGGGCGCCTCTCGTCCACGGAGCCGAATCTGCAGAACATCCCCATCCGCAAAAGCAGCGGCGCGCTCATCCGCCGTATGTTCACCGCCGCGCCCGGCAAGCTGCTCGTGGACGCGGATTACTCCCAGATCGAGCTGCGGCTGCTTGCGCACATGAGCGGGGACGAGCGCCTCATCGAGGGCTTCCGCTCCGGCGAGGATGTCCACCGCCTCACCGCGGCGCAGGTCTTCGGCGTGGAGCCGGAGGCGGTCACGCCGCAGATGCGCTCCCAGGCCAAGGCCGTCAACTTCGGCATCGTCTACGGCATCTCCGCCTTTTCGCTGGCGCAGGACATCGGCGTGACCCAGGCGGAGGCCAAGCGCTATATCGAGACATACCTTGAAAAATACCACGGCGTGCGCGAATATATGGAGCGGACGATCGCGGAGACGAAGGAGCGCGGCTTCTGCGAGACGCTGTACGGACGGCGGCGCGCGCTGCCGGAGCTTACAAGCTCCAACTTCAACCTGCGCTCCTTCGGCGAGCGCGTGGCGCGGAATATGCCCATACAGGGCACGGCGGCGGACGTGATGAAGCTCGCCATGCTGCGGGCGGACAGGCTGCTGCATGAGCGTGCGCCGGAGGCGCGGCTGCTGCTGCAGGTGCATGACGAGCTGATCGCCGAGTGCCCCGTTGGCCAGGAGGAGACGGTCAAGGCCGCCCTGGTCGAGGCCATGGAGGGCGCGGCGCAGCTTTCCGTCCCGCTGACCGTGGAGGCTAAGGCCGGAAGGAGCTGGGCGGATGCGCATTGAGCGGGCACAGCCGGCGGATATCGAGGCCATCGCCGCCCTCGAGCGGCGCTGCTTTCCCGACCCGTGGCCGGCGGATCTGATCGGGCGGCAGCTTGACCGCTTTCTGACCGCGCGGACGGAGGACGGGACGCTTGCGGGCTATCTCTGCCTGTCGCATGTGCTGGACGAGGGCTCCATCGACAGCGTGGCGGTCGCACCGGCGCTGCGGCGGCAGGGCACGGCGGACGCGCTGCTGGACGCGGCGCTGCGGGAGGCTGGGGCTCTGTCCCTCGCCTTCATCACCCTGGAGGTGCGGGCGTCCAACACGGCGGCCATTGCGTTATATACAAAGCACGGCTATGTGCGCGTCGGCGTGCGGCCGGGCTATTACGAAGCGCCCCGCGAGGACGCGATACTGATGACGAGGTTTTTATCATGCTGATACTCGCTTTTGAATCGAGCTGCGACGAGACCGCCGTGGCGCTGGTGGAGGACGGGCGGCGCGTGCTGACCGACCAGATATTTTCCCAGGCCGACCTGCACGCCGTCTACGGCGGCGTGGTGCCGGAGATCGCCGCCCGCAGTCATCTGGAGGTCATCTCCCGGCTGGCCAGCCGTGCGCTGGATGAGGCCGGGTGCAGCCGCGCCGACATCGACGCCATCGCCTGCACCTATGCGCCGGGGCTTATCGGGGCGCTGCTCGTGGGCGTGAACTTCGCCAAATCCGCGGCGCTCGCGCTGGACGTGCCGCTCGTGCCGGTGCATCATATCCGCGGCCATATCGCCGCGAACTACATCGCCTATCCGGAGCTTGAGCCGCCGTTCCTCTGCCTCGCCATCTCCGGCGGGAACACCATGCTCGTGGACGTGCGCGGCTACACCGATATGCACATTCTCGGCCAGACCCGCGACGACGCGGCGGGCGAGTGCTTCGACAAATGCGCCCGCGTACTGGGGCTGCCCTATCCCGGCGGCAAGCCCATCGACGACCTCGCCAGGCAGGGTGACGACCGGCGCTATACGCTGCCGCGCCCCTATGTCGGACAAAATCCCTATGACATGAGCTTTTCGGGACTCAAGACCGCCGTCATCAACCTCGCGCACCACGCGGAGCAGACGGGGGAGACGCTCGACCGCGCCGGACTTGCGGCAAGCCTCTGCCGCGCCGTCTCGGAGTCGCTGGTCGGCCGGACGATGCAGGCGGCGCGGGAGCTCGGCTATGGCCGGCTTGCGGTCGCTGGGGGCGTGGCCGCCAACTCGCGCATACGCGCCGACTTTGAGCGCGCCTGCCATGACGCGGGACTCGCGCTCTATATCCCGCCGCTGCGCCTCTGCGGCGACAACGCCGCCATGATCGGGGCGCAGGGCTTTTACGAATACGAGGCCGGGAGCCGGGCGGACAGCTCGCTCAACGCCTTTGCGACAAGGGGGCTGTGAGCATGATATACACAAGCGATTCCGAGGCGCAGACCGAGGAGCTTGGCGCGCGCTTCGCCGCGTCGATCCCGGACGGCTCTGTCGTCGCGTTTTACGGCGAGCTCGGCAGCGGCAAGACCGCCTTTGTGCGCGGCATGGCGCGGGGCATGGGCATTGACGCGCCTGTGAGCTCGCCCACCTTCACCATCGTCAACGAATACGAGGGCGCACGCCGCCTTTTCCACTTTGATATGTACCGCCTCGGCTCGGCGGACGAGCTTTACGGCATCGGCTGGGACGACTATCTCGCCCGCGATGGCGTCTGCGCCGTCGAGTGGAGCGAGAACGTCGCGGAGGCGTTCGATGGCAGCGAGATCGCGGTGCGCTTTGAAAAGACCGGCGACGAGAGCCGCCGTATCATTATTGAGGGAGGCGAGATATATGCTGATGCTCGCGCTTGAGTCCTCGGCGAAAACGGCCTCGGCTGCGCTCTTTGAGGACGGGACGTTCCTCGGCCAGTATTTCCAGTCCGACGACCAGACCCACAGCAGCACGCTCCTGCCCATGGCGGAGGCGCTTGTGAAGAACACCGGCCATACGCTGCGCGAGCTGGGCTGCGTCGCCGTGACCCATGGCCCCGGCAGCTTCACGGGGCTGCGCATCGGCATGGCCGCCGCCAAGGGGCTGGCCTGGGCGCTCGAGATCCCCGCCATCGGCGTGTCCACGCTGGAGGCCATGGCTGCCGGCGGACCCGACATGGAGGGAGTCATGCTCTGCTGCGTCATGGATGCCCGCCGGGATCAGGTTTATAACGCGCTGTTTGAGGTGCGCGGCGGCGTTCCCTGCCGTCTCACGCCCGATCGCGCCGTCTCTGTCGCCGATCTGGAGGCCGAGCTCAAAACTTATTTGAAAAAAAGCTGGATTTTGCTTGGAGATGGGGCGCAACTGTGCTATAATGCGCTGGATAAGGATGCGCTGGTGCTGCACCTTGCACCGGCGGGGCTTCGTATGCAGAGCGCGCACGGCGTCGGTCTGGCCGCGCTGGGAAAGGAGCCCGCGCCGGCGGATGAGCTTTTGCCGGTCTACCTCCGCCTCAGTCAGGCTGAGCGTGAGCGGCAGGAGCGTATGCAGCGTCAGGCAGCGGAAAACTAAAAAGGAGAACGAAAGACATGAGCAGAGTTTACGTTTTCGACCACCCCCTCATCCAGCACAAGCTGTCCATTCTGCGCGACAAGAGCACCAGCGTGAAGGAATTCCGCGAGCTGGTCGGTGAGATCGCCCAGCTTATGTGCTACGAGGCGACGCGCGATCTGCCGCTGGAGGAGGTCCGCGTGGAAACGCCGGTCGCCCCCGCCGTCTGCCACCGTATCGCCGGAAAGAAGCTGGCGGTCGTCCCCATCCTGCGCGCCGGTCTCGGCATGGTCGACGGCATGGTCGCCATGATGCCGAACGTCAAGGTCGGCCATATCGGCCTGTTCCGTGACCCGGAGACGCTGGAGCCGGTGAAGTACTACTTCAAAATGCCGCCCGACATCGCGGAACGCGACGTCATCATCGTCGATCCCATGCTGGCCACCGGCGGCAGCGCCGTGGCCGCCGCCCAGTTCCTCAAGGAGGTCGGCGTGAAGAACCTCAAGCTCATGAGCATCATCGCCGCCCCCGAGGGCATCGCCGCCATGCAGGAGGCGCACCCCGACGTCGACATCTACGTCGCCGCCCAGGACGAGCGCCTCAACGACCACGGCTATATCGTTCCCGGCCTCGGCGACGCCGGCGACCGCATCTTCGGCACGAAATAAGCCTCCCTATACCGCGAACCGCCGGTCTGAAACCCAGACCGGCGGCGTTTTATATGCACTATACATCTGCGTCCCGCGTGCGCAGGTCGCGCCGGCGCTTCCTTATTCTATAACAAGCGCCGCCGTGAATGATGCAAGCCGCCCTGTATCGCGGAGGGAAATATGCTTGCCGCCGGCTTCGAGGCGGATGCGGCAGGGGGATGCGGAAAACTGCGGCGTGCGTCCCTCTGCGAGCGCTGCCAGTGCGCCGAGCGGGTCAAGCCCCGCACCGTGGTGCAGCGCGGTCGATGCCAGCGCGGGCAAGCCCTCGTTGAGCGAGATGATATGCGCGCCCGCCGCCGTCACGACGGCCTTGAACTCCAGCACGCCCTCCAGCGCAAGCGCCTGACCGAGCCGCTCCGCAAGCGGCCGCAGCGCCGCATCCGCAGCCGCCGGAAGCTCCGCCGCGCAGCGGTCGTAGCGGTCGTCCATGATAAGCCGCACGGCGGGGCATACGGCGATACGCCCATGACAGCCGGCCACGGCCACGGACAGCACGTCCCCGTGCAGCTCCTCCTGCACCAAAAAGCCCGCGTTCACGCCGCCGCCGGCCTCGCAGTAATCCTCCGTCGCCCAGATGCCGCGCCCGCAGCCGCCGCCGGTGGCGGGCTTGACGATGTACGGCTCGCTCCCGCCGGGAAAATCTGCTGGCTGGGGGAAGCCCCCGGCGGCCAGAAAGTCGTGCGCGGCCTGCTTATCGGCGCAGAGGCGGTGCGCCGGTTCATTGCAGACGAGCGAAAAAGTGGCCTCGGCGGGATCGGACACGATGGCAAGGCCGTTCAGGGCGGCGAGATAACGCACCTCCGCCGCAAGCGCGGCGTTTTCGGGGATATATACTGTCATGGAGTGCTCCTCCTGCATCGAAAAATTTTGCGGAAACTTTTTGCGGCGCGTGGCCGTCTTAGTATTGAAAACAGCGCCACCATGGTATAATATACAGGCGCGTAAATCAAGAGGAAAGAAAGGAAAGAATATTATGAAGAAGCTTATTGCTATCCTGCTCTGCGCGGCGGCGCTCCTGTCGCTTTGCGCCTGCAGCGTCCATGTGAACGTGACGAGTGACGACGAGGAGACGACGGCCGATACCGCGGAGACGGCGGCCTATGACGGCGCGGCGCCCATGATCTACACGGAGGACGGCGACCTTGTGATCGCGCTGGAGGGCAACCCCACCACGGGCTATGAGTGGAGCTGCGAGGTCGACGGCGACTGCGTGAGCGGCGGCGATTATGAATATGTTCAGGACAGCACGGACGAGATGCTGGTCGGCGTCGGCGGCGTTTTCACCTTCCGCTTCACCCCGACGAAGGCCGGCACGGCGACGCTCCATTTCGACTACGCCAGAAGCTGGGAGGGCGAGGCCATCGACAGCTGCGAGTTTGAAGTGACCATCTCCGGCACCGCAGGACAGTTTGACATCCAGTGCCAGCAGACGAAGTAAGAAGAATATGGCAAGGGCGGACGCGATCTGCGTCCGCCCGATTTTTATAGCTTCAAAGCTTCGCTTTCTTCACCCGCTTACTGTGCGGCTCCGATCCGACCCTGTGGGCGTTTGGCACGGCGGAAGCTCCTGGCTCGCTCCGGTGTGACGGGAGGGCAGTCTTTATCAAAGGTGACGGGCATGGTTCGCGCCTTGGCAAGCTGCGCCTTTTCTTCCGCAGTAAACGTCAGCTCCTTGAGCTGTTCCGGTGTGAGCTTAGATATATTGACCATAGTACAACCCCCTTTCAAAGCTCGTTGCAAGACGCGCAGAGATCAGTCGGATGATCTCCTGCGTCTCACCGTTGGTGTTTTTTCGGATCCTTTCTGTGTAGACGACATATAAGATATCGTTTACATCATCCACAAATTTAACGATATTCCCGATGATCGTCCGTCCGCTGTGCTCTACGTTTCCGGCGGATGTATCGCCGATGACATCGTATCTCGGCTCATCCTCGCTGTGGGAAGGGTCAGGTGCTTCAATATAGTCCTCATCAAAGAAAACGCGGGCGGCGGTACGAAACGAAATTCCATGCTTGCGGATATTCGCCAGCTCCTTAGCACTGTCGTATTCAAAGGTCAAGCCGCCAAGGGAAAAGGTGACGGTTTCATGCGTTTCCATTGCAATTACCTCCAAATACACTTATTATTATATGCCGGACAGCAAGGATTATCAAGCTGTTTCTATAAGGACAGACGTATATCGGGCGAAGAAAACGCCCCTTACGGCAAGGTCAGATCGCCCTCGCGGATCCAGCCGATGCGGCGGAGGAGCTCGCCGAGAGCCCAGCTCAAAAGCGCCGGGAGCACGAAGCAAATGAGCGCCATGCCGAGCCAGTCCATCGCGCCGGGCGTGAGCGCCGACGCGCCGTTGGCGAGCGCCTGTTCCGTCGGCGCGACCCAGCCCGTCCACACGCCGATGGGGCCGCAGAGGCCGCAGGTGCCCATGCCTGCGTTGACCGACGCGCCGTTCATCTCCATGCGGAACACGCAGGTGGCGATGGGACCGGTTATCATGCTGGCGGCCGTGGGCGGGATCCAGACGCGGATGTTTTTCAGGATGTTCGGCATCTGGAGCATACTCGTCCCAAGTCCCTGGGACACAAGGCCGCCCCAGCGGTTTTCGCGGAAGCTCATCACGGCGAAGCCGATCATCTGGGCGCAGCAGCCCGCGACCGCCGCACCGCCGGCCAGCCCCGTGAGCCCCAGCACCGAGCATATCGCCGCCGAGGATATGGGCAGCGTCAGCGCGATGCCGACGACGGCGGAGACGACGATGCCCATCAGAAACGGGCGCAGCTCCGTCGCCCAGACGATGAGCGTGCCGACATAGCTTGCCGCCGTGCTGATGGGGCGGGCGATCAGACAGGAGAGCCCCACGCCGACCAGTATCGTCACGATGGGCGTGACGAGGATGTCGATCTTTGTTTCCTTGGACACCGCCTTGCCGAACTCCGCCGCGACGATGGCGACGACGAGCACCGCGAGCGGACCGCCCGCGCCGCCCATGAGATTCGTGGCATAGCCCACCGGCGCAAGCGAGAACAGCACCATCGCCGGGGCGCGCAGCGCATAGCCGATGGCGACGGCCATTGCGGGGCCGACCATCGCGGAGGCGATGGAGCCGATGGTATAATCCGTGCCGCCGACGGTGGCGACCGTCACCGTGAGCAGGCCGATGTGCAGCTGTGCGCCGAGGGTGTTGAGGATGGTGCCGACGAGCAGGGTGCAGAACAGCCCCTGCGCCATGGCGGAAAAGGCGTCGATGCCATAGCGCTTGGCGGAAAATATGATATCCTTGCGCTGGAGAAAGCTCTTGAATTTCGTCATGCCGGCTTGCCTCCGGTGTGTGTTTTAATTAAGGAAATCGCGCAGCTTTTTGGAGCGGGAGGGGTGACGCAGCTTGCGCAGCGCCTTGGCCTCGATCTGACGGATACGCTCACGGGTGACGTTGAACTCCTTGCCGACCTCCTCCAGCGTGCGGGTGCGGCCGTCGACGATGCCGAAGCGCAGCTCCAGCACCTTCTTCTCACGCGGGGTCAGCGTGTCGAGCACCGTCATAAGCTGCTCCTTCAGCAGCGTGAAAGACGCGGCCTCGGACGGCTCCGATGCGCCCTCATCCTCGATGAAGTCGCCGAGATGGCTGTCCTCCTCCTCGCCGATCGGTGTCTCCAGCGAGACAGGCTCCTGCGCGATCTTGAGGATATCGCGCACCTTCTCCACCGGCATACCCATCTCCTCCGCGATCTCCTCGGCGGAGGGGTCGTGCCCCAGCTCCTGCAGCAGCTGGCGGGACACGCGGATGACCTTGTTGATCGTCTCGACCATATGGACGGGGATGCGGATGGTACGCGCCTGGTCGGCGATGGCGCGGGTGATGGCCTGGCGTATCCACCAGGTCGCATAGGTGGAGAACTTATAGCCCTTGGTATAGTCGAATTTCTCCACGGCCTTGATGAGGCCGAGGTTGCCCTCCTGGATGAGGTCGAGGAAGAGCATCCCGCGTCCGACATAGCGTTTGGCGATGGACACGACGAGGCGCAGGTTCGCCTCCGCCATGCGGCGCTTGGCCTCCTCATCGCCCTCGGACATACGCACGGCGAGCGCGACCTCCTCCTCCGGCGTAAGCAGGTTCACCTTGCCGATCTCCTTGAGGTACATACGGACGGGGTCATCCGTGGAGAAGGACTCGACCATGGACTCCGTGTCCGCGATCTCCTCCTCCGTGACCTCCTCGATGGTGTCAAGCTCCGGGATCGCGTCATCGTCGTTGATGGGGGGCAGCGACTCGTCCCCAACGGTCTCCACGCCCATGTCCTCGAGCTTGTCATAGAAGCTGTCGAGTGCGTCCGCGTCGAGGTTGAGCGCATCCAGCGCCTCGGACAGCTCCTTGGTGAGCTTGCCGGTCTTTTTGCTCTTTTCGCTGATCTCCGCGAGCCTTTCCTCGATGCTTTGTTCCGTCGGCTCGGCGGGGGCGTCCTCCTCTGGCTCGGCGGTTTTCTCTTCCTTTTTCTTGGGCTTCTTCTCCGCTGCTTTTGTCTCCTTGGGCGCTTCCGCCGTCTCCGCCTCGGCAACCTCCGCGGGCTTTTCCGCCGCGGGGGCTTTTTTCCTGGGCGCAGTCTTCTTCTCCGGCTCCGGCTCTGCCTCGGCAACCTCTGCGGGCTTTTCCGCCGCGGGGGCTTTTTTCCTGGGCGCGGGCTTCTTCCCCGGCTCCGGCTCTGCCTCGGCAACCTCCGCAGGCTTTTCCGTCGCGGGGGCTTTCTTCTTGGGCGCGGGCTTCTTCTCCGGCTCCGTCTCCGCCTCGGCAACCTCTGCGGGCTTCTCCGCCGCGGGGGCTTTCTTCCTGGGCGCGGGCTTTTTCTCCGGCGCTTTTGTCTCCTTGGTCGCCTCCGCCGCCTCCGTCTCCGGCGCGGCCGCCGCTTCCAGCTCGGGATCTTTCTTTTTTGTTGCCATCTTATCCACCATATCCTTTTGTTTTTTTGAGCTTTTCCGCGTAGCGGTTCAGGTCGGCCATGCCGCCCTGCTTGTCATGCTCCGCCTGTATCGTGTTTATGTAATCGCGCAGCGCCTCCGGCGCCTCTGCGGTTTTGACCGAATCGCGGTTCAGTATGTCCGCCAGCAGCGACAGCTCCTCCGGCGGGAACGCACCCTCCAGCGCCGCAACGGAAACGGCATGGCCGCCGCTCACCCGTGCCCGCAGCCCGTCATACAGGCGGCCGAGCACCTCGGACGAGAAGCTCCCGCCGTCAAGCGCCACGTCCCGGAACAGCTCCGGGAAGCGGCACAGGAGATTGATGAGTCCCTCCTCCGCCATCGCACTGCGCAGGTTGTCAAAGCGCAGCGAGCGATCCCTCGGCTGGGCACGGCGGCTGACGGCCAGAAGCTCGCGCTGCTCCTGCTTTTTCGCCGCGCCGGCGTGCTTTTTGCGGGCGCGCCTGACCTCGAGCGCAAAGGCCTCCGCCGACACCCCGGCGCGCTCCGCGCAGCGGGCGCCGTATATCTCCCGCTCGACGCTCCCCGGCAGCGCCGCAATAAGATCCGCGGCCTCCCGCAGATAGCCGACGCGCCCCTCGTCCGAGCCGAGGTCGTATTTCTCCAGCACGAGCTGCAGACGGTATTCGATCTGGTTGTCGCTGCGCTCGATGAGCTGGCGGAAGGCGTCCGGCCCCTGGCTCCGAATAAGCTCGTCCGGGTCCTTGGCGCCGGGGATGCGCAGCACCTTGACCTTGATGTCGAGCGGCTGCAATATGCCGATGGCGCGCTGGGCGGCCTTCTGTCCGGCGGCGTCCGCGTCATAGGCGATGACGACCTGGGAGGTATAGCGGGCGAGCAGCCGCGCCTGGTCGGGCGTGAGGCTCGTGCCGAGGCTCGCCACCGCGCTGTCGAAGCCGGCCTGATGGAGGCTCACGACGTCTATGTTGCCCTCGGCGAGAATGATATACCCGCATTTGGACTTTTTCGCCAGATTGAGCGCGAATAAGCTGTGCGCCTTGCTGTAGACAAGGGTGTCGGGCGAGTTCAGATATTTCGGCTCGCCGTCGTCCAGAATGCGGCCGGAGAAGCCGATGACGCTGCCGCGCACGTCGATGACCGGGAACATGAGGCGGTTGCGGAAATAGTCGTATATCCCGCCGCTTTTGCCCGTTCGTGCAAGCCCCGCATCCACCAGCTCGGCGCTGGTAAAGCCGCGCCGCCGCATCTCGTCCGTGAGGGTGTTCCAGCTGTCCGGCGCGAAGCCGAGGCCGAAGTTTTTTACATAGGCGCTCGTTATGCCGCGCTTGCGGACATAGGCTGCCGCCGCGCCGGTGTCCTCCATGAGCCGGGCATGGAAGAAGCGCGCCGCCTCGCGGTTCAGCTCCAGCATACGCGCCCGGCGGCTCCGGTTCTCGTCCGGCCGGTCGTCCGGCACCTCCATGCCCGCGCGCCGCGCCAGAAACTGCACCGCGTCCGGGAACGAGAGGTTTTCGATCTCCATGATGAAGTTGATGACGCTCCCGCCCTTGCCGCAGCCGAAGCAGTGGTATATCTGCCGCTCGGTGTTGACGGAGAAGGACGGGGTCTTTTCGCTGTGGAACGGGCAGAGCCCGAACTGGTTCGCGCCGGTGCGCTTTGTGAGCCGCACATAGCCGGACACCACGTCCGCAATGTCGTTGCGGGCGGCGAGCTCCTCCAAAAACGATTCGGAAAATGCCAAGCGTCCCCCTCCTTCCCGTAAATTTTTCAGTGGCTTATATCCGCGACCACGAGGCCGGGATGAACAGGCGATCAAACGTGCCGATGGCGAAGGAGTCCGTCATGCCGGAGACGTAGTCCGTCGCGGCGCGCTCCGCGCCCTCCTGCTGCGCGATGGCGGCATACTCCGGCGGAAGCTCGTCCGTGTGCTCGGCAAAATACGTCCAGATGGGCTCAAGCAGCCCCTGCACCTTCTTCTCCTCGCCCTTGGCGGTCGGGTTGCGGTAGACCGACTCGAACATGAAGTCGTAAAACGCCTGATACGCCTCGCGCATGGGCTCGGAAAAGTGCACGATGCCGCTCGCGCTGTTCTCGATCACGTCCGTGACCATGGCGTTGATGCGCACGGAGTTGCGTCCGCCGATGCGCTCGCGCACGATGAGCGGCACCTCCTCCGGCCTCACGATGCGCGCCCGCTCCGCGTCGTCCAGATCGTGGTTGAGATAGGCGATGTGGTCGGACAGACGGACGACGTCCGCCTCCGTGGAGCCGCGGGGCTCGCCGGTCGTGTGGTTGAGGATGCCGATGCGCGTCTCATAGCAGAGGTTGAGCCCCCGCCCCTCGCGTTCGAGCTTGTCCACCACGCGGAGACTCTGCTCATAGTGGTTGAAGCGCCCCGTGATGGCGCGAAGCGCCCGCTCTCCGGCGTGACCGAAGGGCGTATGTCCCAGATCGTGGCCGAGGGCGATGGCCTCCGTCAGATCCTCGTTGAGCGCAAGCGCCCGTGCGATCGTCCGCGCCACGCGGCTGACCTCCAGGGTGTGGGTCAGGCGTGTGCGGTAGTGGTCGCCCTCCGGGCGGAGGAAGACCTGTGTCTTGTGGCGCAGGCGGCGGAAGCTCTTGGAGTGGGTGATGCGGTCAACGTCCCGTTGGAAGCAGGTTCGCACCTCGTCCTCCGCCTCCAGTATCTCGCGCCCCTGACTTTCGCACGACAAAACGCCGTATGTGCCGATAAAGTGCCGCTCCTGCAGCTCTCTTGTTTCACGCGGGGTCATGCAGTCACCGCCTCTCTGGTTTGACAGAATATCAAAAACCTCGCACGGACGCGGCAGCGCCCCGGCTCCCTTGTGTAAAGGGAGCTGTCAGCGAAGCTGACGGAGGGATTGAAAATCCTCGATGACTTC
>CAVEQW010000008.1:0-5274 GCA_963618155.1 Alloprevotella sp.
GTGTCCACTTCGGTCACCAGACCCGCCGCTGGAACCCCAAGATGGCCGAGTACATCTACATGGAGCGCAACGGCATCTATATCATCGACCTTCAGAAGACTGTCCGTAAGCTCGAAGAGGCTTACGACTTTGTCCGCAGCCTGTCCGAGCAGGGCAAGACCATCCTCTTCGTCGGCACGAAGAAGCAGGCCCAGGACGCCGTCCGCGAGGAGGCCTCCCGCGTCGGTATGTACTATGTGAACGCCCGCTGGCTCGGCGGTATGCTCACCAACTTCAAGACCATGCGCACCCGCGTGAACCGCCTTGAGCAGCTCAAGAAGATGCAGGAGGACGGCACCTTCGATATGCTGCCGAAGAAGGAGGTCATCAAGCTCATGGGCGAGATGGCCAAGCTCGAGAAATACCTCGGCGGCGTGAAGGACATGAAGCGTCTCCCCGGCGCTCTGTTCGTCATCGACCCCCGCAAGGAGCACAACGCCATCGCCGAGGCCCGTAAGCTGCACATCCCCATCGTGGCCATCGTTGATACGAACTGCGACCCCGATGAGATCGATTATGTTATCCCCGGCAACGACGATGCCATCCGCGCCATCCGCCTGATCTCCTCCACCATGGCCAACGCCGTGCAGGAGGGACGTCAGGGCGAGGACGCCGAGGTCGCCGCCGAGGCTGCCGAAGAAGCGAAGGAGGAAGAATAATGGCTGTCACTGCTGCTGCTGTCAATGAACTGCGTCAGGCTACCGGCTGTGGCCTGATGGACTGCAAAAAGGCGCTCGTCGAGTGCGACGGCGATATGGAGAAGGCCACCGTCTATCTGCGTGAAAAGGGTCTGGCCGGTGCCGAGAAGAAGGCTGCCCGCGTGGCCGCTGAGGGCATGGCCTACGCCGCCGTGACCGACGGCATCGGCTCCATCGTCGAGGTCAACTGCGAATCCGACTTTGTCGCCGGAAATGAGCTTTTTGGCAATTTCGTCAAGGGCGTGGCCGAGGTCGTCGCCAAGGAAAACCCCGCCTCCGACAACGCGCTGCTTGAGTGCAAGTGGATCGACGGAAAGCAGACTGTCGCCGATGCAAAGAACGAGCTCTTCCTCTCTGTGCGCGAAAATATGAAGCTTCGCCGCTTTGCCCGCGTCGATTCCGGTCTCTGCGTCCCCTATGTCCACATGAAGGGCACGGTCGCTGTGCTGGTGCAGCTTGACACCGAGTCCACCGACGAGCGCGTCGTGGAGCTCGGCAAGGATCTCGCCATGCAGATCGCGGCCATGAACCCCCAGTTCCTCGACAAGTCCGACGTGGACGAGGGCTTCATCGAGAAGGAAAAGGAGATCCGTCTGGCTCAGGCCAAGCAGGATCCCTCCAACGCCAAGAAGCCGGATGCCATCATTGAGAAGATCGTCATGGGCGGCATCAACAAGTATTTCAAGGAGATCTGCCTCCTGCAGCAGGCCTACGTCAAGGGCACCGGCGAGGATGTCGCCGCCCATGTCGCGGAGGTCGCCAAGGCGGTCGGCGCGCCCATCGCCGTCAAGTCCTTCATCCGCTATGCCAAGGGTGAGGGCATCGAGAAGCGCGAGGACAATCTGGCGGACGAGGTCGCCAAGATGATCGGCTGATCACACAGACACAAGCTATAGTTGCCGCGACGGGCTCCGTCGCGGCAATTTTGAAAAGGAGGACATTTCGCCATGCTCCGGACGCTGAAAACAGAAAAAGCGGATAAGACGCTGTGTGCGGCGGCTTATGTCCTGATGGCGGTGTGCGCGGGCGCGTTTTTGCTGACCGAGGTGCGCTTCGGCTTCAAGGCCGGGATACTGGATGTGCTGCCGTATCCCGTCTGGCTCGTGTCTCTGTGCTGGCTCGTGCGCGGCGATCTGCGGCGGCCTGTCTATTGGCTCGGGCTGGCGTTTATCGCGTGGTTTGGCATCACGCGCCTGCTTCTCAAGGACACGCGCGAGTCATATTTCCTGCTGGAGGTAAGCATTATCTATGCCTTTGGCCTGCCCTTTGCCCGCGGCACGGGAGATGCGCGGCGCCGGCGCTTTTTCGACGGACTTGCCGCCGCCTTTGTGCTGGTGATGACGGCCGCCTCGCTCGTGGGACTCTGGACGGTCGTCAGCGGCCGGACACTGACGCTGGCGGACGGACGCTACCTCACCGGCGCGGATGAGGATCTGCGGCTCGAGATCCTGGGCATCAACCCCAACAGCTGCAGCCTGCTTATGGCGATGGCCATTCTTCTGGCGGTCTATCTGCTCCTGCGCCGCTATACGCCGCGGCGGCTGCTTCCGGCGCTGGCGGCGATCCTTCCGAACTACCTTGCGCTTGCGGCCACGGAAAGCCGCATGACGAAGCTGTCGTTCGTCGGGGCGGTGATCCCGGTGGCGGCGGTCATTGCGTCCGCCGTACTGAAGCGGGGCTTCCGCGGACGGCGGGCAGCGGTCGCGGCGATCGCGATCGCGGCGGCGCTGCTCTGCTATGCCGGGCTCGGCCTGAGCACGAACATCCTGAACGGCCCGGGCACGGCGGAGGAGCCGGTGGCTGCGGAGACGAAAGGCGTGCGATCGGAGAGCGCGGAAACAGAGACGGCCTCCGCCGCTGCGGAGCTGGAGTGGGAAGAAACGCTTGACGAATATACCAGCGGGCGGACGGGCATCTACTACTATATGCTGCTGTACCTGGAGGATCACCCTGCCGTGCTGCTTCGCGGCGCGGATAATTACTCGATACGGATGATGAGCGCGTATGGAAGCGCGATCATGTACTACCATGTGAAGCTCCATCTGCACAACTCGTTTCTCCAGGCGATGGCGACGACCGGTCTGCCGGGGCTGGCGCTCATTCTGGCGATCTGCGTGCTGCTGCTGATAAGCTCGCTGCGGCTGCTGCTCTCGCCGGAGCGCAGCACGGCGGAAAAGCTGCTGCCCGCCCTGCTGCTGCTGCTCATACTCGATTCTGCGGGAGAAAGTCCGCTCTTTGTCCCGTATGACCAGTTTTCCAACGCCTTTTTTGACCTTTTCTTTTTCCTCTGTGCCGGATATGTCACGGAGCTTGGGAGCCGCGACGGCGATGCGTGAGCGAGATGTCTATTGCGCGGTAAAGCGCGGATTGGATGTCCTGCTGTCCGCCGTGCTGCTTGTGCCCGCGCTGCCTGTGAGCGTTCTTGCCTGCGCCGCCATGTATGCCGACGATCCTGGCTCGGTTCTGTTCCGGCAGCAGCGCGTCGGACGCGGCGGACGGCTGTTTACACTGTATAAAATACGCACCATGCGTGCCGATGGCCATGTGACGCCGGTGGGACGTGTGCTGCGGCATACGTCGCTCGATGAGCTGCCGCAGCTCTGGAACGTGCTGCGGGGCGATATGAGCCTTGTGGGGCCGCGTCCGCTCATTCCGCAGGAGGCGGAGATCCACGCCCTGCGTGAGGCGGCGGGCGTGTACGCGCTGCGTCCCGGCATGACCGGCCTTGCGCAGATACACGGGCGCGACCGTGTCGGCGCGGAGGAAAAGGTGCGCTGGGACGCGGAATACCTGCAGAAGCTGAGCCTGCGCCAGGATGCCGCCATCCTGCTCGCCACCGTTAAAAAGGTTCTGTGCTGCGAGGATGTGGCCTCTGATCTGTAAGACGCGGCTTTTCAGCTGGGAGCGAAGAAGTAAAAAATGCTTTCTTCTCCGAATTTGCACGATCCAAAGCCTCCCTTGTGCAAAGGGAGGTGGCACGGCGCAGCCGTGACGAAGGGATTGAACGCTGAAAAATCTGCTTTTTTTATCGAAAAACGGGCAATTATCGCAGCCTTTCGATCCCTCCGTCCGCTTCGCTGACAGCTCTCTTTACACAAGGGAGCCGGGGCGCTTGAAGCGTCCGTGCAAGTTTTTTGACAGTCTGTTTTGGCGGAGAACCGTAATTTTGATAGAAACCCGTCAAGGGGGTGCAGCTACGGTTCAGAGGGGGTGCAATTCTCGATTTGAGGGGGTGCAGAATGATCGTGCATATCCATTTGTCATGAAAAACCGGGACATATTTCATTTGGTTCCCGATCATATCCTGCACTTTTCCTATGCATCAACAAAAAATATTCTTATTTCAGCATGGACAAGCCCATGATCGCCAGATGCCGTCCGAAGAGGATCAGGGAGATCAGAACACCCTCGCAGAGAAAGTACAGTTTTATGTCCTCTTTTACCGTAAAAGTCAGGTAGGTGCTGTAGCCATAGACAAGACAGCTGGAAAGTACGATCAATACATCCATATTCATGCCGCTTGTTGTGAATAAAGAAGAGGAAAAAGCGAAGATCCTGCTGGCTTTTGAGCAATGCCTTACGGAGAAACCGATTTTTTCCGTGTCTCTGCGGGACATCGCTGCAAAGGCTCATATGACGCATCCGAAGCTGCTGAATTATTTTCAGAACAAGGACGAACTGGTACTGGCCTACTGCGACTATATCAAGAACTTTATGTCAGAGCATTGCCGGATGTGGTTTGCGGAACACAGACCGGAGGATTATCCCGATAAGCGGGCTTATATGAACGCTTTCATGCAGTATGTAGCTGACGGGAAAGAGGGAGAACAGCGTCCTCTTGCCACCGTGCAGGCCTATGTTCTTGCCAAATATAACGCAGATGTGGAACGGATGGTCAAGGGGGAATTTCTCGCTTGGAAAACACTGATGAAGGAGTGCTTGACCGGCGTATTTGGAGATCGAGCCACCGATGCCGACAGCGAATATATGATGATCTATATTGCCGGGGTATTTGTCTGCCGATATAACGGCGTGCTTTCCGGCAAGATCAACAGCAAGCTGATGAGTGCCTCCGGGTTATTTCAAAAATAGCGCTATTCCTTGAATATGTGTCGATGCGCCCCTGAGAGCATTTCCTGTTTTCGATGAGACCGACTCGCCGTTGTGTTGTCTACTGCGAATTAGTACAGGATATAAAAACAAAAGCGCCGTCTCGGAATTACTTCCAAGATGGCGCTTTTCTGTTGTAGATCAGAGCGAACACTTCACGGCGAAGCCGCCGCTGAAAAAATAGGTGCTCGTCCAATACCTGTTTGTGAAGAGAAGACAAAATAGATATTCTGACCCTCGGCGGGAGTCCGCCGTGAATCTCGGCGAAGCCGAGTTCCCGCAGGGCGGATTCACTCCGCCCGAGGAGGTCCAATAAAAAGGGGTCCCCATGAAGTCCAAGGACTTCATGGGGATGGCAAAGAACCGTAATTTTGAAGTGGTAAGCTAAAAATGGACACAGAGGGGGTACATTTTGGACAGAGGACAT
>CAVEQW010000009.1:0-36495 GCA_963618155.1 Alloprevotella sp.
CATAGCGGCACACGCCCTCGTTGTCGCGGCCGCACATGAACACGCGGTCATAGGGCACGAACACGTCGTCGAAAATGGTCAGAGACTCGACGTCGCCGACGTTGGCATAGGGAGCCTTGAGGTGCTTGCGCTTGTGGTGCAGGCCGGGCAGCGCCATGAGCTTGATGCCGTCCCAGTCGGCAGGCAGCGCGAACGCCACGGCATAGTCGGAGTCGTCCGGGCTCATGAACTTCGTCGGCAGTGCAATGATCTCGTCGACGTAGGGCGCGCAGGAGTTGCAGATCTTCGCGCCGCGCACGATGATGCCCTTGCAGGGCTTGCCGTCCACGCCGATGCCGTCCACATCCGTCTCGACGACGTGGAAGAACTGGTCGGGATCGGGCTGCATATGGGCGCGCTTATACTTGGGGTTGCGGGAGCCCTTCACGTCCGTCTGGGCGCAGTTGCAGACGAGGTCGTTCTTCTGGCAGTAGGCAATGTACTTGAGGAGGCGCTGGTGGTACTCGGTGCCGCAGGCCGCGTCGCAGTCGAAGGTCACGGAATACAGCGCGTTCATCGCGTCCGTGCCCATGCAGCGCTGCATGCAGCCGCCGACACGATGGCAGATGAGGCGGGTCATAAGCTGCTTCTTGAGCAGATCCTCCTGCGTGTGGTGGATGTTGGTGGCGCGGTCGATGATCGCGCCCTCCATGCCGGGGATGTTGGACTCGGCAAGGCAGACATCCGCATAGCGGGGGTCGTTCGCCGTGTCGTAGCACTGCTTCATGACGTAGGTGCCGCCGACGATCCAGTCCGCAAGGTCGCGGCCCTCGCCCTCGACGCCGTTGGAGCGGTCGAGCTTCTGACCGTGCAGGTATACGTTCGGCTTCATGGCGAGCAGACGAGCCTTGTACTGCTCGTAGGTTCCGACATACTTTTCAGGCATTTTCTCCATCTCCTGTAATATTTTTATTTATGTGGTGTTGTGTAGCTTTTGGTCAGTTGATGGTCATGCCGCCATCCACGGGGATGAGAACGCCCGTGACGTAACCAGCCGCATCGGTGCAGAGGAAAGCGATAACACTCGCGATCTCCTCGGGCATGGCATAGCGGCGGACGGAGATCATCTTGGTGACGGCGGCGACGTTCTTCTCGTCGGCCATCACGTCCTTGGTCATGTCGGTGAGGACATAGCCGGGGGCGACGGAGTTGCAGAGGATGCCGTAGCGGGCAAGCTCGTTCGCCATGATCTTGGTGAGGTGGGCAACGGCGGCCTTGCAGGAGCCGTACACCGTGTCGCCGCGGGGCGCTTTGATGCCGGCGGCGGAGGCGAGGTTGATGATGCGGTAGGGGTTGGCCGTGCCCTCGCGTCCCTGCTTGCTCATCTGGATAGCGGCAAGCTGGCTCATGAAGTAAAGTCCCTTGAGGTCGGCGTCGATGTAGTTGTCGAAATACTGCTCGTCCATGTCGATCATGTTCTTGGGCTGGCCGCCAAGACCGGCGTTGTTCACAAGAATGTCGATGCGGCCGTATTTCTCAACGGTCTTGTCGATGAGCTTCTGACGATCCTCGGCCTTGGTGACCTCGCAGGCCACGCCGAGCGCGTCGATACCCTCGGCGGCCAGTGCCTCCGCCGCCTTGTCGCAGGCATCCTGCTTGCGGCCGGTGATGACGACCTTCGCGCCGAGCGCGCCCATGATGTGGGCGATCGCGTTGCCGATGCCGCGGGTGGAGCCGGTGATGACGGCGACCTTGCCGTCGAGCTTATAGCTGGGAATCTGCATGATCGTATTCAGTCTCCTATCCAAAATAAATTTTAAAATTCCATACGTTTTTAATCATAACAAATCCGCGCACATCGCACAACTACAAATTGTTACGAGGTACACTCATTGTTAGCCGACTAAATCATAACATAGCGCTTTTGATTTTGCAACCGCACTTTTCAAATTCTTCTTAAAAAATTTTACCTACCGTGCTATAATCAGGGGCATGATGCACGGCGCAGTCCCCTGTTTGCGGGTTTTATATGCAAGGAGGGGCGGCACGAGGCTGTGATAATAAAATTATTTATATATTTTTCTTGATTCTCTTGCACGCCGCCGAAAATCGTGATATGCTGTCCCATCGGAGGCTGCTCCTATTCATAAGGAGGGACGTTCCATGCCGAACTACCGCGAATACACGACCGAAGCCTTTCTGGAGGCGCTCGCGTCCGGCGCGCCTACACCCGGCGGCGGCGGCGCCTCCGCGCTGACCGGCGCACTGGCCGCCGCGCTGGACGGAATGGTCTGCGCACTGGCGGAGGGAAAGCCGCGCTATGACGCCGCGCGGGAGATATTTGACCGTGCGGCCGCCCGCTGCGCCGCGCTGCGCCGCGAGCTTCTCGCCCTTGTGGACGAGGATGCCTGCGCCTTTGCCCCGCTCCGCCGTGCCTATGCCATTCCGAAGGACGATCCTGCGCGCCCGGAGATCATGGAATCGGCGCTGCATACCGCCGCCGAGCCGCCGCTGAAAATGCTCCGCGCCTGTGCGCAGGGCATCGCGCTGACCGATGAGCTGACGCAGCTCGACCCGCTCCCGGCGGCCACGGACGCCGGCTGCGCCGCCGTCCTGTTCGGCGCGGCACTGGACGCGGCGGCGCTCAATCTGCGCGTGAACACAAAAAGCATGCACGACCGTGCCCATGCCGGCGCGCTCAACGACGAGTGCGATGCGCTGCTGGCGCAGTACCGCCCGCTGGCCACGGCCGCCTATGCGCGGAGCATGGAGGCGCTGCTGCAAGCCCAATAAACCGTATTATGGAGGCTGCCGCCCGCAGCCTTTTCTGATTGCAACGACAGGAGGATACCTTATATGAAAGACCTATTTGAAAAATGCGACCAGTACACGCTGGCAAACGACTACAAGGCCATGGGGCTCTTCCCCTACTTCCGGCCTCTCGACTCACGGCAGGACACCGAGGTCGTCATGGAGGGACGCCGCCGCATCATGCTCGGCTCCAACAACTACCTCGGCCTCACCGTCAATCCCCGCGTGATGAAGGCGGAGATGGATGCCGTGGAGCAATACGGCACGGGCTGCTCCGGCTCGCGCTTCCTCAACGGCACGCTGCGGCTGCACCTCGACTTTGAGCAGGAGCTGCGTGAGTTCCTCGGCAAGGAGGACATCCTCACCTTCGGCACGGGCTTCCAGTCGAACCTCGGCGTGATCAGCTGCATTGCCGGCAAGGGCGACTACATCATCTGCGACCGCGAGAACCACGCCAGCATCTATGACGGCTGCCGCCTCTCCTATGCGAAAATGCTGCGCTACCACCACGCGGACATGGCGCATCTTGAGCGGCTTTTGAAGCAGGTCCCGGAGGAGGCTGGCTGCCTCATCGTGACCGACGGCGTGTTCTCCATGGGCGGCGACATCGCCAAGCTGCCGGATATCGTGGAGCTTGCGCGGAAATACGGCGCCAAGGTCATGGTGGACGACGCCCATGCACTCGGCGTTATCGGCGAGGGCGGACGCGGCACGGCGAGCCACTTCGGGCTGGAAAACGAGGTCGATCTCACCGTTGGCACCTTCTCCAAGTCTCTGGCCTCCCTCGGCGGCTTCGCCGTCGGCAGCCACCGTGCCATCGACTTCATCCGCCACAACTCCCGCCCCTACATCTTCTCCGCATCCATGCCCCCCGCGAACGTGGCGGCAGCGCACGCGGCGCTGCGGGAGCTCAAGGAGAATCCCGGCCTCGTCGGCCAGCTCCAGCACATCTCCTCCTATATGCGCCAGAAGCTGCTGGAGCGCGATGTGAAGATCATTCTCTCCGAAACCCCGATCATCCCCATCTATACCTATGAGCCCATCCCCACGCTCCAGATCAGCAGCGAGCTCTTCAACGAGGGCGTCTATGTAAACTCCACGCTGCCGCCCGCCTGTGCGCCGCACGAGTGCCTGCTGCGCTGCAGCCTCATGGCGAGCCACAGCGAGGCGCTTGTGGACGAGGCCGTGGACATTCTCTGCGAGGTCCTGCGGAGGCATGAGCTGTGAAGACCGCGCTTGTGACCGGCGGCTCCTCCGGCATCGGCCGCGCCTGTGCTGCGTCACTCGCCGCCTCCGGCTGCCGCGTGTATGAGATAAGCCGCCGCGATATCCCGCTGGACGGCGTGACGCATATCACGGCCGACGTGACGGACGAGAGCTCGATGGCTGCCGCCGCCGAGCAGATCATCGCCGAGACGGGCAGGATCGACATTCTCGTCTGCTGCGCGGGCTTCGGCATCTCCGGCGCGGTCGAGTTCACGCCGCTTGCGGACGCCAGGCGTCAGCTTGATGTGAATTTCTTCGGCACGGTCAACGCCGTCCGCGCCGTCCTGCCCCATATGCGCAAGGCGGGCGGCGGACGCATCGTTTGCACCAGCTCCGTCGCCGGCGCCATCCCCATCCCGTTCCAGACCTATTATTCCGTCTCCAAGGCCGCCATCAACGCCTATATACAGGCGCTGCGCTGCGAGCTGCGTCCCTTCGGCATCACCGCCTGCGCCGTCATGCCCGGCGATATCGCCACCGGCTTCACCGCCGCCCGCGAGAAATCCCCTGCCGGGGACGATGTGTATAACGGACGCATCGCCCGCTCGGTCGCCGGTATGGAGAAGGACGAGCGGAACGGCGGCACGCCCGACGCCGCGGGACGCTTCCTCGCGCGCCGCGCCCTGCAGAAGAATGTCAAGCCTCTCTATACCATCGGCTTCAAATACCAGCTTTTCAACGTCATAGCCTCGCTCATGACGAAGCGCTTCCTCAATTGGTGCATCTACCAGCTCTACGCGAAATGAGCACAAAAACGACCTCCGACCCGCAATGCAAATCACAGGTCGGAGGTGTTTTTCATGTATCCACTTAGCCGCGCGGTCCGCCGCCGGGTCCGCCGCCAAACCCGCCGCCGGGACCAAATCCGCGGCTCTGCACCGTCTGCGCCGTGGTGACGGTCTCTGTTTGCGTAAAGCTCGCCGTCTGGCTACCGCAGCTCAGGGTATAGCTCTCGCCGCGTGTGAGACCGTGGTAGGCGATGAGGACGGCGCTGAAGTCCGTATTCGGCACGAGCGAGAAGAAGCTCTCCCCCGCCGCATCCGCAAGAGACACAGTCTCCCCCGCCTCGATCACGGAGTCGCTGCGCCAATACACTGCGTTCATGTCCTCGGTGATCGTCAGCTCCACCGCCTCAAAATCGCCGCAGAGGAAGAGCGTGCCGCCGGACACATTGCACGAGCCCGCACGGACGGGGCGTCCGTTTTCCGAGGCACGGAGGAACAGCGTGCCGTCCGCCAGCGTAAAGCCGCCGTCTGAGCGTATGCAGCTCGGCGCAAGCGCATAGAGCGTGCCGCCGGATATGCTGACAGCACAGTCCGCCGCCGTCAGACCGGAGTCGATGTCGCCCATGGAGGCGCAGAGCGCGTTATCCGCCGCCGTCACGCTGATCGTACCGCCGGATATATTGACGACCGGCGCCTCCACGCCCTCTCGGCAGGCGCCGACGGTCAGCGTGCCGCCGCTTATCTCCACGGCGCTGGCCGCGGCGAGCGCGTCGCCGCCGCAGAAGACGGAAAGCTCGCCCGACTGCATCCATACGCCGCTCTTGGAGCTCGACACACCGTCGTCCTCGCATTGCAGTGCGAGCGTCCCGCCGAGCAGAGTCACGCCGTCCGCCGCACGGAGGCCGTCGCCGGCGGACTTGACCGTAAGCACGCCGCCCGTGACGGTGAGACGGTCGCGGCTGTGGACGGCGCTGTCATAGTTGGCGTTTATCGTCAGTGTGCCGCCGCCCGCGATGGCGAGATCGTCCGCACAGTACAGCGCGGCGTCCGGCTGCTTGGCCTCCGGCAGGCCGTCGGCATCGGTGACAGTCGCATAGGACGCGCCGTCTGTCAGCGAGTTCTGCGTCCCGTCGGCAAGATAGACGAGCACCCCCGACAGCGCGTCGCGGACGAGGATGGCCGGGCCGGTCGAGCAGCGGATATGTGCATCGTCAAGGATGAGGCTCACCGTGCCCTTCATCTCGCAGTCGACCACGATGCAGCCATCGCTGAGCAGTCCCGTTATGTCATACACACCGGGATAGCCGATGGTGACGGTGTTCCCCGCCGAGACAACGGCGCCCGCACCGCGGATGCTCACATAGTCGCCGCCGAGCCGAATAACGGTCGCACCGTCCGCATCCGGCTCCCGCTCCCACAGCGGAAGCTCATCGGTCTGCACCGTCTCTTCCACAGGCGTCTCGGACTCCGCCGGGCGCACACGCTCCAACAGTCTGTCCGCGCCGAGCAGCGCGAACAGCAGCACGGCAAAGCCCGCGATCGTGATAAGCGTTTTCTTCATAGGGGGAATAAGCCTCCGTTCAGTCGCGGCGCAAGGGATATTTTCTCCGCGATATGGTATGATGTGTAACTTGTTTCATAGAATGACAAGGGGCATTATAGCAGAAAACGCGCCGCCTGGGAAGCAAAAAAATTACAAATTCAGGCGTTGAAAAGGACAAAATCCCGCATTTGTGAAAATTTTTTCACATTGTTCATAATTTGTTCATCATTACTATGGAAGAAAATGATATCCTGCTAACGTTATGCAAAATGTACAAAAACAACAATTGCGCCACGAGCTGAAATACCCGCTCGGATGCGGGGAATACGCCGCGCTGCGCCAGCGCTGCTCGCTCGTGATGGCGCGTGACAGCCATGCGGACGCGGACGGCGGCTATCGCATCGAGAGCCTGTATTTCGACGATCTTGCCGACTCCGCGCTGCTTGCAAATTATGCGGGTGTCTCGTTCCGCGAAAAATTCCGCATCCGCCGCTACAACGGCAACAACGCCACGCTCCACCTCGAAAAGAAGATCAAGCGCGGCGGCCTCGGCACAAAGCTGTCCGCCCCCATGACGGCGGCGGAGCTGGAGGCGCTGCGGCACGGTGAGCTTGGCTGGATGATGAAGCGCGAGGACGCGCTCGTGCGGGAGCTTTACGTCCGCATGAGAGCCGAGGGACTGCGCCCGAAAACGCTGGTGAGCTACCGGCGCGAGCCGTTCGTATATGCGCCGGGAAACGTCCGCGTGACCTTTGACTACGACATCCGCAGCGGCGTATGCTCCACGAAGCTGTTGGACGGCGCCGTGCTCGTCCCGTCCAATCCGGGACTCGTGCTGATGGAGGTCAAGTGGGACGAGTATCTTCCCGACATCATCCGCGACATTCTCCAGGAGGGTTCTCTGCGCGTGACCGCCTTTTCAAAATACGCCAGCTGTCGGCAGTACGACATATAAAACATAAGGGAGACAACACATGAGCTTCAAAGACATCTTCAAATCCAGCTTCCTCGAAACCGTCCCGGACATCTCCGTGACCGACATCCTTCTCGCCATGCTCTTCGCCTGCGTGCTGGGCGGCTTCATCTTCTTCATCTATAAGAAGACCTTCCAGGGCGTGATGTATTCCTCCGGCTTCGGCATCACACTGGTCGGCCTCTCCATGGTGACGACGCTCGTCATCCTCGCCGTCACCTCCAACGTCGTGCTCTCGCTCGGCATGGTCGGCGCTCTGTCCATCGTCCGCTTCCGTGCCGCCATCAAGGAGCCGTTTGAGATCGTCTTCCTGTTCTGGTCGCTCGCCTGCGGCATCGTGATCGGCGCGGGTATGTTCCTGCTCGCCGTCATCGGCAGTCTTGTCATCGGCCTTATCCTCGTCGTGTTTGCCCGCCGGAAGATCGGAGAGCACCCCTATATCCTCGTTGTGAGCCTCGCCGATGCGACCGCCGAGACGGAGGCCTCCGCCCTCATCGGCCGCGCCGTCGGCAAATACAGCGTCAAGGCCAAGACCGTCACCGCCGACGGCATCGAGCTCACCTGCGAGGTGCAGCTCAAGGGCAACGACAGCGGCTTTGTCTCCGCACTCAGCGGCGTGGAGGGCGTTCGCTCCGCCTCGCTCGTGAGCTATAACGGCCAATTCGCCAATTGACATTGACAGACTCGGAATTATAATGAGGGGGAAGCATTTCGCTTCCCCCTTTGTCATGTCAGGTATTCGGTTGAAAGTCCATCTGACAGAGAAATTTTCCCTCGCCGCGGCAAAGGAGCCTGTCGCCGTCCATCGTCCACGAGAGCGCTACCTCCTCCCCCGGCTTCGCCTCTGCGCGGTAGTCGATGGCGAGGCTTTTGAGCGTGTGCCCACGGTGGAAATCCATGTCCGGCAGATCGCACATCCAATCGAGATAGCAGGCGTTGTTCGCGTGGCCGTTGAGGTCGCAGTCGCGGTAGCTCACGCGGTGCAGCGTCCGCTGTGCAAGCTCCTCCGGCAGCCGCAGCGCCTTCGGCCATGGATACGGCTTGTCCGGCGGGTCCTTCTCCATAAGGTCAAGGCGCGGTATCTTGGGCGAGAGCATACTCCGCGTTTCGGAGTCGAACAGCACCCAGAGCGCGCAGCCATGGATAAAGGCGCGGCCGTTTTCGCCGCGTATTTGATACTGCCACGGATAGATCCCCATGCGCGGCTCACCCGCCCACACGATCATCTCCACCGTCTCCTCGCAGACAGGCAACCGCTCGCAGCTGCAGCCGAGGCGGGCGACGATCCAGTTGAGTCCCTTCTGCTCCATCGTGCGCGGGCCGACGCCGTGGCTTTCCGTCAAGACCTCGCTCGCGTCCTGGAACATCCAGAGCAGCCCCGACGGGCGAAGCTGTCCGCTTATGTCACAGGCGCGGACGTTGATATGTATCTTTTCTCTATGCGTCACATTCATGCCTTTATTATACCACCATTTCAAGCAAAAAGGAAGCGAAAAACGTGGATTCCATTCTGAATATCATCTTCCAGAACGCCGCCGAGCGACCCGCTGCGCTATGTCTGGCCGACCGCCGCGGCACGCTGAGCTACGGCGAATACCGCGCCCGTATCTGCGGTGCGGCGGCGGAGCTTAGGCGGCGCGGGCTGCCCGAAGGGGCGCGTGTGCTGCTGCGCTGCACGCAGGATATGGACTTTCTCGTGCTTCTGCACGGCATACAGCTCGCGGGCGGCGTGGCCGTCCCGATGGAAAAGGGCTGCGCCGAGGCGCGTATCGAGCAGACCGCCGCGCAGACGGAGGCATGGGCCGTGCTTGACCCCACGGAATTTGCCGGTCTGACCGCCGGTGACGAGGGCCTTACGCTCCCGTCAGCGGATGCGCCCTCGCTCATTCTCTTCACGACCGGCACGACCGGCGCGCCCAAGGGCATCGCGCTGCGCCACCGGGCGGATGTGGCCGTCGCGGAGAATATTTTCCACGGCGTTTCCATGCGCCCCGGCAATGTGGAGGTCTGCCCCATGCCGCTCAACCACTCCGCCGGACTGCGGCGCTATTTCTCCGATATGCTCGCCGGCGGCAGCTTCATCATCCTTGACGGGCTGCTCGCCGTGCGCCGCTTTTTTGAGGCCATCGACGGCTACGGCGCAAGCTCCTGCGCCCTGTCCCCCGCCGCGCTCCCGCTGCTCTTCCGGCTGACGGGCGAACGGCTCGCGGACTACGACGGACGGCTCGATTTTATGAGCTTCGGCAGCGCCGTATTCGCCGAGGCCGACCGCGAAAGGCTCATTGCCATGCTTCCGCACACGCGCATATACGACCTCTACGGCTCGACAGAGGCGGGCGTAAGCTGCGTGTCGCTGGTATCGGGCGCGGAGGCCGCGCCGCGCTGCATCGGGCGGCCAAGCGTCAATGCGCGGCTCAGGATATTCGACGCGGACGGCCATGAAAAGGCCGCGAGCGCGGATGACCCCGGTCTGCTCGCCTGGGGCGGCGCGATGCTGGCCGACGGCTACTGGCGCGACGATGTGCTCACGGCCAAGACCTTTTCCGGCGGCTATGTCCACACGAACGACCTCGGCTATACCGACGAGACGGGACGCGTGTTCCTGCTCGGACGGGCGGACGACGTTGTAAACGTCGGCGGGCGCAAGATCGCCCCCGGCGAGGTCGAGGAGGAGGCCAGACGCTGCCCCGGCGTGGCTGACTGCGCCTGTGTCGGCGTACCCGACCCGCTCTCCGGCGAGGCGCTGGCGCTGTTTTATGAGGGCGAGCATCTGGACGAAAGGACACTCCGCGAGCATCTCCGCGCCGCACTGGAGCCCTATAAGCTCCCCACCCGGATCACATGGCTGGAAGCCCTCCCCCGCACCTACAACGGCAAGCTCGACCGAAAGGCGCTGCGGGAATGAAAAAAATCTGTTCCCTCTTGACTCTGCAATCATTGTAGAGTTTATAATGCGAGTGTCATAAAGCGCAAAGAAGGAACAGTCAGATGGAAAAGAATTTAACCACCGGAAGTGTGTTCAGAAACGTCGTTGTGTTCTCGCTGCCGTATCTGCTTTCGTATTTCTTGCAGACGCTCTACGGAATGGCCGACCTCTTTATCATCGGCCAGTTTGAGGGCGTTGCCAGCACGACCGCCGTTTCCATCGGCTCGCAGGTCATGCATATGCTCACGGTGATGATCGTCGGTCTTGCCATGGGGACGACCGTCAGCATAGGGCGGGCGGTCGGTGCGGGCGACCGCAGACAGGCGGCACAGGACATCGGCAACACCGTGACGCTCTTTATGGCCATCTCGCTCGCGCTGACCGCGCTTTTGCTGCTGCTCGTACACCCCGTCGTTTCGGCCATGTCCACACCGGCGGAGGCTGTGGACGGCACAGCGGCATATCTGACCATCTGCTTTATCGGTATCCCGTTCATTACGGCGTATAACATCACAAGCTCCATCTTCCGTGGCATGGGCGACAGCAAAAGTCCGATGTATTTCATCGCCGTGGCCTGCGCCGCGAATGTCGGGCTGGACTATCTTTTCATGGGCGTGTTCCGTCTCGGCCCTGCCGGAGCGGCGCTGGGCACAACACTGTCACAGGCCATCAGTGTGGTCGTGTCCTTGGCTGTGATTCTGAAGCGAAAGAGTATCGTGCTGGAGAGATCCGACTTCAAGCCCTGCCACCCGGTGATGGGGAAGCTCCTAAAAATCGGCGTTCCCATTGCCCTACAAGATGGCTTGATTCAAATCGCCTTTATCGTCATCACGGTCATCGCCAATCAACGGGGGCTGAACGATGCGGCGGCGGTCGGCATCGTGGAAAAGGTCATAAGCTTCCTGTTCCTCGTTCCCTCCTCGATGCTCTCTACCGTTTCGGCGCTGGGCGCACAGAACATAGGAGCGCAAAAGCCCGAACGGGCGACGCAAACGCTACGCTATGCGATCCTGCTCGCTGTGGGCTTCGGTGTACTCGCCTCCCTCGTCATTCAGTTCACGGCAGAGCCCATCGTTGCGCTGTTCACGGACGAAAGCACCGAGGGCGGCGCGGAGGTGATACGTTTGGGGGGGCAGTACCTTAGAGGCTATATCTGGGACTGTGTTTTTGCGGGCATTCATTTCAGCTTCAGCGGTTATTTCTGCGCCTGCGGGCGCTCCGTGCTCTCGTTCCTGCACAACATACTCGCCATTGCACTGGTGCGAATTCCCGGCGCTTATCTGACCTCGCAGTATTTCCCCAAAACCCTTTTCCCCATGGGGCTGGCAACGTCGGCGGGCTCTCTGCTGTCCGCTGTGATCTGCGTTATTGCATTTACCGCCATCCGTCGAAAGAAGCGGCAATTGGCGGCAGGAGTGTGAGAACATGGACAGAACGAATCTATTCCCCATCGGGGAGGTATCCAGGCTCTTTCATATCAGCGTCAGCAGTTTGCGGCACTATGAAAACATCGGGCTGCTGACCCCTGCCTATATCTCCCCGGACTCCGGCTACCGCTACTACGGCGCGGAGCAGTTTGAGGCATTGAACACGATCCGCTACCTGCGGGCGCTGGATATGCCCTTATCCGAGATCAAGGACTTTCTCCAAAACCGGGACATCGGCCTTATCGAGGAAAAGCTCCGACAGCAGAAGCAGGTAGTGCAGGAAAAGCAGCGGAGGCTGAAGCGCATTGAGCGGAAGCTCGACCACCGTCTGCGCTGGCTGACGGATGCCGCGAGCACACCGCTGGATGAGGTCTCCCTCGTCCGGCTTTCCGCCTGCCGTATCGTGTGGATGGACGACCCGCTGACGATCACCGGCTCCGCCGATATGGAAACGCCCATCCGAAGACTGGATCGTTCCGACGCGGAGGCCGTCGTCTTTCTCGGCAAGGTCGGGCTCGGCATTTCTGCGGAGCGCCTGCGAGGCGGCGAGACGACACAGTATGACGGTATCTTTCTGGTGCTGGACGAGGAGGATATTTACACCGACAAAACACTGGAGCTGCCGGAAATGCTCTGTGTGCGGCTTCGCTTCCGGGGCAGTCACCGTGAAGCGCCGGCGCAGTATCAAAGGCTGCTTCGCTATATTGGCGAGCACCGAATGCAGATCACCGGCTTTTCCCGCGAGATCACGCTCATCGACTACGGCGTTACCAACGACCCGGAAAAATTTGTGACCGAGATATGCATACCGGTCAGCTTTGAATGATAAGAAAGACAGCCGAACACCAAAGCCGGTGCTCGGCTGCTTTGCTCTATTGCTCCGCTGCTGCGTCCAGGGCGGCGGCGGCTTTTGCGCCTATCTTCTGGCGGTAGATTTCCACGGAAGCGTCCCAGTCCTCATAGCCCGCCGTGCCACGACGATCGTCCAGCCCGTAGTTATCGACGAGATAGGCCGAAAGCCAGCGCGTGAATTTGATGGAGCCGAAGATATTCGTGTGGGTGTTGTCCATGAAGTCCGAGAGTTCAAGCCCAACGTCGTCATAGACCGCCCGCTCGTTGAAGTTGACCACACCATAGCCGCGCTCCCGCGCCATGTCCGCAAACCAGTTGAGGCGCTCCTTCTGGTTGACGTGCGCCAGCAGCGGCGCGGCGACAAATAACACCTCGATCTCGTTTTCGTCGCAGTAGTCCAGAAGCTCCTCAAACGCCCGCACGGCGCGCTCCTGCGGCTCAGTGCGTATCTCGCTCGTGGCAAAATATTTCTGCTCATCCTGCACCTTATGAAGGAAGGAGTCGGTGTAGTAGCTGCACTTTGTCCCGTCGTCCTCCGCCGGGAGAAAATCCTCCGTCTCCAGCTCGCTCCAACGCGCATGGAAGCGCAGCACCGGGAAATAATACTCCAGCGCCTCATACGGCCAATAGCGCTGGTAGATGCAGAGACGTGTCACCAGCCGCAGCCGTGTGAGGTCGAGCGGGAGATAGTCGATGATGTTATGGAGATTGGCCTCGTTGAGCTCGGAGTCCGTATAGGCGCGGAGGTCAACGACGAAGAGCTCCACATCCTGCGTTTTCAGCGTCTCCTCCATGAGATAGCGCGTAGCGACCCCCGGCATGGAGGCCGTCGCCAGGTTCATGACCGAGATGCCCTCGCAGTCCCACGCCGCCGCCGGCTGCCAGAAGCGGTACACGCCGGAGTTGCCGATGTACACGGCCTGCAGCGTGTCCTCCGGCTGGCTCAGCGCGCCCTGCACGATGCGCTTGGACATGGGCGTATCCACGCCGAACGGGATGCACAGCAGCCACAGCGCCAGAATAAGCGCCAGCACAAAGGCCAGCGTCCGTATGATATTTTTCCGCCGTTCTTTCATATCAGAACACCATATAGATAAAGTCCGCCGGGTCATACTCCGCGCCGTACTCCCCGAGCACGATAAGCGCCAGCGCGAACACGAGCTCACCGGCAAGCTGTAAGGTCACAGGGCGCGCCTCGATCCAGGCGCGTATATCGCGCCCGCGCTCGCGCAGGATGCCGGCCAGCAGCATGACGCAGACGCCGCAGGCGGCGACGATAAGATTCTTCCCATCCACGCCGAGGCTCAAAAGATCGGGCAGAAAGGCCGTCCCATCGCTCCATGCGCCGAATACGCGTCCCAGCATGAGAAAGGCCGTTTTCAGATCAGCGGCGCGGACGAGAAAGCGTCCGATGGTGACAAGAATAAAGGTGCGCAGAATGCGCAGGATATGCAGCGGCCACGATTCGGCGCTCAGGCCGGTTTTCCGATAAAAGCGCGCCGCCAGCGGCTCTGTCAGCGTGCCGATGGAAATAAGCGCGCCGTTCCAGAGGCCGTAGGCGATGTATTTCCAGCCCGCGCCGTGCCACACGCCGACCGCCAGGAAGGTCACGAGCGAGGCGATGCACAGCGGCACGGCCTTGCCGGCATAGCTCCCCAGGCGCCCGGACAGGCGGCGGCCAAGCCGCGTCATGCGCTTGGACAGTGCGAGCGGATAGAAGATGTAGCTCCGCATCCAGTTGCCGAGCGTGATGTGCCAGCGCCGCCAGAAGTCCGCGATGCTCACGGCAAAATAGGGCTGATTGAAGTTCTGCTCCATGTCGATGCCAAGAAACTGCCCCACGCCGCGCACCACGTCGATGCCGCCGGAGAAGTCGGCGTATATCTGCACTCCGTAGGCGAGCGCCGCGAACGCCGCCATGCAGCCGGAATGCTCCGTCGGTGCGTCGAACAGCGCTGCAACGACCACAGCCAGCTTGTCCGCGACAAGGCATTTTTTGAAATAGCCCCACGCCATAAGGCGCAGCGCCGAGCGCGCACGGACAAAATCAAAGTCGTGCGGCTCATAAAGCTGCTTCGCCAGCGTATCGTGGCGCGAGATCGGCCCCTGCACGAGCTGCGGGAAAAAGCTCACGAACAGGGCGTAGCGCGCGAGATTTTGCTCCGGCTTTTCCTTGGAACGGTAGACGTCGATGACGTAGCCCGCCGCCTGGAAGGTATAGAACGACAGGCCGAGCGGCATGAGCAGCTCCAACGGCTCGCCGCCCAGCAGTCCGACAAAGAAATTCAGATATTTCAGCGCCGCCAGTATGCCGAAATCCAGCACGAGGCAGAGCGCGATGACCCGGCGCTTTTTCCTCTGCGCCGCCGCCTTGACAGCCCGCTTTTCCTCCCGCTCCGTGAGCGCCGCCATCCGCGCCGCCGCGTTTTCGGCGATACGCCCCATGACGCGGGCGGCCAGCCAGGTCGAGAGCGTCACGACCGCCAGAAACGGCAGATACGCAAGCCCGCATATGGCATAGAAAGCCCAGCTCGCCACGAGCAGCACGCACCAGCGGCTGCGCCTCGGCCACAGAAAATACGCCAGAAATACCAGCGTCAGAAAAAACAGATATTGCAGCGATACGATGCCCAATTCCGTCCGTCTCCTTTATCAGATGCGATCCTGCATATCCTCTATCAGGGCAAGGATGGCCTCGGCGGAATTGAAGTTCTCCGGCAGAATGTCATCGACGGAAATGTCGATGTCGTAATGCTCGTTGAGTTCACCGATGATCATAACGACGTCAAAGGAATTGAGCACGGCGCCGTCCACCAGCCCCTTTTCGTTCTCAAAATCCACGCCGGGGCGCACGCGCTCCAGCAGCTCCAGAAGCTCCTCCATTTTTCTCTCTCCTTGCATACACAACGGAGGGCAGCGCCCTCCGCGAAATTTAACGGCGCATCGCGCCTTATGGGTACATATGATAGAAGCCGTAAAACTCCCGCGGCTCGTCGCTCGCGGCGGGAACGCCGTGGATCAGGCGCTCATACGGCGCCGTGCCGCTCATCAGCACGGCAAAAAGCCGCAGCAGCAATACCGCCAGCATAATGGCCATCGCCATGCGGAAGGCCGAGCCGCGCCGGTGATAGCGGTACTCCTCGGCATAATCGGCCGCTGCACTGCGGCGATAGCTCTGGTAATACGCCGTGAATGGGTCGCCCGCACTCGAACCCGGGCGGCTGTTCTGCCGGTTGCCGGACTGGCGCAGGCGCTTTATCTCGTCATAAGCCTGGTTGACGCGCCCCATCAGCTCCGCCGCCGCCGCATTATTAGGGTTGAGGTCGGGGTGATAGCGCTTCGCAAGACGCTTATACGCCTTGGCGATCTCTTCGTCCGAGGCGTCCGGACGAACGCCAAGCGTCCCATAGGGATCGGACATGGTCAGCTTTTCCTTTCAAAGCGGTTGCCGCACTTGCGGCAGATGAGCTGGATGCGTCCCTTTCCCTTCGGCACGCGCAGCAGCGCATGACAGGAGGGGCAGCGGAAAAAGCGGTATTCCCGCCGCTGGCTCCAGCGTGTCTTGATCGAGGCGAACCAGCGCCGCACCGCGCCCTTCGCCGAGAGATAGACTTCATTCTCCGCACGACGCCTGTCATAGCGCCGGGACAGCATCCGCACATAGCAGTACACGAGCGCCGCCAGCGCAAGCACCCAGAAGATCGTGTGCATCACGCGGCCAAAGAACATCGACAGCACCAGAAGCGCCATCGCCGCGATCGTCAGAAAACGACCCAGCGGATCCATACCGTAGCGCCCGGCCATAAAGCGGGCGATCCTTTCGCGCAAATTCATAAGGTCTCCTTAATATAAAATGGTATATGCCGAGTGTAGCGCATCTGTGCGAATTTCGCTTGAACAAACTGTGAATTTATATCCTCCGTGACTATACTATATATTAGTTCAATTGTCAAAGCCCTCCGAAACGGATTTTTCGGCATATTCCGCCCGGACGGGAATATATTCATCCAAATATACGTAACAATCGTTACAAATACGGTTTCCATAACGATATTACATTCTGTAATCCATCTCTTTTTGACGAATTATTCAAAAATCGTGGATTGATTTTGTAATCTTTCCGCGCAAAAAAGGTTGATTTTGTAACCAAGATGGTTTAATATATGTCTATCCAAATAAATTTTTCGCAAAAGGAGAAAAAGTATGAAGCACCTGACCAAGATCATGGCACTTGCACTCGTCTTCTGCCTGCTTCTCAGTGTCGGCGTGGTCTCCTTCGCCGCTTCTGGCGAGCCCTCCGGAGAAGCCTCCGGCGAGCCCTCCGGCGAAGTTGCCACCGGTACGGAAAGCGTCGAGACAATGCACGCTGCCGAGTACGCGAGCAACAACAGCTTCAGCCGCGACGATACCGGCTACATCTACATCGGCTACGATATCGTCAACGGCGCGCTGACTGCCAACTCCAACTGGAGCGGCACCTCCGCCACCGACATCGTTCTTGACAACGAGGTCGAGGGCGCCGGCTTCACCGCCGTCCGTGCGGAGGGCGAGGGCAGTGTTGTGAACGTGACCGGCACGCTGACCCTCACGGACGACACGGCGGGCGAACACGCCTCCGACTTCTCCGGCACGGGCGCGGCTTTCAACGTCTACAACGGCGCTGTGATGAACATCACCGACGCGACGGTCACGACCGACGGCTTTGTCCGCGCTGGTCTCGTGCTCGACCATAAGGGCATCGTCACCATCAAGGACAGCTCCTTCATCACCTACGGCGCTGACCCCCTGACGGAAGCCTGGGAGGGCTACACCAACACCGCCAACACCGGCATGATGCTCTCTCCCCCCTGGGTCCTTGGCATTCAGGGCGGCATCCGCACCATCAACGTCCTTAACACCAACGCCACGCTGGTCGTTGAGAACAGCTACCTTGCCTCCGGCGGCTGGGGCGTCATCTCCACCGACGGCTGCACGCAACCTTATATATATGTGATCGACTCCGATCTCGAGATCCTCTCCGAGAGCGAGGGCGGCATGAACAGCGGCTGGAAGGTCTTCGGCTATGACGAGGACGCCTACGGCTCCGGCTACGGCGCCTACATCATCGGCAAGGTCGACGAGAAGAACTACGGCGTCCATGTTGACGGCGCTACCTTCGCCGCCATCTGCCGCGAGGGCTCCCTCTCCTATGAGTCCTCCAGCGGTGAGATCGCCATGACCGCCGCCACCGGCGAAGACCTCGGCACCTACACTGGCTCCGGCCGTGTCTCCGAGCTCAACACCGTCTTCGGCGTCATGACCCACTCCTCCGAGAACGTCTATGTCAAGGTCCTTGACGGCACTATCGTCAACACCGAGAAGGCCACCTTCCTCTACCGCACCTCCGGCCTTGCCGACTTCGTGGTCGACGACGCCGTTCTGAACCCCGCCAACGGCATCATCCTCCAGATGATCGACGACGACGACACCACCGTCGGCGGCTTCAGTCCCTTCAACAGCTTCCTGTATGAGGAATCCGGTCTGCCCTCCGAGAACGGCGAGGCCACCGGCGAGTCCACCAGCCAGGAGATGGCCGTCCTCACACTGACCAACGGCGACTATGAGGGCAACATCTACAACGGCACCGGCTACTATGGCCAGGGCAACGACGTTCTGAACGTCAACATCGGCTGCGGCGCCACCCTCACCGGCGACATCGCGCTGACCGAGACCATCCATGGCCTGCCCTACACCGCCGAGGCGGCCGCCGCCCTCGACGAGATCGAGAACGTCGAGTACGAGCTCATGGACGCCGACTTCAACATCATCGAGACCGCCGGTGCTTCCGGCGAACCCTCCGGCGAACCCACCGCGGAGCCTGCCTACATCCACATCACCCAGTTCTCCATCAATGAGTACTACCTGCTCTGCAACCTCATTGACCACATCTACTACAACGGCTACTCCCTCGCGCAGGTCACCGTAAACGGCGGCATCTGGAACGTGGCGGAGGAATCTCTTGTCACCTACCTCAAGATCGACGGCGGCTGCGTCTACGGCGAAGTCACCGAAAACGCCGACGGCACCTTCACCATCACCCCGTCCGACCGTGGTCTGACCGAGGGCGAGTGGGGCGAGTTTGTCGAGGTCGAGATCACCGAGGCCGAGGGCATGGGCAACGCCTCCAACATCGACGCCTCCGACGAGGCTTCCTCTGAGCCGGCTGCTTCTTCCGAGCCTGCCGCCTCTGCGGAGCCTGCCGCTTCCGCCACTGCCACCACCGGCGGCGTGACCTGGGCCGACTACCAGCAGTACCTCATCGACGCCGCCGGCGGCAATGCCCCCGACCTCGACGAGTTCAAGAGCCAGGTCTACTCCTTCATCGATTGGGACTCCATCCCCCAGGATGAGTCTCCCTGGGATCAGCTCTTCACCACCGTGGGCGTCTCCACCTGGGAAGAGTTCCAGCAGGGCAACGAGAAGTCCTCTCTCGTGCAGGGCACGATGGGCTGATACGCGCTTCATACCTCCATAAAATAAACAACGCGCCGCGTGTGCATACGGGCTTGTCCGTATGCACCGTGCGCCCCCTCTGAAGCGCCGCACGACCTGCGGACGGGGGCTTGAAATTGTGAGCGAAAACTTAAAATAAAACCAAAGGAGCGAAAAACATGAAGAAATTCACCCGCATTCTGTCTATCGCGATCGCCCTGTGCATGGTTCTTTCTCTGGGCTGTGTCTCTTTCGCGGCAGACGACACGAGCGCCTATCATGAGTACCTGCATGAGTGGCTGCTCGCCGAACTCGAAGTCAACAGCTCGATGACCGTTGAGCAGGTCGAGGACGAGTTCATGCCCCTCATCGAGGCGGACGACTACACGTCCTTCCCCGCCGAGATGCTCTTCAGCGGTATGCTGAACAGCGGCGTCCCCATGACCTATGAGGAATGGTCCGCGGCCAACGGCGGCAGCACCGCTGCTGCGCCCGCCGCCTCCGGTGAGCCCTCTGCGGAGCCCGCCGGCGGCAGCGCCGAGACCGCCAACAACCTCAACGTGGCGGACATGGAAGCTTCCGACTATGAGTACCTGACCAACTACACCAACCGCAAGACCCCCGGCCAGATCTTCATCGGCAACGATGAGACCGGCAAGGCCGAGATCGAGCTTGACGACACCGTGACCGGCGAGGGCTACACCGCCGTCTACGCGCACGGTGAGGACGCCGACGTCACCGTCACCGGCACCCTGAACATCGTTGACGACAGCGAAGGCAAGAACACCTCCGACTTCTCCGGCCAGAGCTCCGCGACCGTCGCTTATGACAACGCGACCCTGACCATCAAGGACTTCACCTACAACTCCACCGGCTTTGAGCGCGGCGTCACCGTCGTGTCCGAGAACTCCCTCGTCACCATCGAGGATTCCGAGATCACCGTCATGGGCAACGACCCCCTGACCAACGCCTGGGAAGGCTATCACTCCAGCGCTGACCAGAACTACATGATCTCTCCCCCCTGGCCTCTCGGCGTCACCGGCGGCGCCCGTATCCTCAACATGATCGGCACCACCCCGAAGCTCACCATCATCAACTCCACGCTCGTTGGCGGCCAGACCTGGGGTCTGCTCTCCACTGACTCCGGCTCCAACATGACCATCAACGTCGTTGACTCCGAGCTGACTGCCCTGCCCGAGAGCGAGGGCGGCTCCGACTCCGGCTGGCGTATCTTCGGCTACGATGAGGACGCTTACGGCTCCTCCTACGGCTCCTACTACATCGGCAACCCCACCCAGTACTACTACGGCGCGACCTTCAACGGCGTGACCTATGCTGCCATCATCACCGGCGCTGAGAAGGGCGTTTACGCTTCCTCCAACGGCACCATCGACCTCGTTGACGCTTCCGACGAGCCCATGGGCTCCGTGGAGGGCAAGGGTCAGCCCACCGTCATCAACGGCGTGTTCGGCTTCATGCAGCACAACAGCATCAACGATGGCATCTATGTCATCGACGGCACCATCATCAACTCTGCCGACGCCATCGTCATCTACAAGGCTGCCAACGGCAACTACGTCTTTGACGAGGCCGAGCTGAACTCCGGCAACGGCGTTCTGTTCCAGATGATCGACAACGATGACGACTCCCGTATCGGCGGCTCCCCCATGTCCGTTGACCCGGGCTTCGACGAGACCTACTCCGACAGCAAGATCGCTTCCTACGGCGAAGGCTTCCCCGGCATCAACTATGAGGCTGCCACCAAGTCCGGCGGCAATACCGTCAACGTCTCCTACTCCAACGGCGAGTACAACGGCAACATCTACAACGGCACCGGCTACTATGGCCAGTCCGGCGACAACCTCGTTGTCACCCTCGGCGAGAACGCTGTCCTGAACGGCGACATCGCTCTGACCTCCACCATCAAGGGCGTTCCCTACAGTGCCGAGGCCATTGAGGGCATCGAGTACTACGGCGACGACATCAAGTACCTCCTGCTCGACGCAGAGGGCAATGTCACCACCGACGAGTCCAAGGCTGCCTTCATCCAGATCACCGATTACACCATCCGCGAGTACTTCCTGCAGGGTCATGTTGAGAACCTCGTCCACTTCAACGGCGTTTCCACCGCGGAAGTCGTTGTCGAGGACGGCGCGACCTGGAACGTGGCCGGCGAGTCCCTCATCACCAGCCTGACCGTCGAGGACGGCGCTGTTGTGAAGGGCACTCTGGTCGAGAATGCTGACGGCTCCGTCACCCTGACGGCCGGCAACGACACCATCAAGGCTGGCACCTACGGCGGCAACATTGAGGCTGTCGGCGGCGGTGTCAACGTCGGCGGCGGTGTCGATGCCAACGGCGAGCTGAACGTCGACGCGGCCGCTGCGGCCATTGCCGATCCTGCTGCCACCTCCGGCGAGCCCTCCGGCGAGGCTTCTGCTGAGCCCGCTGCCGAGGAGACCGTCACCATCGGCGGCTACACCTTCACTGTCTACACCTTCGACGGCGTTCAGTACGTCAAGGTCGACGACCTGGCCAGCGCTCTTGAGGGCGCTGCGGAAGAGCCCGCCGCTTCCGGCGAGCCCTCCGGCGAGGCTTCCGCTGAGCCTGCTGCCGCCGCTGCCGGCGACACCAGCGAGGATGCCTACAAGGAATATCTGAAGTCCTATGTCGCTGCGGTTCCCGCCGTTTCCGACGAGCAGTATGAGGAGTTCGCCGCTCTGATCGATGCCGGCGAGTACAACTCCTTCCCCGTCGACATGTGCTTCACCGACACCTACTGGGGCTTTGTGGCCGCCACCTACGATGAGTTCGTGGCTGCCGGCGGCAATGTTGCTCTGCCCGCGTTCGACGCCAACCTGACGGCTGACGCGACCGCCTGAGCTGACCCCATCGGTTGATCGCTAACCAGACGCAGCCCCCTCGCCCATCCGGACGAGGGGGCTGTTTCCGTCCGGCGAAAAAAGACGCCAAAACGCAAAAATTTCTGTTGACAAACCCATGCGGATTTAGTATAATTCTTCTTGCTCGACTTGGCGGCGTAGCTCAGTTGGCTAGAGCACGCGGTTCATACCCGCGGTGTCACCGGTTCAAATCCAGTCGCCGCTACCATCCCCATGAAGTCTTCGGACTTCATGGGGACTCCTTTTTTATTGGACATCCTCTACCTTCACTTCGCGCCCCCGACGCGATACTTCACTTCATCATCACCTTTTTCCTCATCGGCATGATGACCGCCGTTCTGACGGGCATGGTCGCCTGCAACCAGACCCTGACTATCATGCTCACCGACCAGCTCACACGCGGCGTGGAGCTGGACAAGAGCCGCTTTGCCATCGCGTTGGAGGACTCCGCCGTCGTGGTAGCGCCCCTCGTCCCCTGGTCGATCGCCGGCGCCGTCCCCCTCGCCACCATCGATGCCCCGACAAGCTTCATCGTCTTTGCCTGTTTTCTCTACCTTCTCCCCCTGTGCGAGCTTGCCAGGTTGGTGAAGCTTCGCGCCGAGGGCACGAGGTGAAGCTTGACGCTGCCATGTGAGGCAGCGGCGTTGCCGCCGTGAAACTTCACGCTTTGCGCAATGTAGCGGTCATTTGTGCCCACGCGACGCAAGGCGCACTTAACGCAAAAGCACGAACTTGTCTTTGGACAAATTCGTGCTTTTGCAATCCGGCGGAAGTCCGCCGTGAATCTCGGCGCAGCCGAGTTCCCGCAGGACGGCTTTGCCGCCCGAGGATGTCTAATAAAAAGGGGTCCCCGTGGAATCCTTAGATTCCACGGGGATGGTGACCCGTACGGGACTCGAACCCATGTTACCGCCGTGAAAGGGCGGTGTCTTAACCACTTGACCAACGGGCCGGAGATGGTGGAGACTGCGCGACTCGAACGCGCGACCTCATGCGTGTGAAGCATGCGCTCTAACCTGCTGAGCTAAGCCTCCATATTAGCTGCGAGGGCCTTTTGCAAGGCTCTCGCAGTTCTGTTTGGTCCGAGTGACTGGACTTGAACCAGCGGCCTCCTGAACCCCATTCAGGCGCGATACCAAACTTCGCCACACCCGGTCGTTGCCGCGCCATCAAAGCGCTTGATTATGATAGCACATGAGACCGAAAAGTGCAAGACTTTTTTTCGCTTTTTTTACTTTAATTCAACGGCGAAGATGTCATAGCTCGATGTACCGAGCACAACGCGGTCATTATAGACGATCGGGCTCGATTCCATGAGAACGCCGAAGTCGTATTCGTCGTAAAGCTGCCCCGTCAGACCGTCCAGCAGATACAGCGCGCCGTTCTCGCGGCTGACGTATAGGACATAGCCCTTGCCGGAGGTATCGTAGAAGCAGGTCGGCGCGGCGTAGGAATAGCCCGCCTCAAAGTGCCACAGCTCCTCCCCTGTGCTTGCGTCGAGCGCCACGAGCCAGCCGGTATCCTCCTCGGGATAACGCGCCACGGCCGCATAGACGATGCCGTAGAGCGAGCCGCTGCCGACGGCAAGACCGCCGATCACGCCGCCGTCCGCGCCGTCCTGCGTATAGCAGGCATATTCCGTCTTCCAGACGACCGCGCCGGTCTCCGCATCGATCTTCCAGATAGGTACGCTCTGCTGGTAGTAGGCGCGGAAGCCATAGTGGAAGGAGGTGCCGAGATAAACATATGGGTGCCCCGTTGCGTCGACCTGGAGCACCGGCGTGCAGCGCGTGAGATCGAGGCTGTCCATGCACCAATCGACCGTCAGCGTATTGAGGTCGAGACAGAAGAAGTCGCCGCCGCGGTCAGCCAGCAGCAGCCGTCCGCGCCATGCCGCAGCGCTCGACTGGTAGCCGTAGAGATAGCCGGAGGCGGATTTGGAGCTGTATTTCCACTTGATGACGCGGCTCGGCGCAAACGAAAGCTCGCCGGTCTCCGTGTCAAAGCCACTGTTGAGCTTGATGAGATAGAGTACGCCGTTTTCGCCGGGGAAAATGAGCTGGTCGGAGGATGCATCCACCAGCGGCGTGGAGCTGAACGGCGCGTTCCAGTGGACAGCGAAGCTGTCATACGCGCCCGTCTCATAGAGAACGCTCCCGTCCAAAAGGCTGACGGCAAGGATGACGGGGGCTTCGCCCTCTTCATTCGTCACGCCCGCGCCGAGATAGAGGATGGGATAGCCGCGCGGGTCAAGCGTACCGCCGCTGGAGAAGCTGTAGCCCAGCGATATGGAGTCGCGTGTGCGGCTGCCTGTCTCCATGTCGAAGAAGTAGACATTGCCGTCCTTGCTCGCGCAGATGAGCTCGACCAGGCCAGTTTTCTCCTGCGCCCACTCGTACATATCCATATACCGGCGCACCTCATCCGGCCACTGCACCACCAACGGCTGCCCCGTCCAGCCGAGGCCGGACAGGCGGTTCCCGTCGATGTCCAGAAGGCTGGAGGTCTGCGCCGACCAATAGTCGCCGAAGGCGCGCTCATGCATTCCGACCTCGCCATACTGCGCCGTGTCGCGGAAGTTGCTGCCGCGGAAGGTCGTGATGCCGGTCAGGGAGCTGTAGCTGTCCCCGCCCAGAAAATCGACGATATCGCCTTCCTCGGCCTGATAGTGGTCAACATAGCTGCCGTCGATCTGGATGAGCGTTCCCGTTATCTTCGATGCGTCGCCCGCCGGTGTAAAGTCCGGCGTTGTCGTCGTGCCCGGCGCGGGGGGTTCCTCCAGCTTGACCGCCTCCGTCGGCGCGGGCGTTGCCGTCGGCTCCGGCTCCTCCGTCTCCGTTTCCTGTGTCGCCAGCAGGCTCTCCCGCACCTGACGCAGCCGCAGCGCGGCATAGTCCCGCGTCATGATGCACAGCAGCAGCAGACATATGCAGAGCGCTGCAAAGGCGGTAAGCTTTGCCACGCCGACGCGGCTGTGGGCATTTCTGACCGCCGTGTCGCGTATAGCCAGCGCCGTCGGCTTTATGCAGCGTTCAAAAAATTGTATCGCGCTTTTTTTGATATCCAGCTTCAAATAGATATACCGTCCTGTTTTCGTGCTCCCGCGTTACTCCGTAAAGTGGACGTGGTTATTGATATGATCCTGGCAGAAGCAGTGATAGCCCTGGCAGCGGCTGCAATAGCGGAATTCAAGCTCCGGATGCTCCGCGTCCGTCCGTCCGCATACGGCGCATTTGCGCGTGTACGGGGCGTTCTTCTGCTCCCGCTGGACACGCTTGGCCGCCGAGCGGAAGCGTATCGTGCGCGCACGTTGGGCGGTGCCGCGCGGCCGCAGCGCATCGAACAGCCACTCCCCGCAGAAGACCAGATAGTTCAGTACCGCAACGAACGGCAGCAGCGCCGGGACGATCATGCCAGCCAGCAGCAGACGCAGGGAGATAAGCAGAAAATACGCCGCGTTCGCAATGCCAAGCCACTTGACCTTGATGGGGATGATATAAAACAGAAGCACCCGCTGCTCCGGCCAGAGCGTGGCAAAGGCAAAGAACATGGAGAAGTTGATATAGGTCGCGTAGACAGAGACGGACACGCCGCTGATCCAGTAGGCGACGAGCGCATACAGCGCCGTCAGCAGCACGCCCATGAAATAGTATATCGTGAATTGGCCGCAGCCCCACTCCCGCTCGAGCGCACTGCCGATGAAATAATAGAAATAGAGCTCCAGAAGAAGCAGCAGCGGGCTTGTCGTGTTCGGGACGAGCGGGAAGGTCAGCAGCCGCCAGACCTGTCCCCGGCAGAACGCCGCCGGGTCAAAGCCGAGAAGCCGGTAGAGCGTGTTCGTCGTGTCCATCATGCCGAAGAGATAGCAGATGGCATTGCCGATGATGATGTAGAGCATCAGCCGGGGTATCCCGAAGCGCGGATGCGCCCAGCAGAAACGTTCAATGCGATTCATGAGCTTTTTCAAAAGAGCATACACCTCAGACAATTTTATATTTTATTTAGATTTAATATACTATCCTATTTTTTTCTCCTTGTCTAGTTATTATTTCCCTTTGCATTCGACACCTTTCGTGCTATAATCAGGCTGTATGGATATAAACGAAAATGAAAACATCATAGAGGGAAAAAATGCCGTCATCGAGGCCATTCGCGCCGGACGGCCGCTGGACAAGGTGTTTCTGGTTCGCGCCTCGGAGGATAAGGCTCTCGCCTTCATCGCCTCCAACGCCCGCGCCTCGGGCGTTCCCGTGACCCAGTGCGACCGCCGCAAGCTCGACGCCATGAGCCAGACCCATGCCCATCAGGGCGTGATCGCCGTGGCTGCCGCCCGCGAATACTGCAGCGTTCAGGATATTCTGAACATCGCCGCCGGGCGCGGCGAGGATCCGTTTGTCGTCGTCTGCGACGGGCTGGAGGATCCGCGCAATCTCGGCGCGGTGATACGCTGCGCGGAGTGCGCCGGGGCGCACGGCGTCGTCATCTCCCGCCACCACAGCGCGGGACTGAACGCCGCCGCCGACAAGGCGAGCGCCGGTGCGGCGGAGCATATGGCCGTCGCCAAGGTCGCCAACATCACCAACACTCTCAAGGAGCTGAAAAAGGCCGGACTCTGGATATACGGCGCGGAGGCCGGGGGCAGCGCGCCCCTCTGGAAGACCGACCTGCGCGGCCCCGTCTGCCTTGTCATCGGCTCAGAGGGTGCGGGCATCTCCCGTCTCGTGCTGGAAAACTGCGACCTCGTCCTGAGCATCCCCATGCACGGCAAGGTCAATTCCCTCAACGCTTCCGCTGCGGCGGCCATTCTGTTGTATGAGATCGTGAGACAGCGTTCCGATGGATGATCCTCTGTATGAAAATTATCTTCCGGACTATGACGGGCTGGACGGACTTCTGACCTCCCCCGCCCCCCCTCAGGCTCAGGCAGTCATGCCTGAGCCCGCTGGCCGTTCCGAGGATATCGACGACATGCTCGACTCGCTTCTGCTGGAGCTTGGCGATTACAGCGACTATGACGTTGCACCTGCGAACGACGAGGCCGCATGGGAGAACGAGCCTGCACCGGAGGAGGATGCCTTACCGGAGGATGAGGCTGCGTCCGAGGAGACGGACGAGTCCGACGAGCCGCCGCGGGACGCGCATGAGCACCGCATATTAGGCGCGGACGAAAAGCCCGAGGAGGAGCCGGAGCTTGAATCGGCATACATCCGCCGCGTGGCGCGGCGTGAAACACGGCGCGCAGCCAGAGCGGAGGGGCAGCTTCCGCCGGAGGATGCGCCGGAGATACAGCCGGATGCCGCGGAAAGCGAACCGGCTGCGGAGTTCGACGATATCCGCGAGCGCCATGAGCACAAGCCCAATTTTGCGGAAAAGCTGGCGGGGCCGCTCATCCGCTTCCTTGCCACGCAGAAGGCGCGGCAGAAGCTGCGCGAGCAGGAGGCCTCCACCTGGCCGGCGCCGGTCGATATCCGACAGACGCCGGAGCTTCCGCCGCGCAAGGCCGCCCGCTACTACGGCTCGCAGGTATACCCTCTCGGCACACGCCTTATTATTCTCGTCTTTCTCACGCTCGTGCTCGCCTGGATCGGCTTCCGGCTCCCGCTCGCCGGACAGCTTCGCCGGAATGTCCCGATGCAGGCCGCCGTCTCCCTCGTCTTTCTGCTGACAGCCATGCTGTGCGCGCTCGACGTCGTATCCACCGGCCTGCGCCAGATATTCCGGCTTCAGCCGGGGCTGCAGGCGCTTTGCGCCGCCTCCTGCCTTGCCGGCTGCCTCGACGCGCTGCTCGTCACGCTTGGCGTCGGCACAGGGCTTCCCTTCTGCGCCGCCGCGTCCGCTTCTCTCGCCGCCGCGCTCTGGGGTGAAAAGCTCGAATGTCAGGCGCAGAGCATCAACCTCGCCACCGCCGCACACAGCCGCGAAAACGCCATTCTGAGCGCCGAGGAGGAGGACGACGGTCTTTACGCTCTCGTCCGCTCCGACCGCGCCCATGACGGCATCGTCCGCCGCAGCGAGGAGCCGGACTGCGTACAGAACGCCTACGCCGCCGCCGCGCCCATTCTCCTGTTTGCCGCGCCGCTGCTGGCCATCCTCTCCACCCTCGGCCACGCGTGGAGCGACATCTTCCACAATCTCTCCGCCTATCTGGCCGTATGCGCCGGTGTTTCCGGCTTTCTGGGCTTTGCCCTCCCCTATTTCCTCGCCGTGCTCCGCTTCCGCCAGTGCGGCGCCGCCATCGCCGGTTGGCCCGGCTGCGCCGATATCGGCCGCGCGCACCGCGTCATCCTCACGGATGCCGACCTCTTCCCGCCCGGCTCCATCGAGCTGAACAGCATCGCGGTCTATGCGGGCGTCACGCCGGAAAAGGTCGTCTCCTGGACGGTCAGCGTGCTCCGCCATTCAGGCAGCAGCGTGGCCGACGCCTTCTCCGATCTCATGGAGCACAAGAAATACTCGCTCGTGACGGTCGAGGACTTCAGCTGCCACGACGCCGGCGGCTTCTCCGCCTACATACACAACGAGAATATACTCGTCGGCTCGCAGGGCTTCATGAACCTTATGGGCATCCGCCTCCCGGCGGAGCTGCAGGGGGAGAACTCCATCTGCGTCGCCATATCCAACGAGCTTGTCGGCGTTCTCGACCTTATATACAGGCCCGCGCCGGGCGTGCGGCGGGCGCTCGATCTCCTGCTGCTCGGCCGGGTGCAGCCCGTATTCGCCGTCCGCGACTTCAACATCACGCCGCTGACGATCCAGAAGATCTACGATATCCCCGCCATCAACTTTGAATTCCCCTCCTTCCGCGAGCGCTATCGCCTCTCGCATCTGTTCGGCCGCGATGAGACGCTGCCGAGCGCCGTGCTGCTGCGCCCCAATGCGCGCTGCGCCGTGGAAACGGCCGACTACGGCCGCCGCCTCTATACCTCCTGCATCGCCGCCGCCGCACTGTCGCTGCTGGGCGTGGTGCTGGGGCTGCTGCTCGTGTTCCTGAACCTCCGGAACGGCAGCGGTGCAATCGGCGCCGGACGGCTTCTGCTCTACTCCCTCGCGTGGGTATTGCCGATATTTGGTCTCGGCTATTGGACAGTCCGCTAAAAATTGTATTGCAAACAGGTCGTTTATAGTGTATAATTTCTATTTGTGTAAGCATCGTTTGTGTAATGGATAAAATAACGATATAAGCGAAGGAGAAGACCCTATGACCTACGAACTGAAAGACATCCGCAATGTCTGCCTGCTGGGACATGGCAGCAACGGCAAGACCACTCTTGTCGAAAACATCCTCTCGCTGACGGGCAAGATCGACCGTCAGGGCAAGGTCGTGGACGGAAACACAGTCTCCGACTATGACGACGAGGAGCGCCGCCGCCAGATATCCATCTCCGCCACCACCGTCTTTACGGAGTGGAACAAGACCAAGATCAACATCATCGACACGCCGGGATTCTTCGACTTCGCCGGCGAGGTGAAGCAGGCGCTGCGCGCCGCCGATGCCGGCATCATCGTCGTCTCCGCGAAGGACGGTCTGAACGTCGGCGCGGAAAAAAGCTGGCGCTACCTCCAGGAGGCCAACAAGCCCCGCGCCATCTACATCTCCAAGATCGACGAGGAGCACGCCGACTTCGACAAGGCATTCGACGCGCTGCGTGAGTGCTTCGGCACCTCCGTCTGCGCCCTGACCATGCCCATCATGGAGGGCGGCAAGGCTGTCGGCATCGTCGACATCGTGAACAAGAAGGCCTATCGCTTTGAGGGCAGCAAGCGCAGCGAGATCCCCGTCCCCGCCGAGCTGTCCGACCGCGTGGACGAGCTCAACAACGAGCTTGCCGAGTCCGCCGCCGAGACGAGCGAGGAGCTCATGGAGAAATATTTCGAGACCATGGAGCTGTCCGCCGAAGAAATTTCCGGCGCGCTCGGTACCGGCATCGCCGAGTGCGGCATCTGCCCCGTCTACTGCGGCAGCGCCATCACCGGGCTTGGCACGACCGTCCTGCTGGACGCGATCGTGAACCTCTTCCCCACCCCCTCCGAGGGCGGCAAGGCGCTCGACCCCAACGGACCGGCCAAGGCCATTGTCTATAAGACCGTGTCCGACAAGTTCGGCAAGTTCTCCCTCTTCAAGGTCATCTCCGGCAAGGTCACGCCCGACATGACCCTCACCAACGCCCGCAGCGGCGCGCAGGAGAAGATGGGACACGTCTACATCATGCAGGGCAAGAACAACACCGAGGTCCCCGAGATCTGCTGCGGCGACATCGGCGCCGTCTCCAAGCTCACCGACACCAGGACCGGCGACACGCTCTGCGCGCCGAATACGGTCGAGGCGGTCGAGGGCATCGTATTCGATCCTCCCTGCTATTCCATGGCCATTTCCCCGAAGGTCAAGGGACAGGACGACAAGGTCGCCCAGGGTCTGACCCGTCTGGCCGAGGAGGATCCCTCCTTCACCGCCGTCATGAACGCCGAGACGCACCAGCTCGTGCTCTCCGGCGCCGGCGACATCCATCTGGACGTCCTCTGCAAGAAGCTGAAGAACAAATTCGGCGTGGAGGTCGAGCTCAAGCCCGCCCGCGTCGCCTACCGCGAGAAGATCCGCAAGACCTTTGAGGCACACGGCCGCCACAAGAAGCAGACCGGCGGTCACGGCCAGTTCGCCGACGTCAAGATCCGCTTCGAGCCCCAGGACGAGCAGGAGGACATGATCTTCGCCGAGGAGGTCTTCGGCGGCAGCGTCCCCAAGAACTTCTTCCCCGCCGTCGAAAAGGGTCTGCGCGAGTGCTGCGTCAAGGGCGTCCTCGCCGGTTATCCGATGGTGTTCCTCAAGGCCGTCCTTTACGATGGCGACTTCCACCCCGTCGACTCCTCCGAAATGGCGTTCAAGACGGCGGCCGGCCTTGCCTATAAGGAGCTGGTCAACGCGAACCCCGTCATCCTCGAGCCCATCGGCCTTCTGAAGGTCAGCGTGCCGAGCGACAACGTCGGCGACATCATCAGCGACATCCCCTCCAAGCGCCGCGGCACCATGCTCGGCCAGAACTCCGAGGGCGGTATGCAGGTCATCGAGGCCGAGGTCCCCATCGCGGAAATGACCTCCTATGCCATCGACCTCCGCAGCATCACGCAGGGACGCGGCTCGTTCACGCTGGACTTCATCCGCTACGACGAGGTCCCCGGCAACGTGCAGCAGAAGATCATCGAGGAAGCCAAGGCGCTGGCCGAGGCCGAATAACAAGCGACAAAGGGGAAGCGACCCGCTTCCCCTTTTTGATCTGTTTGATTTTAGGAAAGGGACGGCAGCATGAACGCCAACGAGAAAAACCGCTTTTATCTGCTGTGGACACTCGCCATATTCCTGTGTACCACGCTGGCCGTTTTCGTCCTTTTCTATGCCAGCTTCACAGAGCCGAAGCAGGACAGCCCCGAGGCAACTCCCTATACACAGGCCGAGACAGGCTCCCTGGAAACGGACACAACAACACAATAACGTTTGATCGGCGGAGCGATGACTGCTCCGCCGATTCTTCACATTGCCCCGCCGAGCGCATAGAATGGCTGGGAGGCTTATGGGATGAACGATGTTATAAAAGCACCGGACGATTTTGCCGCCGTGTGGCTGCGCGTCAGCGGCCGGGCGGCGGATATGCCCGCGCCCGCACCGGACGAGGACGCGCTCTATCGCGGCTTCATCCGCGAGGCCTATTGCGGCGCCGTATTCTGCGGCGCGCTGGCCAAGATGTTTCCCGCTCCGGGGCGTGCGCTGCTGCTGAACCATGCGCAGGAGTGCAAAAGCCGCTGCCGCGTTTTGCGGGCGGAGTATTTCATCCGCAGCGGCGAGGTATATACGCCCGACGGCGGCTGCCCCGCAGTCGGCGGAAAGCTCGCATCACTGCGCAGCGCCATGTGCCGCTCATTGGAGCAGGCCGCGTCCTACCGCCGCACGGCGGCCATGCCCGTATCGGAGACGCTGCGGACGCTTTGCGGGCGCTTTGCCGCCGAGTGCGAGCGCCACGCACAGGAGCAGCGCGAGCTTTTGATCGCCTGCTTCTAGTCTCACACGCCGCAGCGGTCGCATACCGCCGCGAGGCAGCAGCGCGCGCACGCCGGAGCGCGCGCCGTACACACGGCGCGTCCGTGCAGCACCAGCCGGTGGCAGAAGTCGTTGGAGCGCTCCGGCGGGAGCAGTGCGCGCAGCTTCGTCTCGATCTTTGCGGGTTCACGCAGCCCGTCCACAAGGCCGATGCGGTTGGAAAGGCGTATGCAGTGCGTGTCCACAACGACGCAGCCGGGGACGTGATACACGTCCCCCAGAATGAGGTTGGCGCTCTTGCGCCCCACGCCGGGCAGCGAGAGCAGTCCCTCCATCGTGTCGGGCACGCGCCCGTCAAAGCGCGTGACGAGCATTTCCGCCGCCGCGACGATATCCCGCGCCTTGCCGTGGTAGAAGCCGCAGGAGCGTATGTAGGGCTCGACCTGCTCCGCCTTCGCCCGCGCCATCGCCTCCACGTTCGGGAACGCGGCGAACAGCGCCGGCGTCACCTGGTTGACCCGCGCATCCGTACACTGCGCCGCGAGGCGCACGGAGACGAGCAGCTGCCACGCCTCCGCATAGTCGAGCGAGCACTCGGCCAGCGGGTACTCCGCCTCCAGCAGATCCAATATTTTTACTGTCTCTTTTTTCGTTTTCATGCATCCAGCATACCACGGGCGGTTGCAAAATGGAAGCGGATTCTTTATAATATAGCGGCAGACATGGAGGTGAACGCGATGTATCAGCCGCTGGCGGACGAGCTTCGTCCGCAGACGCTCGACGAGGTGGTCGGGCAGACGCATATTCTCGGCGCGAACGGGATGCTCCGGCGCATCGCGCAGTCCGGGAAAATACCCAACATGATATTCTACGGCCCCTCCGGGACGGGCAAGACCACCGTGGCGCGCATTATCGCCGCCCAGACGAACCGCGCCCTCCGCCGCCTCAACGCCACCACCGCCGGTATCTCCGACATCAAGGCCATCATCGACGAGCTTGACACCTTTCTCACGCCGGGCGGCGTGCTGCTCTATCTTGATGAGATACAATATTTTAATAAAAAGCAGCAGCAGAGCCTCTTGGAGTTCATCGAAAACGGCAAGATCACGCTCATCGCCTCCACGACGGAGAACCCCTATTTCTGCGTCTTCAACGCCATTCTGTCCCGCTCGACCATCTTCGAGTTCAAGCAGCTTGCCGCCGCCGACATCGAGAAGGCGGAGGTGCGCGTGACGGCCATCCTCCGCGAGCGCGGCGGCGTGCCGCTCGAGTGCGAGGACGGCGTTCTGGCCTACATCGCGCAGAGCTGCGGCGGCGACTGCCGCAAGGCCATCAACACGCTGGAGCTGCTCTATAACGCCGCGCCCGCCGGGGCGGATAAGATCCGCCTCACGCTGGACGACGCAAAGGCCGTCAGCCAGCGCAGCGCCATGCGCTACGACCGGGACGGCGACCAGCATTATGACATACTCTCCGCGCTCATGAAATCCCTGCGCGGCTCGGACGCGGACGCCGCGCTCCACTATCTGGCGCGGCTTCTGGAGGCGGGCGACCTCATCGGCGCCAGCCGCCGTATCCTCTGCTCGGCAAGCGAGGACATCGGCCTCGCGTACCCCCAGGCCGTCCCCATCGTCAAGGCCTGCGTCGATTCCGCGCTGCAGCTCGGCTTGCCCGAGGCGCGGCTGCCCCTGGCGGAGGCCGTCATCTTTCTTGCGACCTGCCCGAAATCCAATTCCGGCGTGATCGCCATCGACCGTGCCATCGCCGACGTGCGCGCCGGCAAGGCTGGTCCCATCCCCCGTGAGCTTCAGAATGTCCACGCCGACGGCGCGGGCTTTGAGCGTGAGCAGGGCTATCGCTACCCCCACGAATTTCCCGGTCACTGGGTGCGTCAGCAGTATCTTCCCGACGAGCTGAAAAGCGCCCGCTACTACGACTACGGCGACAATAAAATCGAGCAGGCCGCCAAAAAATACTGGGACGCCATCAAAGGATGCGCCCCTTGACCGAGCATAGGATCGCACGGGCGTGAAGCGCCTGCTCGGAGTTCACATTGACGGTGAGTCGCGCCTCTCCCCTGTTGGCCGCCGTCCGCTGGGAAACGGCGCGGCTTCCGACAACGGCGGAGTACATACTCGATGCGGAGACCGCCGCCGGCGCAGACAGACCATAGACCGGCGCGATATCCGCCGCCGTGAACGACGCGCCCACACCGCGCTCCGGCGCGCGCAGCTCCGCCACCGAGAAGTCGATATTATTGCGGCGCAGCCGCAGCAGCGCGAGATCCGCGCCGTCCCTGTCGTCAAATACGGCTGTAAGCTGTGTTGTCATATCAATTCACTCCCCGGCTCTAGTATGCGCCGGGACAAGGAGGTATATTCATGCGTTACGAGGGCGACATCTATCGTCCGCCAGGAGAATGGAAAAGCTATCTGCTCCAATGCACCATCGGCTGCTCCAACAACACCTGCACCTTTTGCTCCATGTACAAATCCAAGCGCTACCGCGTGCGTCCGCTCGCGGAGGTTTTGGAGGACATCGAGATGGCGAAGCGGACGTATTACCGCGACACCGAGACCGTCTTCCTCTGCGACGGCGACGCCATCAATCTGCCGGAGGACTATCTCTTCACCGTGCTGGACGCGCTCTACGCCGCCTTTCCCCGGCTGCGCCGCGTGACGACCTATGCCGGGCCGCTGTCCACGCTGCGGAAGACGCCGGAGGAGCTCCGCGCCATCCGTGAGCGCGGTCTGCAGCGCTGCTATCTCGGCGTGGAGACGGGCGACGGGGAGCTTCTCAAGCACGTCCACAAGGGCGTGGACGCCGCCGGTATGCTGGAGGCCGGACAGCGGCTCGTCGCGGCGGGCTTTGACCTCTGGACCATCGTCATCATCGGCCTCGAGGGCGCGGGACAGGCCGCCATCGAGCGCAACGCCGCCATGACCGCCGACATCATCAACAAAATGCAGCCCAAGCACCTCTCCGCCATGACCCTCATGGCCATCGAGGGCACGCCCCTCTACCGCGAGGTACAGGAGGGCAAGCTCGTGCTGCAGAACCCGTTTGAAAGTCTGTACGAGGTGCGCCAGCTCATCGCGGGCATCACGCTCCACGGGCTCCATTTCACCTCCAACCACGCCTCGAACTACGTTCCGCTCAAGGGAACGCTCTGCGAGGACCGGGACAAGATGCTCGCCCAGCTCGACGACATCATCGCCCGTGAGGACAGAAGCCTTCTCCGCCAGGACGTCTACCGCGGCCTGTAAAGCGAAGCCACCGGAAACGCCCGCAAGGAACGTTCCCGGTGGTCTTTTTATGCCCTCGCCCCGTGGGGCGAGGGATAAGGGAGGATGGGTCAGGTGTTGGGATATACCACAGCTCCGTCGACCGTGATCTTGTTTCCGCCAGCAGGATTCTCGATCAGCCACAGACCATTGTCGGCGTAGGCACAGGTTGTTTCTTTGTCGATACCGGTGAATTTACCAGTTAGCGTGCAGCCGTTGATGACCACGTTCCAGACTTTTCCGCCCTTGATCAGGACAGCCGCTTTCTTTGCGGTGTCGGCTTTATTTATAAATTCGCAGTTGTTCAAAGTAATATCAACAGCTTCGTCGCCGCCCTGTCTGTAAACGTTGATAAATCTGCCGTTACTGGAAGTGAAGGTGCAGTCATTGAATGTGAAGCTGGCGCCGCTGTAAGTCCAAAGATTGTACTCACTTCCAGCACCGTTGTTGACGAACGAACAATTGTCAAACACTACATCGCCGGTGCCCCAGTTTGAACCCATGCCCTTGATGGTGCAGTTGATGAAGTGAAGCCCCTCGGCACGGACAAAGCCCTGATAATTATTTGCTCCATTAAACTCAATGGTCATATCTTTGAACACAACAGACTCCGCGCCATCAAAGCAGTATGTTGCATTAGCTTCGGTGCCAACATCGGTCTTTTTCACCTCAAAGATGGTGCTTCCCGCTCCATCGCCGGCGAGAGTGACCGACTTTCCGGCAGTGGCTGTCTTCATCTCGCTTTCCTTGTCGGTCAGGGTAAAGGTGCCCGCGCTCAGGTCAGCAACGATTTCCTGCTTTGCTTCGTCGGTTTCGGTTGCCTCGGCAGCAGCGGTTATCGCAGTGGCAAGGGGGTTGCCGGTATCACCTTCTGCCGCAGCATCAACCTTTACATACGCCACATCCGGATACTGCGCGTTCTTATCATAGCTGTTGTTATAGCTGTCGTACTCGCTCTCAAGCTGCGTGGCGAGGAGCGTGATGGCGATGCCGCCGATCGAGAGACCCTGATACTCGTTGCCGGCGGTCTCGCGCATCTTGACCGAGAGGGTGATCGGGTCGGTATTCGCGCCTCCTGCCAGTTTGCCGTGTGCATAGCCGTCCGCATCGGTGGAGGTCAGCACGTCGTACAGCGTACCCGCAGAGTTGCCGTTCATGGTCACATCCAGAACCTTCGCCAGCTCGAGATTCTCATCGGTGGTGTTCACGGCGGTGAAAACGACCTTGTACTTGAGCGCGAGATTGCCCGCGTTGACGATCTTGAGCGCAGGCAGGCTGTAGGTGCAGCCCGGCTCCCAGAGGACTTCC
>CAVEQW010000010.1:0-41793 GCA_963618155.1 Alloprevotella sp.
GCGTTCTCTACGACCTCACCCCCAAGCCCAGCGGCACGATCGAGTGGGAGTAATTATTTAACATTTTCAATCCCGAAAACCCTCGATTTCGGCGTTTTCGGGATTGTTTATATCTGCGAAAATTGACACGATCGGAGGCAAGACGACATGGGTTTGTTGGATCTGGCGAGTGGGGCGTCGCTGTGGCGCGGATATTAATATTATAAGGCCGGGCGGGTGCGTTCCTGGCAATCCGTGTCGGAGTCGGCGCATGAGGGAATGGTGCAGGGAAGCGGCGATGGCTGCTATACGGTCGCTATCGACCTTGCGCATCCTCGGAAATCGAGCTGCAGCTGCCCGCACGCCGATGGGAAACGGATCATATGCAAGCACAAGGTCGCGCTCTATTTCACTGTTTTTCCGGCGGAGGCAGACAGTTATTACGAGGCTGTTATTGCGTATGAGGAGGAGAAAGAGCGCCGATAGGAGGAGCTTGACGACAAGATCGAAGCGTACATCGACAGCCTTACCGTGGATGAGCTGCGGCAGACGGTATATGCTCTCCTGTACGACGGAGGGGAGGATCTGTTTGAGCGATTTGTCCAGGGGCATATAGATTATTGACGGGAGACTCTGGATCCTTACATATCATTTGCGGCCGCGCGGAGGAAAAAGAATCTGTGCCGCCGCTTTCGTACAGCTTGAATTATGCGCTGGTTTGTGATAAACTGTTTTTTAGCACATATGCCAAGAAAATGAGAGGGTGGACGTTTTTTGGATGCGATAACACAGCTCTTGACTGTGCTGCTCGGTGCGCTGACGGCACTTTGCTACGAGCTTTTGCATAACTACGTTCTGGCGATATTCCTGTTCACGCTGCTGACGCGCGTTATTCTGCTGCCGGTCAATGTCTGGGTACAGAAAAACAGCATCAAGGTCGTGGAGCTTCAGCCGGACATCAACCGTATCAAGCTTCGCTACTTCGGCGACCATGACCGCATCAACGAGGAGACGGCCGCACTCTACAAAGCACGGAAGTATCATCCCTCGGCGAGCATCATCCCGCTCGTTATCCAGCTTATTCTGCTCATGGGCGTCATCGCTGTCGTCCGCGAGCCGGAGACGGCGGGCATGACGGCGGCGGATATGCTCTGCTGGGGCATCGACTTTTACCGCATCCCCAGCGAGGCGGGCGGTTGGTATCTTCTCTTCCCGCTCATCGCGGCGGCCGGGTCGCTGGCGCTGTGCGTGGCGGAAAACGCGGATCAGGTGCTGCAGGCCGAGGCGAGCAAGCTCAACAAATACGGCATGCTGGCGCTGTCCGTCGGTCTGTCCCTGTATCTCGGTATCTTCGTCCGGGCGGGGGTTGCGCTGTACTGGACGATCGGTAATCTTCTCGCCATTGCCCAGATCTATCTTCTCAACTGGTGGATCGACCCGAAAAAGCATATTGACTACGCCGCGCTGGAGCAGAGCCGCAGGGAGCTTGCCGCGCTGGAGGCGCTGGGAGCGGGGGAGAGCCGAGAGACAAAGCGCCGCGAGAGAGCGGATTATAAGCGCTTTTTTTCGGTCACGAACAAGCATCTCGTGTTCTATTCCGAGGGAAGCGGCTTTTACAAGTACTATCAGGGCGTGATCGAGTGGCTGCTTACGCACTCGAACGTCATCATACACTACATCACCAGCGACCCGGATGACCAGATATTTGCACTGGCGGCGGAGCAGCCGCGCATCAAGCCGTATTACATCGGCCAGAAGCGGCTCATCACGCTGTTCATGCGCATGGATGCCGACCTCGTTGTCATGACGACGCCCGACCTGGAGAACTATTTTCTCAAGCGGAGCTATGTGCGGCGGGATGTCGAATACATCTATATCGACCACGGCCTCGGCAGTGACAATATGCTGCTGCGCGAGGGTGCGCTCGACCACTTCGACACCGTGTTCTGCTGCGGCGAGCATATCGTGCGCGAGATCGAGGCCATGGATGCGCTGCGCGGCATCGACCCGCCGCAGAGGACGGTGCAGGTCGGCTTCCCCTATCTCGACGCGCTGACGGCCATGTATGAGGCCATGCCGAAGACGGATAAAACGAAGAAGCAGATACTCATCGCGCCGTCGCACCAGCCGGACAATATTCTGGAAAGCTGCATCGACGATATGCTGGAGGCGCTGCTGCCGCTTGGCTGCCATATCATCGTACGGCCGCACCCGCAGGCGCTGCGGCGTGCACCGGCGGTCATTGAGGCGCTGAAATCCAAGTGGGGAGGCTATCCGCCGGAAACGCTGGAGATACAGACGGATTTCTCCTCCAACGACACGGTGTATGAGTCCGACCTGCTCATCACGGACTGGTCGGGCATTGCCTATGAGTTCAGCTTTGCCACCGGCAAGCCGTCGCTCTTCATCAATACGACCATGAAGGTCATCAACCCCAACTGGAAGGCCATCGACATTGAACCCGTGGACTTCCGCCTGCGCCGGGAGCTCGGCGCGGAGCTTGCGCCGGAGGCGATGGAGCGTCTTGCACCAACGGTCGAGGAGCTGCTCGGCCAGCCGGAGAAATACGCGGCGCAGATCGCGCGGCTCAAGGCGGAGACGCTCTATAACCTCGGAGACTCGGCGCGTGCGGCCGGAAAATACATACTCGCGGAGATACGCGAAAAAACCGAGAAAAAGAAGGGAACGCAATCATGAAACTGCTTTCAAAGCTGCTCACGGTCACGGGCATCACCATGTTCTTCATCATGAACGCCTACGCCTATATCGACCCCTCGGTCATGACCCTGATGATACAGGTCGTGGCTGGCGTCGTCGTTGCGGTCGGTGCGGTGATAGGCATCGTGTGGAGCCGTATCAAGAAAAAGGCCAAGGAAAAGCTCAACATCGACCTTGAAAAGCCGAAGGAAGTGGAGGGCGACGTCGAGGAATACGACGACTGATCGCCACTATTGAGAGAGGGGAGGCATTGCCATGCAGCAAAGCCCCTTAACAGACCCACGTCTCCGCGCCGGACTTGCCCGCCTGATGGACTGTGCCGAGGAGGAGCTGTCGGATTTCCATGTCCTGAAAAAGGGAATGACGAACCATTCCTATACCTTTCGCTGCCGTGGGGACGGCTATATCCTGCGCGTTCCCGGCGAGGGAACGGATCGCATGATCGACCGCGCGGGGGAGGCGGCGGTGTATCAGGCACTGCACGGGCTCGGCATATGCGACGACGTGGCGCATATCGACCCGCAGAGCGGTCTGAAGATATCGCGCTTTTACCCGAATGCCCGCGTGTGCGACCCGCTGGACGCGGCGGATGTGCGGCTGTGTATGGAGCGGCTGCGCCGTTTTCACTCGCTGCGTTTGACTGCGCCGTGCGTGTTTGATATCTTCGGCCAGCTCGAATTTTACGAATCGCTGTGGGGGGAAAAGCCCTCCGAATATCCTGACTATGCGGAGACAAAGCGGCGGGTGCTCTCCCTGCGCCCGTTCATCGACGCGCAGGAGAAGGACTGCATACTTGCGCATATCGACGCGGTGCCGGACAATTTCCTGTTCATCGGCGATGGGGATATCCGTCTTATCGACTGGGAATACGCCGGGATGCAGGATCCACACGTGGATGTCGCCATGTTCGGCATCTATGCGCTGTACGACCGCGCCCAAATGGACGTGCTTATCGACTGCTATTTCGAGGGCGGCTGTCCTCCGGCGGTGCGGACGAAGATCTATTGCTATATCGCTGCCTGCGGCCTGCTTTGGAGCAACTGGTGCGAATATAAAAAGCAGCTCGGCGTGGACTTCGGCGAGTACGCCCTGCGGCAATACCGCTATGCCACGGAGTATTACGCGGCGGCCATGGAACGGCTTTGAGGCCGGATAACACAGATGGGGCGACCCATCGGATAAACGAGGTGCATATGGATAAGAAGAAGACGCGTCGGATCGACCCGGCGACCACCATTATCCCCATGGCCATCATCGTTCTGCTGTTTGTTTTCTTCATCGCCGACCCTGCTGGTTCGACCGCCGTGCTCGGTGCGATACGGGGCTTCCTCGGCGATGAGCTGGGGCTTTATTATCTCATCATTGGTCTCGGTATTCTGGTAACGGCGCTGTATATCGCGTTCTCGGATATCGGAAGGATCACACTCGGAAAGCCGGGGGAGAAGCCGAAATACAGCTTCTTTACCTGGGGCTCCATGCTCTTTACGGCGGGGCTTGCGGCGGATATCCTGTTTTATTCCTTCTGCGAGTGGATACTCTACGCCAACGAGCCGCACCTTGCGGAGCTCGGCTCTATTCAGGACTGGGCCTCCACCATCCCGCTGTTCCACTGGGGGCCGGTCGTGTGGAGCTTCTATGCCGTGCTGGCGGCCTGCTTTGGCTTTATGCTCCATGTACGCGGCGTGAAGAAGCAGAAATATTCGGAGGCCTGCCGCCCCATCCTTGGCGCACAGACCGATAAGCTGCCCGGAAAGCTCATCGACATTCTGGCTGTCATCGCGCTGATCGCCGGTACGGCAACGACCTTCAGCCTGGCCACGCCGCTGCTCTCTACCTCGCTCACCGCGCTGCTCGGCGTTCCGGATTCCAAGTGGCTCACCATTGCCATCCTTGTCGTTATTTGCATGGTGTATACCATCGCCGTCCTGCGCGGCATGAAGGGCGTCAGCTTTCTGGCGCACGCCTGTATGTACGTTTTCTTCCTGCTGCTGGCCTACGTTCTCCTGTTCGGCGGCGAGGCCGTCTATATACTCGAAACGGGCTTCAGCGCCATCGGCAATATGCTCCAGAATTTCATCGGTCTTGCGACCTGGACGGACGCGCTGCGCAGCTCCAGCTTCCCGCAGAACTGGACGATATTCTATTGGGCGTACTGGCTGGTGTGGTGCGTCGCGTCGCCGTTTTTCATGGGAAGCATTTCCCGTGGCCGCACGGTGCGGCAGGTCATACTCGGCGCGATGATATTCGGTATCAGTTCGACCTATATCTCCTTCATCATCCTCGGCAATTACAGCCTTGGCCTGCAGACCCACGGTGTCATGGATGTGATGGGACTGTATGCCGAGAGCGGCGACCTCTACCAGACCATCCTCGCCGTCATACGGACGCTTCCCGCGCCGGAGTTTGTGCTCGTGCTGCTCATCGTGTCCATGATCGCATTTTACGCGACCAGCTTCGACTCCATCACGCTTGTCGCTTCGGCCTATTCCTACCGCGAGATCGGGGAGGACGAGCCTGCGGGCAAGGGCATGATCCTGTTCTGGGCGGTGCTGCTCATTCTGCTGCCCATTGCGCTCATATTCAGCGACAGCAGCATGAACAACCTCCAGACAGTATCCATCATCGCGGCCTTTCCTATCGGCATCGTCATCGCGCTCATCATTGCAAGCTTCATCAAGGATGCCCGCAGATACAGCCGCGGCGAATAACACCACGCAGATCCTCGGCGGCCGTCGCATGGCCGCCGAATTTTTAATTTACAAGCAGACGCGGATGTGCTACAATCGCATACTGCATGATAAAAGAAATAAGGAGCGTTTTATGAAAGCGATCGTAACGGTTTTGGGCAAGGATCGCGTCGGCATTATTGCCGCCGTGTGTACCCGTCTTGCCGCCGACAATGTGAATATCCTTGACATCAGCCAGACCATCCTGCAGGGCAACTTCACCATGGTCATGGCCGTGGAGCTTCCGGCGCAGGGCAAGAGCTTTGCCGCGCTGGCTGACGGCTTGGAGCAGCTTGGGCAGGAGACAGGACTCTCCATCCGTATGCAGCGTCAGGATATCTTTGACGCGATGTACACCCTGTAACGGAGGCGGACGATGCTCAACCAGAAGGAGATTTTGGACACCCTCGACATGATCGACCGGCAGCACCTCGATATCCGCACCATCACCATGGGCATATCGCTGCTCGACTGCTGCGACGCCGATGCGGCGAGCGCCTGCCGGAAGATATACGACAAAATATGCCGCTCGGCGGAGCGGCTCGTCGCCACGGGCGAGGATATCGAGCGCGAGTTCGGCATCCCCATCGTCAACAAGCGCATTTCCGTCACGCCGATGGCGCTGGTGGCCGGTGCGAGCGAGGCGGAGAGCTATGTCCCGTTCGCGCAGACGATGGACAGAGCCGCCGCGACCTGCGGCGTGGACTTTATCGGCGGCTTCTCGGCGCTCGTGCAGAAGGGCATGACCCGTGCGGACGAACGCCTGATCCGCTCCATCCCGGAGGCGCTTGCGCAGACGAAGCTCGTCTGCTCGTCCATCAATGTCGGCTCCACGCGCAGCGGCATCAACATGGACGCGGTGGCGCTCATGGGACGCATTATCAAACAGACGGCGGAGCATACCGCCGCGCAGGACGGCCTTGGCTGCGCCAAGCTGGTCGTGTTCTGCAACGCGGTGGAGGATAACCCCTTTATGGCGGGCGCGTTCCACGGCGTTGGAGAGGCTGAGAAGGTCATAAACGTGGGTGTGTCGGGTCCCGGCGTCGTCCATACGGCGTTACAGGCGGTCAAGGGTGAGAGCTTCGACGTGGTGGCGGAGACGGTGAAAAAGACCGCGTTCCGCGTCACCCGCATGGGGCAGCTCGTGGCGCAGGAGGCCAGCCGCCGCCTGGATACGCCCTTCGGCATTGTTGACCTCAGCCTTGCGCCGACCCCCGCCGTGGGCGACAGCGTGGCGCGTATTCTGGAGGAGATGGGGCTCGAACGCTGCGGCACGCACGGAACGACGACGGCGCTTGCCCTGCTCAACGACGCGGTGAAAAAGGGCGGCGTGATGGCCTCCTCCTCGGTGGGCGGCCTTTCCGGCGCGTTCATCCCGGTCAGCGAGGACGAGGGCATGATCGCGGCGGCACGCTCCGGCGAGCTCTGCATTGACAAGCTCGAGGCCATGACCTGCGTCTGCTCTGTCGGCCTTGACATGATCGCCATTCCGGGCGATACTTCGGCGGAGACGATCGCGGCCATGATCGCGGACGAGGCGGCCATCGGCATGATCAACAACAAGACTACCGCCGTGCGCGTTCTGCCCACGCCGGGCAAAAAGGTGGGGGACACCATCGAGATGGGCGGTCTGCTCGGCAGTGCGCCGGTCATGGCGGTGCATTCCGCGTCCAGCGCCAATTTTATCGCCCGCGGCGGCCATATCCCTGCGCCTCTGCACAGCCTGAAAAACTGATAAACCTCATATAGACGCAAAAACTGCACGGCGGGTTTCCGCCGTGCAGCGCTTTTATGGGGTTCTTATGGATTTATAGGGTTATGTAATAGATTGAACTGTCATAGAACCCTGCTTTACACGCATCTATGACAAGTCAGGTTCGCCCGCGGGCGCGGGCGTAAATTCAAAAAAGCCTTGCCGAAGCAAGACTTTTTTGAATTATGCCGGACGAATTCACTTCGTCCGAGCAGAGCGAATTAGAATTCGCCGGTGCCGATGTAGTCGTTGACGTTGTCGGCGTTGATGTAGATGAGGTCGGTGTAGTGGTAGTACTCGGTGGAGCCGTTGGTGAAGTACTCATACATGGCGACGCAGGTCTCCGCAGCGATATCGTCGGCGCGGTTCATGACCGTGAGCTCCATCTCGCCGTCGGCGACAGCCTGGATGGCGTCGTTCTGGCCGGTGAAGGAGTAGACCTTGATCTGGTCGGTGAGGCCGGCCTCCTTGATGGCGGCGACAGCGCCCATGGTGAGGTCGTCGTCATAGCCGATGACGATGTTGATCTTGTCGCCCTCAGCGGTGATGTGGTTTTCCATGAAGGCCTTGGCGTCGGTACGGCTGGAGTAGGCGTAGTCAGCCTCAAGCACGGTGTAGTTGGTGTCGGCAACACCGGCGTTGAAGCCGGCCTCGCGGAGCTGATAGTCCTTCAGGAAGGGAACGCCGGAGATCTGGACGACCGTGCAGCCGGTGTCGGCGCCGTTGTCCTCAACGACATACTTGGCGATGTCGACAAAAGCCTGCTCCTGGTCGGGGCCGATGCAGGCGGTCGTGTACTCGCGGCCGGCCTCATCCACGTCCAGAGCGCAGAGGAACAGGGGAACGCCCTCGTCGCTGCAGCGCTTGGCAACGTCGACCATAGCGGTGGGGTCGCCGCCGAAGACGCAGAGTGCGTCAACATGGGCGTCGATCATCTGGTTGCAGTAGTTGGTCACGTCGTCGGGGTTGGTCTGGGCGTCGAGAGCCTTGACCGTCGCGCCGCACTCCTCAGCCATGCGCTGAAGCTCCGTGCCGACACGGCCGCCCCAGGGGGCGGAAGAGTTGATGGTGACATAGCCGATGGTCTTGCCGGAGAGGTCAACGCCGGAGATGTCGACGTTGCAGCCGGACTGGGCGCCGGCGGCACCGGCAGCGCCGGACTGGCCGGCGGCAGGCTCCTCCGCAGCAGACTTCTCCGCCTCGGCGGTGGGCTGTTCGGCGGCGGCTTCGGTGGTGGCGGTGTCCTTTGTCTCGGTCGCGGTCTCGGAGCTGCCGCAGGCGGCCAGCGCAAGAACCATGACGAGCGCAAGGAGCAGTGCAAGAAGTTTGTTGAGTTTCATGCTTTTTCGATTCCTTTCCAAAAATTCTATGATAGTCTGCAATGCAGCTTATCAACGCTTTAGTCGATTGCCTTGTTGCTTGTGAAGCGGTCGATGATGAGGACGACGATCAAGAGAATGCCGGTGATGAGGTTGACCATCGAGGCACTGAGGAAGAGGGAGGCCATGATCTGCGAGATGGCGCGCATGATGAGAACGCCGAGGACGACATGGAGAGCGCTGCCCTTGCCGCCCGTCATTTTGATGCCGCCGATGACGCAGCAGCTGATGGTCAGGGTGGCAAGGCTGTTGCCCTGGGTGTAGATGGCGTAGCCCGCGTTCGAGACCATGAAGAAGCCGCTGACAGCGGAGAGTATACCACAAAGGATATAGGCCGTCCAGACGGTCTTTTTCACGCTGATACCGGCAAAGGCGGCAGCCTCCGGGTTATCGCCGACGACATAGAGCGCGTTGCCGAAGCGGGTCTTGTACATCCAGAGGAACACGGCGGCGGCGATGACCGCAAAGAGGATCAGCGTCGGGGTCAGCCACTTCATCCCGCCGATGCTCGTCTGTGCGGCGAGCTTTACGATGTTGGCATCCTCCGGCGGGAAGGAGCTCTTGGCGTAGTAGAACACCGCGCCCTGGAAGGCGTAGTTCGCGGCGATGGTCGCAATGAGCGAGGGAACGCCGATCTTGGCGATGAAGAAGCCGTTGATGACGCCGGTGACAGTGCCGGAGAGAATGGCCGCCAGAATACCGGCTACCAGAGAGAACGCGGGGTCGCCCGAGGTCTGATAGGCAGCGTTGAAGCCGAGGACGGATGCGACGCCGGCGAGACCGGCCTGAAATCCGGCGGAGAGATCGATGTTGCCGGTTATCATAACGATGCCGAGGCCGAGGCAGACAGGACCGTACATCGCCGTATAGCGCAGGACGTTATAGAAGCTGTTCTTATAGCTGTCTATAAAGATGAACGCGACAAGAAGTACGACGGTGAGGATAAGGACGGAGTTGTTGTCCTTGATACGGCGCATATTGCGGGTTTTCCGCATCTGCTCAAGATTCATTTTTTCTTCCATAGCTTGACCTCCTTACCCTTGAGAACATCGAGGGAGAGCGCGAACAGCATGATAAAGCCCATGACGACCCATTGCAGATACTGCGACAGGTTGAGACTGGTGAAGCCGGCGGACAGAACGCCGTAGAACATGATGCCGACGACCGTGCCCCAGACCGATCCCTTGCCGCCGTTGATGGCGCAGCCGCCGAGCACGACGCATAGGATGACCTCCATTTCCTTGCCGGAGGCTGCCTGCGGGTTAGAGCTCAGAGAGTTCGCCATCATGATAACAGCGGACAGGCCGACGCAGGCGCCGGTGATGACATAGGCGATGGTGATGCTGCGCTTATAGCGTATACCGGAGAAGCGGGCGACGATGGGATTTGCGCCGATGGCGTAGAGCTGCTGGCCGTAGACCGTGCGGCTCAGAAGAAGACCGAGCACGACGGCCACGAGCACAAACCAGACGATGAGGATGTGGATGGGGCCGAAGCTGGCCTTGCCGAGCGCCTGGAACGCCGCGCTGCAGCTCGACGGGATGACGAGAACGGTCCCGGCGGAGACGATAAGCGCCAGCGCACTGTAGATGGAGCTTGCACCGAGTGTCGTGATGAAGCTGTTGAGGCGCAGATAGTTGACCAGAGCGCCGTTGAACAGGCCGCAGAGAGCGCCGAGGCCGATGGTCAGAATGAGCGTGACGACCATGTTGTCGGTTTTCATCATAATGATGGCGCAGAAGCTGCAGAGGAAGGTCAGCATATTGCCGACGGAGAGGTCGATGTTGCCGGTGAGCATGACGAGCGTCAGACCAAAGGCGATGATGCCAATGTAGACGTTCTGACGCAGTATCATCATGAGGTTGCTGGGAGTCATGAAAATGAGACCGCTGCTGCTGGGGGTGCGGAGCTGGAGAATGATCTCAAAGAGGATAATGGCCGCAACGAGCCCCAGAATGACGGTCGAGGCGTCGAGAGCGAGGAACTTTTTCCAGTAGTAGGAGAAGCCTTTTTTCTCCGTGGCCGCTTCATTCATTGACAGCCGCCTCCTTTCCAATCTGGGTCGGGCTTTTGAAGCTGCCGCCAAGGGCTTTCGTGAGTATCTCCTCACGGGTCAGGGACGGCGTAATGTCGAGCTGGGCTGTCTTTTTCCCCTCAAAGATGGTCACGACGCTGTCGCAAACACCCATGATCTCCTCGACCTCGCTCGATACGACGATGATGGCCATGCCCTTTTTGGCGAGGTCGGACAAAAGGCCGTATATCTCGGACTTGGAGCCGACGTCGATGCCGCGGGTCGGCTCGTCCACGATCAGCACCTTCGGATCCATCATCAGCCACTTGGCCACAACGACCTTCTGCTGGTTGCCGCCGGAGAGGTTGCCGACAAGCTGGCGCAGGCCGGGTGTCTTGATGGAGATGGCCCTGACGTATTCCTCGGCGGCGCTGCGCTGGGCGGCGCGGTCAACAAAGCCGAGACGCGCCAGGAACGGCAGGCGGACGAGGGTCATATTCAAAAGGATGGACAGCCGGAGGGCAAGTCCCTCCTTCTTTCGGTCCTCGGTGCAGAAGCCGATACCGGCGCGGATGGCCTTGACCGGGTCGCCGCCGTGGAGCTTTTTGCCGTCGACGATGACCTCGCCGGCGTCGTATTTGTCCACGCCGAATATGGCGCGCATGATCTCGCTGCGTCCCGCGCCGACCAGACCAAAGAAGCCGACGACCTCGCCCTTTCGGACGGAGAAGGACACATCCTCAAAAAAGCCCTTGCGTGTGAGGTTCTTGACCTCGAGCATGGTGTCCGTGATCTCGGCAGGCTCCTTTAGATAGAGGTTCTCGAGCGGACGGCCGATCATACTGGCGACAAGCTGCTCCTGCGTGAACTCGTCCTTGTTCTTGCTCACGATGTTCTGACCGTCGCGGATGACCGTAATGCGGTCGGCGAGTTCCATGACCTCGTCGAGCTTGTGACTGATGTAGACGATGGCGACGTTGTCGTCGCGGAGCATCTTGATGAGCTTGAAGAGCGTTTCTGTCTCTGCCTCGGACAGAGAGGAGGTCGGCTCGTCCATGATGATGAGCTTGGCGCGGCGTGTCAGCGCGCGGCCTATCTCGATCATCTGCTGCTGGCCGACGGAAAGGTCTCCGGCGGGCATATGGGGGTCAAGATGCAGCCCTATGTAGTCGTTGAGTATCTCCGCCGTGTCATGGTAGAGCTTCTTCAGATCGAGAACATCGCCGTGTGTGCAGGGGAGGTTGCCGAGAAAAACATTCTTGGCAAGATCAAGCTGCGGCGCGATGGTCAGCTCCTGGTAGATGCAGGCGATGCCATACTGCATGGCATCGCTGGTGGAGGAGAAGTGGACGGTCTCGCCGTTCACCAGGATCTCGCCGTTGTCCGCCGTGTGTGCGCCGGTAATGACCTTGATCAGTGTGGATTTTCCCGCGCCGTTTTCTCCGCACAGAGCGTGAACCTCGCCGGGGTAGACGTCAAAGCTGACGTCCGACAGCGCGATCACGCCAGGGAAGGTCTTGGTGATGTGCTTTAACTCGATCAGGGGCGTGCCTTTTTCGCCCATGAGATCACCTCGCTGTTTCTAAGAGAGTATGCCGCCGAATAGAACGGCTTTGAACAATGTAAATATAGCACTAAAAATCTTCTTTTTCAATCTGTTTTTTGTGCGTTATTTAAAAAACGAACCGATAGCATAGGTCAATGAAATAACATCGTAAAATCAAGGTTCGAGCTCGATGATCTGCTTGCCTGTCCGCATGGCGTAGAGCATGGTGTTCCGCGTGCCGCCGGCATCCCCGCCGTAGACGGCGATGAGCACGTCCGCATGATCGACCATGTAGCGGTTGCGCTCCATCATGCAGTCGGGCGTGTAGCTGTGGTGCAGCACTGTCCGCGTGTCGCACTCCTCCGCCAGACGAAAATAGCGTTGGCGGTCGGCGGTATCCCAGCGCTCCGGCTGCCCCTCGTAGGGAATGGCGGCCTCCAGCGTGATATCCGGCTTTTCGGCGCGAAGTGCGGCGACGGCCTCGCCGAAATAGAGGTCGCAGCCGCTTGCCATCCCGCAGATGAAATGGCGGCAGCCGCTTTCATATAATGAAAGAAGCACGTCCGAAAGGCGCTTCTTGAGCGCGAGGCAGCGCGGGTCGCGCTCGTCACAGCCCCAGGGGAGCTTTTCGGCGCGGTGGCCGGTGAGGCAGCAGCTTTTGACGGTCGATTCCATAAAAAAGGCTCCGTTCCAGAATGTTTTTATTGCATTTGGCGGTCATGGTGGTATAATAAAGGCGTCTTCAGGGCGGGGTGAAAGTCCCCACCGGCGGTAAAGCCCGCGAGCGCGAGAGCGCTGAGCCGTTGAAACTACGGCGCCGACAGTGAAAGTCTGGATGGAAGAAGACGGCGGCTTTTGCCGTTTGTCGTGCTGCGCCCGGAGTATGTCCGGGTGCTTTTTTATTGTACAGGAGGTTTCCCATGAACACAAGAAAAATCACATCCATGGCGGCGCTGGCCGCTCTTTCCGTGGTACTGGTGGCGCTTGTCCATATCCCCATGCCCGCGCCCATCTCCTTCCTCGAATATGACCCGGCGGATATCCCTATCCTCATCTGCGGCTTCGCTTTCGGGCCGGTGGCGGGACTTGTCGTGACGCTCATCGCCGCGCTCATACAGGGACTCACCGTCAGCGCCCAGAGCGGGATATACGGCATCATCATGCACATCCTCGCCACAGGCGCATATACGCTCACCTCGGCGGCCATCTACGCCCACAGCAAGAGCAAGAGGACGGCGGCGCTCTCGCTCGTCATCGGCTCGCTCGTCATGGCGGCGGTCATGTTCGGCGCGAATCTGCTCGTCACGCCGTATTTCATGCTCGGCGCGGTCAATGCCCAGACGGTCGGAACGGTGCTCTCGCTCATGCCGTACATTCTCGCTTTCAACTTCGGCAAGGCGCTGCTAAACGGTCTTGTCACCTTCCTCGTCTACAAGCGCGTTTCACCGCTGCTGCACTGGGAGAAGAAAAGCAGCATGAGCGCCGCATAAACGGCATAAGCCCGGAAGACGCAACACGCCCCGTCCACGCCCGGACGGGGCGTTTCATCTGCCTTGCCAGCGGCGATGGCATGGGGTATAATGGGGCAAAAACGGAGGGAGGCGCGACAGGTGTACAAGCTGCTGCTGGTGGAGGACGATGCGGGTATCGCCTCATCCGTGCGGGCGCAGGCGGAGGCGTGGGGGTTCTCGGTGTGCATCCCGCCGGATCTCCGCCATGTCATGGAGGCGTTTGACCGCTTTGAGCCGCATATCGTGCTGCTCGACATCAAGCTCCCGTTTTACGACGGCTATCACTGGTGCCGCGAGATACGGCAGCGAGGGCGAACGCCCATCATCTTTATCTCCTCGGCCTCCGACAGCATGAATATCGTCATGGCGATGAACATGGGCGCGGATGATTTTATCGCCAAGCCCTTTGACGGCTCGGTGCTGATGGCGAAGCTACAGGCGCTGCTCCGCCGCAGCTACGATTTTGCGGAGGCTGCGCCGACGCTATGCTGCGGGGATGTGGTGCTCGACACCGGCGAGCAATCGCTGCTGTATCATGGCGAGCGCCTGACCCTGACGAAGAACGAGTACCGCATACTGTTCTGCCTCATGGAGAACAAGGGGCGCGTTGTCAGCCGTGAGCGGCTCATGGAGCGGCTGTGGCAGACGGACAGCTTTGTGGACGAAAACACGCTGACGGTCAATGTAAACCGTCTGCGGAAAAAGCTTGGCACGCTGGGGCTTTTCGACCTCATCGTCACGCGCATCGGCGCGGGCTATATCATCGGACAGGAGGGTGAATGAAAGACTATCTCCGGCTGCGTCGGCGCTATCTGTGGCTGCTGGCGCTGATGGCCGTTATTTTTGCCGCGAGCTTTTACCTTTACCGGCTGCCGCTGGCGGCTGTTCTCTACCCGGCGGGGCTGTCCCTGCTGGCGGGCGCGATCGCGCTTACGCTCGACTATCTCCGTGTGCAAAAAAAGCATGAGCGGCTTCGCCAGCTTGCCGCGCTGTCCAGTGACGAAATGGGGGCGTTTCCGCCCGCCGAAAGCGTTATTGAGGAGGATTATCAGGCGCTGGCGAATGCGCTGCGGGAGGAGAATAAGGCGCAGGCCGCTGCCTCGTCGCGCCGCACGGATGAGATGATGGACTACTACAGCACATGGGCGCACCAGATAAAAACGCCCATCGCCGCCATGCGCCTTTATTTGCAGCCGGTGGATACGGAGCTTTCCCGCAACCTCTCCGGCGAACTGCTGCGGGTCGAGCAGTATGCGGACATGGTGATGGCCTATCTGCGCCTCGACTCCGATTCTACCGACTATCTGTTCCGCAGCTACCGCGTGGACGATATCGTGTGTCCCGCTGTCCGGCGCTTTGCACCGCAGTTTATCGCACGGCATATCCGGCTTGAGTATGAGACGATTGAGGAAACGGTCGTCACGGATGAAAAGTGGCTCGGCTTTGTGCTGGAGCAGATCTTGTCGAACGCGCTGAAATACTCGCCGGACGGGAGCTGCGTGCGCATTTATAGGGAGCCGCCAAAAACGCTGTGTGTCGCGGATGAGGGCATCGGCATCGCGCCGGAGGATCTGCCGCGCATATTTGAAAAGGGCTATACCGGCGCAAACGGACGGCTTGGCGGGCGTGCCAGCGGCATTGGGCTTTATCTCTGCCGCCGCGTTTGCCGCGCCCTCGGCGTTGGTATCGCGGCGCGGTCAACGCCGGGAGAGGGGACAACCGTCTCTCTTGACCTTGCACAGACCGCGCTGCGCACGGAATAGACCTTACAAAAATGTAAGATGGGAAGCGGGAAATGTAAGCCGATTCGATGGCGCGTCATTTCCCGTTTTGCTATCCTTTGAGCAGAACATAGCAAAGGAGCATGAAAGCATGAGCATTCTGGAAGTCAGAGAATTGAAAAAGGTATATGCCACCCGCTTCGGCACAAACCGGGTCGAGGCGCTGAAAAACGTCAGCTTCTCGGTCGAGGCGGGGGAGTATGTCGCCATCATGGGCGAATCCGGCTCCGGCAAGACGACGCTTTTGAACATCCTCGCGGCGCTCGATAAGGCCACGGCGGGTACCGTTCTGCTGGACGGCAAGGACTTTTCCACCATACGCGAGTCGGAGGCGGCCTCCTTCCGGCGCGACAACCTCGGCTTTGTGTTTCAGGAGTTCAATCTGCTGGACACATTTACATTAGAGGACAACATCTATCTCCCGCTCGTGCTGGCGGGACGCAGCTTCGGCGATATGCGCGGGCGGCTCATGCCCATTGCGGATCGCCTCGGCATTGCGGGGCTGTTGAAAAAATATCCCTACGAGCTCTCCGGCGGCCAGAAGCAGCGCGGCGCGGTGGCTCGTGCCCTCATCACCGAGCCGAAGCTCATTCTGGCGGACGAGCCGACCGGCGCACTGGATTCCCGCGCCAGCGACGAGCTTTTGTCCCTGTTCTCCGACATCAACGCGCAGGGACAGACCATCCTCATGGTGACGCACTCCGTCAAGGCGGCCAGCACTGCGGGGCGCGTTCTCTTCATCCGGGACGGCGAGGTTTTTCACCAGCTTTATCGCGGGCAGGACACGGACGAGCAGCTCTATCAGAAAATCTCCGACACACTCACGCTGCTTGCGACCGGGGGTGAGCGTCAATGAGAGGCGCGGGACTTTATCCGAAGCTGGCGGCGGAGGGTATGCGCAAAAACCACCGTCTTTATCTGCCGTATCTGTTGACCTGCGTGTGCATGGTGATGATGAGCTATATCCTCGGCTTCCTCTCCCGCGATGAGACGCTGCGTCAAATGGAGGGCGGTGAAACGCTGACCCTGATACTCAATATGGGCAGCGGCGTGGTGATTTTCTTTTCGCTGCTGTTCCTGTTCTACACGAATTCATTTCTCATTCGCCGCCGCTATAAGGAGTTCGGACTTTACAATGCGCTCGGTATGGGCAAGCGCGAGCTTGCGCGCATCATAAGCTGGGAGACGCTGTTCTCCGCGCTCATCTCGCTCGTGGCGGGACTCTTTTTCGGCATGGCGCTCTCCAAGCTCGCGGAGCTTGGTCTGGCGCGGCTGCTTCAGGCGGATGTCGGCTATGCGCTCCATGTCGAGTGGGCTGCGCTGGGCGGTACACTGGCGGCCTATGCCGTGATTTTCGCGCTGATATGGATCGCCGGTCTCATCCGCATCAGACACAGCAGCGCCGTCGCGCTGATGAAAAGCGAGAGCGTCGGTGAAAAGCCGCCGAAGGCGAATTGGTTGCTTGGGCTTGGCGGGGTCGTTCTGCTCGCTGCGGCCTATTGGCTCGCGGTCAGCGTGGAAGACCCGTTGGAGGCGTTCACATGGTTTTTTGCCGCCGTGCTGCTCGTTATTCTGGCGACCTATCTCATCATGATCGCAGGCTCTGTGCTGCTCTGCCGCGTTTTGCAGAAAAACCGGCGCTACTACTATAAGCCGCAGCATTTTGTCTCCGTCTCGTCCATGGCCTACCGCATGAAGCGCATCGGCGCGGGGCTGGCCTCCATCTGTATTCTGGCGACGATGGTGCTCGTGATGATCTCCTCAACGACCTGCCTGTATGTGGGCGCGGAGGACGCGCTGCACAGCCGCTATCCGCGTGATTTTGTCATCAATGTCACAACACTGGGGGAGATAAGCGAGGAAAAGGCAGCCTCCCTGCGGACGCTGCTCAAGGAGACGGCGGACAAGCTTGACGCGAAGCCCTATAACGAGCTTTCCTACCGCGAGATGTGCGCGAATGGCTTTCTCTCGGATGACGGCTGCCTCACGCTGGATGACGGCATCAACTTTGATGCGATAATGACTTTCTCACAGATATCCATCATCCCTCTCTCCGACTACAACGAGCTTATGGGCACATCGCTGACGCTGAACAGCGGCGAGGCGTACTATTACAGCGCGAAAACAAGCTATGACTGCGAGCGCTTTTATCTCGAAAACGGCCCCGGCTGGCGCGTGACCGGCAGGCTGGACGGACTTTGGGGTGATGATACAAATTTGCAGTCGAACGTCTATTTCATCGTGTCCGATTTTGACGAGACTGCGCCGCAGATGATAGAGCTGTCCAACGGGAACGGAATAAGCGTACAGCCCAGCTACCACTACGGCTTCGATACGGAGCTGCCGGAGTCGAAGCAATATGCGCAGGATGCGGAGAAGCGGGAAGACACGCTCTACGCTGCGCTGCGGGATGCGCTTAGCCATGCCTGTGATGATGGGCTGATAAGCGGCTACGGCATGAGTATGTTGGCGGAAGGACGAGCCTTCTTTTACAGCACCTTCGGCGGACTGTTCTTCATCGGCATCATCCTCAGTGTCGTGTTCATCTTTGCCGCCGTGCTCATCCTCTACTACAAACAGATATCCGAGGGCTACGAGGATCGCGCCCGCTATGACATCATGCGCAAGGTCGGCATGACAAGGGAGGACATCCGCCGCAGCATCAACAGCCAGCTTCTGACGGTGTTCTATCTGCCGCTCGTGCTGGCGGGGCTGCACATGGCCTTTGCGTTTCCGATGATACGGAAGCTGCTGGAGCTTTTCGTCATTTACAACGCGCGGCTTCTTGCCATTACAACGCTTGTCAGCTTCGCCATATTCGCGCTGCTCTATGCGCTCGTCTACCGTATTACCTCCAACGCCTACTATAACATCGTCAGCACTGCCGATGAAGCCGAAAGCTGACAGGGGAGTGCGGACGCTCCGCCGCACGGCTTCGCGTGGCGTTTCATGCCTTGGTCTTGCACTTGTCGCCATACCGACCGTACCGGCGGTGCTGCTGCTCGGATTGGCCTCGCTGGTGCGGTCAGCGGCGGACAAAATCAGTGCATGGCTTGAATGTGATTAAAAATGGAAAAACCTTCTGAATGGCTTGCGCAAAAAAGCGACAGAGACGGACATACTATCAAGCGTAAACCATTCAGGAGGCGGAAAATATGAAAATGCTTACTGCCATCGCGGCGGCGGTGCTGGCTGCCTGTACGCTGCTCGGCGGCTGCGGCCAGAAAAAGAACGACACGGCGCGTCCCACCGCAACGGCTCCGGCCGGCGTTACGACGACCAAGGCACCGGAGGCAACGCCCACGCCGCTGCTCGATACGGACAAAACCATCGACGAGGTAACGCGGGAGGCCGAGGACGCGATGCCAGACAAGGACGCAGACAAGGACAGTGAGAAAAAGACGGATGCAAGCCCAAATCCGTAAGAAATCAACGACCCGCCAAGCTGTGGGTCGTTGACTTTTTATATTGTTCTGGTCTATAATCGGCGAAAAAGGAGGCGTTTGCCATGAAGCCGACAAGCGAACAGGCGCTTGCCATCATTCAGAAATATAATAAGGAGTCCTTTCACATCCAACACGCACAGACTGTGTCCCATGTGATGGGGCGGCTTGCGGAGAAATACGATCCGGGGCAGGAGGACTATTGGGCGGCGGTCGGTATGCTGCACGATATTGATTTTGAGCTCTATCCCGAGCAGCACTGCGTCAAGGCGGTGGAGCTGCTTCACGCGGAGGATGTGGACGAGGATATGATCCACGCGGTCGTCAGCCATGGCTGGGGCATATGCTCAGACGTAGAGCCGGAGCGTTATATGGAAAAGGTGCTCTATGCCGTGGACGAGCTGACCGGCCTGATCGGTGCGGCGGCGCTTATGCGTCCGACCGGCTTTGAGGGGATGGAGGTCAAGTCCGTGATGAAAAAGTTCAAGGACAAGAAATTCGCCGCCGGATGCAGCCGTGACGTGATCACAAATGGAGCGGAACGCCTTGGGATGACCGTGCCGGAGCTGGTCGAGATCACGCTGAATGCGATGAAGGCGTGAAACTACACACATAAATATGCAGGTCGAATGCCGAAAGTTGCAGGCATTCGACCTTTTTATTCATTCTTGCAGAGATTTAATGCAATTCGACAATATTACTCTGTGTTGTTCACTGATGGGGCAGAGCGGCAGACGCAGCTCGCCGCTGCATAGGCCGAGCTGCTCCATGGCGGCCTTGATCGGGATGGGATTGACCTCGATGAACAGGGTATGAAACAGCGCGGCATAGCGCTCGTTGAGCATCGCGGCGGCATCGTAGCGCCCGGACAGGCAGAGCGCACACAGCAGCGCCACCGCATCCGGCACGATGTTGGAGGCGACGGAGATAACGCCCCTTGCGCCCAGTGCCATCATACCGACGGTGTCCGCGTCGTTCCCGCTCCAAAAGATAAGACGGTCGCCGCATAGCGCCTTGCTCCGCGCAAATTCCGCCAGATCGCCCGAAGCCTCCTTCACACCGTTGATGTTCGGATGCGCTGCCAGTGCCACATAGGTCTCCGGCGCGATGCCGATGCCGGTGCGTCCGGGGACATTGTAGACGATCATGGGGATATCCACGCGGTCGGCGACGTACTCAAAGTGGCGGACAAGCCCGGTCTGGGTCGTTTTGTTGTAATAGGGCGTCACCATGAGAACGCCGTCCGCCCCGGCCTCCCGCGCCATGCGGGCGTGCTCCAGCGCGGCCTCCGTGTTGTTCGAGCCGATGCCGCAGATGACCTTCATCCGATGATCTGTGTACTCGGTGCAGAGCGCGTAGAGCCGCGCCTTTTCTTCGGTGCTCAGTGTGGCGGCCTCGCCGGTCGTGCCGCAGACGATGAGCGCCGATACGCCGCCCTCGGCCTGAAAGTCAATGAGACGTTTCATGGCGGAGGTGTCGATCACGCCGTTGCGGAACGGTGTGACGATGGCGGTACCGGCTCCCTCAAACAATGCTTTTTTCAACAAAATGCCTCCCAAGAATAAGATAAAAATAAGACGCCGCGGAGGATCTCTCCGTGACGTCTTTGGTTGGTTATCGGGTTCTCAGCGGTCGAAATAGCCCTCGGCGCACAGCAGCTCCGCCAGCAGTACTGCGCCGCCTGCCGCACCGCGCAGGGTGTTGTGGGAGAGGCAGACGAACTTGTAGTCGTACTGGGTATCCGGGCGAAGGCGGCCGATGGAGACGGCCATGCCGTTTTCGAGCGTACGGTCGAGCCGCGTCTGCGGACGGTCGGACTCGGTGAAATAATGCAGGAACTGCTTCGGCGCAGAGGGGAGGCCTAGCTGCTGCGGCCGTCCGGCGAAGCTGCGCCAGCGGTCGAGGATCTGCTCCTCCGTCGGCTTCTTGGCGAAGCGGGCGAAGACGGCGGCCATGTGGCCGTTGGAGCAGGGGACACGCAGGCACTGCGCCGTGATGGAGGGAGCTGCCGCCGGGACGATGATGCCGTTTTCGACATGACCCCAGAGCTTCATTGGCTCGCGCTCAGACTTTTCCTCCTCACCGCCGATGTAGGGGATCACGTTATCGACCATCTCCGGCCAGGTCTCAAAGGTCTTGCCCGCGCCGGATATCGCCTGGTAGGTGCAGACGAGCGCCTCGGTCAGACCGAATTCGTCCTTGAGCGGATGCAGTGCCGGGACATAGCTCTGCAGGCTGCAATTCGACTTGACGGCGATGAAGCCGCGCTTTGTGTGCAGACGCGCCCGCTGCGCGGGAATGACCGCGAGGTGCTCCGGGTTGATCTCCGGCACGACCATGGGGACATCCGGTGTCCAGCGGTGGGCGCTGTTGTTGGAGACAACGGGGCACTCGAGCCTGGCATACGCCTCCTCCAGTGTCTGCAGCTCCTCCTTCGGCATTTCCACGGCGGAGAAGACGAAATCGACCTCCTCGGCGATGGCGCGCATATCGCCCTGTGCATCGCGGACGACTATGTCTTTCGCGGCAGAGGGCATGGGCACGTCAAGCGCCCAGCGCGTGCCGATGGCGTCCTCATAGCGCTTTCCGGCGCTGCGGCTGCTCGCCGCGATGACGCTGAGCTCAAACCAGGGGTGTTCGGCGAGCAGCGTGACAAAGCGCTGACCGACCATGCCGGTGCCGCCGATCACGCCGACCTTGCATTTCTTCATAGATGGGATCCTCCTTCGACAAAATCTATGCACAGGCGGGAGAAATATGCCTGTTGTGTAACTTGTTGTTGACAAATTGTAATCTTTTGTTTATATTATAGACTGACTTAATAAAGTCGAGAGAAGTATATCAAATTCATTCCCTCAGGTCAATAATGGGAGGTAGAATATGCGGAATAAAATTACAAGAAGGAGCGCTGCTCTATTCATGGCGCTGCTGCTCTGCTTTGGGAGCTGTATGGCCGGTTCGGCCTCGGCAGCGAGCGTGAGCAGCTTTACGGACGTGAACAGCGGGAGCTGGTATTATGACAGCGTTTCCTATGTCGTGTCCAAGGGGCTGTATAACGGTCTCAGCTCGACGAGCTTCGGGCCGAACAACACCATGAACCGCGCCATGTTCGTCACGGTGCTTGGCCGCATGGCCGGGGTATCGCCGGATTCGTGGTGTGCGGCGACCATCAGCGGCAGCGGCGTCAATTTCCGCTCCGGGCCGGGGACAAGCTATGGGACGCTCGGCTCGTTCTCCTACGGCACCAGCGTCACCATCACGGGACGCTCCGGCGATTGGTATGCGATACGCTCCGGCTCGAAAAACGGCTATGTCAAGAGTGATTACGTTTCGCCGACGTACAAGAACTTTTCGGATGTCTCCTATGGTCAGTACTATACCGGCTATGTGATCTGGGCGTATGAAAAGGGCTATGTGTCCGGCACGAGCAGCACGACCTTCTCGCCGACAGCCTCCATCACCCGTGAGCAGATATGCAAGATACTGGATGAATACGCCTCCGGCAACGGCTACAGCATCGCAGCCGCACAGAGCGGCACCGTCTTCAGCGATGCCTCCTCCATCCATTCCTGGGCAAGCGACGCGGTCAAGACGATGCAGCTCGGCGGCGTCGTCAAGGGCTATGCGGACGGCAGCTTTAAGCCGACCAACAGCGCCACGCGGGCGGAGGTCGCGAGTATGCTGTATAAGTTCCTTCAATCGAGTGGTGCGACCGTCCCCTCCGGCGGCTCGGACAGCTCGTCCGGCGGAAGTGATCCCGGCTCCGGCGGCAGCAGCGATTCCGGGACGCGGCCGGACGCAGCTGATTTTTCCGGCGACACGGTGTCCATCACGTCCAGGCGTATGCGGGTGGGTCTGTACCCCTCGACCAGATCCTTTGATAAACAGGTGTCGAGCGTCACGCTCACCAATCTCAGCGGCTCCGGCTTTGAGTATGGAACGATGGACTCGGACCGCAGCTTTGTAAGCGAGGGAACGCTGGATTCCGCGACGGTCACGATCCAAACCGACAGCAGTACATATACCGTGACCGATGGAAGCGGAAAAACGCTGGTGACGCGAAGCGGCTCCGAGCTTGCCGTGCATCCGCTCGGCGACCATCCGCTGACGCGGGTCGACAACGGCTATGACTACCACGGCGACTTCAACTGCCTCAACGCCTACCAGGACAAAACAATGATCACACTGGTCAACTATGTCGATATAGAGGACTATGTCAAGGGCTCGCTCCCCTATGAGTTCCCGAGCTCGTGGCCGACAGAGACGCTCAAGGCGGCGGCCATCGCCGTGCGCAGCTATGCCATGGCCTACACGGAAAGCGGCGTATACAGCGGCTTTGGCTTTGATCTGGTAAGCGGGTCGAGCTGTCAGCTCTATCAGGGACGCAGAAACGCCGGGGATAGCGCCTATTCCGCGACGGATGCTGCTGTGGATGCGACGGCCAATATGTATCTTACCTATGACGGCTCGGTGTGCTACTGTATGTACTCGTCCACCAACGGCGGCGAGACAAAGGCGGGCAATCATCCCTATCTGATCGCAAAGGATGACCCATACGACGGAGAGATAGGCGGCGGCTATTCCGGTCACGGTATTGGTATGAGCCAGTACGGTGCTTGCGCAATGGCCAGAAATCACGACTGCAACTACCTGGATATTCTCGGGTTCTACTATACCGGTACGACCGTCAAATACGGAGCATGATTTGAAAACATCGGATTTTATGTATGAGCTGCCGGAGGAGCTGATCGCACAGACGCCGATCGAGCGGCGCGATGCCTCGCGGCTGATGGTATTGGACAAAAGAAGCGGCGATGTTGAACATCGCCACTTCTATGACCTGCCGGAATATTTACGGCCGGGCGACTGCCTGGTGCTCAACGACAGCCGCGTCATTCCGGCGCGGCTGTTCGGCGTGCGCCCCGGCGGCGGCGTGACGGAGATCGTTCTGCTGCGCGACCTGGGCGATAAGCGCTGGGAGTGTCTGTGCCGCCCGGGAAAGAAAATGCGCGTCGGCAGCACGGTCAGCTTTGGCGACGGCGAGTTGAGTGCCGTGGTGGAGGAGGTGCATGAGGACGGCAACCGTGTCCTGCGCTTTGCCTATGAGGGCATATTCCTCGAAATACTCGACCGGCTGGGGCAGATGCCGCTGCCGCCCTATATCAAGGTGCAGCTGGAGGACAAGGAGCGCTACCAGACGGTGTATTCCCGCGAGCCGGGCAGTGCGGCGGCGCCGACCGCCGGACTGCATTTCACACAGGAGCTTCTGGAGCGTATATGCGCTATGGGCGTGGAGGTGTGCTTTGTTACGCTCCATGTCGGTCTTGGCACCTTCCGCCCGGTGAAGGCCGAAAACGTAGAGGATCATGATATGCACTCGGAGTACTGCACTATCAGTGCGGAGACGGCGGAGACTATCAACCGTACCAAGGCGCACGGCGGGCGCGTGATCGCCGTCGGCACAACGAGCTGCCGCACCCTGGAGAGCTTCGCGGGGGAGAACGGGCACATGGAGGTGGCCTCCGGCTGGACGAATATTTTCATCTACCCTGGCTATCGCTTCAAATGCATCGACGCGCTCGTGACGAATTTCCACCTTCCCGGCTCCACGCTCGTCATGCTCGTCTCCGCCCTCGCCGGCCGTGAAAACATCCTCCGCGCCTACGAGACCGCGGTGCAGGAGAAATACAGATTCTTCTCGTTTGGGGATGCCATGTTTATTCACTGAAACAGGAGTTGCCATGTTCAAACTGCTAAAAAAAGAAGGGAATGCGCGGCGGGGGGAATTTACTACGCCGCATGGGACGGTGCAGACGCCGGCGTTTATGAACGTCGGGACGGCCGCTGCGATCAAGGGCGGGCTCTCGGCTGCCGATCTGAAAGGTATCGGCTGCCAGGTTGAGCTTTCCAATACCTATCATCTCTATGTGCGCCCGGGCGATGAGCTCATCAAGTCACTGGGCGGGCTGCATAAGTTTATGACCTGGGACGGACCCATCCTGACGGACAGCGGCGGCTTTCAGGTGTTTTCGCTGACGAGCCTGCGCCAGATCAAGGAGGAGGGCGTTCACTTCCACTCCCATGTGGACGGACGCAAGCTTTTTATCGGGCCGGAACAGAGTATGCGGATCCAGGCGAATCTCGGCAGCGACGTGGCCATGGCCTTTGACGAGTGCGTTAAGATACCGTCGCCGCGCGAGTATTTCGATCAATCCTGCGACCGAACCTATCGCTGGCTTGTCCGCTGCAGGGACGCGCTGGCGCAGTATAACGCCGAGCCGGATGCGGTGAATCCCGGACAAATGCTGTTCGGCATCAACCAGGGCGGCGTCTACCATGACCTGCGCATCCGACATATGAAGCAGATCGCCGAGCTTGATCTGCCGGGCTATGCCATCGGCGGGCTGGCTGTGGGGGAGACGGCGCAGGAGATGTATGACACCATCGAAGCGGTCGAGCCGTATATGCCGCCGGACAGGCCGCGCTATCTGATGGGTGTCGGCACGCCCGGCAATATCATCGAGGGCGTATGGCGCGGCGTCGATCTGTTCGACTGCGTTATGCCGGCACGGAACGGACGGCATGGGCATCTGTTCACCAAGAGCGGCATTATCAACATCAAGAACGAAAAATATATGCGCGACGAGCTGCCAATCGACCCGCAGTGCGGCTGCCCTGTATGCCAACGCTACAGCCGTGCCTATATACGGCACCTGTTCACGGCGAAGGAGGCGCTTGGTCTGCGGCTCGCCGTGATGCACAACCTCTGGTTTTACAACAACCTGATGGCGGAGATCCGTCAGGCGCTGGGGGAGGGGAGCTTTGCTGCCTACCGCGCAAAATATACTGAAATCCTTGACACGCGAATATAAGTTTTTTATAATGTAACGGATAAACATTTGGAGGTATTTCTGCATGAAACTTGCCCGAATTACGAAAGTCCTGTCGCTCGTCGTTCTGGCGGCGCTGGCGATCGCCTGCCTGACCGGCTGCGCCACGACCGGCACGACAACGGACGCGAGCGCGGCCGGCGGCAGCGGGATGAGCATGATCGTCATCATGGTCGTCATGATCGTCGTTTTCTACTTCTTCCTCATCCGTCCGGAAAACAAGAAGAAAAAGCAGCTCGAGGAAATGCGCAGCCAGCTTTCCGTCGGCGACGACATCACCACCATCGGCGGCATCGTTGGCAAGGTCGTTGCCGTGAAGGATGACTTAATCGTCTTTGAGACCAGCGAGGATCGCGTCCGCATCCAGGTCGCCAAGTGGGCCATTTCCACCACGGGCAAGGCGAAGACCGAGGATCAGGCCAACAAGCCTGCTGCCAAGGACTGAGTTTGTCCTCATAATAACGCCCCCTGCGGCATAGGCTTTAGCAGCCTAGTTCCGCAGGGGGTATTTTTATGTCTTTTCTAAAACGCAGGAGTATGACGTTCAGTGTGTTGATCGCGCTGGCGGCGGAGCTAACGCTGCTGCTTCTTTTTCTGCTGCTCTGTGCGTGGCTGATACAACGGGAGCTGCTGCCGCAGCGGCATATGAATGTATACATCATATTTTGTGTATTTTTATCCACATTCCCCGTGTGCTACACAACATCTTGGGCGCGGGGGAGGGGATACCTCCCGCTGTGCCTGTCATGCGCCGGTGCGCTGTGTGCTGTGCTGCTGCTGACGGCTGCCTCGGTAAAAGGGCTGACGCCTTACGGTGCCTGGATCCTGCGGATCGCGGGCGCCTCGCTTGCCGCGGCTCTGTCGGCGGCGTTTCTTGGGATAGAGCACAGCGGCGGCCGTAAACACAAAAGACGAAGATAATACAGGATGCAATCAAATTGCACAGTTTACATAACACAAGAATAATAACCTACATATAGAGAAGATTACATTTTGTAACCACTACATCTTGTCAAAAAGCCAGAGTTATCAAGGCTCTGGCTTTCTTCAGTTTACTTGGTTAACATAACACAGTTGACATAATATATCGTCATAATGTACAAAAATCGACTTTTTTGCAAAAATGCCTTGATTACTTTTTGGTTCTGTATTATATTGTGCTTACAGAGCATTATGTTAATGAATAATTATTTAGGAGGAGCAAATGGTGACGAACGAGCTTTGCTTCAAAAATTATGAACGCTACCTGACCGATGAGAAGAAAGCGTCCAAGAACACGCTCAGCTCTTATCTGCGGGACGTGCGGCAGCTCGGCGAATATCTGGCGGCTCACGGCGGCGTCGATTATGTCACCGCCACCGAGGACGACCTCTGCGCCTATATCACCCACCTGCGCGCCGAGGGTAAATCGGTGTCCACGGTTTCCCGTAACATCGCCTCCTCCAAAAACTTTTACTCTTATTTGCAGTCGCATGGTATGTGCGACCGCAACCCGACCGGCAAACTTGTTCCGGACAAGGTCACGCAGAAGCTTCCGGAGGTCATGACGGCCAAGGAGGTCGAGCTGCTGCTGGAGCAGCCCGAATGCACCGACCGAAAGGGCTATCGTGACCACGCCATGCTCGAGCTGCTCTATGCCACCGGCATCCGCGTCAGCGAGCTTATCAACCTCGACGTGACGGATGTGAACGTCTCTGCCGGCATCATCAACTGCCGCGGCCGCGACAAGATCCGCGCCATCCCGCTCTACTCTGGCGCGGTCAAGGCGCTGAAGGAATACATAGACTTCATCCGCCCTGACATGATCTCCACGCCGAGCGAGCGCAGTCTTTTCGTCAACGTATCCGGTGAGCGCATGAGCCGTCAGGGCTTCTGGAAGATCGTCAAGCACTACCAGCAGAAGGCCGGCATCGAAAAGGACATCACGCCGCACACCCTGCGCCACAGCTTTGCCACCCATCTTCTCGAAAACGGCGCTGACCTCCACTCCATTCAGGAGATGCTCGGCCACTCCGACATAAGCTCCACACAGATCTACTCCCAGCTCGTGAAAAAGCAGCTCAAGGATGTCTACAACAAGGCGCATCCGAGAGCGTGAACGAATAATGTGCATAAGCCCCGCCGATTGTTGTCGGCGGAGCTTTTTTGTGCTATAATGCCGGTATGCGTATATTGGGTATTGACCCCGGCGTTGCCACGGTCGGCTTTGGCGTGGTGGATGCGGAAAAGGGGAGAAACGAATATGTGGCCTGCGGCGTTATATCCACGCCGGCCGGGCTCAGCCTGTCCATGCGTCTCGACATGATATATAACGACCTCAACGAGCTTATCGCTACCTTTTCGCCGGAGGCCATCAGCGTGGAGGAGCTTTTCTTCACCAACAACATCACGACCGGCATCTCCGTGGCGCACGGGCGCGGCGTGATACTGCTCGCGGCTTACCGCAGCGGTATCCCGACCTTTGAATACACGCCGATGCAGGTCAAGCAGGCTGTCGTTGGCTACGGAAAGGCGGAGAAGCGGCAGGTCATCTATATGGTTCAGCGTATGCTCGGCATGAAAACACCGCCGAAGCCGGACGATGCGGCCGACGCGCTGGCGCTCGCGATCTGTCATGCACGGAGCATGACCTCAAAGCTGACCACCGAAGGGGGAGCCAATCCATGTTTTACTATATAGAGGGCACTGTTGCACTGCTGGAGCCGAATTTCGCCGTGCTTGACTGCGGCGGCGTTGGCTATGCGCTCAACGCCTCGCGCAATACTGTGAGCCATCTTCAGACCGGCAAAAAAGCCAAGCTCTACACCTATCTTCTTGTCAAGGAAGAAATATTCGAGCTCTACGGCTTCTCTTCAATTGCTGAAAAGCGCTGCTTCGAGATGCTGCTCTCCGTGTCCGGCGTCGGGCCGAAGGCGGCGCTGTCTGTGCTCTCCACCAACACGCCGGAGGGTGTGGCCATGGCGATACTCTCCGACAATGAAAAGGCGCTCACGGCAGCGCAGGGCGTCGGAAAGCGCATCGCACAGCGCGTGATACTCGAACTCAAGGACAAGCTGCGCAAGGAGTCGCAGGCGCTTGAAATGCCCGCGCTCACGGCGGCGGCCGGCATGAGCGCCAAGCGGACGGATGCGGCCTCCGCGCTTGCCGTGCTGGGCTATAGCCCGTCAGAGATATCGGCGGCGCTCAAGGGCGTGGACACGGAGCATATGGCGCTGGAGGATATCATCCGCGCGGCGCTGAAGCAAATGGTACGATAAGGGGGAACGGATATGAGCATCAGCTTTTCCGGCGATACCGAGCCGCAGGTCATCACCACGGCCTCTGTTCTTCCGGAGGATACGGCGGAGAATTCGCTTCGTCCGAAAACGATACAGGAATACATCGGTCAGGAAAAGGCAAAGGGCAATTTGGAGGTCTTTATTCAGGCGGCCAAAATGCGCGACGAGCCGCTGGATCATGTGCTGCTGCACGGCCCTCCGGGGCTTGGCAAGACCACGCTGGCGGGTGTGATCGCTAATGAGATGGGCGTCAATATGCACATTACCTCCGGCCCCGCCATCGAAAAGCCGGGCGATCTTGCAGCGCTGCTCACGAATCTGCAGGAAAACGACATTCTATTTGTGGACGAGATACACCGTCTCAACCGCGCTGTGGAGGAGATACTCTACCCCGCAATGGAGGATTATGCCATCGATATTCTCATCGGCAAGGGTCCATCGGCCAACTCCATTCGCCTCGATCTGCCGCACTTCACGCTCATCGGCGCGACGACCCGTTCCGGCCAGCTTACGGCGCCGCTGCGCGACCGCTTCGGCGTGATGCTGCGCCTGGAGCTCTATTCCGAGGAGGAGCTGCGCCGCATTATTGAGCGCAGTGCCGATATCCTCAGTGTCCGCATAGAAAGGGAAGGAGCCATGGAGCTTGCGGCGCGCAGCCGCGGCACGCCCCGTATCGCGAACCGGCTTCTACGTCGCGTGCGCGACTTCGCGCAGGTGCACGGCAACGGCGTCATCACCCGCGCCATCACGGATGAGGCGCTGGAACGGCTGGAGATCGACCGTATCGGCTTGGATGAGGTCGACCGCCGTATGCTCCGCAGCATCATTGAGTTCTATAACGGCGGCCCCGTCGGGCTTGAAACGCTGGCGGCGACCATCAACGAGGAGGCCGTGACGCTCGAGGATGTATATGAGCCCTATCTGCTTCAAAAGGGATTTTTGACCCGCACGCCGCGGGGGCGCTGTGCTACGAGACGCGCTTATGAGCATCTTGGCATCGATTTTTTGGGACAGCAGGAGCTTCCGATGTGATTTTTTCAAATTTAACCGGCTAATTAACCATGTTTTTGCAACTTTTTCTTGACTTTGCACAGAATTGATGTATATTTATCGTAGGCCATTGTATAGGCTTGCTTGCGGTGTACCTATGAAAGAACATACAAATGCAACGGATGAACAGCTTCAGCGTCTGGCCGCCGCCGGTGACCAGGAGGCGGAGGCTGTGCTGGCGGAGCGCTATGCCCGCCTCGTCCGCGCTTGTGCACGCCCGTGCTTTCTTGCCGGCGGCGACAGTGAAGACCTTATCCAGGAGGGTATGATCGGCCTGCTGTCCGCCATGCGGATGTATGACGCCGAAAAGAGCGCCTCATTCCGCACCTTCGCCGAGGTGTGCATTCGCAACCGCATAGCGTCGGCGCTCCGCAGCGCCGTGAGAAAAAAGCATGAGCCGCTCAACAGCGGCCTCTCCCTTGAAGATGTCCTCTCAGATGAGTCCCTTTCCCTAGGTAATCAGGCTTTCCAGCGTGTCCCCGAGGAGCAGGTTTTGGCCAGAGAGAGCGCACAAGAGTTTCAGTCCACCTATTGGCGGTGTTTGTCAAAATTTGAAGCGCAGGTCCTGCGGGCCTATTTGCGTGGCTATTCCTGTTCGGAGATAGCCTCGGCGCTCGGGCGCGACCCGAAGGCCGTTGACAATGCCGTCCAGCGCATCCGGCGCAAGCTGGCAAAGCACCCCTGCGGCGAAAGCAGCGAAAGCTGATCGCATAAAAAAACGCCCGAACGGGACTAATTTCAAAGAGAGGATCCAAAATGTACGAAGACAAGACCCTGGTGTGCAAAGAATGTGGCCAGGAATTCGTGTTCACCGCCGGTGAGCAGGAGTTCTATGCCGAGCGCGGCTTCCAGAACGAGCCCCAGCGCTGCAAGGCCTGCCGTGACGCCCGCAAGAACGCGGCCCGCGGCCCCCGTGAGTACTTCACGGCCACCTGCGCTGCCTGCGGCGGCGAGGCGCGTGTGCCCTTCGAGCCGAAGAGCGACCGCCCCGTGTACTGCAGCGAGTGCTTTGCGAAGATTCGCAACGGCGAGATTCAGGGCTGAATCCACCAAAAAGAATAAGGGGGGCGACGCTTCGCCTCTCTTATTTTTTGCCCGCTATTGAAAAAAGAGTATGTATCGGGTATAATGAGCGTGAGTGAATTTTATTTTTGGAGGATATAGAGATGTATCAGGTCACCAAGGACACCATCGTCTATGACATCATGGTCAATGCCCCGGCGACGCAGCCGCTGTTTGAGCGCATCGGTATGCACTGCCTTGGCTGTGCCTACGCCACCGGCGAGAGCATCGAGGCTGCTTGTGCGGCGCACGGCGTTGAGGTCGAGCCCTTTGTGAAAGAGGTCAACGACTTCATCGCAAGCCACCAGTAAAGCGAAAAGGGAAGGCGGGGGCATCGCTCCCGCCGTTTTTGTTATGATCAAGCTATCAAAAAGGCTGAGTGCCGTCGCCGCATTTATCCCAGACGGGGCGGCGGTCATTGACGTGGGAACGGATCATGGGCTGCTTCCGGCTTATCTGGCACAGCGTGGTCTCTCACGCCGTATCATCGCCAGCGACATCCACCCCGACCCGCTGCGCAGCGCCGAGGCGCTTGTGCGTCAAACGGAGACGGAGAGACTCGTGGAGCTTTATGTCCGGGACGGCCTGGACGACTTTACTCGTGAGGATGCCGACTGTGTGGTCATCGCCGGTATGGGCGGTGAGAATATGGCGGCGATTTTGGCCGCTGCACTCTGGACGCGGGAGAATGTGACGCTTGTTCTGCAGCCGCAGACCAGGGCGGCGGTGCTGCGCCGCTTTCTGGTGGATAACGGCTATGAAATAACGGCGGAGCGCCTTGTGGAGGATGCCGGGCGGATCTATCCCATCCTGACGGCGCGGGGCGGCAGCGCCCCGGCATATGCGCCGGCGGAGCTGCTGCTTGGCCGCCGGGAGCAGATAGCTGCCGAGCCGCTTCTGGCGCGGTATCTGGACACACTGCTGCGGCGCACGGAAAAGGCGGCGGACTATGACAAAGAGGCGGCGGCGCTGTGTGAGGCGCTGCGGCAATGGAAGGAGAGTATCACGACATGACGACTGTATCGGATATCCTGCGTGTGCTGGATGGAAAAGCGCCCTGCGGGATGAAGCTGGATTTTGACAACGTGGGGCTGCTTGTCGGCCATGCCGAAGCGCCGGTGACGCGGGTGCTGACGGCACTCGATATAACGGATGAGGTGATAGGGGAGGCCAGAAACTGGGGCGCAGAGCTCATTGTCAGCCATCACCCGCTCATCTTCACGCCGGTCAAGACCGTCACCGACGCCACATGGGTCGGGCGGCGCATACTGACGCTGGCGGAGAATCATATGTCTGCCATCTGTATGCACACCAATCTGGACGCCGCGCAGGGCGGCGTAAACGACGCGCTTATGGCGGCGCTCGGCGGGACGGTCACGGAAACGCTCGACCCCATCAGTGGCATCGGCCGCATCGGTACGCTTCCGGCGGCCATGCCCTTTTCGGATTTTCGCGCCCTTGTGAAGAAAGCGCTGTGCGCGAATGGTCTACGATATCACGACGCGCAGCGCGAGGTGCGGCATATCGCCTGCTGCGGCGGCAGCGGCGGCGGGGAGATCGCGCTCGCGGTCGAAGTCGGCTGTGATACCTATGTGACGGCGGATGTGAAATACGACCAGTTCCTGGAGGCGAAGAATCTTGGCATCAATCTCATCGATGCCGACCATTTCTGCACGGAAAATGTGGTCGTGCCCGTGCTGGTACAGTGGCTGCACGAGGCATTTCCCGCGCTGGAGCTGCGCATTTCCAAAACGCACGCCCAGACTGTCTGCTTCGACTGACAGCTCGGCCGCAAAAAAGTCATAAACAAGCCCCCGATGGCGTAAGGTTTACCAAAACAACGCCATGGGGGGATTTTTTGTGGATAGGATATACGAGGACATAGCCCGCCGGACGGACGGCGATATCTATATTGGTGTCGTCGGCCCTGTGCGGACGGGAAAATCAACCTTTATCAAGCGCTTTATGGAGCTTGCGGTCATTCCCGGCATCGACAACGTATACCGCCGGGAGCGCGCCCGTGACGAGCTGCCGCAGTCCGGGTCCGGGCGCACTATCATGACGGCAGAGCCGAAGTTCGTGCCGGAGGAGGCGGTGGACGTCGTGTTTGAGGGCTCGGCCAGCGCCTCGCTGCGTCTCATCGATTGCGTGGGTTATATGATACCCGACGCGGAGGGCATCATGGAGGACGGCGTGGAGCGCATGGTGTCGACACCGTGGTTTGAGGGCGAGGTGCCCATGACCCGCGCCGCCGAGGTCGGCACGCGCAAGGTGATCGCCGAGCACGCGACCATCGGTCTTGTCGTGACAACGGACGGCAGCATTGCGGATATCCCGCGCCAGAGCTATGTCGAGGCGGAGGAACGCGCTGTAAATGAGCTTCGTGCCATCGGGAAGCCCTTTGTCCTGCTGGTCAATGCGGCTGAGCCGCAAGGCGAGGAGTGCCGCACGCTGGCCGTAGATTTGGAGGAAAAATACGGCGTACCCTGTTTTCCGGTGAGCTGCGCGGCAATGACGGAGGAAGAAATCCGCCGTATCATGAAGGGACTTTTGTATCAGTTCCCGATGCGCGAGCTGTCGCTCTGGCTGCCGTCATGGGTGGAGGCGCTTCCGGCGGATAACGAGCTGAAGCACTCGCTCTATGCCGCCGTGCTGGAGTCGGCGCAGCAGACTAAAACGCTGCACGACTGCGACCGTATGCTGGAGCGTCTGTGCCGGACAGAGAATGTGACGGCGGCGCACATGAGCGCCGTGGACGCGGGAACGGGAACGGCGAGTGCTGCGGTGGAGCTTTCGCGGGAGCTCTATTATCGGACGATATCCGAGCAATCCGGCTTTTCCATCGGCGACGACGGCGACCTCATGGAGCTGCTGCGCTCGCTCAAGGCGGTCAAGGCAGAGTATGACAGCGTACACGCGGCCATCGAGCAGGCGAACGAGACGGGCTATGGTCTCGTCATGCCCACGCCGCAGCAGATGGTGCTGCACGAGCCGCAGATCGTGAGCCGCAGCGGACATTATAGTGTCAAGCTCAAGGCGGCAGCGCCCGCGCTGCACATCATCCGCACGGATGTGGAGACGGAGGTGTCGCCGGCGGTCGGCGGGGAAAAGGCGTCAGAGGAGATACTGGGCTTTTTGCTCCAGGGCTTTGACGGCGATGTGACGAAGATATGGGACTCAAATATTTTTGGCAAATCCCTGTACGACATTGCGGAGGAGGGGCTGACGACCAAGCTCCGCCGTATGCCGCCGAATGTGCGCAACCGCCTGCGCGTCACCATGCAGCGGGTCGTGAACGACGGCGCGTACGGGCTGATCTGCATCATTATATAGTTGTTGCAATTGCAGCGCCTGCGGATTATAATTTCAGCAAACACAAAGGAGGCGGGTTTTATGAAAAAGCTGTCGCAGATAGCGATGAATATACAGCCGTCCGCCACGCTGGCCGTGGACACCAAGGCCAAGGCGCTCAAGGCGGAGGGGAAGGATGTCCTGAATTTCGGCATCGGTGAGCCGGATTTTGACACGCCGGAGGCGATCAAGGCCGTCGGCATTGCGGCCATACAAGAGGGGAAGACGAAGTATACCCCAGCGGCCGGAACGGTCGATGTTCGCAAGGCGGCGGCGTTTCGTCTGAAAAAGGACTGTGGGCTCGACTATGACCACACCCAGCTCGTGATCGCAAGCGGCGCAAAGCATATTATCTTTGTGGCCATGCAGGTGCTGGTGGAACCGGGAGACGAGGTCATCCTGCCCGCGCCCTATTGGGTCAGCTATCTCGAAATGATACGCATGGCAGGCGGCACGCCGGTCGTCATCGACGCGCCCGAGAGCCAGAGCTTCAAGATCACGGCGGAGCAGCTCGAGGATGCTGTCACGCCGCGGACAAAGCTCCTTGTTCTCAATAGCCCGTCCAACCCGACCGGCATGGTCTATACCCGCGAGGAGCTGTCCCGCTTGGCCGGGGTCTGCCGGAAGCACGACCTCTATGTTATCTCCGACGAGATATACAACCGCCTTGTCTACGATGGAACAGAGTTCACCAGCTTCGCGTCCCTCAGCGAGGACGCCAAGGAGCGCAGCATCGTTGTAAACGGCGCATCCAAGACCTATGCCATGACGGGCTGGCGCATCGGCTATGCCGCCGCCAACGCGGAGATCGCCAAGCGCATGAGCAGCTATCTGTCCCATTCCACCGGCGCACCCGCGACCATGAGCCAGTATGCAGCGGCGGAGGCCTTTTACGGCCATGATGACGAGGTGGAGGAAATGCGCCGCGCCTTTGAGCAGCGCCGCCGTTACCTCATCGAGCGTATCGGCGCGATCGACGGCGTGAGCTGCCTTGAGCCGCAGGGCGCGTTTTATGTCATGCTCAATATCGAAAAGCTCATCGGACGAACGCTGGGCGGGCGTGTCATACACGACGACGGCGACTTCTGCGAGGCATTTCTGGAGAAGAGCTATGTGGCGCTCACGCCGGGCAAGGCCTTTGGCATCGCCAATTTTGCCCGCTGGAGCTATGCGGCCTCGATGGAGAACATCGAGCGGGGCTGCGACCGGCTCGAAGCTTTTCTGAAGTCATAACATAGATGCGCGACCCGCCTCATATAGCTTTAGCGAGGTGGGTCGCATGATATCAAACGCAAGGAAATGGATATATGCCGTGCCGCTGCTGGCGGCGCTGGCGCTCGTGATTCTCTTAGGAAAGCCGTCGATCACCGTTGCGTCGTCAGAGGAGCTCGCGCCGCCGGTGCTGATCATTGACGCAGGACATGGCGGGGCGGACGGCGGCGCTGTGGCGGCGGATGGGACGCAGGAGGCGGATATCAACCTCGATATCGCGCTGCGTCTGCGCGCCATCGCTGCGCTCTGCGGCACGGAAACGCGCATGACGCGGGAGAGCAGCGGCATCGACTATCCGCCGGAGGCGGAGAGTGTCGCCCAGATGAAGCTCGCCGACCAGCGGGCGCGGCTTGCGCTCATCCATGAAACGCCCGGCGCGCTGCTTCTGAGCATACACCAGAACTTTTTCTCCGCCGCGAGTCCGAACGGGCCGCAGGTGTTTTACGGCGCGGAACCCGGTGGGGAGGAGCTGGCGGAGCTCATCCAGACCAATCTGAACACCCAGCTTGCGCCGCAGAACCGGCGGCTGGCCGCGCCGATATCAGACGATATTTATCTGATGAAGAACGCCGGCTGCCGCGCCGTGCTCGTCGAATGCGGCTTTTTGTCGAACCCCGATGAGCTCACGCAGCTCAAGAATGAGCAATATCGCCTGCGGCTTGCAGCGCTGCTGTTCGGCTCGTATCTGCAATACACGAGAGGTGTCGTGACATGAAAGAGAAAACGGTATTTTACTGCTCCTCCTGCGGCAATGAGACGGTGCGCTGGCAAGGGCAATGCCCGGCCTGCGGCGCGTGGAACACGCTTGTGGAGGCGCCAGCGGCCAAGAAAACGGCGGCGGTGAAGTCCGCGCCCGTGCTGCGGCAGACGCCGAAGCGCCTCAAGGAGCTTGACGGCCATGATGAGCTCCGCTTTTCCACTGGCATTGGTGAGCTTGACCGTGTGCTCGGCGGGGGAGCCGTGTGGGGAAGCATCGTTTTGTTCGGCGGCTCGCCCGGTATCGGCAAATCCACGCTGCTGCTTCAGGTCTGCGGCAACATCGGCGCGGAGGAAAAGATTCTCTACGTCACGGGCGAGGAATCGGAGCGCCAGCTTAAAATGCGCGCCGAGCGCCTGCACGTTGCCAAGGACGAGATATACGTTCTGGCCGGGACGGACATCAACGATGTGATCGCCGCCATCGGCCAGCTTGCGCCCGATCTCGTCATCATCGACTCCATCCAGACGGTCTATGACCCGGAGCTTTCCACAGCGCCGGGCAGTGTCGGTCAGGTGAAGACCTGTGCCATGGAGATCATGCGCCTTGCCAAGGCGAACGATTTCACCGCCTTTGTTGTCGGCCACGTGAACAAGGAGGGTGCGATCGCGGGACCCAAGGTGCTGGAGCACATGGTGGACTGCGTTCTGCAGCTGTCCGGCGACGGGAATTACAGCTATCGCATTCTGCGGGCAGAGAAAAACCGCTTTGGCTCGACCAACGAGATCGGCGTGTTTGAAATGCAGCGGCAGGGTCTGTGCGAGGTGCCGAATCCCTCGGAGATGATGCTGTCCGGACGGCCGCAGAACAGTCCCGGCACCTGCGTTACCTGCGTCATGGAGGGTTCGCGCCCGATCCTGGCCGAGATCCAGGCGCTGGCCACGCCGACAGGCTTTGCCGCCGGACGGCGCAATGCCAATGGCTTTGATTACAACCGCATGGCGCTGCTGCTGGCGGTGCTGGAAAAACGCGCCGGAATGGCTTTTTCTGCCTGTGACGCCTATTTGAACGTCATCGGCGGACTTGATCTGGACGAGCCTGCGGCGGATCTCGCAAGCTGTCTTGCGCTCGCGTCGAGCTTCCGTGACCGTCCCGTGCCGGACACGATGGCTGCTGTTGGTGAGGTCGGCCTGACCGGCGAGATACGAAGCGTGCAGGGACTCGACCAGCGTCTGGCGGAGATCGCGCGGCTGGGCTTTAAAAGCTGCGTCGTTCCGGCGCAGATACGCGGCGAGTTCAAAGCGCCCAAGGGCTTGGAGCTCCTGCGTGTGAAAACACTGCGTGAGGCCATCGATTCTGTGCTGGCGTGATTTTTTAAGGCTTTCTGAATATGACCATCAAAAGCGCCTTTGCGCTCCCCTGATTTCGGCATAATATTAATTATGCCGAAATTTTGGTGTATTTGCCGATGGACAAGCCGCCTCTTCTCTGCTATGATATTCAGGTAATTTTGGAGGCGGTTTATGGACTATCGTAAAGAAGCGCCGGCGGTCATTCGGGACTTTCTCGTCTACCACGAGACCATCAAGGGTCAATCCCGTGCGACGGTCGATTCCTATTATCTCGATCTGCGCACCTTTTCCCGTTATCTGAAGCTCTCACGCGGACTTGTGCCGCGTGACACTGCTCTGGACGATATCACCATCGACGAGCTTGAGCTGGATTTCTTCGCGTCGGTCACGCTCTCGGAGGTCTATGACTTCATGGCGTATCTCTCGCGGGATCGCGGACTTTCTGCGGCGAGCCGTGCGCGTATGATAATCTCCATCAAGGGTCTATACAATTATTTAACGGTCAAGACCAGGCAGCTTGCGACGAGTCCGGTACAGGATATGGACACGCCGAAGCTGAAAAAGGCGCTTCCCCGCTATCTGACCTTGGAGCAAAGCCAGCGGCTGCTGACGGCGGCGAATGGGAAAAACAAGGAGCGCGATTACTGCATCCTCTGCCTGTTCCTCAACTGCGGCCTGCGTATCTCGGAGATGGTCGGCATGAACCTGACGGACATCCACAGCGACCATATCCTTGTGCGCGGCAAGGGCAGCAAGGAGCGCGTTGTCTATCTCAACGACAGCTGCTGCGAGGCCATCAACAACTGGCTCATCGTCCGCCGCTCCATCACGGCCATCGACAAGAATGCCATGTTCCTGTCAACACGCCGCAAGCGGATGAGCGTGGACGCGGTGCAGTATATGGTGAAGAAAACGCTGGCCAAGGCCGGGCTTGATGCAAGCGCCTATTCGACGCACAAGCTGCGGCACACGGCGGCGACGCTCATGCTCCAGAACGGTGTCGACGTCCGGACGCTGCAGGAGGTCCTCGGCCACGAGAGCCTCAATACAACGCAAATCTATACCCACATCGAAGACACGGAGCTGCGCACGGCGGCGCTTGCCAACCCGCTGGCGCACTTTGACCCCGAAAAAAGAAAGACGGAGGAATAATACCGATGGTATTTTCCAGCATCCTTTTCCTGTTCATCTATCTGCCGGTCGTTCTGGCCGTATACTATCTCCTGCCGCTTCGCAGCCGCAATCTCTGGCTTTTTGTTGTTAACTTTGTGTTCTACGGCTGGGGCGAACCGGTCTATATCGTCCTCATGCTCGCGTCCATCTGCATCAACTACGTCAGCGGCCTGCTCATCGAAAAATATCGGGAGCAGCGCCGCCGCGCCCACACGGTGCTGGTCGTGAACACGGTCGTGAATCTCGCATTGCTGTTCTTCTTCAAGTATTTTGACCTCGTGGCGCAGACGCTTAGCCTCATCCCCGGCGTCTCCATCCCGACCCTGGGACTGGCGCTGCCCATCGGCATCAGCTTCTACACCTTCCAGACCATGAGCTACCCCATCGACGTATACCGCGGGGACGCGGGCGTCCAGCGTGATTTCATCAAATTCGGCACCTTTGTCGCGCTTTTCCCACAGCTCATCGCGGGACCCATCGTTCGCTATAAGGACATCGCCGACCAGCTCGACTGGCGTGAGCATTCCATGGACAAGTTCGTCTCCGGCATCGAGCGCTTCATCGTCGGGCTTGGGAAAAAGGTACTCATCGCCAACAACATCGGTATGCTCTGGGACGCTTATGCCAACACCCCGGCGGCGGAGCTTACCTTTGTCGGAGCATGGCTCGGTGCGCTCGCCTTTTCCATGCAGATATACTTCGACTTCTCCGGCTACTCCGATATGGCCATCGGCCTCGGACGTATGCTGGGCTTCGAGTTTTTGGAGAACTTCAACTATCCGTATATTTCCGCCTCTGTGACGGAGTTCTGGCGGCGCTGGCACATCAGCCTCGGCACCTGGTTCCGCGACTATGTATACATCCCTCTCGGCGGCAACCAGCATGGCCTTGCCCGCCAGCTCATCAATATATTCGTCGTCTGGGCGCTTACGGGCTTCTGGCACGGCGCAAGCTGGACGTTCCTGTTCTGGGGTGTTTACTACGCCTTTTTTCTCATCATGGAGAAATGCTTCCTTCTGAAATGGCTCAAAAAGGCACCGCGCTGGATCGGCCACGTCTACACACTGCTGGTCGCGTTCTCCGGCTGGGTCATCTTCCAGCAAAGCTCCGTATCGCAGACGCTGGTGTTCTTCCGCGCTATGTACGGCTTCGGACAGGCCGGGTTTATCGGCTCGGCCGATCTATTCTATCTCGCCAACTTCGCGGTGCTCCTCATCGTTGCCGTCCTCGCCTGTGTGCCGCTCGGAACGAAGCTCTACCAGAAGCTGCCGCAGACGGCCAAGGGCATCCTCTCCCCTCTCCTGATCTTGCTCGTGCTTGGCGTCTCGACCGCGTATCTGGTCGATTCGACCTATAACCCCTTCCTGTATTTCCGCTTTTAAGGAGAGCCACGAAAGATGAAGAAAAGTTATAAAATCTCCGTTTTTTGCGTATTTATTGCGTTTATAACCACGTTTTTCGTTCTCTTTCTCGCACTCCCCGACCGTGATTTCTCCGAGCGGGAGAACCGCTATCTGACGAGTGCGCCGAAATTCAGCCTCCAGACCCTCTTCGGCGGAAGCTTCACGACGAGCTTCGAGAGCTACACGACCGACCAGTTTCCGTTCCGCGACGCATGGACGACCATCAAGGCGCGCTGCGAGCGCCTCTGCGGCAAGCAGGAAAACAAGGGCGTATTCTACGGCTCGGGCGGCTATCTGCTCGAGGCGTTTGAAGCCCCATCCGGCGAGGATATCGCGGCGCGTGTCGGCTATGTGAACACGCTGGCCGAAAATGTGGACGCGCCGGTATATTTCGCCCTCATCCCCGGCGCGGTGGAGATCGAGGCGGCGCACCTGCCTGCCAACGCGCCGACCGACTCTGAAAAGGCGGTCATCGAGACGGCCTATGCCGCCGCCGAAACGCCCTGCATCGACCTTTACAGCGCCCTGGACGCCCATAAGAACGACTATATCTTCTACCGCACCGACCACCACTGGACGAGCCTCGGCGCGTACTGGGGCTATACGGCGCTGTGCGGCGCATGGGGACTTCCCTGCCGCGATCTGAGCGACTACGCACCGCAGACCGTCTCCGACAGCTTCTATGGCACGACCTACTCTGCTTCCGGCTTCTCGTGGGTCGCGCCGGACAGCATCGACATCTATGTCCCCGACAGCGATGATATCACGGTCACGACCTATTCTGCGGGCGAGGCGCAGAGCGGTGAGCTCTACGATATGAGCGCTCTGGAGCATAAGGACAAATACGCCATGTTCCTCGGCGGAAACACGCCGCGCATCGACATCCGCAGCGGGCACGGCGGCGAAAAGCTGCTCGTCATCCGGGACAGCTTCGCCGATTCCCTGCTCCCCTTTCTGCTGGACGATTTTTCGGAGATCACCATGCTCGATATGCGCTACTACAAGACCTCGGTCGCGGAGCTGGCCGCCGAGGGCGGCTATGACCGCATTCTTGTGCTCTACAGCGTGAGCGAGTTCTGCGAGGACACGAATCTGTTTATGATGAGCTATTGACACGGAAAGGAGCGAAGGCGTACTATGACGGCCTATATTCTGGACGCTTTCACCCAAACGCCCTTTGGCGGCGAGCCGCCGGCTGTTCGCATCGGCGGCTTCGCGGTCATGCGCCCCTGACATACACAATAATGCCGGGCTGAGAGACTGCAAACAGTCCCCCGGCTCGGAAAAAAATATTTCGCAGAGTTACATTCTCTGCGAAACGATCCGAAAATCAATATCTGGTGTCCATATTCTAGCATAAACGCGATAGAAACGCAATTGAAAAATTGTAACATTCAGGTTTTCGTGAATATTAA
>CAVEQW010000011.1:0-17264 GCA_963618155.1 Alloprevotella sp.
CATCCTCGGGCGGCGAAGCGCCTGCATGAACCAGCGGAGGACGGGCATCCATTCTGGACGCCTGTCCTCCGCTGTATCGCGCGGGCTTTTTCCGCAAGGGAGCCGGGGCGCGGTGGTCTGCCGCACCGTATGATATATCAGTAGTTCTCCGCGCGGAGCTCGAAATAGCTCTGCGGATGCTCGCAGGCAGGGCAGACCTCCGGCGCCTTTTCGCCGATGACGATATGGCCGCAGTTACGGCATTCCCAGACCTTGACCTCGCTTTTGGCAAAAACCTCGGCCATTTCGACGTTATGGAGCAGGGCGCGATAGCGCTCCTCATGGTGCTTCTCCACGGCGGCGATGAGGCGGAAGCGCCGGGCAAGCTCCGGGAAGCCCTCCTCCTCGGCCGTTTTGGCGAAGCCCTCATACATATCCGTCCACTCGTAATTCTCGCCCTCGGCGGCGGCCAGCAGGTTCTCGGCGGTGTCGCCGATGCCGTCCAGCTCCTTGAACCAGAGCTTGGCGTGCTCCTTCTCGTTCTCCGCCGTCTTCAGGAACAGATCCGCGATCTGCTCAAAGCCCTGCTTCTTCGCCTTGGAGGCGAAGTAGGTGTATTTGTTGCGGGCTTGGGACTCCCCGGCGAAGGCCTCCCAAAGGTTTTTCTCGGTCTGTGTTCCCGCGTATTTGTTGGTGCCACTCATGCTTTTCGTTCCTTTCCCGCCCGTTTCGGGCGCACGTTGAAGGTGTTGTTGTCATATTAGGAATGATTCTCAATTTGATTATAGCCGCTGCCGCGGCGGCTGTCAAGCCCCGATAAAAAGGCGGCGCAAAATGCTTGACATCGACGGTGTTTGATGCTATGATAGCTGGGCGTCCGACAGGGCGTGCGTCATGCGCGAGTGGTGGAATTGGCAGACTCGCTAGATTCAGGTTCTAGTGCTCACTCCGGGCGTGCGGGTTCAAGTCCCGCCTCGCGCACCAAACCAGCAAACCGTTGAAAACACAAGGTTTTTGACGGTTTGTTTTTTGCTTTTGGCGCTTGCCTTGGCGGCACAAAAAGGCACATTTGAGCCAGGTGTCAACAAAAGTGTCAACAAAGTGGCGCAAACCGTTGAAATTACTCACTAAACGAAAGGGGTTATTTCAATGGCGAGCGTCAAACAGAACGTGAAAAATGGAAAAATTATTTCGTGTCGGTTTCGTGCCTGCGTCGGCAGAGACGCGCATAACAGGCAATTTTCAAGGCAAAAACGTGGGATGTCTCCGCCGGATCGACAGGAGCGCGATTAGAAAAGGAAGCGCAGAAGCAAGCCAATAGATGGGAAATGGAGGCTCGCGCAGAGCATGAGAAAGGTTTGGAAAATCCTCAACGTGTGCGCGGAAGTCCAATGGTATGAAGTCAAGTAGGTGAGGGGCGGTATGGAACGAAATTTTGCGTCTGTGACCATCACGGACAAGGGCGTGCGCTTTCTCCGCGCCGGGCACAGCTGGGTCTATGCCGACGAGGTGACGGGCGTGCGCGGCGCATACGCGGCGGGCGACATCGTGGACGTATACAGCGGCGCGGGGCGCTGGCTCGGCGCGGGCTTTATCAACGACAGCTCCAAGATCCGTGTCCGCATCGTGTCAAAAAATCCGAACGACCGCATGGACGAGGCGTTCTGGCGGCGGCGCGTGGGCTGGGCGCTCGACTACCGCAAGGCGGTCATGGGCGAGGAATACGCGGCCTGCCGCCTTATCTTCGGCGAGGCGGATGGCTTTCCCGGCCTGACCGTTGACCGCTATAACGAGGTGCTGGTGACGGAGGTGCTCTCGGCGGGCATGGAGCGCATCAAGGAGCTGCTCTATGACATATTGCTGGAGCAGCCGGAGTTTGCGGCGATCTACGAGCGCAGCGACAACCCCCTGCGCGACAAGGAGGGACTGCCCCGCGTGACGGGCTTTGCCCGCGGCAGCGGCAGCGGCCACAGCGTCATACGGGAGAACGGGCTGCTTTTCGACGTGGACTATATCAACGGCCAGAAGACGGGCTTTTTCCTCGACCAGAAGGAGAACCGGCGCGCCGCCGCAGCCTTTGCACGGGGACGGCGGGTGCTCGACTGCTTCACGCATACGGGCGCGTTTGCCATCCATGCAGCAGCCGGCGGCGCGGCGCAGGTGACGGCGGTGGATGTGTCCCAAACCGCGCTGGATGAGGCGGCGCAAAATGCTGCGCTCAACGGGCTGGACATCGATTTTGTCCGGGCGGACGTGTTCGAGCTGCTGACCGGGATGGACGGTGCGGGACGCGGGAGGTATGACTATATCCTTCTCGACCCGCCGGCGTTCACCAAGTCCGCCGCGACGCGGCAGGCGGCGTATCGCGGCTACAAGGAGATCAATCGAAAGGCCATGAAGCTGCTGCCGCGCGGCGGCTTTCTCGCGACCTGCTCCTGCAGCCATTTCATGACGGACGAGCTGTTCCGCCAGATGCTGGCGGAGGCGGCGCGGGATGTGAATGTGAGCCTGCGGCAGGCCTATGTCGGGCGGCAGGCGCCCGACCATCCCATACTCTGGGGCGTGCCGGAGACGGACTATCTGAAATATTATATCTTCCAGGTCGTGTGACGGCGCTTGCCGCGAGGCGGCGCGTCTGCTATAATGGCGGCAACGGAAGCAAAGGAGGCTTTTATGGGTGCGGGATATATTATCAGCTTGGCGCTCGGCGTGCTCAGCCCGGCGGCCATGCTCGGCGGCTGCGTGTTTGAGGCGCTTGCGTATAAAATGGCGAAAAATCCGCGCTGTGACAAGACGCTGCTCGAGAAGCGGCGGCAGATATCGGACATTTTTCTGGTGGCGGCGTGGCTGCTGCTCGCGGCGGCGTATCTGAGCTTCCGCGGCCTCTGCGCGGGCATGGATGACACGCAGTTCAAGACCGTGATGACCTGGATCCTGTTCGTGCTGCTCGCGGCAGACATATACTACCTCTACCTGCGCCGGAGCCGTCCGCGCAAGCCGGGGCAGAAAAAAAGATTTTGGGAGCGTTGACGATGATAGAATTGAAGCTGACCGTAAGTGAGATCGATTATGACGCGCTGCTGTCCCGCTTCGGCGGGTCGATCGGCGGCGTGGCGGCTATGGCGGCGCGGGCGCTGCCCGCGGGAGCCAAGGAGGATATGGCGGTGAAATACCTGAACAACCATGCCGGCCGCCTCTCACAGTCGCTGGAAACGCTGGCCGCAGGCAACGGCATCCGCGTGAAAATAGCCTCCGCCGAGGCAAGGACGGTCTGAATACACGAAAGGAAGCACCGCACGGACGCGGCAGCGCCCCGGCTCCCTTGTGTAGAGGGAGGCTTTGGATCGTGCAAATTCGGAGAAGAGCGCGCTTTTCAACACACACTCGCCGGAGGCGCTGCCTCCGGCGCTTGCTTTGCGGAGAATGAACAAATTGTTAATTTTCTGTGTACATGGGATTAAGAATTGTTTTCGTGCGCGTTTGGTGGTAATATATATATTTGTCGAAATATTGTTCTTATTCCGCATGGGAGGCCGTTTATGTTCTGGAACAACCTGAAAGAGGCGGTGGGCAAGCCGTCGTTCCGCGCCTATCTCCGTCGGCTGGCCGTTATGGCCGTCCCGGCGTTTCTGCTCATGTTCATCACCCTGTTCTTCGGGCCGCTGGACATCGTGAACCAAAACCAGCAATACCTCACCTTTGCCGCCGGGCGGCTGTTCTGGCCGCTGCTGGGGCTCACGCTCGCGGGGACGCTCGTGCTGGCCGCACTGCTCGCGCTGCTGCGTGGACGCGGCTTCGGCGCGGCGCTCGGCATCGTGTTCGCGCTGGCCGTCATGGTCTATGTGCAGGGCGCGGTGCTGGACGGCAAGCTTGCCACGCTTGACGGCTCCGATTTCCGCTGGCAGGACGATGCGCCCGCCGCGTGGAAGAACCTCGCGCTCTGGCTGGGCGCGGCGGCGGTCTGCGCCGCGCTGGGCGCATGGCAGCAGAAGCACGCGGGCATGGTCATCATGATCGCCTGCGGCGCGCTCCTGCTCGGCCAGATCGTCTCGCTGGTCGCGGTCTGGGTGCCGGAGGACAAGAGCACCCCGAACTACCAGCTCTCCGGCGACGAGGAGCTCGTGCTCTCGAAAAACAAGAACATCATTGTCATCACCCTCGACCAGATGAGCCCGCTCATCTTCGAGCGGGTGCTGGAGCTCGACCCGGCGGTCGCGGATATCTTCCAGGACTTCACCTATTATGATAATATGTCCTCGGCGTATTCCTTCACCTTCCCGTCCATGTGCTTCCTCCTGACCGGACAGCACTTTGACACGACCGTCCCGACGGCGGAGTATGTCTACAACGCCTGGCACAGCGAGGGCTGCGAGAACTTCTATGACACGCTCCACGCGGACGGCTACACTACCCGCGCCTATGTCGAGTCGAACTATGCCGCGCTGACGGCGGAGAATATGATCGGGAAGCTCGACAACGTGGTCGAGGCCGGCGGGCTGATCGTGCGCTGGCCGCTGCTCGAGAGCACCATCGCCATGAGCTTCTACCGCTATTTCCCCACCATGCTCAAAAACGACTTCTGCGTCTCCACAGGCCAGGTCGTCGATATGGCGGAGTACCGCGGCGTGGAAAAGGTGCGCATCAACTACGACTTCTATCCCGCTGTGCGCGACGAGGGGCTTGTCGCCGGACAGGACGAGAACTGCTTCGTCTGGTACCACCTCCAGGGCGCGCATTTCCCCTTTACGGTCGATTACGACGGCGAGCTTATCTGGCCGGAGGCGGAGGAGACGGAGGAGAACCGACTCAACCAGCTCCACGGCTATATGGTCGCGCTGCGCGAATATTTTGACCAGCTCAAGGAGCTCGGCATCTATGACGACGCGACCATCATCGTCTCCGCCGACCATGGCTATTTTGAATGCTTCCAGGCCGCGTTCCTCATCAAGACACCCGGCCAGAGCTTCGAGACCATGCAGGTGACGAGCGCCCCCGTCGCACAGGAGGACATCATGCCCACCATCCTCTGGGCGGCCGGGGAGGATTACTCCGACTACGGCACGACCGTCTTCGACTGGGAGGAGGGCGACATCCGCGAGCGCACGACCTCGGTGTGGGGCTATATGTACGACTATCCCGATGTGTCCTGGATCGGCAACGTCGACCAGTGGGACGCGGAGGCCAACGGCTTCTACCGCTACAACGTCTTCGGCGTGTTCAACTACATCGGCGACCGCGACACCATTCTGCAGATGGAGCGCGACTGGTACCGCACCGGCCGCGCATCGGCGATCCTGCCGCTGTACGATTCCTTCTATTGATGAATGCCGGGGTCTGATCCCGGAGAGGGAGGCTTGGATATGAAAAAAACGTATTCGGAAACGGGTGTGCGGGGCTGGCTGTCCCGCGCGCTGCTGGCGGCGGCGCCGGCGGGCTTTCTCGCCTTTACCGTCGTCTTCATCGGCCCGCTCGACATCCTCAACTCCAACCGCGCCTATGTTCCCTTTGCGGCCGGAAAGCTGATCCTGCCGCTGCTGGGGCTCATGCTGCTCGTCACGCTGGCGCTGGCCGCGCTGCTGGGACTGGCGCGAGGGCGGCTCTATAAGGCGCTGCTCGGAGGCCTCTTCGGCGCTGCGCTCATGTTATATCTGCAGGGGCTGCTGCTGAACGGCCACCTTGCCTCGCTGGACGGCTCGGCCTTTGATTGGCACAAGGATGTGACGGGCGCCGTCGTGAACCTCGTGATATGGCTCGCGGCGATCGCGGCCTGCGTCGTGCTGTCGCTGCTCTTTTTCGATACGGCTCGGCTCGGCGTGCTCGTGCTCTGCGCCGCCTGCTTCGTGAGCCAGACGGCGGGGCTTGTCGCCGCATGGCGTCCGGCGGACGAGAGCCTCAACTATCAGCTTGACGGCAGCAACCAGATGGAGCTTTCGAGCAAGAAAAACTTCATCGTCATCACCTTCGACCAGATGAGCCCGCTCGTCTTTGAGCAGGCCATCGCGGACGACCCGGCAATGCAGGAGCAGCTCAAGGATTTTGAATACTTCAACAATATGTCCGCCGAATACAGCCTCACCTTCCCCTCTCTCTGCTTCCTTATGACCCATGAGCGCTACGACACGACCAAGCCGACGCTCGACTATTTCGACCGCGCATGGTCATCGGAGTCCTGCGAAAACTTTTTCGACACGCTCCATAGCCAGGATTACGAGGTCAAGCTTTGCGTAGAGGCCAACTATGCCGCCTATGACGCGGAGCATATGCTCGGCAAGGCGGACAACGTGGTCGAGGCCGGGGAGCTGCGTGTGGACGGGAGCCTGCTCGCCGATGTGCTGGAGCTCAGCCTCTACCGCTATTGCCCCGTCATGCTCAAGACCCCGTTCTGCATCTCCACCGGACAGGTCGCCGCCGACGCGCACTATGACAACATCGAGCCGCTGCGCCTGGCCGCCGACTACTATGACGCGGTGAAGGAGGGCGTGACGACCCAGGACGAGCAAAACTGCTTCGCATGGTATCATGTGGACGGCGCGCACTTCCCCTTTACCGTCGGCTATGACGGCCTCCCGCTCGGCTATGAGGCGGAGGAGACGGAGGAAAACCGCGTGGCGCAGCTCCACGGCTACCTGCTCGCCGCCATGGACTTCCTCGACCAGCTCAAGGCGCTCGGCCTCTATGACGATGCGACCATCATCCTCTCCGCCGACCACGGCTTCTACGACTGCTTCCAGGCCGCGTTCCTCATCAAGCAGCCGGGGCAGAGCTTCGAGACGATGCAGGTGAACGCCGCGCCCGTCGCCCAGAAGGACATCATGGCGACCATACTCGACAGCCTGGGCGAGGACTATTCCGACTACGGCACGACCGTGTACGACTGGTCGGAGGGCGACAGCCGCGAGCGCTCGACGAACCTCTGGATCTATATGGAGGAATATCCCGAGGCGCCGTGGATCGGCAACATCAACCAGTGGGAGACGGTGGCGCACGGCATGAACCGCTATAACGTCTTCGGCGTGCTCACTTATGACGGCGACCGCGAGATCCTGAAGGAAAAGGAGCTCCTCCTCTTCTACAGCCACGAGGCGGACGAGATACTGCCGCTGTACGATTCTTTCTATTGATGGAACGGGTGCTATGACAGATATTCTGGCCGGACTGTTCTGGTATGTGATGGAGCTTTGCCACACGCTGGTGGCGAGCTATTTCTGGGACATCGTTCTCTTTACGCTGATAACCAAGATAATACTGCTGCCGGTGAGCCTCTGGACGAACCGCAATGGGCTCAAGATGGTGTCCGTCATGCCGGCCGTCAACCGCATCAAGGCGGAGTATTACGGCGACCGTGAGCGCATCGGCGACGAGCAGGCCGCCATGTACAAGCAGGAGCATTACCATCCGTTCCTCACGATGGTGCCGCTTGCGATCCAGCTCATCATCCTCATGGGCATGATCGGCGTCATCCATATGGTGACGGACACGGGGCTTGCGCCCGCGCTTGGCCTCGTGCCGGTGAAGGACGGCGGCTGGACCTGGATCATGCCGCTGCTGGCGGGCGGCGCGGCGGTCGTGCTCGGCCTCGCGCAGAACCGCTTCAACCCGCTTCAGCGGGAGCAGAGCCGTACGGAGCAGCTTGCCTCCAACGGCCTGTCCATTGCCATCAGCCTCATCCTCGGCGCGTTCGTATCCGTGGGCGTGGCGGTATACTGGATATGCTCGAACCTCTTCACCATCCTTGTCCAGCTTGCGTGCAACCTCATCGAGCCGCCGGAAAAATATGTGGACTATGAGGCGCTGCGCGAGAGCCGCGAGGCGCTCGAAAAGCTCGACGCCGTGGGCAATAAGGCCGTGTCGCGGGAGGACAAGAGGCGCGAAAGGGCGGATTATAAGGCGTTTTTCAAGGTCGCAAACAAGCACATCGTCTTTTACTCCGAGTCCTCCGGCTTCTATAAATATTTTGAGAATATTATTGCGGAGCTGCTGCGCTGCACGAATATCATTATCCACTATGTCACGAGCGACCCGGAGGACGCGGTGTTTACGCTCGCGGAGCGCGAGCCGCGTATCCACCCGTATTACATCGGCGAGAAAAAGCTCATCACCCTCTTCATCCGCATGGATGCCGACATCGTCGTCATGACGGTCCCCGACCTCGAGACCTATCATCTCAAGCGCAGCCGCGTCCGCAAGGATGTGGAATACGTCTATGTGTTCCACGGGATGTTCACGGGACTGTCCACGCTCCGCGCCGGGGCGCTTGACCACTTTGACACCCTGCTCACCCCCGCCCCCGGCTTTGAGGACGAGATGCGCGCCTGGAACCGCCAGCATGGACTGCCCGACCAGCGCATGGTACCCTGCGGCTACGGCGTGATCGACAATATGGCGGCGCAGTATGAGAAAATGGACAAGCCGGAGACGGCCTCCAGGCGGCTGCTCATCGCCCCGTCGTGGCAGCCGGACAACGTGATGGAGCTCTGCCTGCACGATCTCGCGGAGCCGCTGCTTGCGGCGGGCTGGGACATCACGGTGCGCCCCCATCCGCAGTATCTGCGCCGCTTCCCCGGCAAGATGGAGGCGCTGATCGAATCCTGCCGTGATTATGACGAGGAGCACTTCCGCTTCCAGATGGGCTTTTCTTCTAATGAGACGGTGTTTGCCTCCGACCTGCTTGTGACGGACTGGTCGAACATCGGCTATGAGTTCGCGCTGGCGACGAAAAAGCCCGTCCTCTTTGTCAACACGCCGCGCAAGATGGTGAATGACGAGTGGACGGAGGAGGATGTGAGGAAATACTCCGCCGACGCCGCCATCCGCGACATCATCGGCGTGGCGCTCACGCCGGCGCAGGTGCGCGAACGAGCCGCAGAGACGGCCGCCATGCTGCTCGAAAAGCGCGCCGACTATGCGCAGGTCATTGAGAACGTGCGCCAAACGCGCCTCTACCACTTTGGCGAGAGCGGGCAATACGGCGCGCAGTACCTCATCGACCGCATGGTCGAAAACGCAAAAAAGAAAAAGGAATAAGCTCCATGATCATTCACTGCGACAACAGCTATATCCCCGCGGCGCGGGATTATATCGGCGACGACCGCGTTCTCTGCTTCTACCTCTACATGGATATGCTCGAATACGGCGCGGAGAACCGGGACATGGATCTCTGGCTCTGCGACGACGGCGGCATACGCGCCGTGTTCTACCGCTATCATGACGCCATCCATATGTTCTCCCGCGGCGGCTGGCCGCAGGCGGAGGTGGAGGAATTTTTTCGGAAAAACCCGGTCAAGGTCGTCTCCATGTCGGAGGAGGACGCCGAGCGACTTGCGCCCCTGTTCGCAGACTGCGAGCGGGAGCGCTCCCATGTCATTACCGCGACCAGGATCATGACCGGCCGCGACGACCTCGATATCCGTCCTGCCGGGCGTGAGGATGCCGCCGCCATCGCGGCGCTCATGATGCGTGACGCGACCTATAACACTGTGTACAGCTATGACGAGCTTTACAGCCAGACCATCGAGCGGCTGGACAGCGGCTTCGGCCGCCTCTTCGTCATCCGCAGGGACGGGCGCGTCATCGCCACCAACTGCACTGCCGCCGAGACGGAGGATATGGCCGTCATCTCCGGCCTCGTCACCGATCCCGCCGAGCGCGGACAGGGGCTTGGCCGCGCCATCACTGCCTATACCTGGAACCTCGTGCGCGACGAGGGGAAAATGGGGCTTGCCCACCTCGCCTGCGACAACGAAAATACCGTCCGGCTCCACCGCCAGATGGGCTACGACTTCCTCGGCATCCGCGTCCGCTTTCTCAAGGAACAATAAGGAAGCACACGAGCGCTTGCAATGTGCCGCAAAGGATGATATAATTTTTCCGAAAAATGCTTTTGAGGAGATAATCGCATGAAAAAGATCCTGATCCCGGTCTATACCGCCTGCGCCGCCGCGGCGCTGGCCGCCCCCGCCTTTGCCTATGTCGATCCCTCCGTGACCACCGCGATGCTGTCGGCCATCGTCGCCGCTGTCGTGGCCGTGGGCGCGACGGTCGGCGTGCTTGTCCGCAAGGCAAAGAAAAAGGCGCAGCAGGTGCTCAACATCGACGAGAACGCCAACCGCATCGTCGAGGATGAGATCGTCGTGAACGCCGCCGCCGTGGAGAAGGCTGAGGAGACCGCGAAGGCCGAATAAGAAGCGAACGAACCACCACCCCCTGTGCAGAAGCGACAAGGCTGCACAGGGGGCGTTGTATGTCTTGACGAAAACAAGAAGGAGTGACGACGGAATGGAGCATAAACTGGGCTTTTCCAGCGACTATATGGAGGGCGCGCATCCCCGCATACTGCAGCGCCTTGCCGAGACGAATCTGGAACAGACGGCGGGCTATGGGCTCGACCCGTATTCGGAGGCCGCGAAGGCGAGGATCCGCGCCGCCTGCGCCGCGCCGGACGCGGAGATCTACTTTCTGGTCGGCGGGACGCAGACCAATGCCACGGTGATCGACGCGCTGCTGCGGGGCTATCAGGGCGTGATCGCCGCGAGTGCCGGACACATCAGCGTGCATGAAGCCGGGGCCATCGAGTTCGGCGGCCACAAGGTGCTGACGCTGCCGCATACAAACGGGAAGATCCGCGCGGCGGATATCCGGGCGCTGCTCGATGCCTATGACAGCGACGAAAACCGCGAGCATACGGTCATGCCCGGCATGGTCTACCTCTCCCACCCGAGCGAGTACGGCGCGCTGTATTCGCGGGCGGAGCTTGCGGCAATAAGCGCCCTCTGCCGCGAGCGGCACATTCCGCTCTATCTCGACGGCGCACGCCTCGCCTATGCGCTGGCCTCGCCGCAGAGCGACGTCACGCTGCCGGATATCGCCGCGCTCTGCGATGCCTTTTACATCGGCGGCACGAAATGCGGCGCGCTGTTCGGCGAGGCTGTCGTCTTCCCGAAGCCGGGAACGGTGCCGGGCTTCTTCACCACCGTCAAGCAGCACGGCGCGCTGCTCGCCAAGGGTCGGCTGCTCGGCATCCAATTCGACACGCTGTTCACGGACGGGCTGTATGAGGAGCTCGGCACGGTGGCCATGCGCGCCGCCGACCGCATCCGCGAGCTGCTCGTTCAGAAGGGCTATGCCCTCTGCTTCGACTCGCCGACGAACCAGATCTTTTGCGTGCTGGACGACGAGACGCTGGCGCGGCTTTCGGAGCACGTTGTGCTCGGTTTTTTTGAAAAATACGATGCGACCCACACCGTCATCCGCTTTGCGACGAGCTGGGCGACGAAAATGGAGGACGTGGAGGCGCTGGCCGCGCTGCTGTAAGCATAGAAATACCGCACGGATCCTCCTATCCGTGCGGCTTTGAGCTTGTCAAAAGCGAGCTTTGACAAGCTCGCTTTGATCTGCCCGGCCGAAGTGAATTGTCCGGCATAATTCAAAAAGCCTTGCCAGCGGCAAGGTTTTTGAATTTACGCCCGCCCCCCGGCGGGCGACTCTGACCTGTCGTATTTGCGTGTAGAATATATTTTTTGACCGTCTATATGCTGCGGGGGTGTGCTATAATACGGTATCAGAGCAGGGCGGGAAGCAGGAGCTTTATGCCGATGGCGATGAGGATCGCGCCGCCGAGAGTCTCCGCCTTTTCGCCGGAGAGGTGCGGAATGAGCCGCCCGGCATAGCAGCCGGCGAGACAGACGAAAAAGGTCACGATGCCGATGATGGCACTGGCCGCGACAAGGCCGAGGCCGCCGCAGTAGTCGGGATCGATGCCCATGGCCACGCCGACGGCAAGCGCATCGATGCTGGTGGCGACGGCGAGGGCGATGAGCTTTTTGTGGTCGAGCCGCCCGCCGGAAAAGGCCGAGGCCGAGCCGCTCTCGTCCGTCTGCCCCCCCTGGCGCAGCGCCTTGATGCCCTCCAAGAGCATACGCCCGCCGATAAATGCGAGCAGGCCGAAGGAGATAAAGGGCGCAATGGCCTGGGCATACACGGCGACGACACCGGCGAGCAGGCTTCCGGCCAGCGGCATGAGGAACTGGAACGCGCCGAAATACAGCGCCATGACGACGGCATGGCGGAGACGGAAGCCCTTCATGGTCATGCCGTTCGTCACGGAGATGGCGAAGGCATCCATGGAAAGGCTGAGGCCGGTCAATATGGCAATAAGCATGGAGGTGTTCTCCTTTGGACAGAGAGGATTATATGGAGCTTGCGCTGGCGCTGGCACGGGAGGCCGCGGCGGCGCATGAGGTGCCGGTCGGCGCGGTCGTGGTGGACGCCGGAGGGCAGGTGATCGGACGCGGGCGCAACCGCCGTGAGGAGCGCAGTGCCACCGCCCACGCGGAAATAGAGGCCATCGACGAGGCCTGCGCCCAACGGGGCGGCTGGCGGCTCGACGACTGCACGCTGTATGTCACGCTCGAGCCCTGCCCCATGTGCGCCGGGGCGATCCTCAACGCGCGCATCGGCTGCCTTGTCTACGGCGCACGCGAGCCGAAAAGCGGCTCCGTCGGGAGCGTCATCGACCTGTTTGCGGAAAACTACGGTTTCTCCCCCGCTGTCTACGCCGGGGTGCGGGAGGCGGAATGCGCCGCGCTGCTGAGCCGCTTCTTCCGGGAACGGCGGTAATTGAATATGACTCATCGGCGGTCAGCGAAATGCCTCTGACCGCCTGTTTTTTATGTAGGCTCAGTCCTCGACGGGCGTGCCGTCGGGGTGGAAAAGCGGGAGCGGAGCGAGGACGGTGATGTCAGGGCGCTCGATGGCATCGCCCTCGGCCAGGATCGCCATGCGGCCCACGATGTTGCCGCCGGCCTTGTTCACGAGCTCATCCATCGCGTGCAGGCTCTCGCCCGTGGAGATCACGTCGTCCACGATGACGACGCGCTTTCCGGCCATCGCCTCCGCGTCGGCGGTGTCGATGACGAGCGTCTGGTCGCCCTCGGTGGTGATGGAGTGGACGGTCACCTCGAATATGCCGGACATATAGGCCTTGGCTTTTTTCCGCGCCAGCAGGTACTTCACGCCACTCTGGCGGCTCATCTCATACACCAGCGGGATGGCCTTGGCCTCCGGCGCGATGAGATAGTCGCACTCGGGCATTTTCTTCAGCAGCTCACGGGCGCAGTGCACCGTCAGCTCCACGTCGCCGAAAATCACGAAGGCGGCGATGGAGAGCTTGTCATTGAGCGGGAAGATGGGAAGCGGCCGGGTCATTCCGGCAATGTCGATATCATAGGTCATGGTTTGTATCCTCCTCAACGACCGGCAGGCCGGTCAAATATCTTCTGATCATATCGAGCGCGTGATTGGCCGCCATGAGGCGGTTGCGGCTGCGCCCCTCGCCGCCGCGCATATGGCGGCAGAAATCGCCGTCCGGCGCGGAAAGCGCGATGAATATTGTTCCGACGGGGTGAACGCCGTCGCCGTCCGGCCCCGCAAGCCCCGTGATGCCGACGCCGAGATCGGCGCCGAGGTTTTCGCGTATGCCGCGCGCCATGGCGAGCGCGACCTCCCGGCTGACGACGCTATAGCGCCCGATGGTCTCCGCCGGGACGAGCGCGAGACGCTCCTTGACCGCCTCGGTATAGGTGACGGCGCCGCCGAGAAAGGCGGCCGACGCGCCGGGAATATCCGTGAGGCGCTTGGACAGAAGCCCGCCGGTGCAGCTCTCCGCCGCCGCGAGGGTCATGCCCCGCTTGGTCAAAAGCCGCAGGCACAGCGCCTCCAGGCTCGGCTCGTCCACGCCGTAGACATAGCTGCCAAGCTCCTGCCGCAGGCTCTCGACCACCGGCTCGCACAGGGCGGAAGCCTCCGCCTCGCTCGCGGCCTTGGCCGTCACGCGGAGAAGCACCTCCGCCTCCTTGGCATAGGGCGCAAGCGTGGGATTCTGCATGGCGAGCATACGGGGGCGAAGCCGCGCCTCGACGTCGCTCTCGCCGATGCCGAAAATGCGCAGGCTGCGGCTCACGATCGCGCCGCCGTCCGCCACACGGGCGGCAAGCCACGGCCGCGCCACATGGCGAAAGAGGCTGCAGCACTCGCGCGGCGGCCCGGGCAGCATGACGACGGTCACGCCGCCTGTCTCGAACGCGCAGCCGGGGGCGGTGCCCCAGTCGTTATGCAGCACATGGCAGCCTGCGGGGAGCCACGCCTGCTGGAGATTGTTGTCCGTGAAGGGGCGGCCGCTCGCCGCAAGGCGGGCGCGTATGTAGGCCTCCTCCTCGGGGTGATATTCCATGGAAAGGCCGAATGCCTCGGCCAGCACGGTCTTGGTGAGGTCGTCGCAGGTGGGGCCGAGGCCGCCGGTCGTGATGATGAGGCCGGCGCGGCTCCGTGCAAGCGCCACCGCCTCGCGCAGCCGTCCGGGGTTGTCCCCCACGACGCTGTGCCAGTAGACGTTCACGCCCATCTCCGCCAGCATGAGGCTGAGCTCCGAGGCGTCCGTGTTGACCGTCGTGCCGAGCAGCAGCTCCGTGCCGACGGAAAGTATCTCACAGTTCATGTCTCTATCCTTATCTTCTCGCGCCCGTCAAAGGCGGCCTGCACCAGCGTGTCCACATCGAGCGCCCGCTCCGCCTCCTCGACCTCCGCGAGCTTCGGCCTCGTGCGCGGGTGGCGCGGCGTGAAGACGGTGCAGCAGTCCTCATAGGGCAGAATGGAGGTGTCGAAGCAGCCGATCCTGCGGCTGACCGTGATGATCTCCTCCTTGTCCATGCCGACCAGCGGCTTTAGGATGGGCAGGTCGATGCAGGCCTCGGTCACGCCCATGGCCTCCATGGTCTGGCTTGCGACCTGACCCAGCGACTCGCCCGTCACCAGCGCGCCGCAGCCGTTCCACAGCGCGATCTTCTCCGCGATACGCATCATGAAGCGCCGCATGATGAGCGTGAACAGCTCCTCCGGGCATTTCTCGCGGATCTGCAGCTGGATGTCCGTAAAGGGCACGACCTCCAGCGTCATGCGCCCACAGTAGGGCGTGAGGATGCGCGCGAGATCGACGACCTTCTGCTTGGCAAGCTCCGAGGTATAGGGAAACGAGAAAAAATGCACCGGGATGAGCCGCAGCCCGCGCTTGGCCATCATATAGGTCGAGACGGGACTGTCGATGCCGCCGGAGAGCAGGGTCACGGCGCTGCCGTTCGAGCCGACGGGCATGCCGCCCGCACCGGGGACGGGTCTGCCGTGGACATAGGCCGCACGCTCGCGCACCTCGAGCCAGACGGTGAGCTCCGGCGTGTGCATATCAGCCTTCAAATTGGGGAAGGCCTCGTTCAATTCACCGCCGACGTATTGACTGAGCTGGATGGAGGTCATGGGGAAGCCCTTGTCCGAGCGCTTGGACTCGACCTTGAAGCTGTGCGCCGTGCGCAGCTCGTCGCCGAGATATTCCTTGGCCTTTTCCAGCATGGCCTCCGGCGTTTTCTCGCAGGCCGCCGCCCGTGTCAGCCGCAGGATGCCGAATACCTGACGCATGGCCTCGAATGCCGCGTCCATATCGGCCTCGTCGTTCTTCGGCTCGACGCAGATCACAGACTGCTGGAGTGTGACGGTGAATTCGCCGCAGGGGCGCAGACGGCGGCGGATGTTCTCCACCAGCTTATGTTCAAAGGAGCGGCGGTTCAGACCCTTGAGGACGACCTCGCCCTCCTTCAGCAATATCAGATCGTTCATTTTCGTTCTTCCCAAATGTCATAGGTTCGGTAGCCGATGGCCTCGGCAATATGCTCCGGGGCGATATTGTCCGCGCCGTCGAGGTCGGCGATCGTCCGCGCCACCTTGCGGATGCGGTCATAGCTCCGCGCCGTGAGGTTGAGCGCGTCAAACGCGCTTTTCATCAGCGTCGAGCACGCCGGTGAGAGCGAGCACCATGTCTCCATCTCCGACGGGCTCATGCGGGCGTTGGAGCGCAGCCCGTCGCCGAAGCGCGCATGCTGGCGCTCGCGGGCGGCATCCACCCGCGCCTTGATGGCGGCAGTGGATTCGCCGGACGGACGGGATTGAAGCTCCTCATACTCAAGGGCGGGCACCTCGACCATAATATCGATGCGGTCGAGCAGCGGGCCGGAGACCTTGGATTGATAGTGCCGCACGGACTGCGGCGAACAGCGGCAGCGGCCGGAGGGGTGGCCGTACCAGCCGCAGCGGCAGGGGTTCATGGCGCAGACGAGCATAAAGCGGCTGGGATAGGTCGCCGAGCCGGAGGCGCGGGAGATCGTGACCTCGCCCTCCTCCAAAGGCTGGCGCAGCACCTCAAGCACGTCGCGGTGGAACTCCGGCAGCTCGTCGAGGAAAAGCACGCCGTTATGCGCAAGGCTCATCTCGCCCGGACGCAGCTCGACGCCCCCGGCCAGCGCCTGGCGCGAGGAGGTCTGGTTCGGGGCGCGGAAGGGGCGTCGCGTGAGCACGGGATTGTCCGGTCCGGTGAGCCCCGCGACCGACCAGATCTCCGTTGCGTGCAGCGCCTCCTCGCGGGTCATGTCCGGCAGGATGCCGGGCAGCCGCTTGGCAAGCATGGACTTGCCCGCACCCGGCGGGCCGACCATGAGCAGATTATGCCCTCCGGCGGCCGCGACCTCCATGGCGCGCTTCACGTTGTCCTGTCCCTTGACATCGAAGAAGTCGGGATACTGACCCGGCTCCGGCTCAATGCTCCGGGTCTCGGCGGGCGTGATGGGGCGTTCGCCGGATAAATGCGCCAGAAGCTGCGGCACATCCCGCACGGGATATACCTCCACCGTCCCGGCATAGGCGGCCTCCGCCGCGTTCTCCGCCGGCACGAAAAGCCGCTTTGCCCCGGCGCGTCCGGCCGCGAGCGCCATCGGCAGCGCCCCGTTTACGGGACGAAGCTGCCCCGTGAGCGAAAGCTCGCCGAAGAACATATCCTCCGGGCGGGGCGCGTGCGCCTGCTTGGTCGCGCAGAGCAGCGCGAGCAGCACCGGCAGGTCGTATACCGTGCCGTTTTTCTTGGTGTCGGCCGGGGCGAGGTTGACCGTGATGCGGCTCGGCGGGAATTCATAGCCGCAGTTCTTCACGGCGGCGCGCACGCGGTCAGCCGCCTCCTTGACGGAGGCGTCCGGCAGCCCGACGATATCGAAGCGCGGCAGCCCGGTGGAGAGATACAGCTCAAGCTGCACCTCATAGCCGCCGATGCCGCGCAGTCCCAGGGAACGGATCTTAGCGTACACGCAGCCCCAACTCCTTTTTCTTTTCGGGTAAAATGGATGAAAGCGTTTTAGTGAGCTTGTCAGGAAAGTGCATTTTTCATCGAATTTGCATAGTCCAAAGCCTCCCTTGTG
>CAVEQW010000012.1:0-32668 GCA_963618155.1 Alloprevotella sp.
TCAATTTTCCAATTGCTATTCCATCGTATTTGTGCTAAGATATGGACACCAGATACTGATTTTCCAGCCGTTTCGCAGAGATTGAACCTCTGCGAAAAATCGGGAGTCGAATTTGAATCGAAAAAATTATTTTTGAGGAGGACAAAATGGACAAGATGAACGATCTCTGCGCCCTGCTTACCATGGACGACATAGAGGAAAAAAGCGCGAAGACAAAGCGCGCGCTGCTGCCGAGCATTATTGCGGTCATCGTCTGCATCGCCATGCTCGCCGGCACCACCCTCGCGTGGTTCACCGATACCACAAGCTCCGGCCTGAACCAGATCCGCTCCGGCAACCTGGACGTCGCTGTCGAGTACACCCTTGACGGCGAGAACTGGAACGACCTCGAGGGCGCCACGGACCTGTTCGGCGGCGAGGGTGCGCTCTTTGAGCCGGGCTATACCCGCGTGGTCGCCTTCAGGATCACCAACAACGGCGGCGTCGCCCTCAAGTACAAGGTCGGCATGAATGTTGCCAGCGAGACGAAGGGCACTAACAAGGCCGGCGAGAAGTTCTCCTTATCCGATTATCTGAAGGTGAAGACCGCTGTCCCGGCGGACGCCGAAGCGCTTGCCACTGCGTTTACCTCCCGTGAGGACGGAGAGAGTCTTGACTGGACAGAGTATGATTTCAATGAGCTGGTCATTGATGCAACCGGAACTATCAATGCCGGCACTCAGGATGTAAACTATTACGTCATGAAGGTCTATATGCCCGAGACCGTTGACAACGTCGCCAACGCCAATAGCAAGGAAAATACCGCCTCCATCAGCTTCGGCGTCGACGTCGTAGCCACGCAGGCTCCGGTCGAAAGTGACAGCTATGATAACCAGTACGATGCAAACGCGGCGTGCAAAGTCGAAACGGCCGCAGCAATGAAGAAAGCTCTGGAAAAGGGCGGCATCGTCGAGATGAGCGCCGACATTGACCCGACCGAAGCGCTCGTGGCCAGCAAGACTGCGACCATTGACGCCAACGGAAAAACCATCGCAAACACTAAAGATGTCTGGGAAGCGAATCCTGAGTCTTGGTCTCTGGTCTCCGCTCGGGGAACGGATACAGAGCTGACCATCACCGGTGATGGCGATTTCCAGGCCAAAGAGAACGACTGCTACGCCGTGGACGTGCAGGACGGCGCGACTGTCACGATCAAAGACGGCACCTTCAACGGCAACATCCATGCTGTGTATGTCCACACGGGCACCGCGATCATCGAAGGCGGCTTCTACTCCGTGCAGCAGAAGTTCCCCGAAGCGAGCAAGGCTAACGAGTTTGTCCTGAACTGCAGGGACGCCAACTACAAAAATGGCACCGCCAAGATCATTGTCACCGGCGGCACCTTCGTGAACTTCAACCCGGCGGACTGCTGTGCTGAGGGTGCGTATACCAGCTTCGTGGCCGAGGGCTACACGGTCGTGTCCGAGACGCAGGCTGACGGCGACACTTGGTACACCGTCGTTCCCGTCGAGTAAAACCGCATTTATAACGATCATGCAAAAACCACCGGGCTCGTCCCGGTGGTTTTTCAGCTTGTCAAAAATGCTTTCTTCTCCGAATTTGCACCATCCAAAGCCTCCCTTTACACAAGGGAGCCGGGGCGCTGTAAGCGTCCGTGCAGGTTTTTTTGTAAGTAATAGGCGAGCGCGAAGTGGGAAGAGGTTTCGGGCGGCAAAAACTGCGGGCTTTTTCTTGCAATTCGGAAAACGGCGTGGTAAAATCTAAATTTGTGTGTGAATATTGAATTATATTTAAAGAGAGTGATACATCATGGAGAAACTGAGAAATATCGCCATCATCGCGCACGTTGACCATGGCAAGACCACGCTCGTGGACGCCATGCTGTCCCAGTCGGGCGTGTTCCGCCAGAACCAGCAGGTCGCGGAGCGCGTCATGGACTCCGGCGATCTCGAGCGCGAGCGCGGCATCACGATCCTGGCGAAGAACACCGCCGTGCAGTACGGCGACACCAAGATCAACATCGTGGATACGCCGGGACACGCCGACTTCGGCGGCGAGGTCGAGCGTATTCTGAAGATGGTCAACGGCGTCATCCTCCTCGTGGATGCGGCGGAGGGTCCCATGCCCCAGACGCGCTTCGTTCTGGAGCACGCCCTGCAGCTCGGCCACCGCGTCATCGTCGTCATCAACAAGATCGACCGCCCCGACCAGCGCATCTATGAGGTCATCGACGAGGTGCTCGAGCTTCTCATGGATCTCGGCTGCACGGATGAGCAGCTCGATTCTCCCATGCTCTTTGCCTCGGCGCGCAACGGTACCTGCTCGGTCAGCCCGGAGCTGCCGGGGACCGATCTCAAGCCCCTGTTCGACGCGATCGTCGACTATATCCCCGCGCCGGAGCAGGACACGGAAAAGCCGTTCCAGATGCTGGTCAGCTCTATTGATTATAATGAATATGTCGGGCGCATCGCCATCGGCCGCATCGAGCGCGGCGTGATCGCCCAGAACCAGGAGCTTGCCGTCTGCAACTACCACCAGCCTGACGCCGCGCCGAAAAAGGCCAAGGCCGTCTCGCTCTATGAGTTCCAGGGGCTTGACCGCGTGGCGGTCACCAGGGCGGAGGCCGGGAGCATCATCGCGCTCAGCGGCATCGCGGACATCGGCATCGGCGACACGATCTGCGCGCCGGACTGCGTGGAGGCGCTGCCCTTTGTCCAGATCTCCGCGCCGACCATCGAGATGACCTTCTCCGTCAACGACTCGCCCTTTGCCGGACGCGAGGGCAAGTGGGTCACGAGCCGCAATATCCGCGACCGCCTCTATCAGGAGACGCTCAAGGACGTGTCCCTGCGCGTCCGCGATACGGACAGCACCGACGCCTTTGCTGTCGCCGGACGCGGCGAGATGCACCTCTCCATTCTGATCGAAACGATGCGCCGCGAGGGCTATGAGTTCCAGGTCAGCCCCGCCCGCGTTCTGTATAAGGAGATCGACGGCAAGCTCTGCGAGCCGATGGAGCGCGTCGTGCTCGACGTGCCGGAGGGCAGCGTGGGCGCGGTCATGGAGAAGCTCGGCAGCCGCAAGGGCGAGTTCCTGCAGATGAACCCCATCGGCGGGCGCATGAAGGTGGAATACCGCATCCCGACCCGCGGCCTGTTCGGCTACCGCAGCGAGTTTCTGACCGATACCCGCGGCGAGGGCATCATGGCGAGCGTGTTCGACTCCTACGCCCCCGCCAAGGGCGAGCTCAAGCGCCGCAGCACCGGCTCGCTCGTGGCCTTTGAGACGGGCGAGGCCGTGGCCTATGGCCTCTGGAACGCGCAGGATCGCGGCACCCTCTTCATCACGCCGGGCACGGCGGTGTATGAGGGCATGGTCGTCGGCGTTTCCCCGAAGCAGGAGGATATCGTCGTCAACGTCTGCCGCACCAAGCACCTCACCAACACCCGCGCCTCCGGCTCGGACGAGGCGCTGCGCCTTGTGCCGGCGCGCCAGATGAGCCTGGAGCAATGCATGGAGTTCATGGCGGACGACGAGCTGCTCGAGGTGACGCCGGAGCATCTGCGCCTGCGCAAGAGCATACTCAACCACGAGCGCCGCATGAAGGCCGCGCACCGAAAATAATTGACAAAGCCGCCGCTGTGTGGTAAAGTGATACGGCTTATGGAATAAGCATAACCGCGCCCTTAGTCCGGGGTGTGATCCCCTCACTCAGAGCCCGGCAATTTGTATGACCGAAAGGAAGAGTTACACCATGATCACCAAGGAACAGAAGACCGCTATCATCGAGAACAACAAGACCCACGAGGGCGACACCGGCTCCCCCGAGGTCCAGATCGCCATCCTGACCGAGCGTATCAGCCAGCTCACCGAGCACCTCAAGGTGCATAAGAACGACAAGCACAGCCGTATGGGTCTGATGAAGATGATCGGCAAGCGCCGCCGTCTTCTCGACTACGTTGCCAAGAGCGACGTGGAGCGTTACCGCAGCATCATCGCCAAGCTTGGCATCCGCAAGTAAGACTTGCATTTCTGAGGCTTATGAAGGTTTAAGGGAGAGACAACTGAATCGTCTCTCCCTTTTTCTGTACAGATTTTGAGTTCGTGGAAAGGAAAGAACAAATGATCATTCAACACAAAACATTCGACAAAATGCGCACCTGGGAGATGGATCTCTGCGGGCGTCCGCTGAAGATGGAGGTCGGCCGCCTGGCCGAGCTTGCCACCGCCTCCGTGCTCGTGAGCTATGGTGAGACGACCGTGCTCGCCACCGTCACGGCGAGCCCCCGTCCCAAGGACGGCATCGACTATTTCCCCCTCGCCGTCGATTTCAACGAAAAGCTCTACGCCGTTGGCCGCATCCCCGGCAGCTTCATGCGCCGCGAGGCGAAGCCCAGCCTGAACGCTGTGCTGGCGAGCCGCCTCATCGACCGCCCCATGCGCCCGCTGTTCCCGTCCGACCTGCGCAACGACGTCATCGTGAGCTGCGACGTGCTCTCCGTTGACCGCGACTGCTCACCGGAGATCACCGCCATGCTCGGCGCCTCCGCCGCCACCGCCATCTCCAGCGTCCCCTGGGCGGGTCCCATCGCGGGCTGTGTCGTCGGCTGGGACGGTGAGAAATACCTCTTCAATCCCACCAAGGCCGAGCGCGAGACGAGCAAGATGACCGTGACGCTCGCCGCCACCGCCGAGAAGATCGTTATGATCGAGGCCGAGGCCGACCAGATTCCCAATGACATCATGTACAACGGCATCGTCGAGGCGCATGAAAAGGTCCTCAAGCCCGTCGTCGCCTTTATCGACCAGATGGTCGCCGAGGTCGGCAAGCCCAAGTTCAGCTATGACCACGCCGCCTTTGACGATGAGCTTTTTGCTCTGCTCTGCTCCGACGAGATGGAGGGCATGGAGCGCTGCATGGACACCGACGACAAGAACGTGCGCGAGGAGCGCGTCAACGAGTGGATCGAGGCTGTTCGCGCCAAGTATGAGGAAGCGCATCCCGACATGATGCAGTATATGGATGAGATCCTGTACCGTATGCAGAAGAAGGTCGTGAAGAAGTGGCTGCTCGCCGGCCGCCGCGTGGACGGCCGCGCCATGAATGAGATCCGCCCGCTGGCCGCCGATGTCCACGTCATCCCGCGTGTACACGGCAGCGGCCTCTTTACCCGCGGACAGACGCAGGTGCTCTCCATCGCCACGCTCAACACCCTCTCCGCGTCCCAGAAGATCGACACCATCTGGGAGGAGGAGTCCAAGCGCTTCATGCACCACTACAATATGCCCGGCTATTCCACCGGCGAGGCCAAGGCCAACCGCTCCACCTCCCGCCGCGAGCAGGGTCACGGCGCGCTGGTCGAGAAGGCGCTCGAGGCCGTCATCCCCGATGTGGACGATTTCCCCTATGCCATCCGCGTCGTCTCCGAGGTTCTGTCCTCCAACGGCTCCACGTCCCAGGGCTCCATCTGCGGCACGACGCTGGCGCTGATGGATGCGGGCGTGCCCCTCAAGGCGCCCGTGGCCGGCATCAGCTGCGGCCTCATCCATGACGACGACGGCTCCTGGCGCACCTTCATCGATATCCAGGGCGTCGAGGACTTCCATGGCGAGATGGACTTCAAGGTCGCCGGCACAAAGGCGGGCATCACCGCCATCCAGATGGATCTGAAGAACGATGGCCTGACCTACGACATCATCAGGAACGCCTTCGACATCACCTACGAGGCGCGCTGCCAGATACTCGACGAGATCATGCTGCCCTGCATCTCCGAGCCGCGCAAGGAGCTTGCCGACAGCGCCCCCAAGATGATCCGCATGAAGATCAACCCCGACAAGATCCGCGAGGTCATCGGCTCCGGCGGCAAGGTCATCCAGAAGATCACCGCCGATACTGGCTGCAAGATCGACATCGAGGACGACGGCTCCATCTTCATCGCCTCCGAGGATATCGAGGCCTGCCGCACCGCGAAGAAGACCATCGACAACATCGTTTTCGAGCCGGAGGTCGGCGCGCTGTACTATGGCAAGTGCGTCCGGATCATCCCCATCGGCGCGTTTGTCGAGCTCGTTCCCGGCAAGGACGGCATGGTCCACATCAAGGATCTCGAGTTCAAGCGCACCGAGAAGGTCGAGGACGTGCTCAACGTCGGCGACTGGACCTGGGTCAAGGTCTCCGAGATCGACGACCGCGGCCGCGTCAACCTCAGCCGCAAGGACGCCATCCGTGAGCGCGAACAGGCCGGTCTGCCCACCGACCGCGCATAAATAGAAAACACCCTCAAAAGTGCTCGCTCCCCGGCCGGAGCGGGCGCTTTTTTTGTGCAATATTTCTGATGTCAAAGTCTTGACGGGGGGGGGGTAAAATATGCTATATTTCGAAAGTATTTTAGACACGGGTGTACCGAGTGTGCCATATCTTGTGCCTCGTGGGAAAAGGAGGGAACTTCAGAAATGAAGACAACGAAAAACAGAAAGCTGTGGAGTGCGCTGCTGGCGCTGGTAATGCTCCTGTCGCTGCTGCCCGTGTCCGCGCTCGCGGATGAGGCGGAGGGCGGCGAGGCCGCGCCCGTCGACGAGGTGAGCGAGATCGGTCTGGACGACGATGTTTCGCTGGATGGTGACTCGGACTGGACCCGGTACGATGCCAACGCTTCGGTAAAAGTGACAATTGACGGTGTGAGCGTGACCTTCACAGGTACCGGCACGCCCTTTATGCTTTATAATGTCACCAACAAAAGGTTGATAAAAAATTCTGACGGGGTTTTGTCTGTGGCGTCAGAGACCGTCGGCAACGTTAGTTTGACTGGCGGTGCGAGCCAGATAATCGACTTCGGCACCACCACCGTCCCGACGGATTCCACGAAAACCGCCATGACCGCTGCCCTTCCCAACGGTGCGGCCATTACCGGGGGAAACAATGACACCATCACAGGTGTTGCCAACGCCACGGTTGGGTTTGCAGCGGACGACATTCTGTGGCTTATTGCGGGCACAGGTCGCCTCTCCGGAGAGAATGCGGAGCTGAAGGTGTCGACAGGTAATAACGGCTGCGCAGTCGTCAGTGTCCCGGATGACAGCAGCAGTGCTGTGACCGTTACAAAGACCGAGGACGGCGGCAAGGTCACGGTTTCCGAGGCTGGTAAGTCGTTCAGCGTGGGTGAAACGACCAAGACCACCTACACCGCAGCCTCCGCTGGTGCGGAGTTCAGCATCGGTGCGGATGGCACTGTCTCCCTCACGAGCGGCAGCGCTGCGCTGGCCGACGGTGATTCCATCGTCGGTGGCGGCAGCGGCAAGACCATCACAAACCCGGCGTCAAGCGGCGGGGATACCATCACCGTGACGGCGGGCGAGGATAAGGACACCGTGACCATGTCCGGCTCCATCAACGGCAGGGTGGACATCAACAGCCTTGTGTACGATGCTGCGAAGGGAACCACGATCGAAGTCACTGGGAACAGCGGCTGCAAGCTCACCAGCGGCTCTGTCGGACTCGGCAAAAATGCGGGCATTCATGTCGGCTCGCTCCCCGTCACCAATAAGAGTGAGAGTGATGCCTACGTTATCGTCAGCGTCAGTGACGACGAGAGCACCTTGGCTATTCCCGAGAGCGGCAAGGTCGCGATCGGTGAGGCCGCGGTTGAAAACCCCGACGATGAAGAAGGCCTTGCGGTTGAGATCGACGCGGACGGTATGCTCCATGTCGAGGCTCCTGTCATCATCAACGGTGTGACCTATACCCCTGTGGAGGGCAGCAGCTTCCCGCTGAACGGCGGCAGGCTGACGAAGCTCGGCGAAAAGGCTGTCGTGTCCGGCGGTCTCGAAAATGACGTGACGCTGAAGCTCGGCGGCGGGGAGGATGTACAGGTCGTCACCGTGCCCAAGACGAACAAGGGCGAAACGACCGTGGTGTACGGATACAATACTCCCACCACCGTGAAGCTTGCCAAGGCGGGCGACAGCTTCACGCTCGATCTCACGGTGGGGCAGGTTACCAAGACCTTTGCCTTTACCGCCGGGTCGGATAACGCGGAGTTTACCTTGGATTTTGAAGATGCTAATGTCCTCATTGCGAGCGGCAGTGCCACCCTCAAGGACAGCGACATCGTCCTCGGCGGCGGCAGCGGTCAGCGCATCCAGAATCCGGAGAGCTCCGGCAACGATGAGATCCTTGTGACTGCCAACAGCCCCGAGGCGGGCAAGGACAGCGTCAAGGTGCCTGCGGGCGGCAAGGTGCAGATCGGCAATAAGCAGGCCGAACGCATCGTGTATGAAGCCGGCAAAAACGGCGTGACGCTCGTTGTCGACAGCGAGGGCAATGTTACCGTGATCGAGGGCGCGCTCAAGGGCGATGACGATAGCGATACCGATGAGGATACCAGTACCGATGACAAGACCGCTGAGACCGACAGCAAGACCAAGAGCGGTACTGTCGCCAAGACGGGCGATGAGAGCAATATGGCGCTCTGGATCGCTGTTATGCTCGGCGCAGGCTCGGCGCTCTGCGCAGCCGTTGTCCTCGGCAAGAAGAAAAAGGACTGAGCAATATATTTCAGCGGCGGCTGCCTCGGCAGCCGCCGCTTGAGCTTGTCAAAAAACGAGCCTTGACAAGCCCGATTTGATCTGCCCGGCCGAAGTGAATTTACGCCCGCCCCCGGCGGGCGACCCTGACTCGATGTATTTGCGTGTGTGCCCCTGCAGCAGCCTCCGCCGCGCCGCCCACGCCGCGCTCCGCCCAAGAAAGCGGCCAACGATGAGCGTGTCGGCGATGTTGTAGCACTGCTGCAGCAGGTCGCCCAAAATGAGCGGCACGGCAAACAGCAGCATGGACTTGATAACAGACCCTTTCGTCAGATCTCGATCCATTCCGCGCCTCCAAAATGTAGTCTATGCCCCGCAGCGAGTGGCTGCGGGGCGATTTGTTTTGTCTGGGGACTCAGCCGCGGGGGCTTTACTCCGCGGTCTCCTGCGTCTCGGTCGCAGTCTCAGTGGCCGGTTCGGCCGTCTCCGGCTGGAGGATACCGGCGTCGAGCTTGGCAAGGAGGATGCGCTGGACGCTCTCGTTTACGCGGGAGAGCGGGAGCTCGCCGTTGTTGATGGCCTCGATCACGGCCTGTACCGCCCCGGTCAGATCGCCCGGTGCGCAGATAATGTCGCAGCCCGCCGTCAGCGCGCCGACGGCCAGCTCGCCCGTCTCATAGCCCTCGATGCCGCCCTTGAGCAGCGGGGTGAGGATGAGGCCGTCGAAGCCGTCCGTGTCGCGGAGCTGCCCCGCAACGTGGTCGTAGGACAGAAACAGGGGGACAGAGCTCGCCTCCTCGCCGGATTCGCTCTCGCTCGTTTCCGTGCCGTCGCCGAGCGTCACGCTGTCACCCGGCATGATGACGGCGGCCAGCCCGTCGAGCGGCATACCATCGCTGTAGGGCGCGGCATAGAGCAGCCCGTCCTCGTTTTCGTCAAGGCCGAGGTTGAAGCCGAGCGAGCGCATATTGCCGGACAGCGTGATGTGGGAGCTTCCGGCGCTCTTGTCATAGGCGAGGAACAGCGCCGTGTGGGAGCGCTCCTGCGCCCCGGCGAGCATCTCCTGAAGCTGGGTCTCGTCCTCGATGTTGTCGCTGGCGTAGATAAGACCGCCCACGGGGCGGCTTTCAAGGCCGGCCTGCATCCCGTCGCCGCTGATGGTGACGAGGTCGACGTCCGCCACGGATTCCGGCGTGGCAAGGAAGAGCTGCCAGACCTTATCCTCCGTGCTCATATCGTCGAGCATGGCGCGGCTCGCCTCCTCATTGGGGTTCGGCTCGGGCGTGGGCTCGGGCGTGGGCTCCGGCGTGGGCTCGGGCGTCGGCTCGGCTGTCGGCTCCGGCGTTGCGGGCGTGGAGGTGACGAGAGCGCTCATATCGTTGCGCTGGGAGAAGTTCGGTATCAGCACCAGCAGGCATATGACGACCGTCACGACGGCCAGCGCCAGCACAAGGATGTCCTGCGTTTTAAGCTTGTCCCGTTTCATACAAAGACTCCTTTCGTCTGCGGAAAAATAAAACTGCGCCTATTCTCATGGAAAGAACGGGCGCAGCGTGGGATTGCGAAACGGCCGTTACGGCATAGCCTTGAGATCCGGCGGGATGATGAGCGTCGGTTCAGTCACGGCCTGGATGGCGGCGATGGCCTCCTCGGCGGTGCCGAGCTCCGGGTTGAACTCCCGCAGGACGAGCCCCTCGTCCGTCACCTCGATGACGCACATCTCCGTGACGATGAGGTGGACGCAGTGCACGGCAGTGTAGGGGAGCTTGCACTGCTTGAGGATCTTCACGTTGCCCTTGGAGGTGTGCTCCATGGCGACGATGACGTTCCTCGCGCCGACAAGCAGATCCATCGAGCCGCCCATGCCGGGCATCATCTTTCCGGGTATCTTCCAGTTGGAGAGGCTGCCATGCTCATCGACCTCCAAGCCGCCGAGCACGACCGCGTCAACGTGGCCGCCGCGGATGAGGCAGAAGTTGGTGGCGGAGTCGGTGAAGGAGCCGCCCTTGTTGCAACTCGCGGGCCAGCCGCCGGCATCCACAACGTGGAGCCAGTCGCGGTTCGACTCGTCCGGGGTCGCGCCCTGGCCGATGATGCCGACCTCGGAGTGGACGGTGACGTGGACGCCCTCCGGAAGGAAGCTCGTGCAGAGCGTGGGCAGACCGATGCCGAGATTGACGACCCAGCCGTCCTTGAATTCCATGGCGACACGGCGGGCGATAAAGGGTTTTATCCGTTCTTTTTCCATTTTATTTGCCCTCCCTGACGATGATATACTTGACGAGCACGCCGGGCGTGTGAACGTTCTCCGGCTCGATCTCGCCGACCTCGACCAAGTTTTCGGCCTCGACCATAACGATGTCGGCGGCCAGTGCCATCAGCGGGGCAAAGTTGCGCTGAGTTCCCTTATACCAGATGTTGCCCGCTTTGTCAACCTTGTAGGCCTCCAGCAGCGCGAAGTCCGCGTGCAGGGGCTTCATGAGCAGATATTCCTTGTCCCCGATGATGACCTTGCGATCGACATAGGGACTTTCCTCGACCTCGGTGCCGACGCCGGTCGGCGTGAGAACGCCGCCGAGGCCGGAGCCGCCGGCGCGGATCATTTCGGCGAGACTGCCCTGCGGGACGAGGTCAACGCCGAGCTTTCCCTCGCGCCAGAGCGCCGTCGCCTCGGAGTTCGTGCCGAGGTGCGAGCCGGTGTAGTGGACGATCTGGCCGTTGTGGATGAGCTCCGCAAGGCCGTAGTACTCGCTGCCGTCTGCCGTACCGCGCGGACTCATGATCATGGACGAGTCGTTGTGGATGGTGCGGAAGCTGCCCTTGCCGCTCTGGGCAAGCGCGTGCAGAAGATGGTGGGGGTTTCCGCAGCCGACGAAATTGCCGATCATGAGTGTTGCGCCGTCGGGGATGAGATCGACAGCCTGCTGCACAGTGATGATTTCAGCCAAGGTGCATTTCCTCCTATATATTGATGATTTTGCTGTGATGACTCAGCGACAGAGTTTTAACGGGTCTGTCATTTGTTTAACCAGAGGGGATCGGGGAAAGGGCGCGCCGAAACGCGCCCTTGATGGGACGATATCAGACCTTCTCCCAGCTGGTGGCAACACCGAGGCCGCCGCCGATGCAGAGGGTGGCAAGACCCTTCTTCGCGTCGGGACGCTTCAGCATCTCGTGGATGAGGGTCACGATGATGCGGGCGCCGGAGCAGCCGACGGGGTGGCCGATGGAGATGGCGCCGCCGTTCACGTTGACCTTGTTCATGTCGAAGCCGAGCTCACGCGCCACAGCGATGGACTGGGCGGCAAAGGCCTCGTTCGCCTCGATGAGGTCGAAGTCGGCGACGGTGAGGCCGGTCTTGGCCATGAGGTTTTTGGTCGCGGCGACCGGGCCGGTGCCCATGATCTTGGGATCGACGCCGCCCTGACCCCAGCCGGTCAGCTTGGCCATGGGCTTGAGGTTGTATTTCTTGACGGCTTCCTCGGAGGCGAGGACGATGGCGGCCGCGCCGTCGTTGATGCCGGAGGCGTTGCCCGCGGTCACGCGCAGGGAGCCGTCGTTCTCGACCTTACGGCAGGCGGCCGCACCGAAGGTGTCGACCACGGAGCCGCCGTCGGCCTCGAACTTGTTGTCGTCGGAGAGGCGGAACGCGCCCTTCAGGCGGCCCATCTTCTCGCGGTCGGGGTTCTTCTGGGGGAACTCGTCGACCTTGAAGTCAACGATCTCCTTCTTGACCTTCACGGGGACGGCGACGATCTCGTCGTCGAAGCGGCCGGCTTCCTGGGCGGCCTTGCACTTCATCTGGCTGCTGTATGCGAAGTCGTCAAGATCCTCGCGGGTGATGCCCCAGATGTCGCAGATGTTCTCGGCGGTGGTGCCCATGTGGTAGTTGTTGAAGGCGTCCCAGAGGCCGTCCTTGACCATGGTGTCGACCAGACCCTTGGTGCCCATGGAGACGTCCATCTTCTTGCCGTAGCGCATATCGGGCAGCGCATAGGGGGCGGCGGACATATTCTCCATACCGCCGGCAACGACGAGCTCAGCGTCGCCGCAGGCGATGGCACGGCCGGCCTCGATGACGGCCTTCATGCCGGAGCCGCAGACCATGCCGACGGTGAAGCAGGGGACGGCCACGGGGACACCGGCCTCGACAGCGGCCTGGCGGGCGGGGTTCTGGCCAAGAGCGGCGGTCAGGACGTTGCCCATGATGACCTCGTCAAGGTTGGCGGGATCGACGCCGGCGCGCTTCAGTGCTTCCTTGATGACGATGCCGCCCAGCTTGGGGGCGGGGATGTCCTTGAGGGAGCCGCCCATCGAGCCGACAGCGGTGCGGCAGCAATTGACAAGATAGATGTCTTTCATTTGTAATAACCTCCATTTTTCTCAGGCCCCGAAGGGCGATTATTGAACAAGTGTACTCAAACAATATAAATTATAGTACAGGCTTTGTGAAAAATCAAGCGGGGAACGGTGTGAGTCGGCACAAAAAACAGGCGTTCTGTTTATATATTTTCCCCGATAGCTGTGCTATAATGGGACATATCACGAAAAAAGGCGGAAAACGGCTATGAAACGGCTTGTTGCGATCCTTTGCACGGCGGCGCTGCTCGCGGCGCTTGCGGCCTGCGGGAATAAAACGACGACGGAGACGGAGACAACGGCGGCGGCGACTGCGCCCGTGAGCGATGTGAGCTCGATGGAGCCGCGTTCGGCTGGCTCCGGCGAGCCGTCCGGAGAGACGGGCGGCGGGATATACGCTGCGGCGACGCCGGTTCCAACGGCGGCTTCGACGCCTGTTCCGACAGCGGCGCCGACGCCCGTGCCTACGGCGGCACCTACGGCGGTGCCGACACCGGAACCCACACCCGCACCCACGGCGGTGCCGCTGCGCGCCGGAACCTATGAGGCGGCGGACGGCAGCCTCCTGACCGTCAAGAGCAGCGGGAGCGTCAGCTATAAGACCGAGGTGTCCGGCACGGTGAACGGCGCGGAGATGTCCGCGATGCTGACCTTCTCCGGCACAATGGCGGACGGCGGCTTTACGTTCACGAAGGTGAGCTACGGCCTGCTCGACCTGACAGCGACGGCGCGCGCCAACGGGCTGGACGACGCCTCCCAGTGGGAGGACGCGGCCTGGGCGCTGTATCTGGACAACATCGGATAAGAACAGGGAGGCGAGTGCCTTGCAATATTACGAGGCGGGACAATGCGAGGTGGCGGTGATCGGCGCGGGACACGCCGGGATCGAGGCGGCGCTGGCCGCCGCACGGCTCGGCTGCGACACGGTCTGCTTTACGCTGAGTCTCGATATGGTGGGCAATATGCCCTGCAACCCGGCCATCGGCGGCACGGGCAAGGGACAGCTCGTGCGGGAGCTTGACGCGCTGGGCGGCGAGATGGGCAAGGCGGCGGATAAGGCCTGCATCCAGTACCGTATGCTGAACACGGGCAAGGGCGCGGCGGTGCGTTCTCTGCGGGCGCAGGCGGACAGGCGGCTTTATCAGGCCGTGATGAAGCGAACGCTTGAGGAGCAGGAGCGCCTTCGCGTGAAGCAGGCGGAGATCGTGGACATCGGTGTAGAAAATGGCCGCATCGTCTCCGTCACGACGGACAAGGGCGCTGTGTGGCGCGTGTCGGCGGCCGTCGTTGCCTCCGGGACATATCTGCGCGGGCGCACCATCACGGGCGAGTGCGTGCGCGAATCGGGACCGGACAATATGGCGGCGGCCAATGCGCTCGGTCTGCGGCTGGGCGAGCTGGGGCTTGCCATGCGCCGCTTCAAGACGGGCACGCCGCCGCGCATCAACGCCCGCACGGTCGATTTTTCGCGCATGGAGCTGCAGAACGGCGACAGCGAGGCGGAGCCGTTCTCATTCTCGACGGAAACGCCGCCGGAAAACCACGCCGTCTGCTACCTCACCTATACCAACGAGGAGACGCACCGCATCCTCCGCGAGAGCCTTGACCGCAGCCCGCTGTACAACGGGACGATATCCGGCGTGGGGCCGCGCTACTGCCCGTCCATCGAGACGAAGATCGTGACCTTCCCGGACAAGCAGCGCCACCCGCTGTTCATCGAGCCGATGGGGCTTGACACGCGGGAGCTATACGTCCAGGGCTTTTCCTCCTCGCTGCCGGAGGACGTGCAGGAGCGGGCGCTGCGCACCATCGCGGGGCTGGAACGGGCGGAGATGACCCGTGCGGCCTACGCCATCGAATATGACTGCGTTGACCCGACGGAGCTTTACCCGACGCTTGAAACGAAGAAGATATCGGGGCTATATGGCGCGGGACAGTTCAACGGCTCGTCCGGCTATGAGGAGGCGGCGGCACAGGGGCTCATCGCCGGGATCAACGCCGCCCGCCATGTGCGGGGACAGGAGCCGTTCATCCTCCGCCGCGATCAGGGCTATATCGGCGCGCTCATCGATGACCTCGTCACCAAGGGCACGGAGGAGCCGTACCGCATGATGACCTCGCGGAGCGAATACCGCCTTGTGCAGCGGCAGGATAACGCCGACGAGCGCCTGGCCCCGCTGGGCTATGCGCTGGGGCTTGTCTCCGAGGCGCAGTACCGCCGCACGGAGGAAAAATACGCGGCGGTGCGCCGGGAGATCGAGCGGCTGGAGCATACGAGACTCTATGAGCTGCTGAAGCGGCCGGAAAACAGCTATGACTCGCTTGCGCCGCTTGATCCGGAGCGTCCGGCGCTGCCGCGCGACGTGCGGCGCGAGGTGGAGATCTGCGTCAAATACGCCGGGTACATCCGGCGGCAGGAGCGGGAGATCGCGGAGTTCCGGCGCATGGAGGACAGGCGCATCCCGCCGGACATCGACTATGAGGCGGTGCAGGGGCTGCGCACCGAGGCGCGGCAGAAGCTGGCGCACATACGGCCGGAGAGCTTCGGACGCGCCGGGCGCATATCCGGCGTCTCCCCGGCGGATATTACGGCATTGATGATATGGGTGGAGAAGAGCGAATGGAAACGGTAGTATTGGGACTGTCCGGCGGCGTGGATTCCTCCGTGTCGGCGGAGCTTTTGAAGCGGGAGTACCGCGTTCTGGCGCTGTATCTGGAAAACGGCGCACCCGGCGGACGGGAGGCGGCGGAGGCTGCCGCTGCGCGGGCAGGGATCGAGCTTACAGTCGAGGATGTGCGCGGCGCGATGGAGAGCCGTGTGTGCGCGCCCTTTGCGGCGGCCTATCTGCGCGGCGAAACGCCGAATCCCTGTGTGCTCTGCAATCCGAGCGTGAAGATGGCGGCGCTGGAGCGCTTTGCCGATGCGAACGGCGCGCGTTATATCGCGACCGGCCACTACGTCCGCCGCGGGACGGACGGTCTGTATCGCGGACGGGACGCGAACGACCAGAGCTATATGCTCTGCCGCATCACGCCGGGACAGGCGGCGCGGCTGCTGCTGCCGCTCGGCGCGTATGAGAAAAGCGAGGTGCGGGAGATGGCTGCCTCCCTCGCGCTTCCGGCGGCCAAAAAGCGGGACAGCATGGAGATATGCTTCATCCCGGGCAACGACTATGCCGCGTGGCTCGATGCGAGAGGCGGCACGGATGGGCCGGGGGAATACTGGTACGATGGCCGCTGCGTCGGGCAGCACCGGGGCGTTTCCCGCTGCACCATCGGCCAGCACCGCAATCTGGGCGTGGCGCTCGGGAAAAAGGTCTATGTCGGGCGCATCGACGCGGCGACGCGGCGAGTATATCTGGTGGATGAGCCGGCGCTCTGGAAGCGGCGCGTGTTCGTGCGCTCGCTGTCCTGGCTCGTGCCGCCGGAGGCGGAGACGCTGGACGCGGCGGTGCGGACGCGGCATACCCGCACGGCGCCGACCCCCTGCCGGGTGGCGCTGACGGCGGAGGGCGGCGCGGTGCTGCACTGTGCCTCGCCCGTGCGGGCGCCCGCACCGGGACAGGCGGCGGCGCTCTATGACGCAAACGGACGGCTGCTCGGCGGTGGCTTCGTCACCGGCGCGGATAACGAGGAGGAATAAGCATGGAGCTTTCACAGTATTTCAAAAGCCTGGTCGATCAGGACGTAGCGCCCATCGTGATATGCGACACGGCGCACACCATTATCTATATGAACCCCACGGCGCAGCAGCGCTATGCCAAGCGCGGCGGCGCGGCGCTGGTCGGGCGGAGCCTGCTCGCCTGCCACAACGCGGCCTCGAACGCGGCGATCGGGCGGGTGCTCGACTGGTTTGGCCGGAGCGCGGAGCATAACCGCGTCTTCACCTACCGCCACGAGGCGGACGATGCCGATGTCTATATGATCGCCCTGCGCGACGAGAGCGGGGCGCTCATCGGCTACTACGAAAAGCACGAGGTACGCCGCCGCGACGGCGGCGCATACTATGCGATGAACGAGGAATAAAAATGAAAAGGAGCATGACCATGAAACACATGAATCGGGGCATAAGCCTTGTACTGCTGCTGTCGCTCATACTGACGCTGGCCGCCTGCGGCGGCAAAACGGAAGCGCTGACGGCGAGCGTGTCAAAGGATCCCAAATTCGATTCCGCCGTCCTCACGCTGACGGCGGACGACTTCGCTGCGGCGGGCTTTTCCTTCGGGGACAGCTTCGATATCAGCTTCAGCAACGGCGAGAGCTACAGCGACGTGCCGTATTATAACGGCTACTACGTGAAAACGGGCGATCCCGTCATTGTCGCCTATCCCAAGAACGAGTATGTCCTCATTGCCTGCAACAACCGCGACCTCTGGACGCCGCTCGGCCTGAAGGACGGCGATACCGTGGAGCTCACGCTCAATACCGCCGGGAAGTACCTTGCGACCTATGAGGCGCTGGGACAGAGCTATTCGACCGAGCGCAGCGACTATGCGAGCGACGAGGCGTTTGCGAACTTCCGGGCGATGTCGGGCGGGAGGCTCAAGGAAAATTTCCTTTATCGCGGCGCCTCGCCGGTCGATAACAGCCGTGGCCGTGCCGCTGTGGCGGACGCGCTGCTCGAGGCCGCCGGGATACAGTGCATTCTGGATCTCGCGGACTCCGAGGAGGAGCTGGAGGGCTATCTCGCCGATGAGAGCTTTGCCTCGGAGTATACGCGCTCGCTCTATGAGCAGGGACGCGACGTGCTGCTCTCCATGAGCGCGAACTATGACTCCGACGACTACAAGGCGAGCGTTGCGCAGGGGCTGCGCCATCTGCTCCGGTACGGCGGCCCCGCCTATATCCACTGCATGGAGGGCAAGGACCGCACCGGCTTTGTATGCCTTGTGCTGGAGGCGCTCGCCGGCGCGGGCTATGACGAGCTGTGCGCGGACTATATGACGACCTATGCCAACTACTACGGCATCACCGAGGATGGGACGCCGGAGCGCTATGAGGCGGTCGCCAGCCTCTATTTCGACTCCTTCATCGAATACCTGACCGGCTCGGCGGAGATCGACCGCAGCGCGGACTATACCGAGGCTGCAAGAGCCTATCTCACTGCCTGCGGCATGACGGAGACGGAAATAGACGAACTTACCGCGCTCATCACGGAATAAGCGAAAGGACATAAAAAAGCTGCCATCCTGGGGTGTTCCCCCAAAGCACGAGGTACGCCGCCGCGACAGCGGCGTATACTACGCGATGGACGAGGACTGACAGAGCGAGAAATAGCCGGATGCCTCCTGGAATTCTCGCCTGCGGGAGCCTCCTCACAGGCGGCTAATGCCAAGCAAGCGGCGATAAGAGCCTTGCTTTTAACTCTGGCGGTAAGATTTTTCATAAATTGATTCGTCAGACAGTTCAAAACGGTCACAGAAGAAAAGCCCGACCATAGTATGCTGAGGCTTTATAAGGCAGTATGATAAAACTGAATTAAGACTACTTCTGTTTTGCAGGTTGAAAACGGGGGGCTCCTTGACAGACTGAAGCGGCATGATTACTCACGCCGCCTCCCGAAAACAATATATTGTTGTATTGGTCTGCCTCCTTGGGTCGTTCCCAAAGAGGCAGCTTTGCTTATGCGGATTTTAGGACTTATTTGTTGAGACCCTCGGCGCGGTCGCGGCCCCAGAAGAAGAGGGCGACGGTGCCGGGACCTGTGTGGCTTCCGATGACGGTGCCGACGCTGTTGATGCAGACGGGACCGTCCAGCTTCGGGAACGTGGCTTCGACCAGATCGGCTACGGCCTTGGCATCCTCCGGGCAGTCGGAGTTGGAGATATAGCACTTGCCGCTGTAGTCGAGGCCGTCGTCGGCATACTCGCGCATACGGTCGACGATGGCGGCGATGACGCGCTTTTTCGAGCGTATCTTCTCCACGGGCACAAGATGCCCCGGCTCGTCCATATGGAGCAGCGGGCAGATGCCGAGCACGGTCGCGACCGTGCCGGCGGCGCGGGAGATGCGCCCGCCCTTGACGTAGAAGCTGAGATCGGTCGAGAAAAACCAGTGGTGCAGGCGCAGCCGGTTGGCGAGCGCCCAATTATACAGCTCCTCCACGCCCATGCCGCCGTCGCGCAGGTCGGCGAGCTTGTCCATGAGCAGGCCGTAGCCGGAGGATGCGCCCAGCGAGTCCACGACGTAGACGCGGCGGTCGGGGAACTGCTCGCGCAGCATTTCCGCCGCGCTGCACGCGGAGTTATACGAGCCGGAGATGCCGGACGAGAGGCTCACATGGAGCACGTCCTTGCCCTGCTCCAGAAACGGGGTGAAGAAGCGGATGAACTCCTCGATGTTGACCTGGGAGGTGTGGCTCTCCGCGCCGGATGCAATGGCGCGGTAGAAGTCGTGGAAGGGAACGGACTGGCCGAGGTCATCGGGGTACTGCTTGTCGTTGAGGGTGAAGTGAAAGCAGACGTAGCGGATGTCGCGGGAGTCAAAATGCTCCTTGGACAGATCGGCGGTCGAGCAGCAGCTCAGAATATAGTCGCTCATGGCTATGCCTCCGTGGTTACAGAATTTTTCCGCCCATAAGCATAAGCGCCGCCGCCGCAAAAGGCAAGCTACTATAATGCGCGGGCGCGTAGAGACCGCAGCTCGCGGCTCTACGCGCCCGTATCTCGCACTCTACGGATAGTAGAATCCCAGTGTTATGAGGGCTTCCGGCGTATCTGGAAGCTCAAGTAGACGACAAGCTCCGCCGGGAGCAGGACGAGGAAAAGCTGCCATATGTTCCACGCCATGAAGATAAGGTAGACCAGCGCAAGCAGGCTGAAAACCAGCGCCATGACGAGCCAGACGTTGCCGCGCCCGTTTCGCCAGAGCGTATTCAGCACCAGCACGGCGATGAGCGTCACGGGCACCGCCGCGCCCAGCACCGGCCAGACGATGTGGCCGAAGAGCCAGAGCACGACGAATACGAGCACGGCCAGCGTGAAGATGGAGGCCACGCACACGCCGATGATCATGCCGTAATCCGGGAAGTCGCCCTTTAATGGCATACCGTCCGGGGTCGGCTCGTTGTGCTCATGGAGGAAGTAGTCCACGTCCACGCCGAAAAGCTCCGCCATGTTCCGCAGCACGAGCAGGTCGGGCAGCGCGGCGGCGCGCTCCCACTTGGAAACGCTCTTGTCGGAGTAATTGAGCTTCTCGCCCAGCTCTGTCTGTGTCATACCGGCGGCGGCGCGCAGTCGGATGATGTTGGCGGCCACGGTCTGCCGCAGTTCGTCCATGTCCATGTATGTAGGCTCCGTTCGAGTCAGGTCTCGAGGATGCCGAGCGCTGTGAGCTGCGCTATGAGCGCGTCCAGGTCGGCGGCGACGGTCGCCTCGTCCGCGCCGTCAAATTCGTTGACCACGGCCTCGATGAGGCGGGCGCGGCCGATGCCGCGCTCCACGCCCTCCCAGACCATGGCGGCCGTCTCGCTGATGGGGGCGAGGTCGCGCCACTCGCCCGCCTCGCGGCGTTGGACGCGAATGTCGTCCATGTCGTAATCCAGTCGGTAATCGGGGTTTATTTTCATAGGCTGTCAGCGGCACACAAAGCAGTGCCATTCCTCCTCATGTTTATGCTCTTCGATGATGAAGCCCGCTGTCTGCAGGCCGTGCTCCACCTCGTCCTCGCGCCCGTCGATCACGCCGGAGGTGATGAAGACGCCGCCCTCGGCCATAGAGGGACGGATATGGGGTGCGAGCGCCAATATCACGTCCGCCACGATGTTTGCGAGCACGATGTCATAGCCGCCGCCCAGCGCGGCGCGCAGATGAGCATCGGCGGTCAGATCGCCGGTGCGGACGCGGATACGCTCGGCGCAGCCGTTGAGCGCGGCGTTCGCGGGGACGATCTCCCGCGCCTTTTCGTCGATGTCCACTGCGGTGACGCTCTCGCAGCCGAGCACGACCGCAGCGATGCCGAGTATGCCGCTGCCGCAGCCGAGGTCGAGCGCCGTTTTGCCGGGTGCGGCAAAGCGCTCCAGTGCCTCAAGACACATGCGGGTCGTTGCGTGGGAGCCGGTGCCGAACAGCAGACCGGGGTCAAGCACGACCGGGAGCCGGTCGGAGCCGGCATGCTCCCACTCCGGGACGATGATGAGCCTTTCCCCGATGGGGATGGGCTTATAGTAGTCGCGCCAGCGGTTTTCCCAGTCGGCGGACTCGACCGTGCGCACCTGCGGCGCAAGGCCGAGCTTTTGAAGCTTTGCAAGCAGCGCCGCCGATCCGTCCGTGTCGGCAAGCCAGAATTTTACCCGCGACGCGCCGGTGTATTCCGCCTCCAGCGCCTCATCCACATAGTCCCAATATTGCGTGTTCTCCGCGAGGAAGCGGCGGAAATCCGCCTCGTCCTCGATGACGAAGCCGGAGAGCCCGTATTCCTCCAGACGCGTGCAGAGTGCCTCGGGGTCGCCCTGCGCGCTCACGCTTACTTCAAGCCATTTGTCCATTTCCACTCCGCCACCTCCGGCATATCCACGCCGTATTTGTTGATATACTGGCGGTGCTCCACCAGCTTGTCCTTCATCTGCTGCGCCAGCGCCGCGCTGCGGTTGCCGAGGCAGGGGAGATGGTGCAGCGCGAGCAGCACCAGATTGAAGCGGTCGAGCCCGTTCAGCACGCGCATATCAAAGGGCGTGGTGATGGTGCCCTCCTCCACATAGCCGCGGACGTGCAGATCCTTGTTCCGGCGGCGGTAGGTCAGCTCATGGATGAGGCTGGGGTAGCCGTGGAACGCAAAGACGATGGGCTTGTCGGCGGTGAACAGCATCTCATAGTCGCGGTCGGAGAGACCGTGCGGATGCTGGGTGTTCGACTGGAGGCGCATGAGATCCACGACGTTCACGACACGGATGCGCAGCTCCGGGAACGCCTCGCGCAGTATGGTCACGGCGGCGAGCGTCTCGAGCGTCGGCGTGTCGCCGCAGCAGGCCATCACGATATCCGGCTCCTCGCCCGCATCCGTGGACGCCCACTGCCAGATGCCGATGCCCTCGGTGCAGTGCTTGACGGCCTGCTCCATGGTCAGCCACTGGGGACGCGGGTGCTTGGACGCGACGATGACGTTGACGTAGTTGCGGCTGCGGATAACGTGGTCGAAGCAGCTGAGCAGGCAGTTGGCGTCCGGCGGCAGATAGAGCCGTACCACGTCGGCCTTTTTGTTGGCCACATGGTCGAGGAAGCCGGGATCCTGGTGTGTGAAGCCGTTGTGATCCTGCTGCCACACGTTGGATGCGAGGACATAGTTGAGCGAGGCGATCTTCTGCCGCCACGGGAGCTGGTTGCAGACCTTGAGCCATTTCGCGTGCTGGGCGAACATGGAGTCCACGATGCGGATGAACGCCTCGTAGGAGTTGAAGAAGCCGTGCCGCCCGGTGAGAAGATAGCCCTCCAGCATACCCTCGCAGACGTGCTCGGAGAGCATGGAGTCCATGACCTGTCCGTCCGGCGCAAGGAATTCGTCGCCGGGAACGGTGGCGGCGTTCCAGTCGCGGCTCGTCTGCTCAAAGACGGCGGAGAGGCGGTTGGAGGCCGTCTCGTCCGGGCCGAATACGCGGAAATTACGCTCTTGGGCGTTTTCCTTATAGATGTCGCGGACAAATTGACCGAGGCGGCGCATATCCTCGCATTCGACGGCGCCCGGCGCGGGCACGTCCACGGCATAGTCGCGGAAGTCCGGCATACGCAGGTCGCGCAGCAGAAGCCCGCCGTTGGCGTGGGGATTCGCGCCCATGCGCGCCGCGCCCCTGGGGGCAAGGTCGAGCAGCGCCTTGACCGGCGTGCCGTTTTTGTCGAAAAGCTCCTCCGGGCGGTAGCTGCGGAGCCAGTCCTCGATGAGCTTCCGGTGCTCCGGCGTGTCGGCGGGGATGGGTACCTGATGGGCGCGGAAGGTGCCCTCCACGGGCAGGCCGTCCACGGCCTCCGGTCCTGTCCAGCCCTTGGGACTGCGGAGAATGATCATCGGCCAGCGCGGGCGCGAGGCCGCGCCGCTGTCCCGGGCGTCGCGCTGGTATTCGAGTATCTCCGCGATGCAGCTGTCCATGACGTCCGCCATCTTGCGGTGCATTTTCTTCGGATCGTCGCCCTCGACGAAATAGGGCTTCCAGCCGCAGCCCTCAAAGAATTTGCGAAGTTCCTCCTTGGAGATGCGCGCCAGCACCGTGGGATTGGCGATCTTATAGCCGTTGAGGTGCAGGATGGGGAGCACCGCGCCGTCCGTGCGCGGGTCGTTGAATTTGTTGAGGTGCCAGCTCGTGGCGAGCGGGCCGGTCTCCGCCTCGCCGTCGCCGACGACGCAGGCCGCGATGAGTCCGGGGTTGTCCGCCACCGCGCCGAAGGCGTGTGCCAGCGAATAGCCGAGCTCGCCGCCCTCGTGGATGGAGCCGGGTGTCTCCGGCGCGACGTGGCTCGGGATGCCGCCGGGGAAGGAGAAACGCTTGAACAGGCGCTCCATGCCCTCCTCGTCGCGGGTGATGTCGGGGTATATCTCCGTATAGCTGCCGTCAAGCCAGTCCTGCGCGACCATGGCGTTGCCGCCGTGACCGGGACCGGAGAGGTATATCATGTCAAGGTCATACTCGCGTATAACGCGGTTCAGATGGGTGTAGATGAAGTTCTGCCCCGGCACGGTGCCCCAGTGCCCGACGATCTTCTTTTTGAAGTCCGCCTCTGTCAGCGGGGTGCGCAGCAGGGGGTTCGACAGAAGGTAAAGCTGGCCGGCGGAGAGATAGTTCGCCGCGCGCCAGTACATATCCATTTTCTCCAAAAGCTCCGGCGAGGGAGCAAATTCCTTGTGGCAGCTCAATGCCATTCACCTCGTTCTCATACTCTTGTATCAGTATTTGCGCGAGCGTGGGCGCTCATTCATTATAGCGCAAATCCGCCGCCGTCACAAGTCATAATAAGGCGGGTGCATTTGCGGCGCGGCTGTGGTATACTGGGGATATGGAAAACAAAAGCTGTATCGGCCTCGCCCGATGGATCACGGACAAATACATATATATCATGCTCGGCGTGTTTCCGCTTTTCTGGGGCGGCGGCTATTCGAACATCACGCAGCCGAAGGCGCGCTTTTTCTACTACGCGACGGCGGTCTGGTTCGCCTGCGCGCTGCTGCTCGTCGGGCTTGCGGCGCTGCGGCGTGAGGGCTTCCGCCCGGCGCTGCGCCCGGTGCATTGGGCGATGGCGGCGTTTCTGCTGCTGTCGGCGCTGTCGGCGCTGCTGTCGCCGTGGTGGGACAACACGCTGCTCGGCTCGCCTGCGGCCACGGATAAGCCGCGCTATGACGGCTTTTTGACGCTCGCATATTACGGCGCGATCTTTTTCGGCGTGTCGCTGCTGGCGCGGCCGAAGCGCAGCTATATCTGGGTCATGGCGGGTGCGGCGGCGCTCTGCTGCCTTGTGGCGGCGCTGCAGCTCTTTGGATTCGATCCCCTCGGCCTGTATCCGGAGGGCACAAATTATTACGACAAATACGGCGCGTATCACGGCGCCTTTCTCGGCACCATCGGCAACGTCGGTCTGCTGGGGCAGTATCTCTGCATCGTCACGCCGCTGACGCTGGTGACCGGCCTGCGCGCAAAACGGCGCTGGGAGCGGATATACCTGCTCGCGGTGTCGGCGCTCTGCCTCGTCATTCTCGCTTTCAGCGAGGCGGAGGCGGCCTGGGTCGGGGCGCTGGCCTCGGTGCTTGTGTGCGTGCCCGTGATGCTGCCGACAAGGCGGGCGCGGCGGACGGCGGGCATATGCGCTGGCGCGCTCGTGCTGGCGGGACTCGTCGTGCTGTGGTTCTGGCCGGGACAGAGCGGGACGATATGGGAGGCCTCGCGCATACTGCACGGGGATATACGCGACGAATTCGGCTCACATCGCGTCGAGATATGGCGCGGGGCGCTTGCGCTCGTGCCGGAGCGGCCGCTGCTCGGCGGCGGGCCGGGGACGTTCGGCTCGCGCATCGACATCACATGGAGCCGCTTCGTCGAGGAGACGGGGCGGATGCGCACCGCCGTCGTGTCGAACACGCACAATATCTACCTCGCCTACCTCGTCAACAACGGCATACTGGGGCTGGCGGCCTATCTCGCCTGTATCGTGTGCAGCGCCGTCACCTGGCTGCGAGGCCGCTTTGACGGCGACTTTACCGGCGCAGCGGGCTGTGCGCTGCTGTGCTGCGCGGTGCAGGACTTCTTCTGTGTGGCGCTCTGCCTCGTAACGCCCATCCTGTGGGTCGTCTGGGCGCTCATGGAGAGCGGCCAAACAGCGCCGGATAAACCGGAGAGTGCGGATGAGTCCGTGCCGGAAATAACGGAATAGAATACGACTGCACGAAAAACCGCCTGCTCCTTGCCGGAACAGGCGGTGCTTGTCATATGAGCTGCAAACGGCGTCAGGTCTCGCTGTCCAGCGTGTGTGCACAAAACGCAAGCAGGGCGGGGATGTCGTTGACGGCGGTCTCCCAGATGACCGATTCGTCCGTCTGCGCATAGGCGTGAGCGAGCCAGTTGCGCATACCGCGTATCATACCCCAGGGCATTTCGTTTTTGGTGTCATTGCGGAACTCCTCGGAAAGGCCATTCGCCAGCTCTCCAATTTGAAGAACGCACATGGACACGGCGTTGAAAAACGCCCGATCCTCGCAGAAAATATCAAGATCGCATCCGAAACGGTCGATAAAACCGGCGATATCCTCGCAGTAGCGGCGGATATGCATCAGGCGCTGGCGGTCGGCGTTAGTCATAGAGCCTCACCATATCCTTCTGCAGATTTTCAACGAACCAGGGTGTTCGTTCCAGCGTGCTTTTCTGCCGCAGCGACTGCAGGGTGACAAGATCCACGTCCTTGCCGATGCTGCTCTGCAGCTCGTCATACAGGCCGCCCATATCGAACATACTCCGTATCGCAGAGCCCTCGCGGTCGATAAGGATGTCGACGTCGCTGGCATCGGTCGCCTCGTTGCGGGCATAGGAGCCGAACAGATATACGGCGGGGATCTGATATTTGCGGGCGATGGGCGCAATGCGCTGCCGAAGCTCTTCCAGTGTGTATATCATGCTCTTCCCTCCTGTTCTCGCTGCTTTGCTCTATTATTATATCACATTCGGCGCAAGGGATAAAGCGGCGGTGCTTGTCATATGAGCTGCAAACGGCGGGCGGCGGCGCGGAGGTCTTCCCGGAAGTCGGGATGGGCGACGGAGATGAGGGCGAGCGCCCGGTCGCGGACGGATTTGCCGCGTAGACGCGCCGTGCCGTATTCCGTGACGATGTGGTCAACGATGTTGCGCGGGATGGAGACGACGTTGCCGGCTGTGAGCTGGGGGACGATGCGTGAGACTGTGCCGCTCTTGGCGGTGGACTGCAGGGCGATGATGCCGCGTCCGCCGGGAGCGTGATACGCGCCGTAGGCGAAGTCCCATGCGCCGCCGGTGCCGGAGTATTGCCTCCCGGCGATCGTCTCGGAGCAGACCTGCCCGGTCAGGTCGATCTCCAGCGCCGTGTTGACGGAGACGAGATTTTCGTTTTTGGCGATGTTGAACGGGTCGTTGACATAGTGGACGGGCATGAGCTCGACCATCGGATTGTCGTTGATGAAGTCGTAAAGCTCCCGCGTGCCCCAGGTGAACGCTGCGATGGAGCGGTTGCGGTAGAAGTTTTTCCGCGAATTGTTCACCGCACCGCAGGCCATGAGCCGTCCCATGGCGGAGCCGAGCATCTCGGTATAGATGCCGAGGTCATGCCGCCCGGTCAGGCGCTCTGCCACCGCATCCGGCATACCGCCGATGCCGAGCTGGATGCAGTCGCCGTCGTGGATGAGCTCGGCGGCATAGTCCGCGATCGCCTCCTGTACGGGGGTGCGGGGATAGATGGGGGAGTTGGCGACGGGCTGGTCGTCCTCGACAAAATACTGGACCTTCTCTACGGGAATACGCGTCGTGCCGAAGGTATAGGGCAGGTTCGCGTTCGTTTCCAGAATGACCGTCTCGCAGGTGTCGAACATCTCGAGCTCCATCTGCTGGCTGGTGGACATACAGACATAGCCGAAGCGGTCCATCGGCGTGACGGAGGCCACGAACACATTGGGGCGTTTCGTCTCATACATGGCCTCAAAGCAGCTGTGCAGGTTATTCGGCACAAAGCTGACGCGCCCGGTGGAGTGAAGCCGCCGGAGGCTCGGGCCGTAGAAGATGGAGAGGATGTCGATCACGCCCTCCATGCCGTCCATGGTCAGGAAGGGATATTCCTCCTGCGGGTTGGCGAGCCACAGCGTCACGCCGTGTACGCCGCGGTCGCGTATTTCATGGAGCCGCCGCAGGAAGCCGACCGGCTCGTTGCCATAGGAGGCCACGGCGATGCAGTCGCCGGATTTTATCTTCTGGAGCGCCTCGTCCATGTCGATGAATTTGGAGCGGTAGGCGCTGTCGTCGCGCTGGTAGGGTCTCGGTTCGTCCATGAAAATCACCTCACACATAACTATATCACACTTCCGGCGGATTTGGTAGCGCATAAACGCGTATTCCGCTTGTCAAAAAATGCACTTTGACAAGCTTGATTTGATCTGCCCGGCCGAGGTGGATCTACACTCACCCCGGCGGGCGTCCCTGACCCGTTGTATTTGCGTGCAGGACAGAACTCGTTGACAGTCCGGCCTAATGCCGCCGCCGGTTCACGCTGCACTGTACTTGACAGATATGCCCGGCGTCTGCTATAGTCTATATTAAGATTGATTCCTAATCGGAGGGGACGACTTTGACGAGACAGCGCCGCGTGATATACGACATCATCCGCGCAAGGCCGGTGCATCTGACCGCCGAGGAGATATACGAACAGGCGCAGGAGCGCGTTCCCGGCATTGCCCGCGGGACGGTCTACCGCAACCTTGGCCTGATGGTCGACGCCGGGGAGATCCGCCGCATCGAGCTCGCCGGAGGCGCGGCCTGCTATGACCGCACCGTCGCGCCGCACGCGCATCTGATATGCAGCCGCTGCGCCGCCGTGGAGGATATTATGATCGACGGGCTGACGGAGAAGCTGTCGGCGCTGACCGGCGAGACGGTCACGGACTGCGACCTCATCGTTTATCATATCTGCAAAAATTGCTGCTGAGGAGGAAATTATTATGGCAGAAACTTTGTATGACCTTACCCATCGACGGGCGATACGCAAGTATAAGGACACGCCGGTGCCGCGGGAGCTGCTGGACAAGGTACTGGAGGCGGGCGAATACGCGCCGACTGCCATGGGGAGCCAGCGCGCCTGCATCGTCGCCGTGACGAACCGCGCCGAGCGCGACGAGATCGAGGAGCTGAACCGTCAGATACTGGGTATGCCGGACGCGGCGCCGTTTTACGGCGCGCCGGTCGTGATCGTCGTGTTCGGCGACATGAGCTGGCCGATGGGCGTGCGGGACGGCACGCTTATCATGGGAAATCTGCTCAATGCGGCGCAGGCCGTGGGGCTGGGAAGCTGCTGGATCGACCGCGCCGAGCCTGCGTTCAGGACGGAGCGGGGACGGGCGCTTATGAAGAAATGGGGCGTGCCGGAGGGCTATGAGGGCGTCGGCCACTGCATTCTCGGCTACGCCGACGACGCGCCGCAGCCCGCGCCGCGCCATGAGGGCTATGTCATCTATGCCGAGTGATACGGAAGAAAATGGGGCGCTCCGCTTGCACGGCGGGGCGCCTTGTGCTATACTCTGACGCGGAATCTGCCCCGCGTGGGGCCTGGAAGAAGGAAATACTATGAAACCGACACTTGTTATTCTGGCGGCCGGGATGGGCAGCCGCTTCGGCGGACAGAAGCAGATCACGCCCGTGGACAGCTACGGCCACGCCATCATCGACTATTCCGCCTACGACGCGATGCGCGCCGGCTTCGGGCGCATCCTCTGCGTGATAAAGAAGGAGAACGAGGCGGACTTCCGCGCTGCCGTGGGCGACCGCATCGCGGCCTATGCGCCCGTGGAATACGCCTACCAGTCGCTGGACGACCTGCCGGCGGGCTATCGCGTCCCGGACGGGCGCGTCAAGCCGTGGGGCACGGGTCATGCGCTGCGCGCCTGCCGCGATCAGCTCGGGGACGCGCCGTTCGCCGTCATCAACGCCGACGACTTCTACGGTGCGGGTGCGTTCACTGCGCTGGCCGATTTTTTCAGAAGCAACACGGACGCGCATGAGCAGTGTCTCGTGGCCTACCGGCTGCGCAACTGCCTGACGGAGAACGGGACCGTGTCGCGCGGCGTGTGCGACGTGAGCCCGGAGCAACGGCTTCTGAGCGTGACGGAGCTTCTGAAAATACAGGGGCCAGCCGATGCGCCGAGCCATACGCTGGACGGCGAGCACTGGCTGCCGCTCGCGCCGGAAACGCCCGTGAGCCTGAACACCTGGGGCTTCATGCCTGGCTTCATGGATGCGGTGGAGGAGGAATTCGCGGCGTTTCTGGAGCGCGTCATGCCGAGGGATCCGCTCAAGGCGGAGTTTTACCTGCCGTCCATCGTCAATGCGCGGCTGCACCGCGGCACGGACAGCGCCCGCGTCGTGATGACGGACGAGCGCTGGCACGGCGTGACCTATCACGACGACCTCGCGCCGCTGCATGATGCCCTGGAAAAGCTGGTGGCGCAGGGGGTCTATCCCGCCGGGTTTTAATGCGCTATTGTGCAATGTACACACTTTACCGCGCTGAAGCACTGCGTATTTGTACATATTCGCGGCTTGACAAAAGCGGCAGGGCTGTGTAATATTGGCCTATCACGGAAGAAGGGAGACAGAACGTATGCGTCGCAGCGGTATGATGATGGATATGATGATGTGCATGTGCAGCATGTGCATGATGATGCGCGCCCAAAACCGATGCTCGTCCTGTTTCATATCCGATTGATTTTGACAGCAATGTGAAGATCCGAGCGGGAAACGGCGAGTTTCCCGCTCGTTTTATTATGCTTGACGAGGAAGTGTTGTTTTTGATCGAGATCCGGCATCTTGACAAGGTTTATCACGGCACGGCGGGGGACGTTGAAGCGCTGCACGATATCAACCTCACCATCGACGACGGCGAGATATTCGGCATCATCGGCCTGTCCGGCGCGGGCAAATCCACGCTGGTGCGCTGCATCAACCTTTTGGAGCGTCCGACGGGCGGCGAGGTCATCGTGGACGGCCAGAGCCTGACGGAGCTGTCCCGGCGGCAGCTTCTGCAGCTGCGGCGGAGCATCGGGATGATATTCCAGGGCTTCAATCTGCTGCAGCAGAAGAGCGTGCTGAAAAACGTCTGCTTCCCCCTGGAGATATCGGGCGTGGACAAGACGGCGGCGCGGGCGCGGGCGTATGAGCTTCTGGAGCTTGTCGGCCTGCGCGATAAGGCGAACGCCTATCCCTCCCAGCTTTCCGGCGGCCAGAAGCAGCGCGTGGCGATCGCCCGTGCGCTGGCCACGAAGCCGAAATACCTGCTCTGCGACGAGGCCACAAGCGCGCTCGACCCGAACACGACACGCTCCATTTTGGAGCTGCTGCGCCAGATCAATCGCGACATGGGCGTGACCATCATCGTCATCACCCACGAGATGAAGGTCATCGACCAGATATGCGACCGCGTGGCCGTCATCGACCACAGCCGTATCGCGGAGAGCGGCCGTGTGCGCGAGGTCTTTGCCAATCCGAAGTCCGAGATCGCCCGCGAGCTCATCCTCCCGAAGGAACACAACGCCCTCGACACGAGCGGCGGCCAGAAGCTTCGCCTCACCTTCAACGGCGAGCACTCCGACAAGCCGGTCATCTCCCAGCTCGTACTGGAATGCCAGGCGCCGGTCAACATCCTCTTTGCCGACTCGCGGGAATACGAGGGCGCCATCTACGGCCAGATGCTTCTTGAACTGCCCAACGACGAGCGGCAGGCGGAGAAGATCGTGGCGTGGCTTGAAAATAACCACTATGAATTCAAAAGGGAGGGCTGAGCGTGCTGTCGGATATGTTCTATAAGCTCTGGGATAACGGGCTCATCCAGATCGGTGTCTGGGAAACGATATACATGACCGGTCTCTCGGCGGTGATCTCCTATCTTATCGGCCTGCCCCTCGGCGTTATCCTCTGCGTGACGGACAAGGGCGGCCTCCACCCCATCGGCTGGCTCAACCGGCTGCTCGGCTTTGTCGTCAACTTCTTCCGCTCCATCCCGTTCATCGTCCTCATGGTCGCCATGCTCCCGGTGGCAAAGCTCATCGTCGGCACGAGCATCGGCAACCGCGCCATGATCGTCATGCTCATCATCGCCGCCGCGCCGTATATCGGCCGTATGGTCGAGTCCTCCATCAAGGAGGTTGATGCGGGCGTGATCGAGGCGGCGCAGTCGATGGGCGCGACGAATATGCAGATCATCCGCAAGGTGCTTCTGCCGGAGGCTAAGCCCTCGCTCATCGTCGGCGGCGTTATCTCCACCGTCACCATCCTCGGCTACTCCGCCATGAGCAGCACCATCGGCGGCACCGGCCTCGGCCAGATCGCCATCATCTACGGACATCAGCGCTCCAACGACGACATCACATGGATATGCGTCCTGCTCATGGTCGTCATCGTCCAGATCATCCAGGAGATGGGCGGCTTCATCGCTCGTAAATGCGACAAACGTCTGCATTAACGATATACGGCGGCACCGCGGAGCTGCCGGAAAAACAGTCAACATTTTATTTTTAGGGAATCGAAAGGAGAAACCCAACATGAAGAAATTCATCGCACTTGCGCTGGCGACCCTGCTCGTCCTTGCGCTGCTCGCCGGCTGCGGAAGCAAGACCGCCGAGACCACGACCACCGAGACCGCGACCGAGGCTCCGGCTGAGACCGCGACCGAGACCGAAGCGACGACCGAAGCCGCCGCCGAGACGACCACCGAGCTCAAGCCCCTTGTCGTCGGCGCGAGCTCCACGCCCCATGCCGAGATCCTCGAGCAGGTGAAGGATACGCTGGCCGCCGAGGGCTGGGATCTGGAGATCGTTGTCTATGACGACTATGTTCTGCCCAACGAGGCGCTCGCCAACGGCGATCTCGACGCGAACTACTTCCAGCATACCCCTTATCTCAACAGCTATAACGCCTCCAACGGCACCGACCTTGTCTCCGCCGCGCTCATCCACTATGAGCCCTTCGGCATCTACGGCAAGGGCGTGGACGACCTGAGCCAGCTTGCCGACGGCGCGACCATCATCATCCCGGCCGACGACTCCAACGAGACCCGCGCTCTGTTCCTGCTCCAGCAGGAGGGGCTCATCACTCTGCCCGAGGACGCTGACCCCGAGACCGGCGTGACGACGCTCGACATCGTGGACAACGGCGGCTATGACATCATCGCGGTTCAGGCCGACACCGTTCCCTCTCAGCTTGAGAACGCCAACGACGGCACCATCGCCGTCATCAACGGCAACTATGCCCTGCAGGCCGGTCTGCACAGCGAGGATGCGCTCGCGCTGGAGGACGCCTCCGGCGACGCCGCCAAGACCTATGCCAACATCATCGCCTGCCGCGCCGGTGAGGAGACCAGCGACAAGATCACCGCGCTGGTGAACGCGCTCCAGAGCGATGCCGTCAAGCAGTACATCGCCGACACCTACAACGGCGCTGTTGTCGCCATCTTCTGATAGCAAGCAAATACAGACCAAGCGGCGTGGCTCCGGCCACGCCGTTTTTGAGATTGGGAAAACCGCACGGACGCGGTAACGCCCCGGCTCCCTTGTGTAAAGGGAGCTGTCAGCGAAGCTGACTGAGGGATTG
>CAVEQW010000013.1:0-7004 GCA_963618155.1 Alloprevotella sp.
CAAGGGAGCCGGGGCGCTGCCGCGTCCGTGCAAGGTTCTTTGACAGTCTGCGTTATAATATTTTTATCTTTATCTTCGTCTGTGGGCAATATCCACAAACTTAGCTGACTAAATATCGTGAAAACGCCATAGTTTTGTTGATTGTTTGACAGGCGGCGTGACCTGCGTTATAATTTCCATAATAGGGGTATGCCCCAAATAACGAAGGGAGAAAACTATGAAGAAATTGTTCTGCGTGCTTCTGAGCGCCGCCATGATGCTGAGCCTTTGCCTCGGCGCATTCGCGGCCTCGGGCGAGGCCGGCGGCGCATCGGCGGAGAGCGAAAGCTCGGCGGCCGAGCCGACGGTGACGGAATCCGCACTGGAAAACCCTGACAAGGCTATCGTCATTGACGGCGTGGCCATGGGACAGGTGCAGCGCCTGAAGACGACCGCGTCCGTTCTCTATGAGGCGGGCGAGCTTGACGAGTTGCTCTCCACCATGGACGGCGTGACCGAAAAGAAGGGCGTCACCTACATCACATCCACGGAGGACGACGTGCTCGGCCTTGCCATCCGCAATACCGGCGCCTTCGTGCTCGGCGATGATTCCGACCCCGCGCTGGTGGCCGAGAAGATCAATTTCTCCTATATAACCAGCAGCTACTATCCCGATTGGGAGGCGTTCTGCGGCGCGATGGGCTATGACGCCGGCATGACGGCGGAGGAGATCGCGGAGGATATGGTCGCCAGCGGCAGCACCGGCAGCTATACCAACCTCGGCCTGGCCCGTCCGGAGACGGTCGTGCTCAGCGACTATATCATCGACCTGTCCGGCGTCGGCACGAACGACATGGGCGGCTTCGGCGCGGCGGTCTATGTGTCCGACAATGCGGTGGCGGAACTCAACAACTTCCGCGTCATCACCCGCGGCCCCGGACGCGGCACCCTCTTCACCCGCTTCGCCGCGGAGGTCACGGTCAACGACTCCACCTTCTACGGCGTTTCCGATCCCACCCTGTCCACCATGCAGGGCTGCCCTCCCGGGCTGTTTCTGGAGGGCGCCGTCCGTGCCACGAATGCGGTCGGCGGCTCCTGCGTCACCTATAACAACTCCGTGGTCGTGTCCCAGGGCTGGGGCGCTCTGAGCACCGACAGCGACAGCCTTTACACGAGCTCTGACGAGCCGACCGAGCTCCACATCAACGACAGCTACATCGGCGTCCTCACCAGCGGCTACGGCGCCTATTCCGACGGCGGCGCGGAGGACTACTTCACCGGCTCCGCCATCGACGTGCCCGACTATGCGGCGGTCGAGACGGGCGGCGGCGTCGTCTCCTATGACGACTGCATCATCAACGCCGGTATGTACGGCGTCATGACCCACTCCGGCAACAGCGTGGGCGACATCCTCTTCAAGGATACCGAGCTGCACGTCGGCGAGGCCGGCGTCATGCTGCGCGATACGGCGAATACCGTTCTCTTCGACAACTGCACCATCGCCTTTGACGGCACCTATACCATCGACCCTGCGCTCGCCGAGAGCTACGGCGTCGACATGGACGACCTTGACGAGCAGTTCGGCACGGAGAACGGCGTGGACGAGACCTATGCCCACACCATCTACCGCTCCGGCGACTCCAACTGCATCGTGAAGCTTATCCATAACTCCGACTCCGGCTCCGGCACGGAGAGTTCCGGCGCGGCGCCCACCGTCACCATCAAGGACTCCACCATGAGCGGCAGCATCCTCAACACCGCCGCCATGGAGGGCGATGAGAGCACCGCCACCAGCGGCCCCGCCGGCGAGGGCGTGCGCACGGCGCGCAGCCTTGAGGTCACGCTCGACGGCTCCGAGATCACCGGCGCCATCTCGCTTGGCCGCGACAGCTGGGAGGTCACGCATTTTGCCTCCGGCAACACCGCCTCGCAGGAGATCGGCTATGCCGCCGCCACGGAGCTTGGTATGTTCCATGACAAGGACAGCGGCCTTGCCCTTACTCTGACGAACGGCGCGGTCTGGAACGTCACCGAGACGAGCTACCTCACCGAGCTCAATGTCGGCGGCGACTGCACGGTCAATGGCGTCATCACCGAGACGGACGACGGCATCATCGTCAGCCCGCTGGAGGACAACGGGCTCGCGCTCTTTGACTTCGACGGCGAGACCTATGTCTCTCTCGACGCGCTCAAGGAGCTTCTCGGCCTGTAAGACCGCAGAGCGACCATATAAACCATCGGCTCGGAGCCATGCGCTCCGAGCCGATTTTATGCTTTTAGCAGGCGCTCAATACTGATACACGCCGCCGCCGAGGAATTCGCGGAGAAGGGCGTTGGGGGCGAGGTATTTTGCGTCGATGGGGACGAAGCGCTCCAGCGCGGGGGCGACGGCGCATATCTCCTCGCGGCGCGCCGCGTCCGCCGGGACGTTCTGAAGCATCGGGAGCGCCGCCGTGCGCATGACGCAGCATTCATAGGGGAACGCCGTATCGAGCCGCAGGTCGGCCTTCATCTTGAACGGCGTGATATATTTCTTCTCGCCCTCGCGCACGTTCGCCCACATCCGCATCGTCTCCACGGGGTCTGCGCCGCGGAACAGGTGGTCGCGCACGACGCGGCGCACCATCCGCAGCCACGTCCCCTTGAAGGCATAGTCCCCGCCCTCGTCGGTGATGTTGCTGCGCGCCGAGATATAGAGCTTGAACGCCTCCGGGTGGGCATCGGTGATGAGGCTGTTGAGCGCGTGTATGCCCTCGAAGATGGCGACCTCGTTTTTGCCGAGGCGCAGCGACATGGACGGCTCGATCACGCGCATACGCCGCGCAAACTCATACTTCGGGATGAATATGCGCTCGCCGCGGGAGAGGAGCGTGAAGTGCTCGTTGAGCAGCTCCATGTCCAGACAGAGCGGGCTTTCGAGGTCATAGTCGCCGGAGGCGGTGCGCGGCGTGGAGCTTGGCGTCACGGTCTTGAAATAGTTGTCCATGGCGATGCTGTGGCTCTGCACGCCGCGGGCGCGAAGCTCGTCGCGTATGCGCATGGCCGTGGTCGTCTTGCCGGAGCCGGAGGGGCCGGACAGGAGGACGATGGGGCTGTTGGGCAGATTGTCGATGATGCGCTGGGCGGCGTCGGCGACATATCCGTCATAGACCGCGTCGCAGTCCGCGATGAATTTAGCGGGGTCGGCGCTTGCCGCCGTGTTGATGTCTTGCAGCTCAAAGGCCATTTTTCTCGATCCTTTCGATATATTCGCGGGGATATTTCGGGTTCACATGACGGCGGACGGAGCCGTCCGGCGCGGGGAATTTGCTCGACCCGCCGGCGCCGAGCGCCACCACGTCGCAAAGCTCCTCCATCATGCATATGTTATAGAGATTTTCCGTATGCGGCTTCGCCCAGCCGAGGTTTTCAAAGCCGCCGGACATATACTTCTGGCGATAGAGATAATACGGCGCATAGCCCGCCGCGGCAAGGCGTGCCGCCGCCTCGTCCAGCATGGCCGCGACCTCATCCGCCGACGGGAGCGTCTCCGGCCTCTGCGCGAGGTAGGAGCCGTTTTTGATGGAGAGGGTGTGGACGGTGATGTTCTCCGGCGCGAGCGCCAGCACCGCGTCCAGCGTGTGCGAGAAGCCGGCGGGCGTGTCCTTGGGAAGCCCTGCGATGAGATCCATGTTCAGCGCAAAATCGCCCGCCTCACGCACCAGCGCCACCGCGTCCCGTATATCCTGCGCCGTGTGGAAGCGGCCAATGGCCGCCAGCACCTCGTCGGACATGGTCTGCGGGTTGACGGAAAGGCGCGTGACATGGTGCTCGCGCAGCACGCGCAGCTTCTCCGCCGTGATCGTGTCGGGGCGTCCGGCCTCGACGGTATACTCCCGCAAATGGGAGAGGTCGAACTCCCGCGCCAGCGCGCTGCAGAGCGCGTCAAGCTGCTGCGCGGAGAGCGTCGTCGGCGTGCCGCCGCCCATATAGAGCGCGACCGGACGCAGCCCCGCCTCGCGCACCCGCTGCGCCGTCTGCACGATCTCCTTATGGAGCGACGCGAGATAGGGCTCGGTCAGCTTGAGGTTCTGGCCGACCGCCGAGGCGATAAAGCTGCAATAGGCGCAGCGCGTGGGGCAGAACGGGATGCCGACATAGAGGCATATATCTCCCGGCGCGAGCGAGCGCCGGGCATCGAGCGCCGCCAGCGTGGTCGTATGGCAGATGGCCGCCCGCTCCGGCGATACGTCGAAGTCGCGGGCAAAATCCGCCGCCGTCCTGTCCTCGGCGAGATAGCGCGCCAGCAGCTTGCCGGGCTTCACGCCGGTGAGCGCGCCCCACACGGGCTTTTCATGCCCCGACGCGAGCGCCGCACGGTAAAACGCGAGCTTCACCGCCCGCTGCTCCTGCCGGTTCTGCTCCAGCGCGGAGGTATAGGACTCGACCGCCGCCTCGCCGTGATACACGCCGCCGTCTATGGCAAGCTCACAGCGCGCCATGCCCTCCGCGAGCGAGACCGTCACGCAGTCGCCGCCCGAGGCCTTCGCCGGATAGCCTGGACGCTCCGCCGGGTAGAGCGTCAGCAGCATCTGCTCCACGGCGTATTTATAATCGTGTCCTGTCAGTATTATGTCCATATTTCGCGTTCCCTGCCTTGATTTTATCCGGATTCTATTATATCATGTGTGCGGTGCAAAGACACCTATTTTATTTGGAATGGTTGTGTATCCCATGAAAACGGACATTGTTATCGTCGGCGCAGGGCCTGCCGGTATTTTTACGGCGGTCGAGATGCTGCGCCTCGGCAGCCGCAGGAAGATCACCATCGTCGAAAAGGGCAAGGCCGTGGAAAATCGCCGCTGCCCCAAGGCGGTGACGAAGCACTGCCTCAACTGCAAGCCCTACTGCGCCATCACCACCGGCTTCTCCGGCGCGGGCGCATTCTCCGACGGCAAGCTCTCCCTGAGCTATGAGGTCGGCGGCGACCTGCCCACGCTCATCGGCGCGGAGACAGCCCAGCAGACCATCGACTATACCGACGGCATCTACCTCGAATTCGGTGCGGACGAGCACATCGAGGGGCAGGAGGAGACGGAGGAGGTCAAGGCCATCCGCACCCGCGCCATACGCGCCGGACTCCGGCTCGTGAGCTGCCCCATCCGCCACCTCGGCACGGAGCGGGCGCACCGGCTCTATGAGGACATCGAGCACTGGCTGCAGGAGCGCGGCGTGGACATACTCTTCGACACGGAATGCACCGGCTTCCTCGTGGAGAACGGCCGCTGCGCCGGCATCACCTACCATGACGGCCATCAGGAGCGGGAGCTGCGGGCGGCGGAGACCGTCGTCGCCACCGGGCGGCGCGGCGCGGACTGGCTCGAAACACAGTGCTCGGAATACGGCATCGACCACGTTCCGTCCACGGTGGATATCGGCGTGCGCGTGGAGGTGCGCAACGAGGTCATGGACGTGGTGAACCGCGTGCTCTATGAATCCAAGCTCATCGGCTACCCCGCGCCGTTCAAGAACAAGGTGCGCACTTTTTGCCAGAATCCCGGCGGCTTCGTGGCGCAGGAGAACTATGACAACGGGCTTGCCGTCGTGAACGGCCACTCGTTCAAGGAGCTGAAAAGCGACAACACCAACGTCTCCATCCTCTGCTCCCACAATTTCTCCGTCCCGTTCAACCAGCCCATCGCCTACGCCCAGAAGGTCGGCGAGCTTACCAATATGCTGGCGAACGGCCACATCCTCGTCCAGCGCTTCGGCGATATACTGGACGGCAAGCGGACGTGGGAAAAGGAACTTGTCCGCTCGAACGTCCGTCCGACGCTGCCGGATGCCGTGGCGGGGGATATCACCGCCGCCATGCCCTACCGCGCCATGATGAACATCATCAACTTCATCAAGGCGATGGACGAGGTCGTCCCCGGCTTCGCGGCCTATGAGACGCTTCTCTATTCGCCGGAGCTCAAGTTCTATTCCAACCGCGTGAAGATGGACGCCGAGTTCAACACCTCGCTGCCCGGCCTGCACTGTCTGGGCGATTCCTCCGGCTGGACCCGCGGGCTTATGATGAGCTCCGTCATGGGCGTGCTCATGGGGCGCAAGCTCGTGTGACGCCTGTCTTCGATATGCTGAGAGTGCGCACGAAAAATGCGCACTCTTTTGCTGTATAAAAGCCGCCCTCACCCCGAGGGGCAAGGACGGCTGAGGGAGGCTTGTTGGCTGTCCCTCCGCCCGGGGGCGGAGTGGACTTGAAAAACTGTTTTTTTTAGTACTGGTTTTTTTATTTGTTCAACATTAGCCTACATTCACTGTAGTTCCATTGACAATCAAAGTGGCATTTGAATTCCATCCATATGCATCCAGCAACAGCGTTTTTACATTATCCGCTTTAATGGTCGTGCCGTTTTTGGTGCAGTTTGTCAGAGTAATGGTATAGGCTCCGGTACCTCCAGCATTCAGCTTATAGTCATTGGAAGTAAACTCACAATTTGTCAACTCAGTTGTGGAATAGGGACGAAGATACTGGTATGTATTCAGGCCAAACCTGCACCCTTCAAAGGAAACCTTCTCAATACCGCTTGTGTACGAAGTCCATCCGTTGAGCGTAGTATTTTTGACGGTAAGCGTAGCTCCCGCTACAACGGCATCAACATTGAAAGTATACCCAGCAACATCAATTACACAGTTTTCAATCAATGAACTGCCGGACAGCGACCAGAACTGTATTCCGCGGAAAGCGTCTGTAATTTTTGTATTTTTAAAGACGGTCCCGCTGTTGTTTGCGCCGGTGGATACAGTAATTGCAATATTTCCGTCGCCTTTATAATTCACATTTTCGATGGAAGTGTTATTTCCGTTAATATTCAGTGTTCCACCAGTCCCCTGTGAACCGCTACCTTTAATAGAGACATCTTTTATTGTAACATCATCTGTGTTGATTTTGGCTGTTACAACCTCAACCGTTGTGGTGTCAACACCTGTTCCGGAAATCGTTGTTCCATTGCCGATGCTTGTAGATGCGTTGATAACGGCGG
>CAVEQW010000014.1:0-14784 GCA_963618155.1 Alloprevotella sp.
CCGGGGCGCAAATTATCCGGCAGATGCCGCCGCCGTGCTGCGTGGCGTTGCCCTTATTTACAGCGAGCTGCCGCCGCTGAGGCCGCCGCCCAGAATGAAGCGCCAGTCCACAAAGCCTGCGGAAAGCCGCGCATAGCCGTCCCAGATGTTCTCGTCGTTTGCACCGAGGCGGCTCGTGATCTCGCAGTCCACACGGTCGAGCCACACAGCGCCGTCGCACTGCTCGTTATAGCTGCTGTCCATGAGGAACCACGGCGCGGTGTTGGTCGTGCCGATGTAGTCGTTGAGATACGGCCAGACAAGCACGCGCATCGAGCCGAACAGATAGTTGAAGTCGTTGTGGTCGCTGCCCGGCACGTCATAGGAGCCGAGCACGGCGAACACGCTCTTCTTGAGCCCCGCCAGATTGGGAATGATAATGGTATCCGGCTCGAGGCCCATCGTCTCGCCGTTGTCCCCCTTGAAATTCTGCATGGCGGTCATGGCCTTGCCCAGCGCCTCCTCGGAAAAAGCGTCGGCAAAATAGTTGGACTGCTCCGCGCCCTTGACCTTGGCCGGGTGCTTTTTGGAAAACAGGCTCAGTCCGTCCGCCGCACCACAGTCGAAGTCGAAGCCGTTGATGCTCACGCTCGAAAGGCTCTGGCTGGCCGAGCCAAGCAGGTTGGCAAAGAAGCGCTCACGGGTGCGGTAGAAGCTGTCGGTCAGCTTCTTGGCGCGCTTTGTCATCTCGCCGATCTTATTGTCGTCGCACATCTCGCGCGAGATGGCGATCTGGCTCTTCCAGACCTGGTTCACCAGCGTCTTGGGATAACCCTCCTCAAAGCCGTTGGTCGGGTGTGCGCCGTTTTCGCCCACGACCTGCCAGTCCGAGGCCGCGGTCACGGAGGTGAACGCCTCCGCCCAATGCTCGCTCTTGACCTGACGGAAGATCTTCGGACCGATCTCCTTGACCTTCCAAGCCTCTGTCACATCCTCGATGCAGCTCGCGATGGGCGCCTGATACTTCCCGTACAGGCTGTCAAGACGGCCGCTTCCCTCTGCGATAACGATATTCGCCATAATTTCTCTCCTCCCTTATCAGCCCACGAAGCGCACGCGGCAAAGGCTGCCCTTCGCCGTGCCGTCCATGGACACGATCTCGATGTTGCTGTTGGCCGTCGTCTTTGCGATGCTGAGCCCGTCGGCGGAAACGTCGCATTTTGCGCCCGCCTTGAGCGTAGTCATGGCCTCGGCCAGCGGCGCCTCAAACACGATGTCGCGGTCAATGCGTATCACGGGCACGACCGCGTCCGCCGCTGCGGACCTCTCCGTGCGCATACAGACATACACCGGCGTGGCAGAGGCCACGAGCTTGCCGTCCGAGATCGCCATCGTCTTGCCGATCTCGATATCTCCGGCGGCGGACAGCTTGTGATACTCAAAGGGTCTGGGCTGTCCGTCGTCATAGGAATAGGGCAGAAATGCCATAATAAACTTCCTCCTTATTACTGTCTCTGATAGTTTTTATAGCGGCGGTACTTCCGCCGGATCTCCGCGTCGGTGATGCCGGGCTTGGACAGGCGGTACTGCGCCGCGACCTCCGCCGGGACGGACAGATACTCGCCCGTACCGTCCCCGCCCGCCAGCGCGGTCATGTACCCGCGCGAGGCCACAGACTGCATGGCCTGCCGCGCCGACTGTGCCGCCGTCCGCTGCATGAGCGCCTCATAATGCGTCAGCTTATAGGCCTCCACCAGCGACACGCCCTTCTTCACCAGCGCGTAAAACGCGCCGTACTCCGGCATGGACAGAAGATCGTCCACGCTCCGTATCGCCCCGTCCAGCTCCGCGATCTCACGAAGCTGCTCCTGCGCCACAAGGCGGGCGCGCTCGTCCTGCGTTCTGGCTCTCTCCTCGGCCAGCTCGCCGCGCAGCGCCTCATTCTCCCGCTCCTGCCGGCAGCGTTCCTCCTCGCTCCGGCGGATGGCCTCGTCCCGTTCGGCCTCCGCACGGCGGCGTGCGGCCGCGTATTTCGCGTTCTCCGCACGGCTCTGACCGGCGTTCTCCCGGTCGTTCTCCGGGGGTGCGGCCCCCGTCTCTGCGCCTTTGACCTCCGGCGCGGCGACTGCCGGTTCGTTTACGCCCTCTCCGCCGACAACGGCGGCGTTGTTTTCCTCCATGCTCTGCTCCTCACTTTCCGTTTCTCAAGTCGCTTCCTCGCACCGCCTTGGCACGGCACGCACCGCTCGTCTTACGCAGCGCCGGCACCTCCTGTGCGCCGCTGTTGCGCAGCCTATCGGCGTAATCGCGCCCCTTCTCCTTCTTCATGCTCTCACCTCCCTTCATGCCGCCGGCACAGGCTAGCGTCCGGCGATCCCGTCCGGCCGTCCCCACAGCTTGATCAGGATCTGCCGTCCCTCCTCGCCGGCGTTCTCGTAATCCTCGCGCATATCCCGCGTCCACACGCCGAGGCGGTCGGGCGCCGGCTGCTCGCTCATGCTCTGCTGGCTCCGTATGCCGTGCGCGATGGCAAGCGCCATCACAAGGTCGTCGTGCTCGCCCGGCATGGCCTCCGGCCTCCGTTCGGCGTTATACTGGAAGCACAGCATCTCCCGCAGCGTCGCGTCGTCACAGACGAGCGACGGCTCCTCCCGGAACGCCGCCACCAGCGTGGCGATGATGACCGGCCTTGTGCGGCTCGTCGTCTCAAAGCCATACGCCTGCCGCAGCGCCCCGGCAAAATTGTCCGGCAGCTCCCGCACATAAAGCTTCGGATAGCCCATCATCGCCAGCATCTTGACCGGGTAGGTCGAGTAGTTCGTCTCCACGCCAAGCAGCGCGTCGTTGTACCAGCGTCCGAGACAATATATCTGCCGCGCATACTGATCCTCGTCGTACTGATGCCGCAGCACGGCGACCTGCGCCCCGCTCACATTGTCCAGCACCTGCCCCGTGAACCAGTCCGAGCCCGTCCCGGCGGTGTCGCCGCCGATGACGTAGGGGCGGCGCTCCTGCGGCGGCTCATACACGCGGATGATGCCGTCCGGCTTCTCCGTCCAGCGTATATCCCGCAGCCGCGTTGGGTCGTCGCACAGCGTATACTCAAACTCACCCCGCATAACGCACTGCGGCGCATTCGTCCGCCGCCGCGCCACCTGCTCATTGTCGAACACACTCTGCCCCGAGGTCAGAAACGCCTCATCCGGGCAGGACGGATACTCCTGCCGGAACAGCCGCTCATCCCCGCCGCAGTTGTTCTTGAGACACCAGCGCCGCCATGTCAGCTGCTCATCGTCCAGCCCATACTGCGCCCGCAGCGTCTCCTCCTCCGCCGTCCACCGGGCATCCGGCACCGCCCGCATCCGGTACTCCGGGTTCGAGAACCACGGGAAAAACAGCGGCTCAAAATCGCTCTCGCCCGCCACGGCGGCCTCCCACAGCCGGTGAAACTCGTCGAAGCCGTTGGCCGTCGATTCCACGATGACCATGCTCCCCCTCACCGCCGGCACGGCCTGCATGATGCCGACCCAGGTCGCCGCCTTATCCCCGCGCCAGAAGGCGAATTCCGAGGCGTGCACGTTCATGAGCGTGTCGCTGCGCCCGATGCCGTCGCCGCCCGCCGTGTTGCAGCGTATGCGGCTCATCAGCCCCGGATCGGCGGCCTTCTTGGCCGGATCGCGCTCCGGGTTTTCAAACACGAGCTCCCGCGCATTCGAGTTTTTCGCCATCGGCCGCCGCTCCTCCGTCAGCCGCTCAAAAAAGAGCTTCGACATTTTGAACAGATTGGCCGAGGAATCCTCCCGGTGCGCCACGATCAGGGAATTGACGTTCGGCGCATTCGCCGTCCGTGCAAAAATGAGCGCCTCCGCCAGCGTGGAGAAGCCGAGCTGCCGCGCCTTGAGCACGATGACGCGCATGGGACGCCCCGCCTCATCCTGCTTTTGCAGCGCTTCCAAAAGCCGCTCCTGCGCCCGGTTGAGCTTGAGCGGCACGATCTGCGCCCGCTTCGTGCGGATATACAGATTCTGCTCGATATATCCGCGCACGTCCCGCATTCTCATCGCCGCCCGCGCACCGGCTTCCACACAGTGCAGCCCCTTCCCGCCGGACAGGGCCGGCGATGCCCGCTGTGCAGGATATAGACACAGGCGCGCAGCATCTCCCGCTCCTCCCCCACATTCACCTCGCAGGAGTAGACACAGCTCCGGCATTTTCCCGCCATCTCTCCGCCTCCTTTCGTTTTTTGCGCCCCGCGCAATTTGTTCGCACTTTTAGTTGCGTCACGCAACCGCAGTCACACTATGCCACGGTGAGAATTTTTTTGCAACATATATCTTGCGCTGTGCAACTTTTTGTGCTAAAATAATTGCACATCCCCAAAAGGAGACGTGAAAGATGGACTATGAAAACATCCCCCTGCTGGCGCTGCGCCTGCGCAACGCCCGCCAGCTCCGCGGCCTCACGCTGGAGGAGCTCGCCAAAAAGGTCGGCCTCAACAAATCCACCGTCCAGCGCTACGAAAAGGGCCGCATCCAGTCCCCGAAGCAGCCAGTCGTGCGGGCGCTCGCCGCCGCGCTGGAGGTCAACTATGCCTGGCTCTGCGGCGAGAGCGAGACAGTCGAGCCCGTGGACGGCGACGAGGAGATCACGCGCTACCTCGAAATTCTCGAGAAACGCCCCGATATGCGGAGTCTCTTCAAGACCATGGAGGGCGCGGATCCGGACGAGGTGCGGACGGTGGTCGAGTTCCTCCGCGTCATGCGGGGCGGCGGCCATGACTGACGAATTTTATATCCGCCGCGTCCCGTTCCCGAATCGCAGCGTCCGCGCCGCGACCTTCCCGAACGACGACGGCAGCTTCGACATCTATCTGAATACCCTGCTGACCGAGGCGGAGCAGCAGCGCGCATTAGAGCACGAGCTGCGCCACATCCGCCTCGGCCACTTCTACTCCGACAGGCCGCTGACCGAAAAGGAGGCCGAGGCCGACGGCCATCCCATCGCAGCCGCCGCCCCGGCCCAGCGCCCCATCCCCTGGTTCGACACGCCCCAGGAGCTCGCCGACTGGATCAACGCCCACGGGTAACCGCGCTCAATCAAGCACCGCCGGCGGCTCGGACAGCTCCCGATACGTCTGCCGGATAAAGACGAGCGCCACGAAAAAGGTCAGCAGGTCCGCCAGCGGGAATGACCACAATATCCCGTCCAGCCCGAAAAATATCGGCAGGATGATAGGCAGAAACACGCCGAAAATGACCTCGCGGGTCATGGAAACGACCGTCGAGGCGACGGCCTTGCCCAACGCCTGCAAATAGATAAACACGCCCTTATTCAGCGTCGCAAGCGGCATGAGGCAAAGATACACGCGGAAGCACCTCACCGCAAACGCGGTATAATACTCGCTCTCGTTCGCCGCGCCGAACAGCATGGCGATCTGAAGCGGGAACGCCTCCACGATGACGAGCGCGGCCAAACCGGCCAGCAGCTCTGCGGCCAGCAGCCGCGTGAACAGCGCCTTGACCCGCCCGCGCTTGTCCGCGCCCATGTTATACCCCGCGATGGGGATGCAGCCCGCCGCCATGCCGATGGCGACGGAGATGGCGATCTGGAAGAACTTCATGACGATACCGAGCACCGCGAGCGGTATCTGCGCAAGCTCCGGCTGCCCGAACACAGGGTCGCGCGCACCGTATTTCGTACACATATTCTGCACCGCCGCCATCGAGATGACGAGCGAGATCTGCGCAAGCAGGCTGGTGATGCCGAGCACGAGAAAGCGCGGTATGAGCGCCCAGTCCAGACGAAAGCTGCGCCGTCCGAGCCGCACCACCTTCATGTGGCAGAGATACCACACCGAGAGCGCCGCCGTGAGCGCCTGCCCGATCACGGTCGCCACCGCCGCGCCCATCATGCCCCAGTGAAAGGCGTAGATAAACACCGGGTCGAGTATCAGATTCGTGACCGCCCCGGCCAGCGTCGCGGCCATGGCGAAGCGGGGGCTTCCGTCGCTGCGGATGACAGGATTCATGGCCTGCCCGAACATATAGACCGGGATACCGAGGGTGATATAGAAGAAATATTCCTGCGCAAGGCGGTGCGTCTCCTCATTGACCGTGCCGCCGAACAGCGCGAGTATGGGCTCACTGAGCAGCAGATACGCGGCCGTCAGCACCAAGCTGCTCACCACGCAGAGCACCACGGCATTGCCCACGGCCTTGTGCGCGTCCTCATGATCCCCGCGCCCCAGCGCGATGCTCACAAAGGCGCAGCAGCCATCCCCGATGAACACCGCGATGCCCAGCGCCACCACCGTCAGCGGGAAAACGACCGTATTGGCCGCATTGCCGTAGGAACCGAGGTAGCTTGCATTCGCGATGAACACCTGATCGACGATGTTATATAACGCCCCCACCAGCAGCGAGATGATGCACGGCACGGCATAGCGCCGCATGAGCCGCCCGATGCGCTCCGTTCCCAAAAACGAGTTTCCGACTTCCATAATGACCTCCATATAGTAAAAATGCGTAAGACCGAAAAATCCGGACTTACGCATTGCTGCTACACGATTTGTATACGATTTTACGCAAAAAAATGCGCCGCCTCCGCAACTGGATTTACGCGGAAACGCCACACGCTGTAGTGCGGATTATAGCACAAGCCGCCGAAAAATTCAAACACTTTTTCGCTCATATTCCGTTGCCGCCCCGCATCAAATGTGCTAGGATGAGAAAAAACGAAACGGAGGCGGTCGCATGATCGTATTGCGCGGCGGGCGCGTGGTAAGCCCGGAGGGAATCGAGGCACGGGATATCTACATGGAAAACGGAAAGATCGCTGCGCCGGGCGCGGCGGATGAGGTCGTGGATGTGCGCGGCAAGCTTCTCTTCCCCGGCTTCATCGACAGCCATACCCACCTCGATATGCCGAGCGCCGGCACGGTGACGGCGGACAACTTCGCAAGCGGCACGACGGCGGCGCTCTGCGGCGGAACGACCGTCATCCTCGACTTCGCCACGCAGGAGCGCGGCGGCACGCTCGCGGACGCGCTCGCGCTCTGGCACAGCCGTGCCGACGGCCGCTGTGCCGCAGACTACGGCTTCCACATGGCCGTGACCGACTGGAACGAGGCGACCCGCCGCGAGATGGCGGATATGCCGGCGCAGGGCGTGACGAGCTTCAAGGCATACATGGCCTACGACAACCTTCGGCTTAGCGACGACGCGCTGCGCGAGCTATTGCGCGAGGCGTCGCGGCTCGGCTGCTGCGTCGGCGTCCACTGCGAGCTGGGCGACGAGGTGAATCGCCGCGTGGCCGAGGAACTCGCCGCCGGGCATACCGCGCCGAAACACCATCCCCTCTCGCGTCCCAACGCGGTCGAGGCCGGCGCCGTGACCCGCCTGCTGCGGCTGGCCGCCGAGGCCGAGGCTCCCTGCTGGGTCGTCCACTTGTCCACCCATGAGGGACTTGCCGCCATCGAGGCGGCGCGCGCCAGGGGACAGCGCGTGCTGGTCGAGACCTGCCCGCAGTACCTCACGCTGACCGACGAGGTATACGCCCGTCCCGGCTTCGAGGGCGCGAAATTCGTCTGCTCCCCGCCGATACGCAAGGCGGCGGACGCGGACGCGCTATGGCACGCCGCCGCCAACGGCGAGATCAACATAATATCCACTGACCATTGCAGCTTTAACTTCAAAGGCCAGAAAGAGCTTGGTTTACATAACTTTAGCAAGATCCCCAACGGCCTCCCCGGTCTGGAGCATCGTCCTGCTCTCATATGGACGTATGGCGTGACCGCCGGACGCATCACCGCGCCGCAGATGTGCGCCATGCTGTCGGCAGCTCCGGCCAAGGCCTTCGGCCTCTGGGGACAAAAGGGCGCACTCGAGCCCGGCTTTGACGCGGACGTGGTCGTCTGGGATCCCGACTGGCGCGGCACACTGCACGCCGCCGACCAGCAGACCCATTGCGACTACTCCCCCTGGGAGGACTTTCCCCTCACCGGCCGCGCCGCCGCTGTGTATCTCCACGGCGAAAAGGCCGCCGAAAACGGCCGCCCCCTCCAAGCCGGAAAAGGCCGCTATCTGACCCGCAGACCATCGTTCTAACCAGACCAAAGGGAGCAGCCTCGCCGCTCCCTTTTATTATATTGTATCTCTCACTCCAGGACGCTCGCCAGCAGCGAGGGGTCGGGTGCGAGGCGCAGCGGCTCACCGGCGGCGCGGATGCCGTTGGCGGTGTCCTTGAGACCGTTGCCCGTGACGATGGCGACGACCCGCGCATCGCGCTCGATACGCCCGGCCATGCAGAGCTTCCTGAGTCCCGCCATACCCGTCACGCCCGCAGGCTCGCCGAACACGCCGCACACGCGCCCCGTCTCCCGCATGGCCTCCAAGATCTCCTCATCCGACACCTCGACTGTAAGGCCGTTCGACTCGCGGATGGCGGCGATGGCCTTATCCGGGTTGCGCGGCACGCCGACGGAGATCGAGTCGGCCAGCGTGTCCTCCGCCATCGGCTGCCATGGCTCGCCCGTCTCGACCGCCCGGTTGATGGGGCAGGTCTTTTCCGCCTGCACGGAGATAAGGCGCGGCAGCCGCTCGATGAGCCACAGCGCATACAGGTCCTTAAAGCCCTTCCACACGCCCGCGATGGTGCAGCCGTCGCCCACGGACAGCGCCACATAATCCGGCGTCTCCCAGCCAAGCTGCTCCGCGATCTCCAGCGACACCGTCTTCTTCCCCTCCATCAGATAGGGGTTGATGGCGGCGTTTCGGTTATAAAAGCCATAGCGCTCGATGGCCGCCTTCGACATTTCGAACGTCTCCTCATAGCTTCCCTCCACGGAAAAGACCTTCGCGCCGAAGATGAGAAGCTGCGCGACCTTGCCGACGGGGGCGCGGGACGGCACGAAGATATACGCCGATAGCCCCGCCGCCGCCGCATTGCCCGCCAGCGAGGACGCAGCGTTGCCCGTCGAGGAGCAGCATATCTTGTCATATCCCGCCTCCACCGCCTTGGCAACGGCCATCGCGCTGGCGCGGTCTTTGAGCGAGGCGGTCGGATTCTGGCCGTCATCCTTGAGCCACAGCCGCGCGATACCGAGCCGCTCCGCCATACGCGGCTCGTCATACAGCGGCGACCAGCCCACGCGCAGCGGCGGCTGCGGCGTATCCTCCTCCACCGGCAACAGCGCCCGGTAGCGCCACATGCTGCGCTCGCCGCAGCCGGCAAAAAACGCCTTATCCGCCCGCGGGCGGATGTAGTCATAGTCATATACGACGTCAAGCACGCCTCCGCACTCGCAAAGCGTGGCCTCGGGCACAGCCTCATACTCGCGCCCGCAGCGGATGCAGCGGAGGCATCGGACATTTTTCATGGTAAACCCTCACACATTCAAAAATTCTCTCCTGATTTTATTATATCCGTCAAGCCTCGTTTTGCAAGCCCTTTCTTTGTCCAAATTCCACAAAGAATTACGTAAAATCAACAAAATTTTTTATAGCAATATTCAATATTTTTCTTGGAAGCAGCCCCAAAACAGTTTATAATAGATAGGCCTAAAAAAATGAATAGGAGTGAAACTTGAGCAAATGAAGACATTGAGCAAAGTCCTTGTCCTCGTCGTGGCTCTCTGCATGGTTCTTGGCGTCAGCGCCATGGCCGCCGCCGATTCCGCGACTCTTGAGGGCGCCCCCGCAGCCGTCGAAGAAACGACGGCCGCCATCTCTGCGACCGCAGACGAAGTGGTCGTCCAGAACACGAGCTGGCTGCTCGACAACCTCTGGATCATCAGCCTGATCGCCTCGATCATCGCGCTGGTTTTTGTCGTGTACCAGGCCAAGCTGGTCCTCTCCTTTGACGAGGGCACGCCCAAAATGCAGCAGATCAGCCGCGCTGTCCGTTCCGGCGCCAACGCCTTCCTGGCCCGCCAGTACAAGACCGTCGGCATCTTCTTCATCTGCATGGTCGTCATCATCTGCATCATGGCCGCGCTCGATATGCTGACCTGGTATGTCCCGTTCGCGTTCCTGACCGGCGGCATCTTCTCCGGCCTCTCCGGCTTCATCGGCATGAAGATCGCCACCGCCTCCAACGACCGCACCGCCGCCGCCGCCCAGCAGGGTCTGAACCGCGGTCTGCGCGTCGCCTTCGGCGCCGGCTCCGTCATGGGCTTCACCGTCGTCGGCCTCGGTCTGCTGGACATCTCTCTGTGGTACTGTATCCTCAAGCTTTGCTTCCATGAGACCATCGAGACCATCACCTCCACGATGATCACCTTCGGTATGGGCGCCTCGTCCATGGCTCTGTTCGCCCGTGTGGGCGGCGGCATCTTCACCAAGGCCGCCGACGTCGGCGCTGACCTTGTCGGCAAGGTCGAGGCCGGTATCCCCGAGGACGATCCCCGCAACCCTGCCGCCATCGCCGATAACGTCGGCGACAACGTGGGCGACGTGGCCGGCATGGGCGCCGACCTCTACGAGTCCTACGTCGGCTCCATCCTCTCCACCTGCGCTCTCGGTGTCGTTGCCTTCAACCAGATCGCCGCGATCGACCGCACCCGCGCCGTGGCTCTGCCCCTCATCATGGCCGCCGTCGGCGTCATCTGCTCCCTCATCGGCACCTTCCTCGTCAAGACGAAGGAAGAGGCTTCCCAGCGCGAGCTTCTCAAGGCTCTGTCCCGCGGCACAAACTTCGCCGCCATCGCCACCGCCGTGCTGAGCTTCTTCGCCGTCATCGTGCTGTTCGGCATCGACTACTACGGCATCTACCTCGCCGTTCTGGCCGGTCTTGCCGCCGGTGTTCTCATCGGTAAGGTCACCGAGTACTACACCTCCGATACCTACAAGCCCACCCAGAACCTCGCCGCCTCCTCCGAGACCGGCACCGCGACCCTGATCATCTCCGGCCTGTCCCTCGGCATGATGAGCACCCTGCTCCCCATCCTCATCGTCGGCGCGGCCGTCATCATCGCCTACTTCTGCTCCACCACCCTGACCGGCAACGCCGGCAACTCCAGCCTCGGCCTGTACGGCATCGCCATCTCCGCCGTCGGTATGCTGTCCACCCTCGGCATCACCCTTTCCACCGACGCCTACGGCCCCGTGGCCGATAACGCCGGCGGCATCGCCGAGATGGCCGGTCTGCCCGAGGAGGTTCGTGAGCGCACCGATGCCCTCGACTCCCTCGGCAACACCACCGCCGCCACCGGCAAGGGCTTTGCCATCGGCTCCGCCGCTCTGACCGCTCTCGCCCTCATCGCGAGCTTCGTCGAGAAGCTGACCGAGCGCGGCCTCATCGAAGGCGTTGACTACACCCTGAGCCTGATGGATCCCGCCGTTCTGGTCGGTATCTTCATCGGCGCCATGCTTCCGTTCCTGTTCTCCGCTCTCACCATGAGCGCCGTGGGTCGTGCGGCTCAGAGCATCGTGGTCGAGGTTCGCCGTCAGTTCCGTGAGATCCCCGGCCTGCTCGAGGGCAAGGAGGGTGTCGAGGCCGACTACGCCAAGTGCGTTGACCTCTGCTCCCGCAACAGCCTGAAGGAAATGGTGCTCCCCGCCGTTGCCGGTATCGTCTCCCCCATCATCGTCGGCCTCATTCTCGGCGCGAGCGGCGTCATCGGCCTGCTGTGCGGCTCCACCGCCTCCGGCTTCATCATCGCCGTGTTCATGTCGAACTCCGGCGGCGCCTGGGATAACGCCAAGAAATACATCGAGGCCGGCCACTTCGGCGGCAAGGGCTCCGAGAACCACAAGGCGGCCGTCGTCGGCGATACCATCGGCGACCCGTTCAAGGATACCTCCGGCCCCTCCATCAACATCCTTATCAAGCTGATGAGCATGGTCTCCATCGTGTTCGCCGGCCTGATCGCCAAGGGCGGCATCTTCTGATCCACCTAAAAACCACTCTGCGTATCGCGGCCAGCGTAAAAACTGGCCGCGGTATTTTTCTCGAAAGGAAACCTATGACTGACCGCAAATCGCTTATCAATAACCTCACCGAGGGGCCGCTGACCCGCCAGCTTCTGCTCTTCTCGCTGCCGCTCGTGCTGGGCAACCTGCTGCACACGCTGTATAACCTCGTGGATATGGCCGTGGTCGGCCAATTCGTCGGCAGCGCCGGACTCTCCGCCGTGTCGACCTCCGGCCAGATCACCATGCTGCTCTACTCCCTCGGCATCGGCCTCGGCTGCGGCGGCCAGATCCTGATCGCCCAGCAGGTCGGCGTCCGCGACCGCAAGGGCATCCGCGTCACCTTCGGCACGAGCTTCACCTTCACGATACTCGTTTCCCTCCTCGTCACGGCGCTCGGCATCGCGTTCAACAAGCCGCTTCTGCGCCTCATGAACACCCCGGAGGAAGCATGGACGGACGCGGTGCAGTATATGTTCTGGTGCTGCCTCGGCATCCCCTTCACCTACCTCACCGGCGGCCTCAGCGCACTGCTGCGCGGCATGGGCGACGCCAAGCATCCGACCTGGTTCGTGGCGGTGGCGGCGGCGGGCAACGTCGTGCTCGACCTGCTGCTGGTGGCCGTGTTCGATATGCGCGCCGCCGGTGCGGCCATTGCGACCTCCGTGTCACAGCTTCTCGGCTGCGTCTGCTGCATCGCCTACCTCTACAAAAACCACGAGCAGCTCGGCTTCGACTTCCGCCGCGAAAGCTTCCGCATGGATCCCCAGACGCTCAGAACCATCCTCAAGCTCTCCGCGTCCCTGGCCATGCAGGTCATCTTCATCAACGTCTCCATGATCTTCATCAACGCCTGGATCAACACCTACGGCGTCGTCGCCTCGGCCGTCAACGGCATCGGCTCCAAGCTCTACAGCTTTGTCACCATCGTCACAAACGCGATGGAGACCGCCGTGGCGACCTTCACGGGACAGAACCTCGCCGCCGGAAAGCAGGAGCGCGTGCGCCGCTGCATGGGCGCCGCGCAGCTCTGCTGCCTCGCCTTTGCCGCCCTCATGGCGCTCATCAGCCTGACGCTCCCCCGCGAGGTGTTCTCCCTGTTCACCACCGAGGCCGCCGTTCTGGGTATGGCGGCGGAGTATATGCGCATCCAGATCGTCATGTACTTCTCCTTCGGCCTCATGAGCACGCCCATCGGCTTCATCAACGGCCTCGGCCACGTCAACCTCAACCTCATCATCGCGCTGGTGGACGGCGTTGTCGCCCGCATCGGCCTGAGCCTGCTGCTGGCCGCGCCGCTGGGTCTGCACGGCTACTGGTGGGGCAGCGCCCTCGCCGGCTATGTCTCCGTCATCTGGGGCTGGGTCTACTACCTCTCCGGCCGCTGGAAGACCCGCCGCCTGCTCGTAGAAGCCGGCGACGATTGACGGTCAAGCCATAACAAGCGATAAAACGACCCCGGCGGATGCTTGGTTCCGCCGGGGTCCTCGTCTGTATTCCCGTCACACGCGCCCGTCCAGCCAGCGGCAGGCCGACGTGGCCGCCGTTGCGCCGTCCGCCACCGCCGTGGCGATCTGGCGCACGCTCTTGGCGCGGCAGTCGCCCGCGGCGAATATACCCTCCGCCGCCGTGAGTCCGTCCTCACCCGCCGCGATATAGCCCGCCGCATCCAGCCCGGTCAGCGCAAACGCCCCGTTCTCCGGCTCCAGGCCGATGGCCTCAAACACGCCGTCACAGGCGAGGTCAAACTCCTCGCCGCTCTCCGTCCACGCAAGCCGCAGCCCGCGCAGCACGCCGTCCTCACCGCGCAGAAACGCCGTCGGCCGCACATAATTCATGACGCTCACATTCGCCTGCGCCTCCAGCGCATCCAACAGGCTCTGCTCCGCCGTCAGCTCCCGCCGGTGGCAGAGCACGACATACTCGCAGCGCTGTGCCAGCAGCAGCGCCTCCTGCACGGCGGAGTTGCCGCCGCCGACGACCGCCACCGTACGCCCCGCATAAAATGCGCCGTCGCATACCGCGCAGAAGCTCACGCCGCTGCCCGTCAGCTCCTCCTCGCCCGCAAGCCCGAGCCGCCGGTGCTGCACGCCCGCCGCCACAATAACGACGCGCGCCTCATGATCGCCGTCGTCCGTGTGGACGACCTTGACCTCCCCCGGCTCGATGCCCGTTGCCTCACAGAGCGCAAGCTCCGCGCCCAGCGCCGTCGCCTGCTCCAGCATATGATCGGCAAGCGCCGCGCCCGATATGGACAGAAAGCCCGGATAATTCTCCACCTTGGGCGAGATCGCCATCTGGCCGCCAAAGGCCGCCCGCTCCATCAGAAGCACGCTCCGCCCGCTGCGCCGCGCATAAATGGCCGCGCTCATGCCCGCAGGCCCGCCGCCGATGATAATGATGTCATACATAATAAAAGCTCCCCTTAACTCAAACGGCTGAAACGCCGCCGGTGCGAAACGGCACCGGCGGCGCAGCGTTATTTATTCATCACACGACCTGCTCCGACTTCAAAAAGCCCTTGATCGCGCCCGCACCGGCATAGCGCTCGCTGTTCTCGCCGTCCGTGATGACGAGCGTCGGCGTTGACATAACACCGTACTGGCGGCAGAGCTCCATGTTCTCATTGCTCATGACCGTCTCATAGCTCACACCCGCCTTATCGAGCATCTGCACCGCAAGCCGGCAGTTCGGGCAGGTCTCGCCCACGAACAGCAGCGTCCTCGCGCCGCCGCTCACAACGGGCGCGCCCGCGCTCTGGCTCATCGCCTCCGCCGCCATGTTGCGCACATGGGTGAGACGGCTGTTCGCGATATCATAGGTCTTGCGCTCCTTGAACTCCTGCGTCTTGCCCGCGTTCCAGTTCTGCACGGGGCGGTAGTAGCCGGTGATGCGG
>CAVEQW010000015.1:0-15945 GCA_963618155.1 Alloprevotella sp.
ACGCAAAGGCGCGGGAAATACTCGGCAGCGACGGCGTCCCCTGGAGAGAGCTTGATACGACGTGGAACACCAAAAAGCACTCCTATATGTGGGAAAACGCCGACGGCGACTTCCTCTGCATCTCCTTCACGGTCTATGATGGCGAGGAGGTATACAGCTCCAGCACCTACTCTGACACTGTAAGCGACGGCATTATCTAAAGCAGCAGAGGCTCCCGCCCTGCACCCGGGGCGGGGGCCCAGTCTGTCAAAGAACCCTGCACGGATGCGGCAGCGTCCCGCTGAGGGGTCGAAAGGTTGCGGTGATTGCCCGTTTTTCGACAAAAATGCGAGCTTTTCAGCTTACGATCCCTCCGTCACGGTTTATGCCGTGCCACCTCTCTTTACACAAGGAAGCCTTTGGGTACGGTGCAGAAACAGAGAAAAAGCGCTTTCCTGACGCGCTGGAAGCGCCGCGTCCGAGTATATCGAGTATATTATATGGCCGGAGGGGACTGCCTTGAAAAAAAGAACACTTATGACAATGCTCCTGCTGCTCTGCGCCGTTTTCATGCTGCGCATGGGCGCGGGCGCGGATTTCGGTAACTTTTCCGGCGACACGGACTACGGCGGATTCAGCGACTATGACTACGATCATGACTACAGCTACGACTACGATGACGACGAATACAGCTCCTCCGGCGATGGCGACCTTATGAGCGTCATCATCCTGGCGGCTTTCATTTTCATCCCCGTCGCCATCGGCCAGATCAGCAAGAACAGAAGCGCGAAAAAGACCAAGTCTGCCAAACGTGGCGCATCCGGCGGCGGCAGAAGCGGCGGCCTCGCCCCCATCGGCGAGTACATAAGGCTCGATCCGGACTTCAGCGCGGCGGCGCTTTGTGAAAAGGCGGCGAATCTCTATGTGCAGATGCAGAACGGCTGGACGGCAAAGGATATCGAGCCGCTGCGCCCGTACTTCACCGACGCGCTGTTCACGCAGATGGAACGCGCCCTGCAGGATATCGTGAAGCGCGGTGAGACGAACATGGTCGAGCGCATCGCGGTGCTCGAGGTCGTGCCGCTCGGCTTCCGTCAGTCGGCGGGCGACGACATCATCACGCTCCGTCTGCGGACGCGCATCACGGACTACACCGTGAACGACAGCACGCAGAAGGTCGTTTCCGGCCGCCGCGACCGCGAGAAGTTCATGACCTACGAATGGGATATGCTGCGTCCGAGCGGCATCACGACGAGCGCGGAGGACGACACGGCCAGACGCATAAGCTGCCCCGGCTGCGGTGCGCCGCTTGACGTGAATGCGAGCGCACGCTGCCCGTACTGCGGCGCGGTCATCCGCCGGCAGGCGCAGGATTGGGTCATCAGCGCCATTCGCGGTATCAGCCAGGAAACCAGATAAAGCGAGGAATACGATGGCGACACAGGTAACAAATTATCAATGCCCGTCCTGCACGGGGCCGCTGCACTTTGACGGCGGCACCGGGCGGCTCCAATGCGACTACTGCGGCTCCGGCTACGATGTGGCCGAGATCGAGGCGCTCTATGCCCAAAAGGACGCGGCAGCGGCCAAAAACACGCAGGAGACTAAGGAAAAGCCCCCGAATGACTGGGACATCTCCGGCCTGAACGGAGATTGGGGCACGGACGCAGACAGTATGCGGGCGTACAGCTGCCCCTCCTGCGGTGCGGAGCTTATCTGCGACGAGACGACCGCCGCGACCGCCTGCCCCTACTGCGGGAACCCCAGCATCGTGCCGGGGCAGTTCGCGGGCGGCTTCAAGCCGGACTTTGTTCTGCCCTTTAGGCTGAGCAAGGACGAGGCGATAGAAGCGCTGAAAAAGCACTACCGCAAAAAGCCGCTGCTGCCCAAAGCGTTCTCCAGGACCAACCATCTCGCCGAGATCAAGGGCGTGTATGTCCCGTTCTGGATGTTCGACGGCGAGGCCGAGGGCGGCGTGTGCTACCACGCGACGCGCACGCATGTCCACACCTCCGGCGACTATGAGATAACCGAGACCGACCACTTTGACATCCACCGCGCCGGGTCGGTCGCCTTTGAAAAGATACCCGTGGACGCCTCCAGCAAAATGCCGGACGACTACATGGACTCCGTTGAGCCCTACGACTATGCCGGGCTGAAGCCCTTTTCCACGGCCTATCTGCCCGGCTTCCTCGCCGACAAATACGATGTGAGCATCGAGGAGAGCCGCGAGCGGGCAGATACGCGCTGCGAGGGCTCGCTGGTCGAGGCGCTGCGCGGCACGGTGAACGGCTATGACAGCTGCAGCGAGACGGGACGGAGCATACGCCTCCACCGCGGCAAGGTGCATTATGCGCTGCTGCCCGTCTGGCTGCTGAGCACGAAATGGAAGGACAGAGACTTCCTCTTTGCCGTAAACGGCCAGACCGGAAAGCTGGCGGGAGACCTTCCGGTCAGCAAGGCGCAGGCAGTCAAAATATTCCTTGCCGTCGCTGCGCCGCTCATCGCCGCCGGCGTGACCGCCGTGCTGACGCTGCTGCGATAAGGAGGGAAGCGCCATGAAAAAAAGAGCCATCCTATTTCTGCTCGTGCTGGCGGCCATGCTCACCCTTGGTGCGGGCGCAGCAGCCGCAGACACAGAGACGTCCTATGTATTCGACGAGGCGGGACTGCTCGACGACAGCGAGCGCACACAGCTTGCCCAGCAGGCCGAGCGTATTGCCCGGAAATACAGCGTCGGCGTTTATATCGCCACGCTGGACGACTACCGCCGTGTGAACAGCGAGAGCGTTTATAAGGCGGCGTACACCCTCTACCACAAAAACCGCATGGGCGTGGGCGAGGGGCGCGACGGCATCATCCTGCTGCTCAGCATGAACGACCGCGACTTTGCGACCTTCTGCTACGGCGGGCGGGGCGAGGGCGCTTTTGGCGACTACGCGCTGGAAATGCTGGAGGATGAATTCCTGGACGACTTCGCCGCAGACGACTGGTACGACGGCTTTGAGGACTATGTAGAGACCTGCGCGGAATATCTGCAGGCCGCCGCCGAGGGGCATCCCGTGCGGAAAAGCATGACCGTGCCCATCCTCATCGTGACAGGCGCTTCGCTGCTCATCGCGCTCATCGTCGTCGGCGTCATGTGGGTCTCGATGAAAAACGTGTCGGCAGGGACGACGGCCAATGCCTACATCTCCGGCGGCCTGCAGCTCACAGAGCAGGAGGATCGCTTCACCCACCGGACGGAAACGCGCCGCAAAATAGAGCACGAGAGCTCCGGCAGCAGCAGCTCCTCCGGCGGCGGCGGACACGGCCGCAGCGGCAAGTTCTGAAAAAGCGGATGCCGCTGATCATAGACCGAAGGATCGCAAATATCCAGCGAAAACAGCAGGAAGATCACCCCGCCGTCCTCGCTGGATCTATTTGCCGCTCCTTTGGGAATATACAATTTCACGCTGGACTGCGCAGAATTTGAGCAGTCCGGAAGCAGGCCGCGCAGCAGGGGAGCTTCAAAAACGCGGCCGATCCCTCTTCCTGTAAGCGCCGCCGTTTTCGGCGGTGTTTTTTGTCCGAGCAAGGCAATATTTGCAATTCTCCGTCCTGTGCGCTATACTGTCTGTGCGGGGCTTGCCCGCGAAAATCATGGCTTGGTGGTGTTGTTATGCCCTTGCTTTTTGTCCGCAACGATATAACGAAAATGCCGGTGGATGCCATTGTCAACGCGGCGAAGCCGTCGCTGACGGGCGGCGGCGGGGTGGACGGCTGCATCCACCGTGCGGCGGGACCGGGGCTGCTCGCGGAGTGTCTGCGGCTTGGCGGCTGCAAGACTGGCGAGGCAAAGCTGACCGGCGCGTATGCGCTGCCCTGCCAATACGTCATCCACACGGTCGGCCCCGTCTGGAATGGCGGCAATAATGGCGAGCCGGAGCTTCTCGCCTCCTGCTATCGTTCGAGTCTTGCGCTGGCCAAGGCGCACGGCTGCGAAACAGTGGCCTTTCCGCTCATCTCCTCCGGGGTCTTCGGCTATCCCGAGGAGCAGGCGATGCGCGTCGCGGTGGACAGCATTGCGGCCTTCCTGATGGAGAACGACATGACGGTCTATCTCGTCATCTTCAGCCGCCGCACAATGGAGGCCGGCGGAAAATTGACCGCAGATATCACCGAGTACATCGACGACCGCTATGTGGATGAGTACGGCGACGACCGACGCACGCGCCGCCGCCGGATGGAGGCGCTCGAGGACGGGATCATGCTGGAGCCCACGATGCGGATGCCGGAGGACGTGTTCGATGTGCTGGACGACCGGCTGTCGCAGCTTGACGCGGGCTTTTCGGAGATGCTGCTGAAGCTCATCGACCGCAGCGGCAAAAGCGATCCGGAGGTCTATAAAAAGGCTAATGTTGACCGCAAGCTTTTTTCCAAGATCCGCAACGACCCCGGCTACCGCCCCTCCAAGCCCACGGCGCTCGCCTTTGCCATCGCGCTGGAGCTCGATCTGGACGAGACCCGCGACCTCATCGCCCGCGCCGGCTATGCCCTCAGCCCCAGCAGCAAATTCGACATCATCGTCGAGTTCTTCATCCGCAAGAAAAAATACAACATTTTCGAGATAAACGAAGCCCTGTTCGCCTTCGACCAGAGCTTGTTGGGAGCATAATATTGTAATTGTCAATTGTCGCCTGCCAGGCGACCAAAGCCTCCTTCGGCTGCGCTATGCTTAGGGCGTAAACAAACGAAGGAGGTTTTTCTTATGACAGAATTGGTGTTTATCCTTGACCGCAGCGGGTCTATGACGGGGCTGGAGGGCGACACGATCGGCGGCTTCAACTCCATGATCGAGAAGCAGCGGCGCGAGGCGGGCGAGGCGCTCGTCTCCACGGTGATCTTCGACAACGAGAGCAAGGTCATCCACGACCGCCTGCCGCTCGATAAGGTGCCGCCCATGACCGGGAAGGAGTATTACACCCGCGGGAGCACGGCGCTGCTCGATGCCGTCGGCGGAGCCATCCACCACATCGGAAACATCCACAAGTACGCCCGCCATGAGGACGTGCCGGAGCGCACGCTCTTCGTCATCACCACCGACGGCCATGAGAATGCCAGCCGCCATTACGACTACGGCACAGTGCGCCGCATGATCGAGCATGAAAAGAAGAAGCATGGCTGGGAGTTTCTCTTCCTTGGCGCGAACATCGACGCAGCCAAGGAGGCGGCACGCTTCGGCATCGGCGCCGACCGTGCGGTGGATTATAAGTGCGACGCGGCGGGCACGGCGCTGAATTTTGAGGTGCTCAGCGACACGGTCTGCTGCTTCCGTGCAGCAAAGCCGCTCGACGAGTCGTGGAAGCAGCTCATCGAGGAGGACGTCAAAAAGCGCGGAAAATAAAGAAGCCGGCAACCGTTTGAAAAGCAGCATAGAAGGCTTGCGATAGCTCGCGGAAGGGCTGATCATGCGGCTGAAATGCTCTGATATCTATACTGGCCGCGACCTCCATGCTGTGCGGCAAAAAAGGATATAGCACCGCAAAGGCGCTGCCTCAATTCAGCTGAATTTGCTGTTTTGAGACAACGCCTTTGAATTTACGCCCGCCCCCGGCGGGAGAGCATGACCTGTCGTAATTGCGTGTAGGATCGGGGTCCTTGACAGTCTGGACTTTGTTTTACGTGCTTACTGGAAGATGCCGAGGCCGAAGAAGTCGTTGAGCTGGCCGAGCAGCACCAGCGCCATGACGACCGGGGCGACGAAGCGGATGCAGAAGGTGTAGAAGATCCGCAGCAGCGGCGTCACCGTCGCGCCGCTCGAGACCTCGTCGAGCGTAAAGCTCGGCTTGAGCTCCCAACCGACCATGAGCGACATCAGCAGTGCGCCGAGCGGCATGGCGATGCCCTCGGAGATGCAGTCGAAGAAGTCGAGCCAGCAGTCGTTGAAGCCGTTGACGAAATACTTCTGGAACGGCACCCACACACCGTTGCTGCCGAGGCCGTCCCACGCCACGAGAATGGCGAGCACGGTATAGCAGCCGCAGGCGATCCAGGTGATGCGGGAGCGGTCGACGGGCTTTTTCTTCTCCGCGCGCACGTCGGAGACGTAGGTCACGAGCACCTCGGTCAGCGAGATGGACGAGGAAATGGCGGCGATCAGCACGAGCGCGAAAAAGATGACGCCGAACACCGCGCCGACAACGCCCATGGAGCCGAACACGTTCTGCATGGTTATATAGAGCAGGCCGGGGCCGGAGAGCTTGATCTCGTTCATGGGGATGCCGTTCTGCACGCCGTAGGCCACGGCGGAGGGGATGACGGCGAGGCCGGCCATCAGCGCCACGAGCGTGTCGGAGACGACGATGATGGCGGAGTTTTTCACCAGATTCTCCTTCTTGGAGAGATAGGAGCCATAGGTGATCATCGCGCCCATGGCCAGCGAGAGGGAGAAGAACATCTGGCCGCCGGCGGTGGCGAGGATGCTCACAAGGTTGGGCGTCTTCTCGATGAAGCCGGCCTTGACCGCATAGCCGGGGACGAACATGAACTTGAGGCCCTCGGCCGCGCCGTCCATGGTGACGGCACGGATGATGATGATGAGAAGCATGACGGCCAGTGCGGGCATGCCGACGGTGTTGAACTTCTCGAGGCCGCCGGACACGCCGCCGCGGACGATGGCGACGTTGGCGAGAATGTAGATGAGCGTAAAGATGACGCAGCCCCACTGGTTCGTACACATGGCCGTGAACAGCTCGGCGCCGGGCAGCGAGCTCTGGGCGAAGGCGATATTCGAGAGGTTATAGCACATATACTGCAGGCAGTAGCCGCCGAGCACGCAGTAGAAGGTCAAGATAAGGAACGGCGAGATAACGCCGAGCCAGCCGACCCAGGCGAAGCGCTTGGACGCCTTTTTATACGCGCCGATGATGCCCTGGCCGGTCTTGCGTCCGAGCGAAAGCTCGCTTATCATGATGACGAAGCCGACGAAAAAGCCGAGCGCCAGATAGACGATCAGGAAGGTGAAGCCGCCGCACTTGCCCATCTTGTAGGGGAAGCCCCAGATGTTTCCGAGACCCACGGCGGAGCCGATGGCCGCCATCAGAAAGCCGATGTTGCTGGCCCATGCTCCTCGTTTGTGTTCCATTGTCATTCCTCCAAGCTTCTCTTTTTCTATTTAGCGAAAAATAGTGTTTATTCACTATATCACAAAATCGCCAGTAATGGAAGCTGAAATTTGTGCAAATTAGATAATTAAATTTTTATCAATGTAAAATAAAAGAATCTCGGCGGAGCTTTGTGCACTCCGCCGAGATCCCATATGGATTTTTATTTATTTTGCCGGAACGACGCGGCCGTCCGGGCAGAGCTCGTCGGGATAGATGGTGTAATCGGCTTCCGCGAGGAAGCGGCACCACGCGCGCGCCATCTCCTCCTTGCCCGGCACGATGAGGAGCGGGCTGTCATCCGGGACGGAGTCCATGTTGCCGCCGCCGACCTCCGCCGCGCAGCCGACCGTCCAGTCGTCGCCGACCAGATACTTGCCGTTCTCATAGATGAGCTCGTCGCCCACCGTGAGGCTCACGACCGCCTTGGTCGCCGGGTCATAGGTGCAGTGCAGTCCCGCGACCTGGAACATATTGTTGTTCTCCTCGCCGAGCTTGGAGCAGGAGGTCGTCATCAGCGCGACAAGCTCCGCCGCCGTGTACTCGGCGTAGTAGATCTTGAGCGGGTTGGCGAAAACGCTCATGGCGTCCACCAGCGTGATGTCGCCGGGCTCGATGCTGGAGCGCACCCAGAAGCCGGGGTAGAGCGCGATGGAGATGGGGTCGCCCTCCCAGAGCTGCTGCGCCGTCCAGAGGATGCCGTCCGCCACAAGGTCGCCGAGGTTCGTCTCGTTGGCGCGAACGCCGCCGGCGGGGTTGCCCGTGGAGATGCGGTCGCCGTTGAGATAGTATTCCGTGCTGCCCCAGATCTCGGTGTAGCCGTCGGCCTCGAGGCGGTCATAGCAGCGATCGACCGCCGCCTGCACCTCCGCGTCGGGAACAACGCCCTCGACCGTGCCGTCTTCATTGGGAACAAGGTTCTCGCAGTCCTTGGCGACGACCTTGCCGTCCTTGAGATAGAGGTACATCACGCCGATGGCCTCGCCCTTGCAGGAGGCTTGGTTGACGATGGGGTTGCGCCCGTAGCCGGCGAAGAGCCAGCCCTCGCCCTCATTGATGACGGAGTGGGTGTGGGCGTCCACGATGGCATCCAGCCCGTCGATCTTCATGGCGAGCTGGGCGGAGTTCGTATCGTTCGAGGAATTTTCCGTGCTGTCCGCACCGAGCCAGCCGATGTGGCCGATCATGACAACGGCGCTCGCGCCGTCCTCCGTCAGCGCGTCGGTCATGTTCCGCGCCACGGTCATGGTGGAAAGGCCGGTGAAATAGGCGTCGGTGAGAGAGCCGCCGTTGGTGGAGCTGCCGAAGAGGCCGAGCTTCGTGCCGTTCGCGGTCTCCACGATCGCGCCGTCGTCGAGCGGGTTGCCGCCCGTCTCCAGATCGTACTGCTCGGGGTCGAGCTTGTCGAAGCTCAGCGTCCCGTCCTTGTTGAGGGTCACGGCGTCCGGATAGAGCGCGGCAAATTCCTCCGCGCCCACGGCGGGCTCATAGGAGGCGGTATAATCGGAAAGCGAGACCGTCTCGTCCGCTTGCAGGTTGGCAAGCAGGGTCGTCACGCCCTCCGCGTTGCCGAGCGCGGCGAGCAGATAGGTCGCCATGCCCTTGCCGTTCAGACCGGCGTCGTTGTTGCCCCAGGTCATGTAGTCGTATATTTTGCTCATGACGTAGGGGATGTACTCGCCCTCATAGACGTGAGCCGCGGCATAGCCGCCCGCGTACTGGTCGCCCGCGTTGACCGCAAGCACCAGCGAATACTTTCCGGAGGCCTCCAACTGGTTCTTCACGCCCTTGACATAGGGCTCGAGCTGCATGAAGCCGTGGGTATCGTTCGTGTGGACGATGGCGATGACCTCGTCATAGTCGGAAAGGAACTGGACGTTGCCGATCACATCGCCGTTCTTGACGGTATCGGACTCCTTGAAGGACACGATGACCGGGAAATCCGCCTCGACCACCGCGCCCGGATCGAGCTCAAGCCGTTCCACAGCGCAGTTGTCGCTCACATACCATGTCTCGCCGTCGGTGACGTGGCGGTCGCCCATCGAGGGGCCGAAGTCCTCGCCGGTGTAGAGGCCGGTCAGATCGGTCTCCTCGACCTCCGGCGCCTCATAGGCGCGGGTGCCGATGCGTATCTCCGGCTCCTCGGCCTCGGCGCTGGCGTCAGCGCTCGTCTCGCCGGAGGCGCTGGCCGTTGTTTCCGCGCTCGCGGCCGTCGCCGCAGGCTGGGTGGGAGCGGCCTCCGCCGCCGTGCCGCCGCAGGCCGCAAGGCTCAGCGCCATGCACGCGATGAGCAGCATACAAAGCAGTCTTTTCATTCCGTTCTCCTTTTCATTTTATAATGGTTTTACTATGGAAGCTCTAATTTTACCGGCGCGGGGGATGGCTCGTTTGCGCAGACGCTGGCAAAGTGATCCTCGATGCGAAGGTCCGTGAAGCGCCATGCGCCGCCGGTCAGCACGCTGTATTCATCGAGCGCGAGCATACGCGCCCGGCTTTCGGCCTTGACCCAGGCCTCCTTGCGCGCCCAGAGCGCAAGCAGCGTGTCGTTCTGCTCCGCCGCGGGCAGCGCCTCGAGGTACGCCCGCTCGTCCGGACAGAAGCGCCGTGCGATCGAGAGCCGCGCCGTCTGCGGCTTTTGGATATCCGCGCCCACCGGCGCGTCCGCGAGGGCGCAGAGGCAAAGCACGCCGGAATGCGACAGGCTGAACCATGCCTCGCCGCCGGTGAGCACGGGCTTTCCCGCCGCCAGACGGCGCACCGGTGCGTCCGGGTCGAGTCCGTTCTCCTCCATTGCGCGCCGCCACAGCAGCCCCGCGCCGAGCGAGGACAGCCGCGCGCTCTCGTTTTTCAGGCGGTCGAGCGTCTCCCGCCGCCAGGCCGGGAGCCGCGCCGTGAGCGCCGCCGTCTCCGCGTCCGGCCGCCGGCAGTAGTACAGTCGCAGCAGTTATCTCACCACCATGATTCAAAGTAGTAGATGTAGTTGAAGCGTCCGCTGTAGATGCGGAAGAGGTCGAAATTCGCGCGTCTGCGGCTTGTATCCGACTCGATCTCCGTGTCGTAGATGTAGTAGACGCCGTTTTCCGGGATCACGACAAAGCCGTGCGGGAGCGTGTAGTTGTCGAAATAGCCGCGGATGATCGAGGCTCGATAGCCGAGCGACCGCGCCAGGAAGCCGAAGGCTCCGGCGTAATCGTAGCAGTAGCCGCCGCCGCTCTTGAAGAAGCGCAGGGCACGCAGCTCAAAGCAGCCGATGTAGTCGTCGGCGGCAAAGCCGTAGGAGTACCAGTCGTGGTAGATATAGGTGAAGCTGCGCACGCAGTAGATATACACGGCGCGCAGCGCGTCGTAGTCGCTCATGCGGTCGGTGCCGAGCTCCAGCAGGATGCTGCGGATGGTGTCATCCAGCTCCGCAACGCCGGTCGTATAGCGCCCGTCCGAACCGAAGGTCCATTTCCAGATCGTCCCGTTGCGCAGCAGCGTTCCGTCCGACTGGACATAGAAGAGGCCGCCGTCAACGCGGTGGAAGCCCGGCTCCAGCAGCGGGCATTCCCAGAACTCCTGCCCGTCCTCATAGAAGAACTCGTGCGGACAGCTCGCCTCCAGAATGTCGGCATAGCAGGCGTGGCTGGTCGAGAGGTCGCGCCATGTGCCGCCGCGTCCGCTGAGCAGCGCCGTGCTCCTGTCTCCCTGACGGCCGAGCACCCGGTTCATGATGCGGCAGAACTCCGCACGGGTGACAGCGGCGTCGGGAAAGAATTTGCCGCCCGGCTCGATCCAGCCGCGCTGCACCGCGTTCTCGATGGCCGCCGATGCCCAATGCGCCTCGCTGTCCGTGAAGGACGGGATGGACATATCGGAGAGACGATCCACCTCCGTGCTGCGGCGGAGGAAGGAGCCGACATACGGCTGCTCCACATCCCACGACAGCGCCGGCGGATAGATGCGCGAGAGCATGGTCAGGAGCTGGGCGCGGCTCAGCATCCCTCTGGGGCCATATTCGCCCGTCGAATCGCTCACGATGCCATAGGCCGTGAGGCAGCTGAGCGCTTCATACAGCGTGTCGCCCTCGTTCACATCGGAAAAGGAACAGTCGCCCTCGATCGGGTTTTCAAGCAGCTTATAAAGGGCGCGGCAGGCATCGCCGCGTGTGATAGGCGCGTCCGGCGCGATGCAGCCGTCGAGCACCGGCTCAAGATAGAGGATATGCTCCTCCGTTATCAGGGATGGTATGCACCCCTCGGTATGCCTTGGCGAAGGCTCCCGCTCTGCGGCCAGCCGCTTGACGGAGATGACCGGCGTGGCGGCAGGCTCCGCCGCAACAAGCGTGGTTTCGCCGTGGCCGGTGAGCGCCGGCGAGACGCTGCAGCTGCAAAGCAGCAGCGCCAGCAATATGAAAATGGCAGCCAGCGCAAGACGCTTCACGGCATAGCCTCCCTTTTCTCTGTCCTGTTGTGTCCCGCTTACCACCATGGTGTGTACCAGTAGTTATAGATGGAGCCGTTCGTGATGCGGAACAGGCCGAAATCCGCGTGCCGCCATGGGCGCGTTGATTCCATCTCCGGGTCGTAGATATAGTTGATGCCGTCCTCGGGTATCACGACAAAGCCGTGCGGCGCGTAGTATTCGTTGACCTGCGCCTTGACGATGTAGGCGTTGAAGCCGAGCGCCCGCGCCAGCAGCCCGAAGCCCGCGGCGTAGTCGTAGCAGTAGCCGCCGCCCGCCTTGAAGAAGAGGAGCGCCCGGAAGGCAAACTCGTCGTGCGCGCCGTCAAAGCCGTAGGACTGCCAGCTGTGGTAGATGTATGTGCGGCCGTGGGTGCAGTAGAGATAGGCGGCGCGCAGCGCGTCATCGTCGCTCATGCCGTCCGTGCCGAGCTCCAGCAGTATGCCGCGTATCACGTCGTCCAGCTCGGCGACGCCGGTGGTATAGCGCCCGTTTTCGTCGAAATCCCACTGTCCGACGCGGCCGCTGCGCAGAACGCTCCCATCCTCCCGGACATAGTAGAGCCGTCCGGCGGCGCGATGCAGCCCCGGCTCCAGCGTCCGGCTGCGCCAGCATTCCCGCCCGTCCTCGTAAAGGAACTCGTGCGGGCAGCTCGCCTCCAGCACATCGGCATAGTCGGCGTGGTCGTCCGGCAGATCGCGGAAGAGACCGCCGCGTCCGCTGAGCAGTGCCGCGGCCTCATCCCCGTGACGGTCAAGCGCCCGGTTTAGAATGCGGCAGAATTCGGCGCGGGTGACAGCGGCGTCGGGATAGAATCTGCCGCCCGCCTCGACCCAGCCGCGCCGCGCCGCGTTTCGGATAGCCGCTTCTGCCCAATGGTTTTCGGTGTCTGAAAATTCTGGGGTCGGCTCGCTCGGCACACGCTCCACCTCCGCGCTGCGGCGGCGGAAGGTGCCGATATAGGGTTCTGCCGGGCGCTCCTCCGGCTCCGGCGGATAAAAGCGCGCGAGCATGGTCACGAGCTGGGCGCGGCTCAGCATCCCCCGTGGGTCAAACTCGCCCGTCGAGTCGCTCACAATGCCCCAGGCCGTGAGGCAGCTTACTATGTCATACAGCGCGTCGCTCTCGTCTATATCGGAAAAGGAGCAGCCGCCCTCGATCGGGTTTTCAAGCAGCCTATAAAGGGCGCGGCAGGCATCGCCGCGTGTGATGGGCGCGTCCGGCGCGATGCAGCCGTCGAGCACCGGCTCGAGATAGAGGATATGCTCCTCCGTGATAAAATGGGGAAGGCTTCCCGCCTCTGGTGCGGACTCCCGTTCTCCGGCCATCCGCTTGACGGAGACGCAGGGCGTGGGCTCCGGCTCCAGCGCCACGATCTCGGTTCGGGCACAGCCGGTAAGGAGCAGCGCGAGCAGTATGAAAATAGCAAGCAGTGCGCATCGTTTCACAGCGTATGCTTCCTTCTGTTTGTTTTGCCGCCTCTCTGCGGAGGCGATGTTCTATTTTACCACAAATGATGGTGCTGCGCAACAAAAAATTCCATAGATATGGGGCGTTTCGACGCGCGGACGGGGAACACCCCGGCGCCGGAGCGCCGGGGCGTTGAGTGCTGTGATCTTTTGTTTATTTCTGGGCGGCGGCCCACTCGTCATAGGTCATGGGGCTGCCGTTGTTCAGCATGCCGTTCCAGAGCATCTCGGCCGGGAAGCTCGTGTAGTCGCCGGCATAGATGAGGGGCATGAACTCGTTTTCCACGATGTCCTCGGTCATGGTGTCGTTGACGGCATCCTCGGCCTGGAGCCACTCGTGCAGATATTCGTTGTAGGCATCGGCCGAGGTGTCGGCCGCGCCCGCAGGCTCGCCGGAGGCCCCGCCGGAGGCGGCGCTCGGCTCGACCATGTAGAGGCCGTTATCCAGCTTCGTCACCTTGCCGTTGACGGTGGAGCTCTCGTCCACGTCGAGCACGGAGACGTAGCTCGTCTCGGTCACGTTCCAGACAGAGCCGTTCTTCAGGGTCACGATCACGCCGTTGTTGACCGTCTCGCTCGCGTGGCAGGTGACGCGGCCGAGGTTCTCGCGGCAGCCGTAGGTGAGGCCGTCCTCGCTCACGATGGTCTCATCGCCGTAGGGCAGCTCGCGGCTCACGCCGTCCACGTCATGCTCGCACCAGCCGGAGGAGATGACGCCGGTCAGCTCGGAGCTGTCCAGCGTGAGGACGAGGTTCTTGGAGGTGAACTGGTGGCAGTTGAAGATGTCGCCGTTCAGGGCGCTGTCCCCGGCGCAGTCCTCGAAGTAAGCCTCCACGACCTCGTTGTAGTTGTACTCGGTGCCGGCCGTCCACATGGTGCTGGCGGGGCCCCAGTTGTCGCGCTTGGTCACGTCGAAGCCCTCGTCCTTGGGGGCGATGGAGTCGTCGAAGGTGATCTCCGTGCCGCCGAGGGAGCCGGGATCGTCAGAGTCGAACGCCAGCACGAGGACGGGCGCGTCGATCTTGCAGTTGCGGACATAGAGGTTAGAGCCGGTCGCGCCCATTGTCATGGTGGAGGACGCGGCGTTGTCGTCGATGTTCTCCTGCGTGTAGCCGTCGCCGGTGCCCTTGTAGATGAAGGCGATCTCCCCGGCGTTCAGCTCGGAGTCGGCGCAGAAGGTGATGCCGCCGGCGTTGGAGTGGCACATCACAATGCTCTTGCGGGCATTGACGACCGTGCCGTTCACATAGGCGGAGGAGGCGTATTCGTTGGCCTCGACGTTGCCGTAGTCGGCGTTCACAAGGCAGTTGGAGTAGACGTTGATGTTCGCGCCGATGGAATAGGAGGAGTAGCCCGTGCCGCCGTCCTCCATGTCAAGGATGTTCAGCTCGCAGTTGCAGAGCGTGTTTTTGCCGGGGAAGTAGTAGAGGCTGTAGTCGTTGGTCTGGGGCAGCGCGACCAGATCGTCCTCGGTCTCGACCTCGGCAAGCTGGCCGAGATAGTCGTCGGTGAGGCCGGTCGCGGCCACGGCGAAGTCGTTCAGCCCCATGATCTCGCCGGAGGCGCCGGCATAGCCCTTGCCCTCGACATAGGCCGCGCTCAGCGCCTTGAGGTCGTCGGCCACGGGAGCCTCGGTGCCGTCCACGGACAGGCAGGCCCAGCCGAAGGAGTCGATGCGGGTGTTGGCGTAATAGACGTCATAGTAGTCGCAGAACTGGCAGGTGCGCACAACGCCGTGCAGACCCAGCACCCAGACGGCGCAGTCCTCACCCTCGGCATCGCCCAGAGAGGTGAAAACGGAGTCGGTCACATAGATGGTGGGGTAGGAGTCGTGCGTGGACAGGCCGCCGTACAGGCAGGTACGGGTGACGCCGTCGCCGGTCACGTTCACGTTGTTGACATAGAGCACGCTGTCGCCGGTGGCCGCGATGGCGCAGCCGTCGCCGGTGAAGTCGTTGCCGCCGGACTCATGGTTGCCGGTCTGAAGGATCTCGAGGTTGGAGTCGTCGATGCGGTAGCTGCCGCCGTTGACGGTGACGACGCTCATGTTGGGGTCGTCGATCACGATGTCGGCATCGGAAACGCCCTTGTCGGTGAATTTGCCGATGTCCGCCGCCTCCGGCGCATAGGCCATGTCGTCGTTGCGGACGATGAGGGACTTCGTGCTGTACTCAGCGCTGCCGTCGCTGGCCTCGGTCATCTTCACGGGGGTGAACACGACCTCGCCGCTGTAGGTTCCGGCCGCCTGGGGCGTGTACCGGCCGTCCAGCGTCATGACGATGTAGTAGCCCTCCGCGCCGGTGTATCCGGCGTTCGCCGCGATGGTCAGGCCGTTGGGATAGCTTTTGACCTCCGTAAGCTCCTCATAGCGGGTGAGCGTGTCGCCCGCAGGCTCGCCGGAAGCGGCCAGAGCGAAGCTGCCCAGACTCAGCACCAGGCACAGGGTCATCAGCACACAGATCAGCTTTCTTGTTCCTTTCATGTTCTCCTCCTTACAAAATATAGGTCTGTTGTTCTTTCATTGTAGGGCTTGCGTGAAACAACTGTCAAGCCTTTTATGCGGGATGAGCAGACAAAAAGAGGGTTATTTTATGTGCGTTTTGACGAAAACACACGATCTAGCGCTGCGACAATCGTGCAAAAAGCAATAAAACCGGTAGGTGAGCCGACGCATCCCGTCCATGCTGGAAAACGCGGAAAAGCCGTGATATAATGAGGTGTATCAGATTGCCGCACCGGCGCGGCAGCGCCCCGGCTCCCTTGTGTAAAGGGAGCTGTCAGCGAAGCTGACTGAGGGATTGAAAGGTTGCGATAATTGCCCGTTTTTCGACAAAAATGCGAACCTTTCAGCCTGCGATCCCTCCGTCAGCGGCTTCGCCGCTGCCACCTCCCTTTACACAAGGGAGGCT
>CAVEQW010000016.1:0-50834 GCA_963618155.1 Alloprevotella sp.
ACGACCATCAACGGCGGAACTTTTAATGCTGGTAAGGTTCTTTTCTATGTATGGGTGGGAGGTAGCGACTACACGCAGAAGATTATTGTTAATGGTGGCACCTTCACTGTTGCTGAAGATGGAGAGCTGATTAAACTTTCCTCCGGCGGCAATGCAGCAGATTATCTTATTATCACCGGCGGCACATTCAATGTAAACCCCACCGCGTATGTTGATACGAACAACTACGATGTAACCAGCAGCGGCAACACCTGGACTGTCACCGCCAAATGACCAAGCCTCCCTTAAACCCTCGCCTTTTGTTTGCTGGGCGGGGATAGAGGAACCGGCAAGTCCCATCCGGGGCTTGCCGGTTTTTTGTGCGCGGGAGCGCCCCGGCATGCCTGGAGCGATGCGTTGGCGCGGGAGCGCCCCGGCTCCCTTGTGTAAAGGGAGGCTTTGGATCGTGCAAATTTCAAAAAAACTGCCCCGGACGAGCGGCGCTCATTCGGGGCAGCTTCTTATGATCTGCGGTTCGGGAGTCTGGTCGTTTCCGCGACGATGCAGCGCGGGCGGCCCTTGACCTCCTCGTATATCTTGCCGACGTACACGCCGAGGATGCCGAGGCTTATCATCATGATCGAGCCGATGATGAGGTCGATCAGAATGACGGTGGTGAAGCCGCCGAGCGCCCGCCCGGAGAAATACTGGACGAGGCAGACGACGCCGAGCACCAGCGCGAGCAGCAGGAAGAGCGTGCCGAGGATGAGGATGAAGAGCAGCGGCTTGGTCGTGAACGAGGTGATGTTGTCCACGGCGTAGCGGATGAGGGCGAAGCGGCTCCACTTGCTCTCCCCCGCCGTCCGCGGCTGGACGTCAAACTCGACCAGCGCCGTCCGGCAGCCGACCCACGCCGAGAGAGCGCGGAAGAAGGTGTTGCGCTCCGGCAGCGCCAGAATGGCGTCCACCGCGCGGCGGTCAAGCAGCTTGAAGTCCGAGGCGCGGGACATATCGCTTTTCGTCGCGGCGCTCATCATGCCGTAGAACAGCTTGGTCATGGCCTTATAGAGCAGCCCCTCGCGGCCGCGGCTCTTTTTCACGCCCTCGACCACCTCCGCGCCGTTCTGCCACAGGCGGTACATCTGGACAAGCGTCTCCGGCGGATGCTGCAGATCGCAGTCCATGACGGCGCAGCAGTCGCCCGCCGCCGCCTCCAGACCCGCGAAGATGGCCGCCTCCTTGCCGAAGTTGCGCGAGAAGCGCACGCCGTATACCCGCGGCGAGCGCTGCGCCAGCGCCTCAATGCGCGCCCAGCTGTCGTCCGCCGAGCCGTCGTCCACGAAATAGATGGCCGCGTCGATGCCCGCGCGGTCGGTCACGGCAAGGATGGCTGCCGCCGCTGTGTCGATGTTGCCGCCCTCGTTATAGGCCGGTATCACGATGGACAGTGTCTCTCTCTTTTCGTCCATGCCCGTTCCTCCGTGTTAAAAGTCGTCGTCCTTGATGCGGTCGCTCGCCTGGCGTCCCCAGCGTATGCGCGGCTCCGTGCCGCCGATGATGCGGGCGATGGCCGCCCGCTGGCGCAGCGCGATCACACAGGCCGCCATCAGCGCCATCACGCCCGCCAGCCCGCGAAGCTGCGCCGTCGGCACAAAGCACCAGCACAGAATGGAGCCGGACACGGCCAGTGCCAGCCCTGCGGCGCTCACCATGCGGGAGAAGGCCAGCACGACGATATAGATGACGCTCGCAATGAGCCCGACACGCCAGTCGGCCAGCCACAGCGCCGCCGCGCAGCAGGTCACGCCCATGTTCCCCTTGAAGCGGTAGCGCCACGGGTAGCAGTCGCCCAGCACCGTGCAGAAGCCCGCGAACAGCGCGCCGAGCTTGGGATAGCCCGTGCCCGGGATGTTCATGAGCAGCAGCCCGAGAAGCCCCGGGATCAGCGTTTTCAGCGCGTCCACGGCGATGACCGCCATGCCCCAGCGCGTGCCGTATACCTGGACGAAGTTGGCATAGCTCGCGTTGCGGCTCCCCTGCCGGCGTATGTCCGTTCCGAACACGCGGCGCGAAATGAGCACAGAGCCGTTGATGCCGCCGAAGAAATAGGCGACGAGCGCGATGACCGTCAGCAGAACAGCAATCATTCGGTGTCTCCTTTTTGGCGTATGCTCAGCCGGATGGGCGTTCCCTCCAGCCCGAACACCGCACGGATGCGGTTTTCGATGTAGCGCTGGTAGGAGAAGTGGAACAGATCCTTGCGGTTGCAGAATATGACGAAGTGCGGTGGCTTGATGCCGGTCTGGGTCATATAGTAGATCTTGAGGCGGCGTCCCTTGTCCGTGGGCGGCTGCTGCCGCGCCTGGGCATCGGCGAGGACGTTGTTCAGCATACCCGTCGTGATGCGCATACTGCTCTGCTCGTTGACAAAGTTCACGAGCTCAAAAATGCGGTTCGCGCGCTGTCCCGTCAGGCAGGAGATGAACAGAATGGGCGCATAGGTCATGAATGCGAGGTCGCGCATGACGTCCTGACGCATACGATCCATCGTCCGCGTGTCCTTTTCGATGAGGTCCCACTTGTTCACGACCACGACGCTGGCCTTGCCCGCCTCATGCGCCATGCCCGCGATCTTCGTGTCCTGCTCCGTCACGCCCTCGCGGGCGTCGATCATGATGAGGCAGACGTCGGCGCGTTCGATGGCGAGCTTGGCGCGCAGGACGGAGAATTTCTCCACGCGGTCGTCCACGCGGCTCTTCCGCCGGATCCCAGCGGTGTCGATGAAGAGATAGCGGCCGAATTCGTTGTCCACGGGCGTGTCCACCGCGTCGCGGGTCGTGCCCGGCATATCGGCCACGATGACGCGCTTCTCGCCCAGAATGAGGTTGATGAGGCTCGACTTGCCGACGTTCGGCTTGCCGATGACGGCGACCTTGATGCGCTCGTCGTCCGCGTCGGAGGCGTCCTCCGGCGGGAAATGCGCGATACAGGCGTCCAGCAGCTCGCCGGTGCCGTGGCCGTGCACGGCGGACAGGGCGATGGGGTCGCCGAGGCCGAGGTTATAAAACTCATAGATGCCGGGGTCGTTGGGGCCGGTCGAGTCCATTTTGTTGACCGTGAGCACAACTGGCTTGCCGCTGCGCTGCAGCAGTGCCGCCACATCCATATCCGCCGCCGTCACGCCGGTGGAGATGTCGGTGACGAGGACGATCACGTCCGCCGCGTCGATGGCGATGAGCGCCTGCTCCCGCATGAACAGCAGTATTTCGTTGTCGGTGTTCGGCTCGATGCCGCCCGTGTCCACGATGTCGAAGCGGCGGCCGCACCACTCGCACTCGGCATACAGCCGGTCGCGGGTGACGCCGGGGGTGTCCTCCACAATGGACAGGCGGCTCCCGGCAAGGCGGTTGAAAAGAAGGCTTTTGCCCACATTTGGCCGGCCGACGATGGCCACCAGAGGTTTGCTCATACTGTCTCCTTTATATTATCCGTTGGCGATGCACTCAAAAAAGAGTCTGCCGTCGTTTTTCACATCCACAAGCTCCACGCCGAGCTCCCGCTCGACCTCCGCCGGGGTCATATCGTCCAGAAACACATCCCCGCCGTGGCGGAGCATGACGTTCGGGATGATGAGGCGGCGGCGCAGCGGCTTATCGCGGAGCTGTGCGACGAGGTCGCGCCCCGTGACGAGGCCGGAAACGTCGATGCTGTGGCCAAAGAAGTCGTTGACGATGGCGTATACCGGCGCATCCGACCCGGCGGCGGCCAGCAGCTTTTTCACATACGGCGCGGCGGACACGCCGGCGGCGCAGCAGAAATCGTCCCGCACCGGCCGGCCGAGGGAGGCCATGAATTCCTCCTCCATCGAGCGCATGAGCCCCACGCCGTTTTCAAGCTGGGGATAGCCCTCATAGTAGTCCTCCGGCGGCAGCTCGCGCCCCGCCTTGAGGAAAAGCTCGTCGGCGCAGAAGAAAATGCGGCTGCCGTATTTTTCGAGGCATATCTCGTTATACGCGTTCACAAGGTCGATGGTCTGTCCCGCTGTCTCCGCGTTATAGGGCGTGAGCTTCGCAAGCCCCTCGCGGTGCATGGTGAGGCCGACCGGCACGATGGACACGCTCGGCACATGGGGATAAAGCCGCGATAAGTCCTCCATCGTCCGCTGCAGATGCTCGCCGTCGTTCACACCGGGGCAGACGACCACCTGACAGTTCATCTCGATGCCGCCCCCGGCCAGGCGCTCCATGAGCGCGTAGCCGTTTGCCGCCCGCCTGGTGCCCAGCATATAGGCGCGGAGCGACGGCTCGGTCGCGTGGACAGAGACGTTCACGGGACTGATACGGAGCTGCAGAATACGCTCCAGCTCCCGTTCGGAGAGATTCGTCAGGGTGATGTAGGAACCGGTCAGGAAGCTCAGGCGCGCGTCGTCGTCCTTGAAATAGAGCGGGGCGCGAAGCCCCTTGGGAAGCTGATCCACGAAGCAGAAGATGCAGCGGTTGGCACAGGGGCGCGGCTTGTCCATCAGATAGTCCTCGAAGTCGAGTCCCAGCGCCGTCCCCTCACGCTTGCGCACACGGAGCGTCCGCTCCCCCTTTGCGCCGCGCAGCGTCACCGTGATGCGCGAGCCGTACGACCAGTATTCATAGTCGAGCACGTCGCCGATGGGCTGGCCGTCGATGGCGACGAGCTCGTCACCGACGTGGGCGCGGAAGCGCAGCGGGCTTCTTTTGTCGATTCGGATGATTTTTGATGCCATAAAGCTCCCTAAACAAAAAGGAGGGCAAAAGCCCCCCTCATTGCCAGTAATTCCTTACTTCTTGTCCTCGTCCATAGCGATGACGCTACGGCCGTCGTACTGTCCGCACTCGGGGCAGGCACGGTGCGGCGTATGGTACGCGCCGCAGTTGGGGCACTTCACCAGAGTGGGCAGCTTCAGCTTCCAGACGCTGGAGCGACGCTTGCTCTTTCTGGCATGGGATACTTTTCCTTTCGGGACTGCCATTGATCACACCTCCGATTGTTCTTCTTTGTCATGTATCGTCCAACAGCTGTCCCAGAACAGCCAGTCTTGGATCGACATCCTCAGCGCAGCCGCAGGGGCCGTCGTTGAGATTTTTACCGCAGCGGGGGCAAAGCCCCTTGCAATCCGGCCGGCACAGGAAGCGCATATCCGTTTGAAGGATAAAGCAGGTCTCCAGCACCGACGATACATCTATGCCGTCCCCTTCCAGCGGGAAGAGGGTATCGTCCTCGTCCTCCGGCGCGTCCGCCTTCAGCGTCGCCCGGACGGGCATTTTCATCCGGCGGTCAAATTCCGCCGCGCACAGATCGCAGCAAAGGCGCATGGACGCGTCGACCTCCGCCTCCAGGCAGAGGATCCCGGCCTCGTTCCTGACGAAGCCCGACGCCCTCACCGGTTCGAGAAAGCGCAGCAGCGCGGGAAACGCCAGCCGCTCGCCGTCCAGCTCACAGGAGAAATCCGCTCGCCGTCCCGGCACCTCGATCAGTTCATGCAGGTCTAAAAACATAATACACCCTCACACAGTCGCGCTAAAGTATTATAATTTATTGAGTTCCAGTTGTCAACCCAAAAAATCCATGATATGATGCGCAATATGAAAGAATTCACCGTTACGAAAAACGACGCGGGACAGCGGCTCGACCGCTTCTGCGCCAAGAACGCCCCGGCGCTCCCCTCCTCCGCGCTGCAGAAATACTTCCGCACGAAGGATATCAAGGTCGGCGGCCACTGGCAGAGACCGGACTACCGCCTGACAGCAGGCGAATGCGTCCGTATGTATGTGCCGGACACGGCCTTTGCCGCGCCTGAAACGCGCCTCTCGACCGACGCGCTTGCCGCCTCCTCCGCTTCGCTCGACATCGTGTATGAGGACGGGAATCTGCTCCTCGTCAACAAAAAGCCGGGCGTGCTCTGCCACCCTGCCTCCGGCTGGGATCCCGCGACGCTCGTGGCGCAGATACAGGCGCACGCCTACCGGCGCGGCGAATGGGATCCACGGCGTGAGAACATCTTTGCGCCTGCTCTCGCCAACCGTATCGACAGAGGCACCGGCGGCATCGTGATCGCGGCCAAAAATGCCGAGGCACTGCGCATACTGGACGAGAAAATACGCCTGCGGGAGCTTGACAAGCGCTATCTCTGCGTGTGCGCCGGACGGCCGAACGCGGCGCAGGGCGAACTCCGCAATTGGCTTTTCAAGGATTCGGCGAAAAACACCGTCTATGTGCGCGAGCACGCGGAGCCGGGGGCGCAGCTTGCCGTGACGCACTGGCGGCTGCTGGCAAGCGGCCACGGTCTCTCGCTCGTCGAGTGCGCGCTGGAGACGGGACGCACCCACCAGATCCGCGCCCAGATGGCGCATTCCGGCCATCCGCTCCTCGGCGACAGCCGCTATGGCGACGAGTCTCTCAACCGCCGCTGGCACGAAAAGCGCCAGCTTTTATGGAGCTATCGTCTGGGATTTGACTTCGCCTCGGACGCGGGTATCCTCAACTATCTCAACGGCCGGAGCTTCACCGTGGCGCACGTCCCCTTTGCCGAAAAATATTTTCCGGCTGTCAAATATTAAATTGTATTGACTTTCCCGCTCCTAATCTGTATATTGATATCACTTTGTTCTCTAACGAACAGGAATTTTGTCCTTTACTGAACAACAATCGGGAAAAGAGGGGGAGGATAATGGCCAAGGAGCTCATTCGTCTCGCGGGGTGCAGCATGGCATTCGACGGCGAGACCGTTCTTGACAACATCGATCTTTACATCAACGACAAGGAATTCCTCACACTGTTGGGCCCGTCCGGCTGTGGTAAGACGACAACGCTGCGGATCATCGCAGGGTTTCTCAAGCCCACGTCGGGCGATCTTCTGTTCGACGGCGTGAGGATCAATGATATTCCGCCCTATAAGCGGCGTGTCAACACGGTGTTCCAGAAATACGCGCTGTTCCCCCATCTGGACGTGTATGACAACATCGCGTTCGGGCTGCGCAACCGCAAGGTGCCGGAGGCGGAGATCGACGAGCGTGTGACGGAAATGCTGGAGGTCGTGAGCCTGCGCGGCTTTGAGAACCGGCGCGTACAGGCGCTGTCCGGCGGCCAGCAGCAGCGCGTCGCCATCGCCCGCGCCCTCGTCATGAAGCCGGAGGTTCTGCTGCTCGACGAGCCGCTGGGCGCGCTTGACCTGCGTCTGCGCAAGGATATGCAGAGCGAGCTGAAGCGCATCCAGCAGCAGATGGGCATCACCTTCATCTATGTCACCCACGACCAGGAGGAAGCCCTCGCCATGTCCGACACCATCGTCGTCATGGATCGCGGCCGCATCCAGCAGATCGGCCGCCCGGAGGACATATACAACGAGCCGAAAAACGCCTTTGTCGCGGATTTTATCGGCGAATCGAACATTCTGGACGGCATCATGCGCCGTGACTACGAGGTCGAGATATTCGGCCGCCGCTTTGAGTGCCTCGACGCGGGCTTTGCGGCGAATGAGGCCGTGGATGTCGTGATACGCCCGGAGGACGTGGACATTGTGAAGCCCGGTGAGGGACGCCTGCAGGGCACGGTCACGGACGTCACCTTCAAGGGTATGCAATACGACATCATCGTCGATTTCTACGGCTTCAAGTGGCTCATCCAGACGACCGACCTCGCGCCCGTCGGCAGCCGTATCGGCATCAAGCTCGACCCGGATGCCATCCATGTTATGAAAAAGAGCGCCTATTCCGGTATGTTCGGGGATTACAGCTCCTACTCCGCCGAATACGATGAGATCAACGACCCCGACATCATCTATGACGAGGCCGAGGGCGAATACCGGGAGGAAGCGGACGATGAGGACTAAAGCACTCGCCGCGCCCTATCTGGTCTGGATGGCGCTGTTCACCATCGTCCCGTTCGCCATCGTGCTCTACTATGCGTTCACCGACTCGATCACGGGACAGTTCACCCTTTCCAACATCGCCACGCTGGGGATATACTTCCCCATCTTCCTCAAAAGCGTATGGCTCGCGCTGCTTGCCACGCTGATATGCCTCATCATCGGCTACCCCGTGGCGTGGTTCATCGCCCAGTGCAGCCCCACGGCGCAGCGCTTTCTCTATATGCTCGTCATGCTGCCCATGTGCATGAGCTTCCTGCTCCGCACGCTGGCATGGGTCGCGCTGCTCGAGGACACCGGCATACTCAACCACCTGCTCGCGGGGCTCGGCCTCGAACCGCTCCCGCTCATCCGCAGCGACGGCGCGGTCATCCTCGGCATGGTCTACAACTACCTGCCGTACATGATCCTCCCGCTCTACACCGTCATCATGAAGATCGACAAGGGTCTGTATGAGGCGGCGCAGGATCTCGGCTGCGGACAGGGGCAGACGCTTTTCCGCGTGGTGCTCCCGCTGTCGCTGCCTGGTGTGATATCCGGCTTCACGATGGTGTTCGTGCCCGCCGTCTCCACCTTTTATATCAGCCAGAAGCTCGGCTCGACCGGCACAACGCTCATCGGCGACGTCATCGAAAGCCAGTTCAAGGCCGCCTATAACCCCAACCTCGGCGCGGCGCTCAGCCTCGTCCTCATGATCATGATACTGCTCTGTATGCGCGTGATGAACCGCGTGGGCGGTGAGGAGGAGGTGGTGATGCCGTGAAGCGCTTTTCCCGTGTATTCACCGTCGTCGTGCTCATCTTCCTCTATATCCCCATGCTGGTGCTCGGCGCGGCAAGCTTCTCCAGAGGCACGGACATCGCCGTCTTCGAGGGCTTCACCCTCGTGCAGTATGGCGAGCTTTTCCGCGACGGCGTGCTGCTGCCGCTGCTGGCCAACAGCCTCATCGTCGCCGTGCTGTCCGCGCTCATCGCCACCGTCCTCGGCACGATGGCGGCGCTCGGCATCCACGCCATGGGCCGCCGTATGCGCTCGATCACCATGGCCGTGACGAATATCCCCATGACGAACCCGGAGATCGTGACCGGCGTTTCGCTGGCGCTGCTGTTCGCCTTTGCCGGGCAGCTCATGAAGCTCGACCACATCCTCGGCTTCGCCACGCTGCTCATCGCGCACATCAGCTTCAATCTCCCCTACGTCATCCTCTCGGTCATGCCCAAGCTGAGCCAGATGGATCCCGCCCTCTCGGATGCGGCGCTTGATCTCGGCTGCACGCCGTTCACCGCGTTCCGCAAGGTCATTATCTATGAGCTTTTGCCCGGCATCATCTCCGGCGCGCTCATGGCGTTCACCATGAGCCTTGACGATTTTGTCATCAGCTACTTCGTCTACGGTCCCAATTTTGTGACGCTGCCTGTGGAGATTTACAACTACACCAAAAAGCCGCTGCATCCGAAGATCTACGCCCTGTTCACCCTGCTGTTCGCCGCGATCCTGCTCGTCATGGTCGTGATGAATCTCATGCAGGCGCGGGACGAGAAAAAACGGGAGCACGCCCGCCGTGCCTTCCTCGGCCATCGAAAGGGGGCGCGGGTATGAGGCGTTTTTTCGCCGCCGTGTGCGCGGCGCTGCTCTGTCTGACGCTGCTGCCCGCCGGGGCGTTTGCCGCCGCTGAGACCATCAACGTCTACAACTGGGGACAGTATATCGCGGACGGCTCCGACGGGAGCATCGATGTCAACGCCGCCTTTACGGAGGCCACCGGCATCCGCGTCAACTACATGACCTACGACTCCAACGAGACGCTGTATACCAAGCTCAAAACCGGCGGCAGCAGCTATGACGTCATCATCCCCTCGGACTACATGATCGCCAAGCTCATCGAGGAGGATATGCTCCTCCCGCTCGATTTTGACAACATCCCAAACTACGCCTACATCGACGAGGCGTACCGCAACACAAGCTACGACCCGGACAACCTCTACTCCGTCCCCTACACATGGGGCACGGTCGGCGTGATATACAACAGCCGCTATGTGGACGAGACGGACATCGGGAGCTGGGACTTGCTCTGGAACACGAAATACAGCGGCAAGATCCTCATGTTCGATAACCCCCGCGACGCCTTTGCCGTCACGGAGTCGCGCCTCGGCTACTCGCTCAACACGGAGGATGCCACGGAGCTGCAGGCCTGCGCCGACCTGCTCATCGCGCAGAAATATCTCGTGCAGAGCTATGTCATGGATCAGATCTATGACAAGATGGTGCGCGGCGAGGCGCTGGTCGCGCCGTATTATGCGGGCGACTATCTCATGATGGCGGACGAGAACGAGGACCTGAAATTCTACTTCCCCTCCGAGGGCTATAACCTCTTCATCGACGCCATGTGCATCCCCAAAAGCTGCGAGAACAAGGCCGCAGCGGAGGCGTATATCAACTTCCTCTGCTCGCCGGAGATATGCGGCCGGAATCTCGACTACCTCGGCTATTCCGTGCCGGAGACCGCCGCCAAGGAATACCTTGACCCGGAGACGGCGGCGAGCGATATCGCCTATCCCGACGAGGAAACGCTGGCGCGCGGTCAGGCCTTCAGCAGCCTCAGCCAGGAGACGAGCCAGCTCATGGACAGCCTCTGGCTCAGCGTCAAGACCGCCGGCGGCGTCGGCACCGTGCCCATCGTCTGTATGTGCCTGTTCGTCGCGGCCGTGGCCGCATGGCTCATCCTCCGGCGCATACGCACCCGCCGCCGCAGGCAGCGCCGCTGCGCCCGCTGGAAAACCGCATAACCGATCCCCAGCATACCAACAGCCACAGCGAGGCGATGCCCGCTGTGGCTGCGAGCTTGTCAAAAAACAAGTTTTGACAAGCTTGATTTGATCTGCTCGGCCGAAGTGAATTCGTCCGGCATAATTCAAAAGGCCTTGCTGCGGCATGGCTTTTTGAATTTACGCCCGCCCCCGGCGGGCGACCCTGACTTGTTGTGTTTGCGTGTAGAATAGAGTTTTTTGACAGTCTGACAGCCACAGCGAGGCGATGCCCGCTGTGGCTGCTTTTTGTCTATCGCTTATGCTTCTATGTCGCTCTGCGCCACATTTTTCATGGGCTCGATGACGGCGGAGGCGATCTTGCTCCAATCCAGCACACCGGAGACGAAGCTGCCGTTGCCGCCGGTGCCGGTCACGCCGCCCATGCCGCCGGACGCGCCGCCCATCTCGCCGCTGCCGCCGCCCATCGTGGTCTGGCTCGACACCCACGCCTTGGCCGCATCGAGGTCGTCATAGTCGTCGAGCGAGGCGGTCATAAGCTCGGAGTAGCCCGGCACATTGGAGGGCATACCCGCCACGGCGGAGGCGATAAATTCCTCAAATTCATCGTATTCCTCCTCGGAGAATTTGCCGCTCCTCGCGTGCTCCTCCGTGACGGAGACGGCCGCCTCGCCGCTTGCCTTGCCGCCGCCCATATTGCCGGACGCGCCGCCCATCTCGCCGCTGCCGCCGGCAGAGGCTGCCGTGCCGTTCGCGCTCACGTTCAGGCCGAGGCTCTCATCGGTATCCGCACCGTCCGCCGCCGTCACGCGCAGGACGATCTCGCCCTCGTATTCCCCGGCGTCCAGCGTCACGGGAACGCCGTCCACGGTCACGGACAGCTTGCAGCCCGCAGGTGCCGTCACGACCGCGCCCTTTTCAAGAGACAGGTAATTGATGGTCGTAGAGGCCGAGACCGTCCACACGGAGTCGCCGTCAAGCCAGAGGCTTGCAACGCCGGAGCGCTCCTCGTCGCCGTAGAGGACGCGACCCGTCCACTCGGAATCGACGAAGCGGACGTTGAGGGAGTTGACCTCGCTCCCCTCCGCCTTGCCGAGGAAGAAATCACCGGTGAGCTCGCAGGTCTCATCGGAAAGCCCCGTGAGATCCCATTTCGTCGCGCTGTTTTCATGGTAGAAGTAGACATTCGCGCTTCCCGGGCCGTCCGAGCCGGTGACAGAGCCGTTTTCGACCGAGATGAGCAGATTCTCCGCCGGGGCATAGTCCACGCCGGTGAGCGCGTCCGTTTTGCCCTCGTGCTCGCTCCACCACGCGCTGTCGGGGCCATAGAGCGTGTAGTTGTCGTTCACGAGCTTGGTGGAATCCACCTCGATGGGCGCTTGTGCGCCGGTCACATAGATACAGGTCAGCTTATTGCCGCCGGAGAAGCCGGGGGTCAGGCTGCGGTCAACGAACCACCATGAGAGGCACTCGCTGGTAACAGAGGGCTTGTTCGCGGGATCGGCGAACATATTGAGCAGCTCTGTCTCCATGGAGATGTTGTTCGTCACATAGTCGAGCACCTCGTCCACATCGTCCGTTCCGGCAAGCTCGGCATAGTAGTCGAAGAACTCCTGCGGCTCGGCGAAGTCGTAGGCCTCGGCCATGTCCTCTTCGTCGTATACCGCCGCGATGCGGCTGTTATACACATGGATGCCCGCGTCCTCCAGCTCGGAGGTGCCGCTGGCACGCGCCTTGAGCCCCATCACGCCCTGAAGCTCACAGTTATAGGCGAAGATATAGCCGGAGGCCGCCGAGCAGAGCGCCGCGTCCTGGAAGCTTGTGCAGTTGGTGTTGTAGAGGTACACCCAGCTCTCGCGGGCACCGATGGAGTACACGCCTGCCGAGCGCAGGCCGTAGGTCTTGGTGAGCGTGTTGTTCGCCACGATGACGCCGCCGCCCGTGTCGGTGGCAAGCGCCGTGCCCGCATCCGCCGCCGTCACGACAAGGCTCACGTCCTCGTCGTGCTCTTCAAACACGCCCTGATGATAGCTGCCGACCTCATCGTTCCGCTCGATGCTCGCAAGCGAGACGTCCGGGCGCTCGCCCGCCGTCAGGCTGTCGATGTCGGTGTTGATAACACCGTCGTCGCCGATGATATTCGTTCCGCCCACATTCATGAGGATCTGGCCGCCCAGCGAGCAGTAGGGGCCGTGGCCAAGGCTGGAGCAGGAGAAGATCTCGCCGCCGTCAATGCGGAGTATGCCCTGCGCCGTGGCATAGATGGCATTCGTGCCGCCGAGGATGTGGCAGTTTCGGATGGTGAGATCGGTCGTATCGCTCAGGATATCGGAGCTCGATATCTTGGCGTTCGTGCCGCCGTCCACGTGCACCTGGCTGCCGATGCCATAGAAGTTCGCAGCCTCACTGGGGCCGGAGCCGCGCGCGAAGCCCCACACCGTCACATCGGAGACGGTGAAGTTATCGCCCGCGCCCTGCGCGAAGATACCGGCGGTATTCGTGTCGGCCAGCTCGTAGTAGTCGGAGCCGGTATAGACCGTCACGCCGTCGACGGCGCTGCCGTCGGCGCTGTCGTCATCCACCAGCGCATAGGCAAAGACGCAGAAGCCGTAGCCGCCGCCGTTATACACGCGCAGAAGCTGGTAGTCGCGGCCATAGACGAGCTCGTATTCCTCATACAGCCGGTTCACGCAGTCCGCCTTGGAGCTGCAGAACGCCTCGCCCTTGGCGCGGGAGGAGAACACCTGCTCATAGAGCTTGCCCTCAAAGGCATAGATGAGACCCGTGGAGGTGTCCATGGAGATCTTATAGTCGCTGTCAAAGCCGGAATACGTCACGACCTCGTACCAGCTCTCCGGCACCGTCCAGCCCGCCGCGACCGCGCCGTCCAGCAGCGTCACCTCGTCGCGCTCCGTCTCGCCGTAGTCGATGAAGCTGCGCGTCTCGATCTCGCCGGAGGCGAGCGGCGTGAATTCGGCCGAAATGCCCGCGCTGCCGTCGGTCGGCATGGACGCGAAGTGATAGCTCAGGTTCACGCTCTGTGTCAGGCTGTCATACGTTGTCGTAACGCCGTCCACCGTGACGGACGCGAGCTTATAGCCCTCGGCCGCGCTGACGCTCACAAAGGCCGAATACGCGCCGGAGCACATCTCCTTGGGGACGTAGTAGGTTCCGCCGGGGCTGACCGTGCCGCCCTCACCGGCGCTCACCGTCCACTTGTACGCGCCGTCCTCGATGTCGACGAAGGGCATACCGTATTTGTCCGCGAGCGTCTCGCCCTTGGAGCCGGCGAAGGCATAGACCGAGCCGTCGCAGGAGGAAAACGGCTGCTCACACCAGGTATCATAGCCCGGAATTACCCAGCCATCGGTGTAGTTGAAGTCATACACCGCCGTGTCGGCGAGCTTGGGCAGCTCCGCCGGGAACAGGACATAGCTGCCGCGGCTGGTGTTGTTCGACATGACCTTATTGCCGCCGTTGCCGAACGCATCCACGGGATAGCCGCCCATGTACGCCGGAACGACGATGGTCATGGACTGCTTGACCGTATCGGGTGCGGCGGTGATCGTCACGTCGGACACACTCCCGTCCTCGTGCTTGACGTAGGTATACGTCCAGCCGCCGTCGACCGCCGTGACGGTCGATGCGCTGTCGGCCAGCGCCAGCTGCCCGCAGAGGCAGAGCGCAAGCGCCAGAAACAGCACCATGAGTTTCTTCCCAGTCTTCATGTGTTTTCCTCCAATGGTATTAAAATTCGGAAGACGGTACCGTCCGCCTCCGTGCTTTTGACCTCGATGCGGCCGCCCATCGTCTCGGTCATGCCCTTGGCGATACTGAGACCGAGGCCGTGGCCGCTGGAACGGCTGCCCTTATAGAAGCGCTCAAAAATATGCGGCAGATCGTCCGCGTCGATATGGGCGCTGCGGTTGTGTACACAGAGCGCCGCACAGCGTCCGTCACGGTGAAGCGCCGCCGTCACGCTCCCGCCGGCCGGCTCAAATTTCAGCGCATTCGCCAGCAGACTGCCCGTGACGCGGGCAAGATAGTCCGCATTCGCTCGGACATAGACCGCCCGCTCGATGTCGGTCTCGAGCTTCACGCCCTTTTCAAAGGCGACCGCCTCCTGCTGCAGCGCCGTGCGCTCCGCAATGTCAGAGAAGCACAGCGTCTCGCGGCGTATATCCCGCCGGGCGCAGTCCACCTCCGTGAGCGAGAGCATATCGTCCACAAGCACGCGCATACCGCCCGCCGCGTCCATGGTGCTGTCGATCCAGTGCATCTGGTCGGCGATGGTGGAATCGCGCTTGTATTTGAGCAGGCTCAGATTGGCGAGTATAACGGTCAGCGGCGTTTTCAGCTCATGCGAGGCATCCGCCATGAACTGGCGCTCACGCTCCCATGCCTCCTCCATCGGCCGCGCCGCCAGCGCGGCGCTGCGGCGGGTCAGCCGATAGAAGAGCGCCATCGCCAGCGCGAATATCCCGGTGAGCCATAGCAGAATGCGTCCCATCGGCCGCGTGAGCACGGCGGCATCCGTGAACGTGACCTTGTAATCGTCGTCCGCGTCCTCGCGGTAGTAAAGGAGTCCAAGATCCCGCAGCACGCCGAAGTCCCGCTCCCGTCCGCAGGCCGCGCGCACCGCGTCCTGCAGCGTTTCGTCGGACGCGCCGCCCGCCGGGGACAAAACGTTGATATGGCCGCTGTCCTTGCGGTAGAACGCGGTGACAAAATCGCCGAATTCGAGGCGCTCGCCGAGGTTCGTGTCCCACTGGCCGTGGTTCTGCACCGGCAGGACGACCCGGCTCATGATGCCGCGCAGGTTGTCGCGGTAGCTCCTGTATATAACGCCGGAGGTGACGAGCAGCGTCGCAAGCAGCACCGCCCCAATGAGCGCCATATTAAGGCGGACGAAATTCCGCCGGTACTCGGTCAGCATCCCTCACCCTCCATGCGGTAGCCGAAGCGCTGCACGTTGCGTATCGTCACGGAGGACTCGAGAAAGCGCAGCTTCTTCCGCAGGAACGAGACATAGGCCTCCACGCTGTTTTCCAGCGTATCCGCGCCGGAGCCCCACACGCGGTCAAGCAGCGCGTCCTTGGTGAGTATCGTCTCCGGGTTCAGGAAAAACTGCCGCGCCACGTCAAGCTCCCGGCGGCTGAGCTGGACGCTTCGATCCGCGCAGCCCATGAGCCCGGAGTCGAGATCGAGCGTCAGCGCCCCATAGCGCAGCACACGCGGGACAAGGCTCCCACGCCGGCGCGTCAGCGCGTTCACCCGCGCCAGCAGCTCCTCCGTCTCAAAGGGCTTGGTCAGGTAATCGTCCGCGCCCGCGTTCAGCCCCTCCACCTTGTCGCGCGTCGCCACCCGCGCCGTGAGCATCAGCACCGGCGTATGGTCGTCCCGGCGGCGCAGCTCCCGCAGCACGGCAAAGCCGTCCAGCTCCGGCAATATGACGTCGAGCAGGATGAGGTCATAGCGATAGCGTCCGGCGTATGCCAGCGCCTCGAGCCCGTCATACGCGGCATCGGCATGATAGCCCTTCGTCTCCAGTATAGCCGTGAGCACGTCCACAAGCTGGCGCTCATCCTCCACGATCAATATACGCATGGTCATCGCTCCTTCGGAAAGCCGTCACGCCTCCACCTTTATTCTGACACAGAATGCTGAAAAAGTGCTGAAATCGCTCTATATTTCAGAGAAAAAGGATGCTGCCGTGTGACAGCATCCTTTTGGTTGGGTCAGTGCTTATGCTTCGGTCTTTTTCCTGGAGACAACGACCGTGGCAACGGCGGCGCAGCTGGCAAGCAGCGCGACGGCGAGCCAGAGGGTCAGATTGCTCTCATCGCCGGTGAGAGGCGGCTTCTCCGCGCTGTCCGTCTTGTCGGCGGGCTCCGTGGTCTCGTCTGTCTCCGCATTCTCAGCGCCATCGGCCTTCACCAGATAGACGTTGGCCTCACCCAGCGTGCTCATGGAGGCAAGCGTCAGCGCACCGTTCTCAACGGCGGGATAGTAGTAGGTCTTCGATCCGCCGGTGGATTCGATGTAGAGGATGTGCTTCGCGTCGTCATAGACCCAGGCGTTGGCATACTTGCTGGTGCCGTCCTGCAGCATCGTCAGCGAAGACCTTCCGCCGCCGCCAGTGCGGCCCAGATAGTAACCGCTTCCCTCGTTGCGCGCGCCGCCCTTACTCGGGCTGGCAAAATTCCAGAGATAGAAGTCGGACTTCGGGTCGGCGACCGTGCCGTCGCTGCGGAGCTCGATCTCCTTTACGCTGAGGTTATTGCCTTCGTCACACAGGAGCGCGTAGCTCTTGTCGCCCTCCTTCAGGACGATGACATATTTACCAGCCGGGAACGCTTCCTCTTCCGGCTCCTCCTCCACGCCTATGCGCGTTACGGTCGTGGTCGCGAAGCTGTTTACGTTATCCGTACGGGTCACCCTGCAGAAGTAGTAGCCGTCCTCGGCCGGCTCATAGCGGCTGCCGGTGGCGCCGTCGATGGCCGCCGCCTCGCTCAGCGCGGTGGTGAGGTCGATGCCGGCCGCCTTGTACCACTGGTACGTGAAGGTCGTATCGCCCTTCTTGGCGCCCTCGACCTTGGCCTCCAGCTCCACGCCCAGATCATAGCGCTTGTCGAGCGCTTTCACGACCGGGACAGTCTTCCCGTCGGGGGCGACCGCCTTGACCTCGTCGCCGGAGTAGATAACCTTACCTGTCTCCTTGTCTAGCGCTATACGCTGGAGTGTTATTTTGTTTTCTTCGATATGCATGACGGAGGCCGTCTCACCGCCGCCGATCTTCGTGTTGAGGTAGCCCATATGGCCATAGCTGAAGTTCAGCGCGATCTGGCGGTTGTAGGCCAGAGCCAGCGTGTCATCCCATTCCTTGGTGCTGATGATGTAGCTGCCGTCGCCAGCCGTCTTGAAGAACGGCGTCTCACCCTTGGAGTGGTTGTGGCCGAAGAAGAAGAATATTTTCTTCGTCTTGGCGTACTCGTTGAGCAGGTCGACCAGCCTGTCGGAGGCGTTGATGTTATAGCTCGCCTTGCCGGCCGAGCCGTCCAGCGTGTGGACACCGGCGTGCGCAAGGAAGATCACGGGCTGTTCCTCGGTCATACCCTCCAGATCTTCCTTGATCTTGTCCAGCATACCCTCATAGCTGCTGCTGTCCTTGATCTCATCGTAGTTGATGGTATAGATGTACATATCTTCGCTATAGATAAGGCCGGTCCCTCCGCCGTTTTTGTCGACGATGACATCATCGCTCTCGTGGTTGCCCGCGAGCCAGAACACCTGAAGCGGGCTTGCATCGCCGCCGAGCATATTCTGGATAGCATTGAGGGTAGCCTTGATGACATCCGCGTCTGTTTCGGTGCCGCCGTTGTGGTAGTCGCCGCTCGCCACGACGAAAGCGGGCAGAGCGCCGCTGTTATGTTCCATGTAAACGCCGAGGACATCGGCGATATTTTCCGGCTCCTGATGCACGTCGGAGAACATGAGGATGTCGCCCTTGTTCGTCTCGCCGCTGTAGACGATGAGCGCCGCCGGAGCGGATTCCGTTGTATGCGTCGTAGTGGTCGACTCTCCGCCCTCGCCGGTGTCGCCGCTGTCGCCGCTGTCGCCGGTATCGCCGGTGTCGCCGCTGTCGCCGCTGTCGCCGGTATCGCCGGCGTCGCCGGTATCGCCGGTGTTGCCGGTATCGCCGGTGTCGCCGGTGTCGCCGCTGTCGCCGCTGTCGCCCTCGCCGGTATCGCCATCCTCCGCAGCGGCCGTCACCGTAGTGGTGACGAGGCAGCGATAGACATCGATGCCGCAGGTCGTCGAGGAGTCAACGGTAAGGCTGGCTTCCGTAGCGCCCTCGATCTCCTCGCCGTTTTTCGTCCACTGGTAGCTGATGGGCGCGTTCCCGGAAACGCTTTCGCTGTTTACAGCCTCGACCGTGAATGTGACCTCCACCGACTCGTCGCTGGTCACGATCTTGCCGCTCGGCTGGGTCGTGATGGTGGGGGCTTCCGCATCGACGGTCTCGGTTTCTCCGCCGCCACCGCCGCCGCCGCCGTTTTTCGCGGTGTCGCCGGTAAAGAGGACGATCGTCCCCGCTTCCGCAGCGTCTGTCGTCCCGGTCTTCAAATCGGATTTCAGGTAGTACCTTGTAGTGCCATCAAGATAGTAGAGCTTTCCATCCTCATAGTACCAGTTGGCATAGGTGTCGCTGCTGACACCGGCCTCCGACTTGGTTCTGGCGAGCGATCCGGTAGCATCCAGATAGATAAAATTTCTGGTTTCGGGAGGGTCGTTAAGCTGCAGAGAATAGCCCTCGCCCGTGCTGTGCTTCGTCACAAGCGCACCGATGCCGCTCTCAATGGAGCAGATGCGGTTGGGCGTCTCTCCACTGATCGTGGCGACATCCTTACTGCCTCCGGCCTTCATATCGATCGTCAGCGCCTTCTTCTGGTCGACGTTGACAATGGCGACATAGGTTTTCATGCCATCAGCGCCAAACCCGGAGATCTCGGTATAGACCTCGTCCGCGCCGTCGAGGGCAAGCTCCTCGGTCTCAGCCTCGTCCGTATCCCCGGCGTCAGCCTCGTCCGTATCCCCGGCGTCAGCCTCGTCCGTATCCCCGGTGTCAGCCTCGTCCGTGTCCTCGGGCTCCGCCGCGGCATCCGGGACTATCTCCGCCTCGGCCGCCGGGTCAGCGACCGTCTCCGTCAGCTCCTCGACGTTCAGCTCCCCCGCCACGTCCAGCTCGTCGGCAAAGGCCGCGAGGCCGCCGGACAACGACAGAAGCATCACCAGAACAAGAAGCAGACTGATGGTTCTTTTCATTTTTCTAACTCCTCTCTCATTTTGTTCGCAGTTTAACGAACTGTAACAAATGGATTTTAACACCACCTGCAAAATGGTTCCAGTCATTTCCGTTACACTTTGTTTACAATCTGGTAACATAATATCCGCATTTATGTGCATATCGACGAAAACTGTTCGCATATTGCACAAAAAGGCGGCTGCCGAAGCAGCCGCCGATTGTGTATTTTGTTCTGTTTTACTTCACCGTGACGGTGCCGTAGGCGGGGGCGGTCACGACGATGAGCTCGCCCGCGCCGGTGTTGGTGATGTCCTTTTCGGTCAGGTTCGCGCTGTACACCGCGGCGGTCGCGCCCTCGGCCACCTCGACCGTCAGGGTGCCGGTCGCCGTATCGAGCTCGCAGTCGCCGTAGAAGCGGACGATGACCTCGCCGTCCCACATGGCGATGTATTCCTCCTCCGTACCGGCCTCGACCGTTTCGAGCGCGATGTTGTTCACGCCCTCATGGTTGCCGACGGTGGCGAGCACGTCGCCGTTCATGCTCACACGGGAGTCGACCAGCGTAAGGATGGCGCGCTCGCAGCCGGTGGCGGAGAACAAATAGCTCCCGGAGTTGTTCATCACGGAGTTGACCAGCGTGAGAGAGCCGCAGTCCGTCACAAGCGAGGTCGTGTTCTGGAAGCGCGCGCCGGAAACGTTCAGCACGGCGTTTTCAAAATACTGCGAGGCGAAGCCGTTGCCGCCGACGGAGTTGCCGAACACGCCGTTCTTCACGATGAGGGTCGTCGGCTCGTCGGTGACGTTGCCGCCCGCCGCGATGCTGTCCTCAAAGACCTGATAGCCGCCCCAGAAGTCGGAGGAGAATACGCGTCCGGAGCCGACGGCCATCGCGTCGCGGAAGATGACCGTGCCGTTATAGAGGTTGTTGGTGAGGTGCTGGCTCGACGAATAGGCCACGGCGTTGGTGACGTTGAGCGTGCCGCCGAAGCCGACATAGGCCGTGCCCGCCATCGTGCCGGCCATGGAGCTTGAATCTCCGGCCTCGCCGTCAAGGACGAGCGTGCCGTCCGTGGAGCGGAGATCAAGGACGGTGTCCTTGCCCCACACGGCGAGCGCCGTGCCCACGCCGAAGCGGTAGAAGGCGTTGCGGCTGGTCGCGTTGTAGACAAAGCCGTCATGGGTCGGGTCGGTCGCCGCCTCCTGCCCGTCGAGGGCATAGCGCGGGTCGGAGAGCGCGGTAATGTCGGCCGCCGCCTTGTCCGCGTTGCCGTCGAGCGAGACGGTGTTGTCCGTGATGGTGAGCTCGCCGGCGTTGTTGATGAGCAGCGCCGCGCCCTCCTCGGAGATGAGGTCCATCGTGTCGAGCTTCTTCTGGATGTCCTTCGCGTTGTCCTTCGTCACGGTGACGCAGTCGGTATAATCGCCGCGGAAGAAGCGGGTCATGTCGGCATACTCCGAGCCAGTGCGCCCGGCGCGGGTCTCATCGGGCGCGGTCTTGGCGCACACGTCCTCACGCACGGCGTAGAGCAGCTCAACGGCCTCCGCCTTGGTCAGCACGGTATCGGCGGCGGGCGCTTTCTTCTCGCCCAGCACGACGGCGGATACCGCCGCGAGCTTCGTTTCATTGGAGTAATCCTCCGGGGCGGTCTTTGCCGCGCCCTCCAGCTCGGCGGCCTTTTCCGCGAGCGCCGCCGCCGTCTCCACACCCTGCTCGCTGAGCATCGTCCACGGGGACGCAAAGGCGTTGAACAGGCCGACATAGGCGAATTCGACCGTCACCTCTGCGCCGGTGCCGAGATATTCAACGCCGGGGAGATTCTCCGTCAGATAGAAGCCCTCGCCCAAATCCTTGACGTCGGAATATTGGGTGTAGATGCCGTTCCAGATACCCGCCTGCAGCGTCGCGGAAACCGCGTCGGAATAGGGGTCGTTCGACATCATCGCGCCGATGAAGTCGCCGGGGTCGGTATAGCCCGCGGCGGAGGTCGTCTGATCAACGACGATCTGGAACAGGCGGTAGAGGCTCATGGCGTATTCATAGCCATAGAACTTGTCGCCGAAGCGGGTGAGGCTGTCGCCCGCGTTGGTGATGCCGGAGCTGATGAACCACGCGGCGGCGTCCTCATGTCCCTTGAAGCTCTCGGGGTCGGTGAAGTCCTCGAGCGCGGTCGCCGTGCGGTTGCCGCCGATGTAGACGGCGGTGCTGCCGTTGATGGGATCGTCGTCCGTGACGGCGCGGTAGTCGCCGAAGCGCATATTGGGCGCATAGGTCGTCAGCGTCATCTCGCTGCCGTCGGCGAGCGTCAGGGTGGCGGTCTCGCCGTCATACTCGTCGCACACGACATAGATGGTCGTGGCATAGGCATCCTCCGCCGCGGCGAGGTAGTACACGGTGTTCGACTTCTCGTCCACACCCGTCATGGTGAAGCTGCCGTCCTTGACCTCGGCGCTCACGCCCTTGGCCTCATCGGTCAGCGCGGAGTCGGTATAGACCGTGAGCTTGCCCTCAAACTTCTCCGGCTCAAAGGCGGGGACGGAGTCGGTGGCGGCATAGGCGCCGTAGCACTCGGTCGTGACCGCGCCCTTCTTCACCTCGTCCTGACTTGCGACAAAGACATATTGCCTGAGCGCCAGCATACCGCTCAGGTCGACGCCGCCGGAGCTCGAGCTTCCACCGGACGAGCCGCCCTCGCCGGACGCCGTGGCTTCACCGGATGCACCGGCCTCGCCGGATGAGGCCAGCGCCGCCGTCGCCAGACTGAAGATAAGGCAGACGGCCAGCAGCATGACAAGTGTTTTCCTCCAACGCTTCATAACTACTCTCCTTTTCATTTTTGGTCGTGTTTCACAAAACTTTGCCTGTAAATGCATTGTAACTCATGCAAATCGCCATGTCAACGCGCTTTGCACGCCCGCGAGGAAAAATTTTCAGTCCCACCCGCATCCCGCCATGCAAAACTATTGCTATTTCGCATACTTTATGTTATAGTATTTTGGTAAAAAAATTGATGGTTTTACACACGGTGCAGCGGCGTTTGAACGCCGCCTTATTGTTGTGCAAAACACAGAAGGAGATTTTGGAAATGGACAAAAAAAGCGGCGGCAGTCGTGCCGTCATTTCCGTGTGCGGCTGTCTGCTCGTGCAGATCTGCGTCGGCATCATCTACCTGTGGAGCGTTCTCAAGGGCTCCGTCGCCGAGACTCTCGGCATGGACACCGGCGCGGCGGGCATGGTCGCGTCTTATATGCTGATGGCCTTCGTGCTCGGCGGCCTGTTCGGCGGTATTCTCGACGACCGCAAGGGCGCGAAGCTGACCTGCATCCTCGGCGTCTGCCTGTTCTCCGCCGGCATCGGCCTGACGGCGCTCGTGAGCAGCAGCTGCTCCTGGCTCATCTATTTAAGCTATGCCGGGCTCGGCGGTCTTGGCAGCGGCTTCGCCTATTCCGCCTGCATCAGCTGCATCCAGAAGTGGATGCCGACCCGCCGCGGTCTTGCCTCCGGCCTCGCTGTGGCTGCGTTCGGCCTCTCCACGGTCGTGTTCGCGCCGGTGTTCAAGGCGCTGATGACCCACTTCACTGTGGACGGTCTGCTTTCGTTCAAGCCGTTCTTCGGTACCCTCTGCGGCATCTTCCTGCTGCTCGGCCTTATCGGCTGCGCCATGATCACGCCGCCTCCCATGCCGGAGGAATCGGGCGCAAACGGCGGCGCGAGCCTCACGCTGTCGCAGGCGCTGCGCACCCGCTCCTTCATCTATATCTTCCTGACCGTGTTCTTCATCAACGGCGCCTGGAACCTCGCCACGCCGCTGCTCTATGACCTCGGCGTCGCCCGCGGCCTCACCCCGGCGCTCGCCACCCTCGCGGTGTCCATGACCGGCATCGCAAGCGCCGCCGGCCGTCTCATCATGGCCGCCCTGTCGGATAAGCTCGGCCGCCGTCCGAGCATCTGCATCCTCTCCGTGATGACCATCGTGGCCTCCATCCTCATGATCGTCGTGAGCGGCAACGCCTACTTTGCCGCCGTCTCGCTGCTGGCCTTTGCCTACGGCGGACCGTCCTCCGTCAACGCCGCCATCACCGCCGACGCCTTCGGCCCGCGCCACAGCGGCAGCATCTACGGCGTTGTCCTGCTCGCGCTCGGCGGCTCCAGTCTCGTCTTCAACGCCATCTCCGCGAACCTGCTCGGCGGCAACGTGACCTCCACCTTCATCATGGCCGCCCTCTCTGCGGTCGTGCCGCTGCTCATGATGTTCCTGCTCAAGCGCGAAAGCGCCAAGACGGAAAAGGGCTGATTTCTCCCCCCATAAAAGCTGCGCCCCGTCCATTGGACGGGGCGCTTTGCATATCGCGGCGGCGGGGCGTCATACTATTCATAATAGGGAGTGATGCTATGAAAGGGAAAGCATGGCGAAGCTACGCCATCTGTATCGCTGCGGCGCTCGCCGTCGGCGGGCTTGGCTCGCTGATCACGCGGGACGGGTTGCCCCGCTATGCACTTGCGCTCAAGCCGCCGTACACGCCGCCTTCCGCCCTCTTCCCCATCGTCTGGACGCTGCTCTATATCCTGATGGGCGTGGGCATGGCGCGCGTGTGGCGCACGGACGCAGAAAAGCGGCGGCCAGCCGCGCTGTTATACGCCGCGCAGTTGGCCGCGAATTTTCTCTGGACGCTGCTTTTCTTCGGGCTGGGCGCGTATGGGCTCGCGTTCTGGTTGCTGCTGCTGCTCGAAACGCTGGTCATATGGATGCTGCTCACATTCCGCCGCATCGACCCGCCCGCGGGGTATCTGCAGCTCCCCTACGCCCTCTGGTGCGCCTTCGCCGCCCTGCTCAACCACGCCATATGGCTCCTCAACCGCTGATGCACACACGCAAATCTGTGCTTGAAACAGCCTTGATTTGAGTGTATTCTAATAATAGAAACTGCACTCTTATTAGGCCAGAGGTGTCAAGGATATGATTTTCTATTTTTCCGCAACGGGAAACAGCAAATATGTCGCCGGGCGCATTGCTGCCGCTGTGGGCGACACGACCGTTTCCATCGCCGACTGCTGCAAAGGCGGCGGCTTTTCCTTTGATGAAGCAGGCGAGATGCTCGGCCTCGTCAGCCCGACCTACGCATGGGGGCTGCCGGTGCTCGTGCGGGAGTTTCTGCAGAAGCTGACCGTGCGCAGCAGGCCGGACTACCTCTGGTTTGCCGCGACCTATGGCACGACACCGGGACAGGCCGGGAGATTTGCCGAGGATATTCTGCGCGAGAGAGGCTTGTCGGTCTCCGCAAAATTCAGCGTAAAAATGCCGGACACATGGACGCCTATCTTCGACCTGAGCGACAAGGCCAGGGCGGCGCGCATCAACGCGGCTGCCGAGCCGCAGATCGACCGCATCATAAGCGCGATACAAAGCCGCGCCTGCGGCGATTTTATGGAGAACAAGGCGCCGCTTCTTCTCGCGAGAGCGGTACATGGCCTCGAATATGACGCCATGCGCCAGACGAGCCATTTCCATGTGGAGGAGAGCTGCATCGGCTGCGGGCTTTGCGCCCGGCGCTGCCCCGTTTCCGCCATTGAGATTCGAGAGAAAAAGCCCGTCTGGGTCAAGGAGCGCTGTGTGATGTGCCTTGGCTGCCTCCATCACTGTCCCCGCTTCGCCATCCAGTACGGCAAACGCACCAAGCGGCACGGTCAGTACACACATCCCGCATCGAGATAAACGCTTTTATGGCAAAAGGGTATCCGGCAAAGGCCGGATACCCTTTCAGTCTGTCGAAAATCGCTTGGTTTTTCAGGGGGTAAAGAGGTATTTGGTGACTGCCTCGCCGTAGTTCTCGGGAGAGGCGGAGGCCGTCAGCGTGATGGTGATGTTCTCCTTTTCGCCGAACTCATCCATCCATTTCAGCAGCGGCGCAAGCTGCTCCGCCGGGCAATCCCCGACGATCTTGAAAAGGCTGTCAAGAAAAACATGGGTGATGTCGTAGTTGCCGGCGGCAAGGCCGCTGAGAAAACCGCGCAAAAGCTCGGGCGAGCCGATCGCAAACTCCTCCGCATGGATGAGCCGTGCCTGATAGGGGATGTCGTAGGTGAGGGCTTTTTTCGCTTCGATGACGACCACGTCGCCATGCTCCTCGTCAACGGCCTTCCGCACCAGATCCAACAGTGTCTTTGTCTTTCCGGAACCACTATTTCCCATGATAAGCCTAACCAAGATTACCACGCTCCTTCGTTATCGTTGTTCTCTGTCCGGGGCTGATCCTATTTTAACATCATTGCCCCCGGACTTCAACAGGAATTTTTACGGTCTTTCGAGCATCCGGAACATATTGCTCTTATAAGCCTCCACGCCCGGCTGGTCAAAGGGGTTGACGCCGAGCATATAGCCGCTGATGGCGCAGGCCATCTCAAAGAAACAGACGAGGTCGGCAAAGCCCTCCTCATCCCGCAGGGCAACGCTCACGCCGATGTTCGGCACGCCGCCGCTGAGGTGGGCGCTTTTCACCGCCTGCCGCGCCACCTCCATCACGTCGGAGAGGCTGCGCCCGGCGAGGTAGTTGAGCTTGTCCGGATCGCCCAGCACAAAGGGGATGTCGTAGTCGCGGCGCGGGCGCTCAAAGCGGACGACCGTCTCCAGCAGCGTCCGCGGCCCGTCCTGGATATACTGTCCCATTGAGTGGAGGTCGGCGTTATATTCTACGTAGGCCGGGAAAATACCCACGCCGTTTTTGCCCTCGGACTCGCCGTAAAGCTGCTTCCACCACTCGCCGAAATATCGGAAGGAGGGCTCATAGCTCGCCAGCAGCTCAATGGTCTTGCCCTTAGCGTACAGCGCGTTCCGCGCCGCCGCATACTGCCACGCGGGATTATCGGCGCTCAGCTTTTCGAGGTCATACATACTCTGCGCCGCCGCGTTGACAAGCGTGCGCACATCGACGCCGGCCGCCGCCAGCGGCAGCAGCCCGACAGCAGAGAGAACGCTGTAGCGCCCGCCCACATCGTCCGGCACGACGAAGCATTCATAGCCCTCGGCATCGGCAAGGCTCTTGAGCACACCGCGCTCCGCGTCCGTCGTGGCATAGATACGGCGCTTGGCGGCCGCGCCGTATTTCTGCTCCAGAAGGCCGCGGAAGATACGGAACGCGACGGCGCTTTCCAGCGTCGTGCCCGACTTGGAGACGACGTTGACGGAAAAATCCCGGTCGCCGAGGCGGTCAAGCGTGTCGTTCAGCGCATCCGGGGACAAACCCGTCCCGGCAAAGACAAGCTCCACGCCGCCCTTGGGGCGCAGCAGCTCGACACCGGCACGCGCGCCCAGATAGCTCCCGCCGATACCGACGACCACCAGCACCTCGCCCGTGTCGCGTATACGCTCGGCGGCGGCTAGAATACGCTTCAGCTCGTCGCCCTGCACCCGGCGGGGCAGGCTGCGCCAGCCGGTAAACTCCGCGCCGGCCCATGTCCCCTCCTGAAGCGCACGGTGCGCCAGCGCCGCGCCGGCAAAATCCGGCCCCGCCGCATCCATAAAGCCGAGAGCGCCGGAGATATCCACCCTTACCATGCTCGTGCCTCCATGCATTACTATATCATAATCCAGGTCATTATAACGCTGTTTTGAGGCGGTTTCAAGCTTTTTGTGTCTTCGGTGGGGCACAAAGGCTTTTTATACACGTATTTTCGCCGCAAAATGGAGCAGGCACCCCTTATTCGACCCCAAACAGGGCACGCACACAGATGAGAAAGGTCTGGCCGAAGCTGCGGCGGGCGACATCGCTGCCGGCGCAGAGTGGTATTCGGGCGATCGCCGTCCCGTCACGGCTCACCGTCATCACGCCGAGCGGCTGTCCGGCGCTGACCGGCGCTCTGACGCTCTCCGGCAGCTCAAAGGAGAACTCCGGCTCCGAAGCGCCGCCCTTTTCCACCAGCAACGCCTCGTTCCCCTGATAGGCAAGCGACACGGCGTCCGCCGCACCGAGCTCGACCGGGATCGCCGCCAGCGCCGTATTCGGCCGCAGGGACAGCAGCTCAAAGCTGGCAAAGCCGTAGCTCAGCAGCGTTTTCGCGTCCTCAAAGCGCTCCGCACTCGACGGCGCGTGCAGCACCGCCGCAACGTATTCCACGCCGTCCCGCTCCGCCGTCGCCGCAAGGCAGTACATGGCCGCCTGGGTAAAGCCCGTTTTCAGTCCCGTCGCACCCTCATAATAATAGATGAGCTTATTGGTATTCGAGAGGCCGAACGCCCCGTTCCGCGCCGTATCCATCCATATGGTCGTATATTTTTTGATATCCTCATGCCTCATAAGCTCGCGGCTCATGAGCGCGATATCATAGGCGCTGGTATAATGCGCGTCGCTGTCGAACAGGCCGGTGCAGTTTGTAAAATGCGTGTCGGCCATGCCGAGCTCCTCCGCCCGCTCATTCATCCGGCGCACGAAGGCATCCTCCGTCCCCGCAAGCTGCTCCGCCAGTGCGACGGCGCAGTCGTTGGCGCTCACGACGGCCACGCACTTGAGCATCTCGTCCACGCTCATGCGCTCGCCCTCCTCCAGCCATATCTGGCTGCCGCCCATGGACGCGGCGCGGCTTGACGCCGTGACCTGGGTGTCATAGCGCAGCGTCCCGGCCTCGATCGCCTCCATGATGAGCAGCAGCGTCATGACCTTGGTAACGCTGGCCGGAGGCCGCCGCGCGTGCGCGTCCTTTTCATACAGAAGCGTCCCCGTCTCGCACTCCATTAAAACCGCCGAGGACGCGGATATCGCCATGTCGTCGTCCCGCAGGCATTCCACCGCCAGCGCCGGTGAGACGAGCAGACAGCATACCAGCGCCGCAAAGATAAGCTTTTTCATAAAAACACCCCCATATCTACATGGATATGGAGGCGTTGTCCACATTATGAACGAATTGTATTCGATATTCACGCCTTATGAATATACACTCTCACCGCCCGATAAAAGTGTTGATTTATCAAGGTTTTACACACTTCCAACAGAGTTTTGAACAGTGAATATGCGAAAATACAGCGAAAAAACGTGAATATTGTCGAAGGCTTTTACAGCTCCCGATACATGGCCGGAGCGTCGGATTTGGAGACATTCTCCGCCACGGACAGCACCTCGACGCAGGTGTGGTTCGCGCCGAAGCGTATCTCGATGCGGTCGCCGGGCTTGACCTCCCGCGAGGCCTTGGCCACCGTGCCGTTGACCGTGACGCGCCCGCCGTCGCAGGCCTCGTTCGCCACGGTGCGGCGCTTGATGAGCCGCGATATTTTCAGATATTTGTCGAGACGCATGGTCTTCCCTCCCGTAAAAAAGCGTGGCGGCGTGAGCTTCCCCACACCGCCGCTGTCCATATTTATTCGGCGACCGCTTCCTTCAGCACCTTGCCGGGCTTGAAGGCCGGAACGCTCGACGCGGGGATCTTGACCTCTTCCTTGGTCTTGGGGTTGCGGCCGATACGCGCCCCGCGCTTCTTGACTTCAAAGGAGCCGAAGCCGACGAGCTGGACCTTGTCGCCGCCCTTGAGCGCCGCAACGATGCTGTCGAGCGCGGCGTTGACCGCCTTCTCGCTGTCCTTCTTGGAGAGGCTCGTCTGCTTTGCGACCTCCGCGATCAATTCTGCTTTGTTCATGGTTATTTCCTCCTGTTTGGCGGCTTATGCACCGTCGTGTAAAATTGTATCTGTAAATTGCAAATGGGGTTTGTGTTATCCGCGCTGCTCGCGCTTGGCCTGCTCCCAGAGCTTGTCCTGCTCGTCAAGAGAAAGCGTCTCCAGCAGCGCTCCGTTTGCGGCGGCAAGCTCCTCCATGCGCGTAAAGCGGGACACAAAGCGGTCGCAGGAGCCGTGCAGCGCCTGCTCGGGGTCGACATCGAGAAAACGCGCCAGATTGACGCAGGCCGCCAGCAGGTCGCCCAGCTCCCCAGCGATGTTCTCGCCGCTCTGTATGGCCTCGTCGAGCTCAGCAAGCTCCTCGCCGATCTTCTCGCGCGCGCCGTGGAAGTCCGGCCAGTCAAAGCCGGCCTTGGCCGCCTTTTTCTGTATCTTCTCCGCGCGCCACAGCGCCGGAAGCGTTTCCGCCACGTCGCTCATGGCCTTGGCCGTGGTCTTCTGACCCTTCTCGCGGCGCTTCATGCTGTCCCACGAGGCGAGCGCCTCCTCCGCGTTCGCGGCGGTGCTTTCGCCGAAAACATGGGGATGGCGGAACAGCAGCTTGCGGCAGGCGGCATCGCACACGTCGTCGAAGGTAAAGCCGCCCTTCTCCTCCTCCATGCGGGCATGGAAGAGCACCTGCATCTGCAGGTCGCCGAGTTCCTCGCAGAGGTTGTCCATATCGCCGCTGTCGATGGCGGCGACGGCCTCATACGCCTCCTCCAGCATATTGCGGCGGATGCTCTCATGTGTCTGCGCTGCGTCCCAGGGGCAGCCGCCCTCACCGCGCAGCAGCTCCATGAGCCGGCGATAGTCGTTGATGTCGTACTTTTCTTTGCTTTGAAAATTTACCATAGTATCTCTCTCGTTGCAATAGTTTTTTCAAAAAAATCTTGATTTTCCAACGGTTTGCGGCGTTATGTCACCTGATATGGAGCAGGCGCCCGAGCTTTTCGCCCTTGGGGATGAGCTTCATATCCTCCATCGTGACGGCGCGGGTCACGATGATCATCACCACATAGACGCCGACACCGGCCAGAACGCCCGCCGCCAGCGGGATGAGCGCACTCGCCATGAGCGAGTCGAGCAGCGACCACACCGACCAGGCCGCCACGCCCATGACGGCGCAGCTTGCCGCCGTGCGCAGGAAGATGCGGCCGAGGTTCATGGGGCGCGCCATACGCTTTGCCATGAAGATGAGGTTGACCGTCAGCATGACGATATAGCAGCAGCTCGTGCCGATGGGTGCGCCGTAGACATTGATGTCCGGGTCCCCGACGAGGACATAGGTCACGATGACCTTTGTAATGGCGCCGAGCGAGATGGAGATGAGCGGCAGCCGCTCGTTGCCGTTTGCGGGCAGGATGGCGTTCGTCATGAGGCTCATCGCCATGAAATAGCAGGTGATGCCGAGCTCGCAGAGCAGCAGCGCGCCCTGGCTCGCGCTGTTCGGATAGATGACATCCATGCAGGGCCTCGCCAGCACCGCCATGCCGACCGCCATCGGCAGGCAGATCAGCGTGCAGAGGCGCATGGCGCCCTCCGCGATATCACAGGCGCCGAGCCGGTCGTTCTTCACGCGGGCGGCAGAGATGGCCGGGACGACAGTGGAAACGAAGGGCACGACGAAGGCGGAGGGGACGTTGTATATCGTCATGGCCTTGGCGTACACGCCGTTTAAGACATAGGCCGCGCTCGCGGTATATCCGGCGGCATTCTGAAGCTGGCTCAGGGTTATCTTGGAGTCGGCAAGCTGGATCAGACTCATGATAGAGGTCGAGATAGTGATGGGGATGCCGATGCGCAGCAGATCCCAGAATATCTTCCGCTTGGAGTCCGGCACATCGGTCGCCTCCGCCTCCGTGGGGTCGACGCGGTAACGGCGGTGGATCTTGATCTGCATATACACCATGGCGGCGAGCGAGCTCACCGTCGTGCCCAGGATAGCGCCCGCGGCGCAGATGGCCACGCTCTGCCCCATCGAATGGAGGATGGCGGCGCAGGAGAGGCCGACGACGACCTTCACGCCCGTCTCGATGACCTGCGACACCGTGGTCGGTATCATATCGGCGTGTCCCTGCGCATAGCCGCGATAGGCCGCCGTCACGCAGACGAGCACCACCGAGGGCGCCATGACGAAGAGGCACTGGGTCGCCTGTACATCGCCCATCCAGCTTGCAAGCTCCGCCGGGAACAGGAGCATGATGAGCGTACCGATCGCACCGAGACCGAGGAAGGTCAGGATGCCGACATGAAACACGCGGCTGACCTGCCGCTCACGATTTACCGTCTCCGACTCAGAGATAAGGCGGCTCATGGCGACCGGGAAGCCCGCCGTGGAGATGGTGAGGAAGACGTTGTATATCTTGTAGGTCACGTCGAAATGGGTAAAGCCGTCGTCGCCGAGAAGATTGCCCAGCGGCATTTTGTAGATGGCGCCGAGGATCTTGACGATGATGATGCCGACCGTGTATATCGCGGCTCCGTGAAAAAAGTTTTGACCTCTTTTATTATCAGACATAGGTGCTCCTTTGATCGCAGGATATGCGCTTGCCGTGTGTGGATGGATTGCGGGTTTTTATAATGTCTATGCGTCAGGCCTTCATTTGTTTCCGGCGGGCGAGGTTGATCATGCCGTCCGACATATCGTCGAGGTCGCGCAGCACGAGACCCGCGCCGTAGATGTTGCAGTTGAGCGGGTCGTCCACGACCACGGCGTCGATGCCCGTTTTCTCCGAGACGAGCTGGTCAAGGCCGTAGAGAAGGCTCCCGCCGCCCGCCATCAGGATGCCGTTTTCGGAGATATCCGTGACAAGCTCCGGCGCGGTCTGCTCCAGCACGCCGCGTATGGCCTCCAGCAGCAGCGCCGACGGCTCCTCCATCGCCTCCGCAAGCTCGCTCGACGAGACGGTCACGCTGCGCGGCAGCCCCGTCAGCAGGCAGCGCCCGCGCACCTCCTCATACAGCACCTCCGGCCGCTCCACCACGCCGCCGACGCGGCACTTGAGCTCCTCCGCCGTCTGGGTGCCGATGGCGAGGCTGTGCTTTTTGCGGATGTATTTCACGATGGCCTCGTCAAAGCTCGCCCCGGCGGTCTTGACGGACGCCCCCGCCGCCACGCCGTCCAGCGAGATGACGGAGATCTCCGTCGTGCCGCCGCCGATGTCCACGACCATGTGGCCGTTGGCCTTCTTCGCATCCACGCCCGCACCATAAGCCGTGGCGACCGTGCTTTCAAGCAGATAGACCTTGCGTGCGCCGCCCTCGATGACCGCGTCGATGATGGCGCGCTCCTCCACGCCGGTCACGCTGCCGGGGACGAGAATGAGCACGCGCGGCTTGAAGAAGCTGAACGAGGTGACACGGGCAATGAACTCGCGCAGCATACGGCTCGTGAGGTCATAGTCGGAGATGACGCCCGCCGCAATGGGGTGGATGGCGGCGATGTTGGCCGGGGTGCGGCCAAGCATCTTCTTCGCGTCCTCGCCGATGCGGATGGCGCGTCCGTTCCGCCGGTCGACGGCGACGACCGTCGCCTCATGCAGGCGTATGCCCTTGCCCTGAACGAATATGCGCGTGGAGACTGTTCCCAGGTCGATGGCGAGGTCTCTTTCAAAAAGCTCCATATGGAATCCTCCTACTTATCCCTTGTGCGCGCCAGCGTGGCGCAGCATACGTCCTCCGCGCCGGCCAGCAGCAGCGTCTTGGCGCATTCGGACATCGTCGCGCCGGTCGTCACCATGTCGTCGATGAGCAGTATCCGCTTCCCCTCGACTGCGGACGGATCCGGCACGCGGTAAGCCCCGGCGATATTCGCCCTGCGCCGCTCCGGCGAGCCGGTGCCGGACTGCGGACGGACGCCGCGCTTTTTCTCCAAAAGCGGCACGCACTCCCGGCAGAGCTGTTCCGCCGCCCGCTCCGCAAGCAGCCGCGCCTGGTCATAGCCGCGCTGACGAAGCCGCGCCGCGTCCAGCGGCACCCAGCTCATGAGGTCGTACTGCCCCTCCAGATATTCATAGATGGTCGAGGCGAGCAGCGTGCCGAACGCCGTCGCATAGACCCGCGCGCCGCCGAATTTATAGCGGTGCATCGCCTTGCGCATGGTGCCCTCATAGTAAACGGACGAGACGCTCAGCGAGAAGAAGTCGCCGCGGCGCTTTCCTCCGTTCGTCGTATAGGGAATATGCTCCGCGCAGCGCGGACATATCCGCGGCCGTCCGCCGTCCAGAAGCGCGCGGCAAATAATGCAGCGCGTCGGGAACAGCAGCGCCAGCAGCCGGCGCCCCGGCTTCACAGCGCTCCGGCCAGCCGGAAGCGCAGGCCGCTGTAGCGCTTGGCGCGGCGGTAGTTGTCCGTCATTGTATTGATCACGCCGTCATCCCCCACCACGACGAGCAGCCTCGCTGCCCGTGTGACGGCGGTATAGAGCAGCCCGCGATAGGCAAGCTGGGGCGGTACGCCCGCCGCAGCCAGCACGACGGCGCGGTATTCGCTGCCCTGCGATTTGTGGACGGTCACCGCCCATGCGTGCTCAAGCTCGCCCGCCTGCTCGACGGCATATTCGGCGAGGCGGCCGTCAAAATCGACGACAAGCGATTCAGCGGCGAGGTCGATGGATCGTATGACGCCGATGTCGCCGTTGAACACGCCGTAGCCCTCGACGCCGGCCTCCGTTCGCCATAGTATATCATAATCGTTGCGTATTTGCATCACGCGGTCGCCCTCGCGGAAGGCGCGCTCGGCATAGCTGAACTCGACCTTGCTCACCGCCGCCGGATTGAGCGCCTGCTGCAGCAGGCGGTTGAGTTCCTGCGTCCCGGCCGCGCCCTTGCGGCTCGGGCAGAGCACCTGGATCTCCTGCGCCGGGATGCCCATGTTCTGCGGAAGCCTTGCCGCGCAGAGTTCCACAACGGTATTGGCCGCCGCCTCCGGCTCGCGCCGCCGCATGAAGTAGAAGCCGCCCGTGTTCATGCGCAGGTCGGGGTGCTCGCCCCGGTTGATCTGGTGGGCACAGAGGACGATGCGGCTCGTCTCGTCCTGCCTGAATATCTCCGTGAGGCGCACCGTCTCGACCGCGTGGCTGCGGATGATGTCGCGGAACACGTTTCCCGGCCCGACGGACGGGAGCTGGTCGGCGTCGCCCACCAGCACGAGGCGGCAGTCCGGCCGCAGTGCGGCCAGCAGCGCCCGCATGAGCGTGATGTCGACCATGGAGCACTCGTCCACGATGAGCGCGTCGCAGGAGAGCGGGTCGCCCTCGTCGCGCTTGAAGATCACCGTGTCGGTCTGCTCGGAGAAATTGGCCTCCAGGAGGCGGTGTATCGTGGACGCCTCGCGCCCGGAGAGCTCCCCAAGGCGCTTGGCCGCCCGTCCCGTCGGCGCGGCCAGCAGCGTTTCAAGCCCCATCGCGTCAAAGAGCGCGAGCACGGCGCGCACCGAGGTCGTCTTGCCTGTGCCGGGGCCGCCCGTAATGACGGTGAGCTGCTTTTCGGCGGCAGCCTCCAGCGTCCGGCGCTGGAGCGGCGCGAAGCATATTCCCTGCTCCGCCTCTATCTTCTCGATGACGCGGGGGATGCTGATGCGGTTTTCATAGGAGCGCCCCGCCATCTGCCCCAAGCGCTCGGCGGTATACACCTCCGCGCCGTAGAGCCCGGCGAGATAGCAGGCCTCGACGTTGGACACCGGCTCCATCACCACGTCCCCGGAATCGAGCAGCAGCGCAAGCCCCTCCGCGACCTGCTCCGGCTCGACCTCGATGAGCTGTGCCGTCGCCGCGATGAGCTTTTCACGCGGGATGAAGCAGTGGCCGTTTCCGGCGTTATAGCGCAATTCAAAAAGCAGCGCCGCCGCGACACGCTCCGGCGAATCGCCCTCCATGCCCAGATCGAGTGCAAGCGCGTCCGCCTGGGAAAAGCTCGCGCCGATGTGCTCACTTGCCAGCAGATAGGGGTTCTCCTTCAGCTTATCCAGCGACTCGTCGCCATAGCAGCGATAGACGCGCAGCGCGAGATACGGCGGCAGCGAGGCGGAGGCCAGAAACTCCATCAGGCTCCGCATACCCGTCTGGCGGCGGAACTCCTTCGATATTTCCTGCGCCTTTTTCTTGCTCATGCCCTTCAATTCGGCGAGCCGCTCCGGCTTATCGCGCAGGACGTTGAGCGAATCGTCCCCGAAGCGGCTCACGATGAGCGCCGCCGTCGCGGGGCCTATGCCGCGGATGACGCGGCTCGCGAGGTAGTCATAGATGGACTGCGCGCCGCTGGGCATCGTCCGCTCGGTGAACTCGGCCTTGAACTGCTCGCCGTGGCTCGGATGGCGCACCCAGGCGCCCCATGCCGTCAGGCTCTCGCCCGGCGCGGCCATGGGGATGCAGCCGACAACGATGCACTGCTCGCCGTCCGTCTCATTGAGGCGCAGCACGCAGTAGCCGTTCTCCTCGTTCCGATAGAGGATGGAGGCGACACGTCCCTCCACCTGCTCCAGCTTTTTTTCTTCCATCTTATCCGACCTTATCAATAAGCAGGCTCACACAACGAGACGTATCACACCGGCGGTCGCCAGGCTGACGAGGATGCCCGCGATGAGCACCCCGGCCAGAATGGCCGGCAGCGCACGCGACATACGGATATCGAGCAGCGCCGCGATGCCCGCGCCCGTCCATGCGCCCGTTCCCGGCAGCGGGATGGCGACAAAGACGAGCAGCCCCCAAAACACGCCGCGCATGATCTTCTCGCGGTTTTTCTCCGCCTTGGCCTCCATGTGGTCGACCAGACCCGAAAGCCAGCGGACGTGGGCGCGTATCCAGTTGAACACCACGCGCACAAAGGCGATGATGAACGGCGTCGGCAGCATATTGCCGATAATGCTGATCACGGCGGCCTCCCACACGGGCAGGCCGAGGCACACGCCCACCGGGATCGCGCCGCGAAGCTCGAAGATGGGGAGCATGGCGATGATAAAGGTCACAAGCTGCGGTCCGAGCCCCAGCGACTGCAGCGTTTCGGTCAATTGCATAAACAACCTCGCTTCCGTTGGTCTGAGATAATGTCAGAGAATGTTCTTCAAAAACTGTCCTGTATAGCTCGCCTCACAGGCGGCGCAGCCCTCGGGCGTACCGGCATAAACCAGCGTCCCGCCCTGGTCGCCGCCCTCCGGGCCGAGGTCGACGATCCAGTCGGCGCATTTGATGACGTCCAGATTATGCTCGATGACGACGACCGTGTTGCCCGCCTCCGTCAGACGCTGCAGCATATCCAGCAGATGCACGACATCCGCCGTATGCAGTCCCGTCGTCGGCTCGTCGAGCACATAGACCGTCGACCCGGTGGAGCGCTTGGCAAGCTCCGTCGCGAGCTTGATGCGCTGCGCCTCGCCGCCGGAGAGCGTCGTGGACGGCTGGCCAAGGCGGATATAGCCGAGCCCGACCTCATACAGCGTCTGCAGCTTGTTCCGTATCGGCTCCTGGTTATGGAAGAAGTCGAGCGCCTCCTCCACGGTCATGTCGAGCACCTCGGCGATGTTCCTGCCCTTATAGCGCACCTCGAGCGTCTCGCGGTTGTAGCGCCGTCCGTGGCAGACCTCGCAGGGGACATAGACGTCCGGCAAGAAGTGCATTTCGATCTTAATGAGTCCGTCGCCCGCACAGCTCTCGCAGCGCCCGCCGCGCACGTTGAAGGAGAAGCGCCCGGGCTTATAGCCCCGCAGACGCGCGTCCTGCGTCGTGGCAAAAAGCTCGCGTATCGCACCGAATACGCCCGTATAGGTCGCGGGATTGGAGCGCGGCGTGCGCCCGATGGGGCTCTGGTCGATGTTGATGACCTTGTCCACATAGCAAAGCCCGTCGATGCCGTCCGATTTGCCGGGACGCAGCTTGACGCGGTTGAGCTCCGCCGCCAGTGTTTTATATAGTATCTCATTCACCAGTGAGCTCTTCCCGCTCCCGGACACGCCGGTCACGCAGGTGAACGCGCCGCAGGGAAAGGACACGTCGATACCCTTGAGATTATTCTCTGCCGCGCCGCGGACGGTGAGGAAATGACCGTTGCCCGGTCTGCGGCTCGCCGGGACGGGTATTTTACGCCGCCCGGAGAGATATTGGCCGGTGACGGAGCGCTCGTTCTGCATGATCTCCTCCGGCGTACCGGCCGCCACGACCTCACCGCCGTGAACGCCCGCGCCGGGGCCGATATCGACGATGTAGTCCGCCGCGCACATGGTATCCTCGTCATGCTCCACGACGATGAGCGTATTGCCGAGGTCGCGCAGCTCGCACAGCGTGCGCAGCAGCTTCTCGTTGTCCCGCTGGTGCAGACCGATGCTCGGCTCATCCAGTATATAAAGCACGCCCATCAGCGACGCGCCGATCTGTGTCGCCAATCGAATGCGCTGGCTCTCGCCGCCGGAGAGCGAGCCGGACACGCGGCTTAGCGTGAGGTAGCCAAGGCCGACGTTTGCAAGGAAGCCGAGGCGGGTCTTGATCTCCTTCAGAATACGGTCGGCGATGACGGCATCCTTGCCCGACAGGGCAAGCCCGTCCACAAAGCGCAGCGCCTCCGCAACGGACAGCTCGCAGAATTCCGCGATGCTGAGGCCGCCCACCGTGACGGCCAGCACCTCTTTTTTGAGCCGCCGGCCGCGGCATTCGGGACATTCATACTCGCTCATGCAGTCCATGAGCTCGCTCCGCACGGAGGGAGACTGCGTTTCCTCGTAGCGCCGCTGGAGATTGTTCACGATGCCCTCAAAGGGCTTTTCCAGAACGCCATAGCCGTTTCCGCGCTCATAGCGCAGCTTCAGCGTCTCCTCGCCCGTCCCGTAGAGCAGCGCCTTGAGTCCCGGCTCCGGGATGTCGCGTATGGGGTCGCTGAGGCTGAAATGATATTTCTTCGCCAGCGCTTCGTAATACATCCGGCATATCGAGTCGCCCCGCGCATTGCCCCAGCCGGAGGCGAGGATGCCGCCGTCAAGGATGGACAGGGACGGATTGGGCATGATGAGCGCGGGGTTCACCCGCAGCAGCGAGCCAAGCCCCGTGCACTTCGGGCACGCGCCGTAGGGACTGTTGAACGAGAACAGGCGGGGCGTCAGCTCCTCGATGGAGACGCCGCAGTCCTCGCAGGCGTAGTTCTGTGAAAAGCTCATCTGCCGCCCCTCCTGCGGCAGATCGATGTGGACGATGCCGCCGGACAGGGCAAGCGCCGTTTCAATGGAGTCGGTGAGGCGGCGGGTGAGGTCCCGCTTCATCACGAGACGATCCACCACCACGTCGATATCGTGATAGAGGGTCTTTTTGAGTTGTATATCATCCGACAGGTCGTAAAGCTCCCCGTCGATGCGCACGCGGACATAGCCGCTGCGACGCGCGTCAGCCAGCACCTTGCTGTGCTCGCCCTTGCGGTGGCGGATGACCGGCGCGAGTATCTGCATCCGCGTTCCGTCCGCAAGCTGCATGGTCTGGTCGACGATCTGGTCGATGGACTGCTGGCGTATCTCCTTGCCGCAGACAGGACAGTGCGGCACGCCGACATTCGCCCAGAGCAGGCGGAGGTAGTCGTATATCTCCGTGACCGTGCCGACGGTCGAGCGGGGATTCTTCGAGGTCGTTTTCTGGTCGATGGAGACAGCGGGCGAAAGCCCGTCGATGGAGTCCACGTCCGGCTTGTCCATCTGGCCGAGGAACTGACGCGCATAGGACGACAGGCTCTCGACATAGCGCCGCTGACCCTCGGCAAAGATGGTGTCGAAGGCAAGGCTGGACTTGCCGCTCCCGGACAGCCCCGTAAAGACGATGAGCTTGTCCCGCGGTATGTCAAGGTCGATATTCTTCAGGTTGTTTGTTCTTGCGCCGCGAATGCGGATAAATTCCTGCATATTTTCCCCTCGAGACAAAGAAAATCATTTTATTATACATCCAAGCCCCCGCAAACACAAGGCATACTTTACGCAGGGCTGCGCGTGTGATATCATGAAGGCGTATCGATTTGGAGGGCTTCCATGGAGCTGTTTCTCAACCTAACGGCGAGCGCCGTCATGCTGGCGCTGCTCGCTCTGCTTGCCTGGCGGGCATGGCAGGAGCTTATCGCGGGGCACTTTACGCCAAGGCCGCCCGTATGCGCGCCGCCGGACCGGCGTACCGCTGCGCTGGTTTTTGCCGCGTCGCTGGCCGTCCTCTGGCTCGGCGCTTATACGGGACACGTTCTCGCCACAGGCTCCCTCAGCGGCTTTTTTTCGCATTTTTGGGGGCGCTTCACCGTGGAGGGCGACGCGCCGCGTTATATATACATGGCCGAAAACGGCTATGTGCGCGAGGGCGAATACGTCAACAACATCGTTTTCTATCCGCTCTACCCGTTTCTCATGCGCCTTGTGTCCCATCTGCTCGGCGGGCGAACGGCGCTGGCCGGACTTCTGATATCCCAGCTTTGCTACGGGCTCGCCTCGGTCGTGTTTTTCCGGCTCGCCTGCCGCCTCTGTGACCGGCCGGCCGCCGCGCTATTTGCCTTTTGGCTCTACCCCTTCGGCTTCTTCGGTCTCGGCGTGTATACGGAGGGGCTGTTCCTGCTTTTGTCGCTGCTCTGCCTCTCGCTGCTGCTGCAGGAGCGCTGGCTCTGCGCGGGTGCAGCGGGGCTTCTCTGTGCCCTCACGCGCTCACAGGGGCTGCTGCTCCTGCTGCCGGGTGTGTATCTCGCCCTTCGCGCATGGAGACAGGGACGAAAAACGCCGCGCATGGCCGCGTCACTCGCGCCTCTGCTCGGCTTTTTCCTCTATCTCTGTATCAACAAGCTCGTGTGCGGCAGCTTCTTCGCCTTTTCCTACTACGAAAGCCAGCCCCCATGGTGGCAGACGGCGCAGTGGGCCGGCAGGACCGTCGCCCAGCAGTGGAGCATGGCGCTTGCCTATCCCGGCATCGCCCGCTGGATCTACTGGCCGCAGCTCGCACTCTATTTCTTGGCTGCCGGCGTGCTCGCTCTCGCGTGGCGGCGACGGCTCGACAACGCGCTCACGCTCTATGCGACCGGCTATCTCGGGATGTGCTACACAGCCTCCTGGCTCATCAGCGGCGGACGCTATATGCTCGGCTGCGCGCCGCTGTTCCTCGTCCTCGGCAGCGAACGCCGCCCGTGGCTTCGGTACGTCGTTCTCGCTGCGGAGCTTGTCCTGTTTTTGCTGTTCAACACCTATTTTATGCAGGGGCAGTGTATCATGTGAGGCAGATCAATCGTCCCACTCGTCCTCGTCGTCCGGCTCGTCTGCGTAGTCGTCGTCCGCTTCCGCCTCATTTTCGCTGCTCTCGATGGCGGCGGCGAGGCCAAAGCGCTCCCATGCGTCAAGTCCCTGCGCCCGTCCGATGGCATCAGCCAGAAAAAAGAATCTGCCGGAAACAAACAAAAGCTCCCCTCCAATTGGTTTTCCATATTTATGATAACAAAAGCGCTCTCCCCCGTCAAGCGTCATTTTACCGGGGGTGAGCGATCACTTTTCTGATCGGGCTATATTTCTATTGCAACCTGTGCTATAATATTGCCATGCAAGGAATAGCCCCTGATGGGGAAGCATATAGAGAAAGATATGGATATGATCATGAACTATGAAACCCTTGGCTCACTGTTTGAACTGAGCCGCGAGGCGGTCGTCGGAGTTGCTGACGGCCAGATACGCTTCGCAAACCCGGCAGCGGACGCACTGTTCGGTCTGCGCACCGGTGACAGCGCCGCGCCCGCACTGCCCGACGAGCTTTTTGACGGCAGCCACGAGCGTGCCGCAGCGGCACTCACCGTCAAAGGCCACCCGGCGGAGATCTCGATACGCCGCATGGATGACCTGTACCTGCTGTGTCTGCGCCCCGCCGAGACACCGGAGTCGGAGCGGGCGCTGCTTGCGCAGCTTCGGAGCGTCTACCATTTCTCCAACTCGCTGATGACTCTGCGCATGGCGCTGGACGCCCTGCTCAAGCACGGCGAGGAGAGCGAACAGGCGGAGAGCTATGCGCCCATCCTCTACCACGAGATCTACCGGCTTCGCCGCCTGTGTGGGCACATCTCCGCCGCTGCCAACATTGCGGGCAGCGTGCTCCCCTTCTCCGCGCGTCTGCTCGACCTGTCCGCGGCCGTGCTCGACGCCGTGACCGGCGTGCAGGAGTTCACCGACTCGCTCGGCGTGACGTTGCAGCTTCAATGCGCCCGCGGCAACTATCTGACCGAGGCAGATGGGGACCTGCTGGAGACGATGCTGCTCACCCTCCTGGCGGCCAGCCTTGCGCACTGCTCGCCCGGCTGCACTATACAGGTCGGCCTCAAGCGCGTCGGCTCGCGCTTTGTGATCTCCATCGACGACAACGGCACGGGTCTTTCCGGCAGCGAGCTGACCGACGCACTGATCGGCCACGTCCCCTATAAGCTGACCGACGTGAACGCCGACATCGGTCTGACCATCTTTATCGCCCGCGGCATCGCCGAGCGGCACGGCGGCTCGCTGCTCATGGAAAGCGGCGACAAGGGCACCAGCGTCCGCGTGACGCTGCCCCGCAAGCAGCCGAAGGATCTGGTCGTGCACGGCGCCGAGCAGAAATACGAGGCCAAGGGCGCAAGCAGCTTCCTGACCGAGCTCGCGGAGGTTTTGCCCTCCGACATGTACCGCCCGCAGTTTTTCGATTGAATTGCAATGGGGATGTTCCGATACGAACATCCCCGAATTTATAAACAGAATAACAAGAAACTTTCTTTACATCTTCTTTGTTTTTGCATATACTATAGGCATGAAAGAAGTATTTCGCATGGCTCAAACCGTGAATGTCAATTTCAAGCTTGACGCAGACGTGAAGAAGAGCATGGAGCAGGCCTGCTCCGAATTGGGGCTTTCCATGAGCGCCGCGTTTACCGTATTCGCCAAAAAAGTCGGCCGGGAAAAGCGTATCCCCTTTGAGGTCTCAGTGGATCCGTTCTATTCCGAAAGCAATATTCGCTATCTGGAAAACATTATGCATGACATCAACACCAGCAAGGCCCGCTTCGCGGAGCACGATCTGATAGAGGCAGGCCAGTGAGGCTGCTGTGGGAGGATCGTGCTTGGGACGACTCTCTGTACTGGCAGATGCAGGACAGGAAAACACTGAAACGGATCAATGCGCTCATCCGGGATATGCAGCGAGGCATCTTTGACGGCATCGGGAAGCCCGAGGCGCTGAAGGATGATCTGAGCGGCCTTTGGAGCAGACGGATCGACGACAGCAACCGGCTCGTCTACTACGAAAAAGACGGCGTAGTCTATATCATCTCATGCCGAGGCCACTATGACGATTAAAAAAGGAGTCTGAACCCAGGCTCCTTTTTCCTTTGACCGAAACAGATCCAGCATTTCATCCTATCCCAAAGAACCGCCTGCCGTTTGCCATGGTGACACGGGCGACGTGCTCCGGGGTGGTCCCGCGCAGCCCGGCCACGACCTCGGCCACGCGGGTCAGGCGGCGCGAGTCGTTCCGCCGTCCGTTCGTGCGCGGCATCGGCGCGAGATAGGGGCAGTCCGTTTCGAGCAACAGCCGCTCCTCCGGCATCCGGCGTATGACCTCATGCGAGCGCCGCGCGCCGTTCATCGTGATCGCGCCGTTGAAGCCGAGATACCAGCCCCGGTCGAGCAGCAGCTTCGCCATCTCCCACGAGCCGGAGAAGCAGTGGAATTCCCCGCGCACATCGGGGTAGCGCGACAGCATATCCATCGTGTCGCCGTGCGCCTCGCGGTCGTGGATAATGACCGGCAGGTCAAGCTCCTCCGCGAGGCAGAGCTGCACCTCCAGCACCTCCTGCTGCAGGTCCTTCCACTCGAGATCATAATGATAGTCGAGTCCGATCTCACCGATGGCCTTGACCTTTTCCTCCCGCGCCCAGGCGCGTATCTGTCCCTCGCTCTCGGCGTTCCAGCTTTTCGCCTCATGCGGATGCCAGCCGACGGCGGCATAGAAAAAGTCATAACGCTTCGCCAGCGCAACGCTGGCCTCATTCGCCTTTGCATCCTGTCCGGCGTTCATCACAAGCGTCACGCCGCTTTCCGGCAGCGCCGCGATCAGCTCGTCGCGGTCGGTATCGAACCATGCGTCGTCATAGTGGGCATGGGTATCAAAAAACATAGATAAGCACCCGCCTTTCCTCGCGCTATCATAGCAAAACAGGCGCAAGATTGCAACGCGCCGCACGCCCCATTTTACTCTGCCCAGCAATAGTCACAAAAATAACTTTGTTTTTTGGTGAAAAACACTTGCATTCCAGTGACGGATATGTATAATGGGTTTTATTAAATTTTCATATAGTCGGATGACGCTGACAGTAGAAGGGCTTTGACCCGACCGAAGGAGCGACACTACCAGGTGCCCGAAAGGGCGAGGACTGTCAGCCGACGAATCTTTGGAGACATCCGCTTCCATGCGGGGGCCGAAGGGGCAAAGCGGCGAAGGCCGCTAATCTCTCAGGCAAAAGGACAGAGACATCAGGTATGGCTGGAATCGTCATATCTTTTGTGGTTCGTCGGGAAAGCGCTATTGGCCTGCCCGACGATATTTTTATTTCATCGAAGGAGTGGAAAAGAATGACATTCAGCGAGATCGTGGCAAAGGTAGACAACTTTGCATGGGGACCCATTATGCTGATCCTCCTGGTCGGCACGGGCGTGTACTACAGCTGCCGCATGGGCTTCATCCAGTTCAGCAAATTCGGCTATGCCATGAAGAACACCCTCGGCAAGATGTTCATGAAGCACGAGGCCGGTGAGGGTGAGGTCACGCCCATACAGGCCGTCACGACCGCCCTGGCCGCCACCGTCGGCACGGGCAACATCGCCGGCGTTACCGGCGCGATCGTGGCCGGCGGCCCCGGCGCGGTGTTCTGGATGTGGCTGTCCGCCCTGTTCGGCATGGCCACCAAGTATTCCGAGGTCGTGCTCGCCGTCCGCTATCGTGAGCGCAACGACAAGGGCGACTGGGTCGGCGGCCCCATGTACTACATCAAGAACGGTCTCGGCAAGAGCTGGCAGTGGCTCGGCATCGTGTTCTGCGTCCTCGGCTCCATCGCCGCGTTCGGCATCGGCAACATGACGCAGGTCAACACCATCGCCACCTCCGTCAATAACGCCATCAACACCTTCGGCGGCAACACCTCCGCCGTTACGCTCACCGTCTTCAACCAGACCTTCCCCCTCTCCAGCCTCATCATCGGCATCGTTATCGCCGCCATGGTCGCTCTGGTGCTCTTCGGCGGCCTCAAGCGCATCGGCGCGGTCGCGGAGAAGCTTGTCCCCGTCATGGCCGCCATCTACATCGTGAGTTCCGTCATCGTCCTTGTCGGCAACGGCAAGTATCTGGGTCGTGCCTTCAGCATGATCTTTGAGAATGCCTTCACCGTCCAGGCTGCCTTCGGCGGTTCCGTCGGTGTCGCCATCATGACGACCATCAAAAAGGGCGTGGGACGCGGTGTCTTCTCCAACGAGGCCGGTCTCGGCTCTGCGCCCATGGCGCACGCCGCCTCCTCCGAGTCCGACCCTGTCAAGCAGGGTATGTACGGCATCTTCGAGGTCTTCATGGACACCATCGTTATCTGCTCCATGACCGCCCTCGTGCTGCTCACCGCCGTGGCTCGCGGCGGCGTCTCCCCTGAGTGGGGCGGCAGCGGCGGCACCGACCTCATTGCCGCTGCGTTCGGCACTGTCCTCGGCGACGGCGCGGGCTCTCTCATCATCGCCATCGGCATCTCCCTGTTCGCGCTGTCCACCGTCCTGAGCTGGTCTCTCTACGGCTCCCGCTGCTTCGAGTTCCTGTTCGGCACCAAGGCCGGTCAGTGGTATCAGGCCGCGTTCGTCCTCGTCGTCATCATCGGCTCCACGATGAAGATGAGCCTCGCCTGGGATATCGCCGACGCGCTCAACGGCTTCATGGCCATCCCGAACCTGATCGCGCTGCTCGGTCTGTCCGGCGTCGTCGTCAAGCTGACAAAGGAGCACTTCGCCAAGGATGCGACCCTGAAGAAATAATCCATGGCCGAGGCTGTCTGCCGCGCCGCCGCAGTGCTGGCGGCGCAGGATATTGCCGCACGGCCGCTGTATAAAGCCGCCGCGCCTCTGTCCCCGACCGCGCTCAACGCGCTGGCCGGGGCGGGTGTGGCCGTTGAAACGGACTGTCCCTCCGTAATAGACCAAGGCCATAAGGCCGGACTGACGGAGCGGCAGCTATTCCTCCGTCTCGACGGCCAGCCCCCGGAGACGCTGGCGGCTTTTTGCGGTCGCGTGCGCTTTCTCGCCGCCGCGCCGGAGGCGCTGAGCGCGCTGGATACGGCGCTGGACGGGGCGCTCCCCGCCGGGCATTATGCGCCGGTCGGCGTGTATCTCGCGCCGGACGCGCCGTTCTGGGACATTGCAGCGCTGGCCGCCGCTATGCGCAAAACACGCAGCCTGACGCTGCGCCACGTCGTGCTCACCTTGGACGGCGCGGCCGACCCCGCCGCGGCGGCGTTCGAGGCGTTCAGCTATGTCAAGCGCCTGCGGGCGGACGTGCCCTGTATGCTCCACAGCTTCCGCCTCGACGGCCTCCTCCCGCCGCTGCTCGACGGAAACCCAGCGCTTATCCGTGCGCTGCAAAGGCTCTCCGCTCTCAACGAGAGCTCACTGTATGCGGAATTCTATCTTGGATAACATCAAGGGCGCAGCCGTCTGGCTGCGCCCCTTGCGTTCTAACAGGTAATGGTGAATCGTGAAGAGTGAATAAGTAAATCGACAATCTTCTCGGAAGATTGTCGATTTGGAGGCGCCACCCAGATTTGAACTGGGGCATCGGGGATTTGCAGTCCCCTGCCTTACCACTTGGCTATGGCGCCTGGTGCCTGGGGTCGGAATCGAACCAACGACACGCGGATTTTCAGTCCGCTGCTCTACCGACTGAGCTACCCAGGCTTATTTAAAAAAATGGAGCGGGCGACGAGATTCGAACTCGCTACCTCCACCTTGGCAAGGTGGCGCTCTGCCAAATGAGCTACGCCCGCATAAATGGCGACCGAGAAGGGACTTGAACCCTCGACCTCCGGCGTGACAGGCCGGCGTTCTAACCGACTGAACCACTCGGCCATATTGCCTTATTTCATTGGTGGGAACAACAGGACTCGAACCTGTGACCCCATGCTTGTAAGGCATGTGCTCTAACCAGCTGAGCTATGCTCCCACAAGCCCCGCGTCTTTCAGACGGCTTTGCCATTATACAAAAGACTATGGCAGTTGTCAAGAGTTTTTTTGCTCTTTTTCATTTTCTTTTGCAAGCCGCTCAAAAACCACGGCATAGCCGTCTTTTCCATACTGCAGCGAGCGGTTCACGCGGCTGATGGTGGCGCTCGACGCGCCGGTTTTTTCGAGTATATCGTTATAGATGAGTCCCTGCTCCAGCAGCGACGCGACCTCATAGCGCTGCTCCATGGCCTGCAGCTCCGTTACGGTGCAGAGGTCGTCAAAAAAGCGGATGCACTCGTCCACCGTCTCCAGCGAGAGGATGGCTTTATACATCTCTTCGTTGCGCGGCTTGCGGTTGATCTTGTTCATGCTGCTCCCCCTTCCCGTCACGCCACGATTTTACTACTTTATTTCGTAAAAGTAAATGGACAATTCCGATAATTTTTCCTCTCTCGGATTTCACAATATGCCCTCATATCCCGCGCTCCGCCGTCATAGATTGTACAAAAACGGATACGGAGGTACAATCCTGTGGCTAAACTGGATCGCATACTGAGGAGGCACCGCCGGCTTGTCGGCGGTGCGGCTCTGCTCATCGCCGTCGTCGTTATCCTGTGGGCGGTGACAAGCCCCGCCATCGTGGGCGCGGCCGCCGCAACACGGGAGCTGCCCATCTACTGTGTGAGCCGCGACAACAAGGCCGTCGCTCTGAGCTTCGACGCGGCCTGGGGCAACGAAGATACGGAAATACTTATCGACACGCTCGACCGCTACGGCGTGAAAGCGACCTTCTTCCTCGTCGGGATGTGGGCGGACAAATTCCCCGACAGCGTCCGCCAGCTCTATGACGCGGGCATGGAGCTCGGCAACCACTCCGACGACCACCCGCACATGGCAAAGCTCTCCGACGCGGAGATCGTCGAGCAGATCACAGGCTGCAACGCCAAGATCGAGGCCATCATCGGCGAGGCGCCCACGCTGTTCCGCTGCCCCTACGGCGAGTATGACGACGACGTGATCGCAACGGTCAACTCGCTCGGGATGCACGCGATCCAGTGGAACGTCGACAGCCTCGACTGGAAGGGTCTCAGCGCCGACGAGATATACGAGCGCGTCACGGAGAAGGTCGTCCCCGGCTCCATCGTCCTCTTCCATAACGCCGCCGAAAACACGCCGGAGGCACTGCCCCGCATCATCGAATACCTGCTCAGCGAGGGCTACGCCATCGTCCCCGTCTCGGAGCTGCTCCTCAAGGGCAGCTACACCATCGACAACAGCGGCATGATGTGCCCGGAGAGCAAGGCGTAAAAACAGGGCGCGTTCCGCAGTTGGAACGCGCCCTCGCGCTGTTAATATATCTTGACGTCCGTCACGCCCGCGACATATTTCAGAAGCTGCATGACGTCCGTGATGTTCTCGTATCCGTCACCGTTGACGTCGGCATAGGTGACCGTGACGCCGGTCACGCCGGCGACGTATTTCAGAAGCTGCATGACGTCCGTGATATTGACCTTGCCGTCGCCGTCTATATCCCCGGGGGTGTGACTGCTCTCGGCGAGCACATAGGTGCTAAAGCCATCGAGCACGAAGCGCGCATAGCTCACGCCGCTCTCCTCATACACGCTCGGCGTCAGTATCTCCGTCTCGGTGCCGTAATGCACCAGCCGCACGCGCTGCGCTCTCATGCCCTCCGGCACCACAAACGTCACGCACACCGGCACATCAAGCGCGCTGGCATTCGTCACGCCCGTCAGCGTCAAGTCCAGCTTATAAACCTCGCTCTCGCTATTTATCTTCGCGGGCAGCTCCACCTCTTCATTCGAGGCCGCCACCGTCAGCGTGACCGTCGTCCCCGCGTCCGCGTTCAGCCTCGCACCGATGATGCTCTTTACCTCGACACCGCTGGCCGTGTTATCGACCATGGCCTCTTCGCCCTCTAGCTCCGCCAGCGCCGCCACCGCGTCCGCGCTCTCCTGCAGCGCCGTTTTGAGGCTCTCCGCTTCAATTGTCTTGATCTCCGCGAGCTTCTGCTCGGCGGTCAAGCCCGTGTTCGCTTCGAGCTTGTCCAGCGCCGACGTCACTTGTGCCGGTGTAAGTATGTAGTGCCGCGTTGCATCGGTGAGCGCATTGTTCGATATCATATATGTTTTTATTATCTTATCCCAGTCCTCTGCCGTTCCGACATAATACACATCCGTCAACGAGTTGCAGTCGGAGAACGCATGGTCCGCGATGCTCGTCACGCTGTTCGGGATCGTCACGCTCGTCAGCGAGCTGCACTCGTAGAACGCATAGCCCCCGATGCTCGTCACGGTGTCCGGGATCATATAGCCTGTATCTGTTTTATCGGCAGGATAGCGCAGCAGCACCGTTTTGTCCTTACTGAAGAGAATGCCTTCCTCTATGCAGTACGACTTATTACCAGCGGAGATCGTCAGCTTTCGGCTGTCATCGAAAGCTAGGGTGCCAATGTAGGTCACACTGTCCGGGATCGTCACACTCGTCAGCGAGTCGCAGCCCCAGAACGCCCAGCCTCCGATGCTCGTCACGCTGTCCGGGATCGTTACGCTCGTCAGCGAGCGGCAGTTGCGGAACGCCCAGCCCCCGATGCTCGTCACGCTGTTCGGGATCGTTATGTTCGTCAGCGAGTCGCAGTTGGCGAAAGCGCTGTCCCCGATGCTCGTAACGCTGTTCCCAATCGTCACGCTCGCCAGCGAGTAGCAGCCCCAGAACGCGCTGTCCCCCATGCTCGTCACGCTGTCTGGAATCGTCACGCTCGTCAGCGAATCGCACCAGCGGAACGCACTGTCCCCGATGCTTGTCACGTTATCCGGGATCGTCACGCTCGTCAGCGAGCGGCAGTTGTCGAAAGCGCTGTCCCCGATACTCGTAACACTGTTCGGGATTGCATAGCTTGTATCTGGTTTATTGGCAGGATAGCGTACCAGCACCGTCTTGTCCCTACTGAAGAGAATACCGTCCTCTATGCAGTACGACTCATTGTCAGCGGAGATCGTCAGCTTGCAGCTGCCATCGAAGGCTTCGGCACCGATGTAGGTCACACTGTCCGGAATCGTTACACTTGTCAGTGAGCTGCAGCCGGAGAACGCACCGTCCCCGATGCTCGCCACGCCGTCTGGAATCGTCACGCTCGTCAGTGAGCTGCAGAACCCGAATGCACCACTCCCGATACTCGTCACGCTGTTCGGGATCGTTATGTTCGTCAGCAAGCTGCAGCCGTAGAACGCACTCTCCCCGATGCTCGTCACGCTGTCCGGAATCGTTACACTTGTCAGTGATCTGCACAGGAAGAACGCCCAGCTCCCGATGCTTGTCACGCTATCCGGGATCGTCACGCTCGTCAGCGCGCTGCAGTCGTAGAACGCATAGTCCTCGATACTCGTAACACTGTTCGGGATCGTCACGCTCGCCAGCGCGCGGCAGTTGGCGAACGCATAGTTCCCGATGCTCGTAACGCTGTTCCCAATCGTCACGCTCGCCAGCGAGCTGCAGAACTCGAATGCACCACTCCCGATACTCGTCACGCTATCCGGGATCGTTACGCTCGTCAGCGAACCGCACCAGCTGAACGCCCTGTCCCCGATGCTCGTCACGCTGTTCGGGATCGTTACGCTCGTCAGCGTGTTGCAGTTGTAGAACGCACTGTCCCCGATGCTCGTAACGCCGTCTGGGATCGTTACGTTCGTCAGCGAGCTGCAGAACTCGAACGCATAGTCCCCGATGCTCGTAACGCTGTTCCCAATCGTCACGCTCGTCAGCGAGTCGCAGTTCTGGAACGCACTGTCCCCGATGCTCGTCACGCTGTCCGGAATTGTTACACTTGTCAGTGAGCTGCACCGGTAGAACACACAGCTTTCAATGCTCGTCACGCCATTCGGGATCGTCACGCTCGTCAGTGAGCTGCAGTAGCCGAACGCCCAGATCCCGATGCTCGTCACGCTGTCCGGGATCGTTACGCTCGTCAGTGAGTGGCAGCCGTAGAACGCACTCTCCCCGATGCTCGTCACGCTGTTCGGGATCGTTACGCTCGTCAGCGAGCTGCAGAACTCGAACGCATAGTCCCCGATGCTCGTCACGCCGTCCGGGATCTTGTAGCTTGTATCTGCTTCATCGGTGGGGTAGCGTACCAGCACCGTCTTGTCCCTACTGAAGAGAATACCGTCCTCTATGCAGTACGACTCATTGTCAGCGGAGATCGTCAGCTTGCAGCTGCCATCGAAGGCTTCGGCACCGATGTAGGTCACACTGTCCGGAATCGTTACACTTGTCAGTGAGCTGCAGCCGGAGAACGCACCGTCCCCGATGCTCGTCACGCCGTCTGGAATCGTCACGCTCGTCAGCGCACTGCAGCCGGAGAACGCCCAGCCCCCGATGCTCGTCACGCTGTTCCCAATCGTCACGCTCGTCAGTGAGCTGCAGTTCTGGAACGCACTGTCCCCGATGCTCGTCACGCCGTCCGGGATCATGTAGCCTGTATCTGTTTTATCGGTGGGGTAGCGTACCAGCACCGTCTTGTCCCTACTGAAGAGAATACCG
>CAVEQW010000017.1:0-37413 GCA_963618155.1 Alloprevotella sp.
TGGTATCCATATCCTAGCACAAACGCGATAGAAACGCAATTGAAAAATTGTAACATTCAGGTTTTCGTGAATATTAAACAATTTGTTATACGCAAAACTGGCTAAAACGACGACAAAATTGCGCTTTTTGGCGCTATTCGCCGTCAAATCTCTGGTCAAAGCTTTTCGCAGAAAAGCCAGCATTATCAACGCTTCGCGCCGCCTCTCGCGGCGCTTTTCCGCGTTTATTCGCCGTCAGAATTCTGGTCAAAACCGCACTTTCAAACAAAAAAAGCTTGATTTATCAATGGTTTTCACGACATTTTTCGCAGAGTATGTAACTCTGCGAAATGTTTTTATGGCAGGCATCCAGCGCGGATGCCTGCCATAATTGCTGCTTTTCCTGCTTATTTTCTGCCCTCGCAGCCGTTGTAGCGCATGGTGAGCATGGTGATATCGTCAAACTGCGGCGCACCGGCAACGAAGCGGTCGAGCTCGGCTTTCATTTCCGGCAGAAGCCGCTCCACGCTGTCCCCGGCGTGGCGGTTGAGCGCCTCGACCATGCGATCGGTGCCGAAAAGCTCATTGGCGGCGTTCGTGGATTCGGGCACGCCGTCGGTATAGACGAACAGGCTGTCGCCCCTGTGAAGCTCGAGCGTATAGTCCCGGTAGCGGCTGCCCTCCATGCCCGCGACGACGAAGCCGTGCTTGTCGTGGATCAGCTCATAGCCGCCGTCCGCGCGGCGGAGCACGGGGTATTCATGTCCCGCGTTCGCGCAGGTGAGCTTGCCCGTGGAAATCTCCATTATGCCGAGCCAGACGGTCACGAACATATCCACGGCGTTGTTTGCGCAAAGCTGGGCATTGACCTCCTCGAGCACCTCATGCGGCGTTTTGCCGGTCTGGGCGCTGTTTTTCAGCAGCACCTTGGTGATCACCATGAACAGCGCCGCCGGAACGCCCTTGCCGGACACATCCGCGATGGTCATGGCAAGATGGTCGTCGTCGATGAGGAAGAAGTCATAGAAGTCGCCGCCGACCTCCTTCGCCGGGGTCATGGTGGCATAGATGTCGAACTCATGCCGGCCGGGGAAGGGCGGGAAGATGCAGGGGAGCATACTTGCCTGAATGGTCGTCGCAACGGAGAGCTCCGCGCCGATACGCTCCTTTTCCGCCGTGACGACGGTCAGGTCGTCGATGTATTCAAAGATGTCCGACTCCATCTGGCGGATGGACTGATAGAGCCGCCCGACCTCGTCGCCGCTGCTCATGTGGTCAAGCTCCGTGAGCGTGCGGTCGAGGGCGTCGCCCTGCTGTCCGCGGCGGACGAAGCTGCTTGTCGCCTCGCTCAGGCGGTTGATGGGCGTCACCAGCATCCGCCGCGATACGAATACGCCCGCCACTGCCAGCACGGCAGCCAGCGTGACCAGCAGAACGAGGATGTTCAGCAGAAAGTAGCGCTGCATCTGCATGATCTCGTTCATGGAGACATCGACGTCCACATAGCCGTGCATCACGCCGTCGGCGTCCTTGATGGGCACGACCGCCGACATGAGCCAGCCGAACTCATAGTTGGTGACGATGATGGGAATCTCGTTGCCGGCAAGGAAATTCTCCTTGTTGTCGAGGAACGCGCCGGGGTAGAACTCCTGAAAATCGCCGAGGGCGAAGGCCTCGTCGCTTGTGTCGGTGTCGTATATGTAGTAGAAGCCCTCCTCGGTGGGCTTTGTCACCACGGCGTATTCAAGCTCGTTGTTGCGCTGCACGGTGCGCAGCAGCTCCAGCGTCTGCTCGTATTCCTCGTCCGTCTCGCCCGTTTCGAGATAGCGGTCGATGGACTCGGGGTCGACAAGATCCGCCATCGTATAGGCAAGGTTCGTGGCCGTCTCCGTCAGCTGGTCGCGCAGGCTGCGCTGATAGGTGAAGTAGCTGAACGTGATGGCCGTGCCGCCGATGATGAGCGCAATCAGCGTTATCACGAGCGTCATCTTCGCGCCGAGCGAGCGCCGGATGCTGAAGCGCGGCCTGCGCGGCTCCTGCGGCTTTCGTTCTTTCTTCGATTTCATTATTTTGCACCTCGTTATAGCTTTACCACCAGGGTGTTGAAGCCAAGATAGCGCCGGTAGAAGAAGTCCTGCGCCTTTTTGCGCACGAACACCATGCCGAGCATATCTCCCTCGTCCTCGCCCTCTGCCTCAAAGGGGTTGAATTCATAGGAGTTGTCGCGTATATACAGTGTCAGCGTGTCGCTTTCGTGTATCGCCGTGAATTTTATGAGCACGTCGTTTTTGTCGCTGCGGGCGGCGTCCTCCAATATGGCCGCGCAAAGCTCCTCCAGCACGAGCGTGGCGCAGTAGGCGCTCTGTGCGCCGCAGCCCCATTCCTCACAGCGGCACTGGAATGCCTCGACCTCCGCGCCGAGGGTCTTGGTGCTGTCGGTGAGGGAGGTATACACGCGCTCCGTGTCCATTTTCCAGGCGCGCCGCCGCTTCCGCATCCCTGTCAGAACATAGAGCAGCGCGCCGAGCTCGGACAGGGGATAGACCCACCAGAAGCTGAGGACATCGCGGCTGCCGAGGATAAAGGTCAGCGGCAGGTAGCAGATGAAAAGACGGAGGGACTCGGTGATAAATGCGCTCGTGACCCGGTCGGAGGACTGGTCGTAGTATATCATGCACTGGTTCCAGAATGCGGGGAGTATGCTCAGAAGATAGATCTGGAGCGCGGTGACGCCGAGAGTCCAGCCCTCGCCCTCCAGACCGAAGAGCGAGCAGAGCGGCTGTGCGCCAAGATCCAGCAGCACCGCCGCAAGGAGGGAGAACGCGCTGCCCCAGAGCAGGGAGAGCCACAGCGTCCGGCGCACCGCGTATGCATCGCGCTCGGCGCGGTAGGTGCTCACCATGGGCTGGATCGTGGAGCCGACGCTGTCGGCGATGGCGGCGGTCAGAAGCGAGAGGTTGTATACGACGTCGAATACTGCCACGCCCGTCGCGCCGCTCGTCCGCATGAGAAGCTGGTTGACGGCGAGAACGGTCACGAACTGGTAGATGTACTGCACCGACGAGGCGATGCCTGTGCGAATGCAGCGCATGAGCATACGGAAGTCAAAGCGCCGTATGAAGCGGAAGCGCAGGGCGCCGCGCCGCAGGACGATATGGCTCCCGCAGATGAGAAGGCAGAACACGGCGCCGATGACCGTCGACCACACCGAGCCCTCCGCGCCCATGTTCAGTCTGACGACAAAGACATAATTGAGCACGATGTCCACGGTGTTTGATACGACCATGGCCGCCGCGGCGAGCTTCGGCGCGTCGTCGCAGTTGACAAAATAGAAGAACGGCCCCTGGCAGTAGAGCACCGGCACGCAGATGAGCTGTGCGCGCACATAGCGCCTGGCGATCGCGTAGACCTCCGCCTGCGCGGGGTCGGCGCCCAACAGGGCGAGAAGCTGCGGCAGGAAGACGAGCCCCGCCGCCACGGTCACAAGATAGAGGCCGAGAAGGAACCAGAGGACGTTGTTGAATATCCTGCGTCCGTCGTCCGCCCGTCCCTGTGCCAGCGCGGCGGCGTAGTGGATGGAGCCGCCGATGGAGAAGCCGTAGCTCAATACATTGTAAAATAGGTATACGGGTATGCCGAGTGAGATCGCCGAAAGTCCGTCCGCACCCAGCTTCGCTCCGACGACGAGGCAGTCCGCCATTCCGCCCAGCGCAAGCCCGATGCTGCTCAGCAGGGCGGGAATGAAAAAGCGCCGGAATGACAGATCGACAAAATAGCGCCCGCGTTTCAGCCGGGGCTGCGCGGGCTTGGCTGCGGCTCTCACTCGATCGTCAGGATGTCGGTGAAGCCGGTCACATCAAATATTTCCCGGATCGTCTCGTTGACATGGCGGACGATCAGGCCGCCGCGGCGGCTCATGCGCTTGTGCGCGGCAAGAATGACGCGCAGTCCCGCGGAGGAGAGATACTCCAGCGCGGACATATCGAGCACGAGCGTCTCCGCGCTTTCGGGAATGGCGGACAGCTCCGCCTCGAGCTGGGGCGCGGTCGTTGTGTCGAGACGGCCGCTCAGGGCGACGGTCACACCTGCGCCCTCTGTCGTTGTGTTTATGGTCATGATATGTTACCTCATTTCTCAGGAATGGATGCAGCGCCGTTACAGCTGCTTTGTTATCGTGAGGATGTTTTTGCCGTTTTCGTAGCTGTATGTCACGTTGTCCATGTTTTTCTTGACGAGCAGGATGCCGAGCCCGCCTATGCCGCGCTCCGAGGCGGGCAGCGTCGTGTCGGCGTCGGGCTTGTCCAGCGGGTTGAAGGGCTTGCCGTGGTCGAGGAAGGTGATGGTGACGGTCGGCGGCTCGCCCTGCGCGTCCACGCAGACCTCCGCCTCGCCGCGCTCGGGGTGGTAGGCATAGCTCGCGATGTTGACGAAGATCTCCTCCACCGCAAGCTCGACCTGGAACCGGACCCTGGCCGGGCAGCCGCAGGCGTCCAGCGTCTCGTCGATAAAGCTGTTCACGGCGTCAAGCTGCGCCGTCTCTGCCGGTACGGTTATTTTCTTCATGTTCTGCCTCCTTATCGTTCGGAGTGTTTTGGTCATAGTTCGCTGTTTGCTTATAACACTCCCATTCTAACCTAGATTTTGATTCTTTTCAAGAAAAATAATACCTTGCTGGTCAATAAAAAAGAACGCCCGCAGCGGGGAAGCTGTATCCTCGCTGCGGGCCCTGGAAAGCAGAGCTTTTCCGCCTGTGCGTATATTTTCGCTATTGACTGGACGTTCTCCAGGGTGTATTATAAAACCGCAAGGGCGAGACCAAAGTGGTCAGCTCGGTAATGGAATAATCCTAAAAAAGACCGTCACCGTACCGGGGTGGCGGTCTTACCTTTTAACTCTGATCGTTACGGTGAGGTCTCGGCGCACTCGATGATCAGCCTTTTTAATTCCTCCGCTGTAAACGTCTCCTGCTCCGGTCTGTCTTCGATAATGCCTATCAGGTCGAAGGCCATCGCTTTCCGTATGATTTGGCGGTCTGTGTCTGTAAGCATGGTCGTCCGCTCCTTTCGGTCAGTCTTCGAGTGATCTCTGGAGATCCGATATTAGTGCCTTGAGGATCTTGTCCGCTTCCTCCGGTGCGGCAGAGTTGAGTGCGTCGGTCAGATCGCGTATGGCCAGACGCAGAAACGCCTTGAATTGAACATCGCTCGTTTCCATGGCTGTCCGCTCCTTTCGCAGGGCGGTCATCCGCCGCTGCAGTTTGTTATTTCTGGCTTGAGCCTCTGACGGTGATACCGGCGGAGCGCCGGAGCTCCGCGTTCATCGCTCTGAGTTCCTCCATGCTCCCACAGCGGTCCGTCGCGGTGGTGATGAGCCATGCGAGAAAATGCATCTGCTTATCAGTCATGCCGCCCACCGCCTTTTTGAGGCTTATATCTTTCCTCGCCGCTTTCGACCCAGAGGATGAAATCGCCGATACACCTCTCGTCCCATCCTGCGGCGCGAAGACCGAGAATGATGCGGGATACTTCAGTCATGTTGTTATTCACCGACTCCTTTCGCCGCTTCTTTGTTTTTGATGTATGCGTCCACGAGTGCCTTGAGCTCATCGGCCGTGTAGGTTTTTCCTTTTTCGAGGAGCTTTAGAAGGTCGTATACGGTCGCTTTTCTTATAACAGAGATATCCTCTGTGTCAAACATGGCACACACTCCTTTCGCATTATCCCCAACGGGGCAATGCCAGAATATCGCAGATCGAGATGCTGTGTCAAGCCCTTCCTGTGGGCTTCTCCGAACGAAAAAATGCGGCTTTGACCTCGCTGCTCGTTTTTTCTATTGACGTCACCCCCTCCAAGGTGTATTATAGAGCCGCAAGGGCGAGACCGTTTCGGTCAGCTCAGTAACGTAAGGATCTAAAAAAAGACCGTCACCGTACCGGGGTGGCGGTCTTACCTTTTAACTCTGATCGTTACGGTTAATCCGAAGATATGTAACGTAATCGTTATAGGCATTTGCTTCACCCCCTTTCGGGTGGTGTAGCTGACCGCCTCGCCCTTTTGGGCTTCGGGGGCTGTCCCCCTCGGCGATATCAGAATATCGCACATCGAGATGCTGTGTCAAGCACTTCCTGCGGCTTTCGCCGAACGCATGAAAATCAGCGAGGAAATTATATAAATCGCCGGAGGCCTATATGTGGCCGCACAGCAACAGCCGACAACCGTACTGGATATATACCGGAATCGCGGGACGAGGCAGGAGAACGAGGCTGTGCAGGTCGGACGCGCAACGACGATCAAGAAGCCGTATACCGGCGTTACCCCCGCACAGGAGCGCGTGGAGCGTGTCGTTGTTCCCGTGAGTGACGACAGCCTCGCGCTGGCGAACAGCCGCATTGCGCAGGCGAAAACTGACTCGGCTTCCGGCAGCAGAAGCTTTCGTGCGATTCTTTCTTCGCTTTATAGGCAGACTTTTCAGCCGCAAAAAAATATCCCCGTCAACAGCATGACCTATGAGGGTCAGCCGTACACCGTAGATGTGCATAAAACAGTGCCGAGTAAGGTTATAAGCGACAACCACTTCTCGGCTGAAAAAATGTCCGTGTTGGATTCTCTCGCGGAAGTCATACAAAACGCGCAGTACGTCGGCAGCGGGGAGTACGGGAAAGCGGGGAAGGCAAACAGCGAGGCTATCCGCTATGATTACTTTGAGACGGATGTCACCATCGGAGGGAAAGAATATACCGTTCTTTTCGACGTGGAGGTGCTCCCGTCCGCGAACAACTACAGAACGCACCGGCTCGCGGACATAACAATAACCCCGCAGAAGCCAAGTGACCGGCTAGTTCAGACCGGGCTTTCCTCTGCGGGGTTGGCGGACACTCTCGTGTCCGGCACCAATATAACACAGGGCGAGACGGCTGTCAACAGCGAATCGCAGGGAGACGACGGCTTGGGCGCGGCGAACGCGGGCTTTGACCCCGTTTCGCAGTGGCAGGAGAGCACCGGCCGGTATCATCCGGTGAATGAGGCGGCGGCACAAACCACGCTGGAGGAGCGAGGGCGCGTCCCGACGCTTCGCCTTGGCGCGGGATGTGGAGACCTGGATCGTAACGGAATAAAAACAGGGCAGGGTCTTGAAAATCAGACCCTGCCCTGACTGTCAAAAGGCAAGCGTGTCGTCCGCGTCTATCCACTCGCGCACGGGGGTGGCGAGGAAGCTGTCCGGCCCCGTCCGCGCCACGACTGTCTCAATACCCGCGTTGAGGATGAGACGGCGGCACATGGAGCAGGGCGTGGCCGTGGCGAGAATGTCGCCGTCCTGTCCCTCGCGTCCGGCAAGGTACAGCGTCGCGCCGATCATGTCGCGGCGCGGGGCGGAGATGATGGCGTTCGCCTCGGCATGGACGCTGCGGCAGAGCTCATAGCGTTCGCCGGAGGGAATGGAAAGCTCCTCGCGGCGGCAGCGGCCGAGGTCGGTGCAGTTCTTGCGGCCGCGCGGCGCGCCGTTATAGCCGGTGGAGATGATCTCGTCGTTCTTCACGATGATTGCGCCGTAGGTGCGGCGGAGGCAGGTGGCGCGTTCCCGCACCGCGTCGGCAATGTCGAGGTAGTAGTTGATCTTGCTGCGTCGCTCCATAGTTTGCTCCTTAGCTTTTTTCAACAATATATCGGTCATTCGTCAAAATGTCAAGACGAGATATAGATTTCTTGTGCGAAATGTGCTATAGTGGGCGCATGAAAGAGAACTATCAGAAAAAGCTGGACGCGCTGCTTGCGGGGCTGGACGGTACGCCGCGTCTGCTGCTGCAAAGCTGCTGCGGTCCGTGTTCGAGCTATGTGCTTGAATATCTGACGGCGTATTTTGACGTGACGCTGCTGTATTACAATCCGAACATCCGTCCGGAGGCGGAGTATGAGCGGCGGCTCGAAGCGCAGAAACAGCTGCTGGCGGCCATGCCGCTGGCGCGGCCTGTGACGCTCATAGAGACGGGCTGGCGCGGCGAGGAATTTGAGGCGGCGGCACGGGGCTTGGAGAACGAGCCGGAGGGCGGTGCCCGCTGCACACGCTGCTTCATGCTGCGGCTGGGGGAGACGGCGCGCCAGGCGGCGCAGGGCGGCTTTGACTATTTCGGCACGACGCTGACCGTCTCGCCGCATAAGAACGCGCCGCTGCTCAACGAGATAGGGGAGGCGCTGGGCGCGCGCTACGGCGTTGCGTGGCTTCCGTCGGATTTTAAAAAGCGCGACGGCTATCTCCGCTCGATCCAGCTTTCCAAGGAATACGGGCTGTACCGGCAGGAATACTGCGGCTGCGGCTGGCCGGAGGGTGTATGAAAGAGACGATGAAAAACGCCTCCACGCGGCGTGTTGCGTGGGCGGCGGTGGCGGGCGCGGCCTATGCCGCGCTGACGATGCTGCTGTATCCCATCAGCTACGGGACGCTTCAATTCCGCCTCTCGGAGGCGCTGTGCGTGCTCCCGTTTTTCGACCCGATCTTTGTGCCGGGGCTGTTTATCGGCTGCATCATCGCCAACCTCATCAGCGCCTCGGGGCCGCTCGACGTGATATTCGGCTCGCTGGCGACGCTGCTGGCGGCGCTGGGCACGGCGGCCTGCGGACGGCGCAGCCGCAGCCTTGCGAGCTGTGCGCTCGGCTGTGCGTTCCCGGTCGTGCTGAACGGCGTTGTCGTGGGCGCGGTGCTGGCGGCAACGGTGGCGGCGGAGCGTGAGAGCTTCGTGGCGGCCTGGCTGCTCTGCGGCGGCGAGGTGGCGCTCGGCGAGGCGGCGGTGATGTACGCTGTGGGATTGCCGCTGGCGCGGCTCATGCAGCGGAAAAACTTTCTTTCGAGAATTCTGCATTGACAAACGCCTGTTTGGGTTATACTATAGCTGCAAAAGCAAAAAGGGGTGCTGGGTATTCCCGGCTGAGATGAGGCCAAGCGAGGCTTCGGACCCTGTGACCTGATTCGGATAATGCCGACGGAGGGACGATATGTTTTTGCGAGCCGTCGTGCGTTTTCCGCGACGGCTCTTTTTGTTTTGATTTTTGCTTGCATAAGGAGAAGGATCATGCGAAACAAAACACTTTCCTGCATCACGGAGGGCGCCGTCATGGTGGCGGCGGCGATCGTACTCAACTTTCTTCGCGCCCCGACGGATTGGCTCGGCGGCACGGGCGGCTCGGTCGAGCTTACGATGATACCGCTCGCGGTATTCGCGCTGCGCCGCGGCTGGGGCTGGGGCATCGGCGCGGGTGCCGTGTTCGGTACGCTCAAGTGCATCATCGGCGGCGGTATCGCCTATGGCTGGGCGGCGCTGCTGCTCGACTATACGGCGGCCTTCGCGGTCGTGGGACTGGCGGGACTTCTGCCGAAAAAGCCCGTATGGGGCGCGGCGCTGGGCGCGTTCGCCCGCTATGCCGTGCACGTCCTCTCCGGCGTTATCATCTGGGGGCAGTGGATGCCGGACGAGTTTCTCGGCCTCGCCATGACGAACGTCTGGGTATACTCTCTGATCTATAACGCGGTCTATATGTCCGTCAACGGCGTGCTGCTCTGCATCGTTACTTACATCCTATCGAAAAAAACAAGGCTTCTTTCTGTTGACAGCGGGCGCTGAATTCTATATAATATCAAAGTTACTGCCAACTACTGCAGTTTCTGACTGCTGTTGAGTAATAAAACAAGAAAGGAAGAAGAAGAAATGCTGCGTACCTATCAGCCCAAGAAGCGTCAGCGCCAGAAGGAGCACGGCTTCCGTAAGCGTATGTCCACCCGCAACGGCCGCAAGGTCCTGTCCGCGCGCCGCGCCAAGGGCCGCCATCAGCTCAGCTACTGATCGGCTTGGCTTTTGCCAGAAAAGGTGAGATTCACTTCCTCGCTCAATAAAGATCGCCTGTTCCGCCGTCTGTATAAAAAGGGCGGCAGCGCCGTAGAAAGCTGTATCGTGGTCTATGCCCGCCGCAATGGGCTTGGGTATAACCGCCTCGGCTTCACGGTCACCTCGAAGATCGGCAAGGCGGTGACGCGCAATCGCGTCCGCCGCCGGCTTCGGGCGATCTACCGGCTGCACGAAGGCGGGCTGAAGCCCGGCTTCGATGTTGTCATAGTTGCACGCACCCGCGCAGCCTCCGCGACCTATCAGAAGCTGGAGGCCGAGACGCTGGACGCGTGCCGCAGGCTGGGGCTCTGCACGACATGAAGCGCGTGCTGCTCTGGCTTATCCGTTTTTACCGGAAGCGTATCTCGCCGCTGCGGCGACCCTGCTGCCGTTTCATCCCGACGTGCAGCGAATATGCGTTGGAGGCCGTGGAGAAATACGGCGCGCTCAAGGGCGGCTGGCTCGCTCTCCGGCGCATAGGACGGTGCCACCCCTTCCATTTCGGGGAGCACGATTTCTATGACCCTGTCCCGTAGGGGCAGACTGTAAGGAGAACTTATTTCTATGTGGAACTGGATTTGCGGACTGTTCGGCAAGCTGTTGCTGTGGCTGTTCGATCTGTGCGGCAACTATGGCGTTGCCGTCATCCTCTTTGCTCTGGTGGTCAAGATCATTCTCCTGCCGTTCCAGCTCAAAAGCAAGAAAAGCATGATGCGCACCAGCCGGATGACCCCCCGGCTGAAGGAGCTTGAAAAGAAATTCGGGAACGACAGGGCCAAATATCAGGAGCAGGTGAATAAGCTCTACAAGGAGGAGGGCATCAACCCGATGTCCGGCTGCCTGTGGTCGCTTATTCCGTTCCCGATCCTCTTTGCGCTGTACCGCGCCATCCGTTTCCCCATCACCGTCATGATGGGCGTGAGCGAGGAGCTGATGGCCGAGGGCGGCGCTATTTACGAGAAGCTCGCCGAGCTTGGCTATGAGTTTGCCAGTGGCCGCAACGCGGGCTATGAACAGATCTATCAAAGCGAGTTCATCACGCAGCATTTCGAGTCCTTCCAGGGACTGTCGGACAAGCTGCAGGCGCTGAGCTACAAATTCCTCGGCCTCGATCTGGGACAGGCTCCGAGCATCCGGTTCTGGAGCTGGGATTGGTCCGACCCCGCAGTGTGGGGGCCGGCGCTGGGACTTTTCCTCATCCCGGTCATCTCGGCGCTGCTCAGCTATCTCTCCATGAAGATCTCCCAGGCGTCCTCGCCGCAGACCATGGATCAGCAGCAGAGTATGCGCAGCATGATGCTGACGATGCCGCTCATTTCGCTGTGGATCTGCTTCACGATGCCCGGCGTCATGGGTATCTACTGGATCGCGCAGAGCGTGTTCGCCATCGTGCAGGACACGATACTCAACCGCATCTTCAACCGCCAGCTCGACATCGAGGATGCCGACCGCATCGCCCGTGAAAAGGCGCGTGAGGCGGAGCTTGAGGCCAAGCGCCTTGAGACGGAGAAGCTGCGCGCCGAGGGCGCGACCCAGGTCAACCGCAATACCTCCAAGAAAAAGCAGCAGGCTTACGCCGCGCAGAAGGAGGTCGAGCGCCGCGCCGCCGAGCAGCGTGCGGCCAAGGCCGCGAAGCGCGGTGAGAGCGTGGAGGGTGCGCCCGAAAGCCAGGTGGGCGAGCGCCGCTATGCGCGCGGCCGCGCCTATGTTGCCGACCGTTATCTGAACCCCGATGAGGCGGAGGAAAAGACGGCGGCTGCGCTGGCCGAGAGCGAGGAATATGAACAGGAGCCCGCGCCGGAGGAGACTGTGCCGGAGCTGACCGAGGAGACGGTCGAGGCGGCGGTCGAGGAGATGGCTGCGAACGAGCCGGAGGAGACGGCGGAGGCTGAGGCGTCTGACGAGACCGAGGCTGCCGAGCCCGAAGCGTCCGAAGCGTCTGATGAGACGACCGGCGAATAACGAAGGAGTTAATTTTAATATGACCAAATCTATGGAAGTACGCGGCAAGACCGCGGAGGAGGCGCTTGAAAAGGCGCTGAGCCAGCTTGGATTGGAACGTGAGGAGGTCGCGGTGGAGGTCATCGCCCGCGCCAAGGCCGGATTTTTGGGCATCGGCGCGTCGGAGGCTGTGCTCCGCGTGAGCTATGAGGCTCCCGATGAGGAGCCGGAGGTCAGGCCGGCGGCGAAGCCCGCACCGGCCAAAGCCCCCGCCCCCAAGGCGCCGGAGAAAAAGACGGAAGCCAAGCCGGAGGCAAAGCCCGCCGCGCCCAAGACGCCCGGCAAGACAAAGCGTATGGCCGAGGGCGAACAGGCAGCGGCTACGGAGGCGTTCCTGTGCGGACTGCTTGAGCGCATGGGCGTACAGGCGGACATGATGATCACCCCCCGCGAGGGCGGCGGCCTCAATGTGGAGCTGTCCGGCAGCAGCATCGGCGCGGTGATCGGACGCCGCGGTGAGACGCTCGATGCGATCCAGCACCTCACGAACTATGTTGTGAACCGCGGCAACGACAAGCGCAGCCACATCAACGTGGACGCGGAGAACTACCGTGCCAAGCGCGAGGAATCTCTTGTCCGTCTGGCGCAGAAGATGGCCGCCAAGACCATCAAATACAAGCGCTCCATGGCGCTTGAGCCGATGAATTCCTACGAGCGCCACATCATCCACACAGCGCTCCAGGACTATGAGGGCGTGACCACGAGCTCCACGGGCAGTGAGCCCAACCGCCGTGTCGTCGTCAACTATGTCCGCACGGAGACGAAGGAAGAAAAGAAGGAGCCGGAGGTCAAGGAATGGTGCTGAGCGCCATGGCCAAACGGCACGGAAACTGAATAATTTCCCCAAAAATACAGACCGGGAGGGATATAGATGGTATTTAACAGTGCGATGTTCCTGTTTGCGTTCCTCCCGGCCGTCTTTGTTCTTTACAGACTGCTGCCGGGAATGCGGGCAAAAAACACCCTGCTGGCCGGCTTCAGTCTGCTTTTTTACGCCTTCGGCTCACCGGCACAGGCGCTTTTGATGCTGTGCGCGGTGCTGGTGAACTGGCTGGCGGGGCGGCTGCTTGCGGGACAAAGGGCGCGGCGCGTTGTGTTCATCGCGGCGCTGGTGCTTGACCTCGGGCTGCTTTTTGCGTTCAAATATCTGGATTTTTTCACCGGCATACTGAATGCCCTGCTGGGGCTTTCGCTGCCCCTGCCGGGGCTTGCTCTGCCGGTCGGCATCTCGTTCTATACGCTCTCCGGCCTCAGCTACCTCATCGAGGTGTGGCGGGAGCCGACGCGCGCCTCGCGGCGCTTTGGGCGCGTGCTGCTTTTCATGGGGATGTTCCCCACGGCGGCGGCCGGCCCCATCCTCAACTGGGCGGCGTTCGAGCCTCAGCTCGACGAGCGCGAATGCACCGTGGAAAAGACGGCGGCGGGTCTGCGCCGCTTTGTGCTGGGGCTTTCCAAAAAGCTGCTGGTCGCCGACGTGCTGGGACGCTTTGTGGACGCGGTATACGGCTCTGCCGTGCTTGATGCGCGGCTCGCGTGGCTTGCGGCCTTCGCCTATGCCATCCAGATCTACTTTGACTTCTCCGGCTGTGCGGATATGGCCATCGGCCTCGGCGGGATGTTCGGCTTTGCGCTGCCCGAGAATTTCCGGCTGCCCTATCTGGCCGCCTCTGTGACGGAATTTTGGAGCCGCTGGCACATGAGCCTCACGGCCTGGTTCCGCACCTATCTGTATTACCCGCTCACTATGTCGCGCGGACTCAACCGCTGGCGCAAGCGCCTTGCCGCCGCTGGACACAAAAAGGCCGCAAGCCGCGTCGTATCGGTGGCGGCACTTGCGGTCGTATGGCTGCTGACCGGACTGTGGCACGGGCCGAGCTGGTGCTATATCCTCTGGGGCGTGTGGCACGGGCTGTTCAATATTCTGGAGGGCGTGAAGCTCATCGACACGCGCCGCATCGGGAAAAAACCCGGCGGGCGTATCCTGCTGCACGTCTACACCTTTATGGTGACGCTGCTCGGCGCGGTGCTCTTCCGCAGCGCCGATCTGGCACAGGCGGGGCATATGTTCGCCGCCATGTTCACCGGCTTCCGCTTTTCGGCGGAGGGGACGCTGCTGCTCCAAAAATCGCTTTCCGCGCTGACGGCGGCGGCCTTCGCCGTGGGTGTGGCGGGGAGCGTCGGCGTGCTGCCGTGGCTGCGCCGCCGGACGGGGCGCGCGGGTGAGCGCGCGTCGTATATTCTCTGCGTGGGACTTTTTGTGCTCTGTGTGCTGGCCATGGCGGGCGGCGGCTTCCGTCCGTTCATCTACGCACAGTTTTAAGGGGAGGGGAGACGGATGAAAAAACGCTGGCTCTGCGCGTTTATCGCGCTGGTTATGCTCCTCTGTGCCTTCCCGCTGACGGCGATGTGCCTTGCTGGGGCGGCTCCGGCGGCGGCCAATGAGATCGCGGCGGCGAAGCCGCGCCTTATCCGGCGCGGAGCGCTCAATACTGACTATCTGTCCGAGCTTTCGGACTATGCCTCCAAGGGCTTCCGCCCGCGCCTCTGGTGCATCACGGCGTGGGATGCGCTCTGTGCGCGGGTGTTCGGCATGTCGGAGAACGACGACGTGGTGCTCGGCCGCGACGGCTGGCTCTTCTATTTCACGGCGGCGGATGACCGCGCCGGGGCGAGTCTGCTGCCGGAGTCGGAGCTCTGGCGCTGTGCGAGGAATTTATATCTGATGCAGGAGTATACCGAGGGCCAGGAAGCGCACTTCCTCTTCGTGATGCCGAACGCGAAATACGATCTTTATCCGGAATATACGCGCCGCTATGTCCGTGTGGCGGAGGGGCGCAATGTGGACGCTCTGCAAGCGCTGCTTGCGGATATGGGCGTTGCCTGCTGCGATATGTACGCGCTCTTTTCCGCACAGGACGAGGTGCTGTACTGGCATACGGACAGCCACTGGAACGGGCGCGGCGCGGCGCTGGCTGCCGACGGCATATTGACCTCGCTGGGGCGCGAGGGCGGCTGGTTCGACGCGGACTTTACCGCCGCGCCGGAGCATTGCGGCGATCTGTATGAGATGCTCTACCCGTCGGGGACGTATACCGAGCCGGACTATACCCTGGCGGCGGGCTTCCACTTTGATTATACGAGCCGCTTCACCTCCGTCAACGACATGGAGATCGCAACGAGCTGCGCGGACGGGGAGGGGACGCTGCTCATGTACCGCGACTCCTTCGGGCGCAACCTCTATCCCTATCTGGCCGAGCGCTATGAGACGGCGGCGTTCTCGCGGGAGAACAGCTATGACCTTGTGCGCATCGCGGAGCTTGGTGCGACGGATGTGGTCATCGAGCTGGGACAGCGGAACGTGCGCTATCTGCTCGAATATACGGCGCTGTTTCCTGCGCCGGAGCGGGATGCTTCGGTGCTGGACGGCGCGGATGCGCTGCCTGCCGGGCTGCGGACGGAGGACGCGCCGGACGCTCTGCCCGGCTATGTGCTCGTGAGCGGAGAGACAGACGGCACGGCGGCGCCGGTATATCTGCGCACAAACGGCCACGTCTATGAGGCGTCGCATACGGCGGCGGGCTTTGCAGCCTATATCCCGGCGGCGGAGGCGGCGGAGGCCGAGGCATTTCTGGCCTTCTGAGCGCCGCACGCGGGGAAACTTGCATTTATCGGATATATGTAGTAGAATACCGGCGTGTGCAGGCGGCATCGAGCCGCCAAATCGAAAGGAAACGTACTGCTGCTCGCGGCGGTCGGAATGAAAATGAAGAAGGAAAGAAAACAAAACACCGCTCCGGCGGCGGAACAGTCGGCGCTGTCGCCGCGGGAGCATATCCGCTGGCTGCTGGTGACGTACGACGCGGTCGCATATCTGCTGGTCTGCTTCGTGCTGCTCTGCCTTCACCCAAGCAGCGATGCGGCCTTTCCGGCGGATGTGCTCATACTGCAGTTTCTGATCGGCCTTGTGTCCATTATCGGCGCACGGCTGATCGCCCGTGTCTATAACCAGGTCTGGCGCTATGGCGGCACGGCTCCGTATATACGCCTGATACTGGCCGATGCCGGCGCCTGCCTGCTCTGCTGTGCGATCGAATTCCTGCGGCCCATACGCTATATGTCTGTGCTGCGTATTCTGGCCATCTCCTGCATGACGCTGCTGCTGGGCATAGTCGAGCGCATCCTCTACCAATACATCTACCACTTCTCCAGCCGACGCGGGAAATGGGGCGACCGCATTCGCTTTATTCTGCGCGTGTTCGGGAGAATGGACATCAACCCCGACGAGCCGGAGCTGATGGAGGCGGCCGAGCGCCGCATCCGCATCGCCATCGTGGGCGCGGGGCGTACCGGCGTCGGTCTGGCAGAGGAGCTTCTGAACAACCCGCGCGCCTCCTATGTGCCGGTGTGCTTTATCGAGGTGAACCGCGAAAAGATCGGACGCGACATCTACGGTGTGCCGGTGCTCTCCGAGCAGGAGGCGTCCTTCCCGGCGCTGGAGACGCTCGGCGTACAGGAGGTCGTTTTCGCGCTGCCGCAGATCGATGCCGAAAAGCGCAAGGAGCTCTACAACTTCTACCGCCGCAGCGGCTGCCGCATCAAGGTTTACGACTATCCCGCCGTCCACTCGGCGAACGCCGGACGCCGCGCCATGCGCGAATTCGATATCGAGGAGCTGCTCTTCCGAAAACCGGTCGAGTTCGACAGCGAGCATACCGCGCCATACTACCGTGATAAGGTCATCCTCATCACGGGCGGCGGCGGCTCCATCGGCTCGGAGCTCTGCCGTCAGATCGCCAAGCTGCAGCCGAAGCAGCTCATCGTTCTGGATGTATACGAAAACGGCGCCTACGATATCCAGCAGGAGCTGAGGCAGCACTACGGCGATGCGCTCGACCTCCGGGTGGAGATCGTCTCGGTCTGCGACCGCGACGGGCTGGAGAAGGTGTTCGCCGCCTATCGCCCCGATGTCGTACTGAACGCCGCCGCGCACAAGCACGTTCCGCTGATGGAGCACAACTGCTGCGAGGCCGTGAAAAACAACGTATTCGGCACGCTCAACACCGTTGAGCTTGCGGTGAAATATAAAACCGGGCGCTTCATCATGGTCTCCACGGACAAGGCCGTCAATCCGACCAACGTCATGGGCGCGACCAAGCGTATGTGCGAGATGATCGTCCAGTGCTACAGCCAATTCTCGCCGGACACCGTATTCAACGCGACGCGCTTCGGCAACGTCCTCGGCAGCGCCGGCTCGGTCATCCCCCTGTTCCGTCGTCAGATCGCGGCGGGCGGACCCGTCACGGTGACGGACAAGCGCATCATACGCTACTTTATGACCATCCCGGAGGCGAGCCAGCTCGTGCTGCAGTCCGGCGCGATGGCAAAGGCGGGCGAGCTCTTCGTCCTCGATATGGGCAAGCCCGTGAAGATACTGGAGCTCGCGGAGAGCATGATACGCCTCTCCGGCTTTGAGCCATACCACGACATCAAGATCGTCGAAACGGGTCTGCGCCCCGGCGAGAAGCTCTATGAGGAGATGCTCGTTCAGAGTGAGACGCTTACCAAAACGGACAACAGCCTCATCTTCATCGAGCGGGACGCGCCGCTTGCGAAGGAGGAGCTGGAGCGCCGTCTCGAGCTGCTGCACCATGCGGCCTATGAGGGCGATGATGCGGCGGCAAAGCAGGCGCTGCATGAGACCGTGCCCACCTTCCGCTCGCCGGAGGAGGTCAACGCGGAGGCAGCGGATGCAAAGGAAATGCGCGAGGCCATCGGCTGACGCGAGGAAAGCAAAAAAACGGCCAAGCCGAAAGGCGGGGGAGACCCATGGCCGATAAAGGAAAGGAAATAACTATGGAAACGGTACGCTTTGACACACTGTACGATCGCCTGATGGCCGGTGAGGAAAAGCTGGCGCTGATCGGACTCGGCTATGTCGGTATGCCCATTGCCGTGGAATTTGCCAAGCACGTCAAGGTCATCGGCTTCAACCACAATGAGCACCGCATTCAGCAGTACAAGTCCGGTATCGACCCCACCAACGAGGTCGGCAATGAGGCCATCAGCAAGACGACAGTCGATTTCACCTCCGACGAGACCCGCCTGCGTGAGGCGAAGTTCCTCATCGTCGCGGTGCCCACGCCGGTCGGCAAGGACAACATCCCCGACCTTGAGCCGGTCGTCAACGCCTCCCACATCGTCGGGCGCAATCTGACCCCGGGCTCCATCGTCTGCTATGAGTCCACGGTCTACCCCGGCTGCACGGAGGAGGTCTGCATCCCCATTCTGGAGGGCGACTCCGGCCTCAAGTGCGGCGTGGACTTCAAGATCGCCTATTCGCCGGAGCGCATCAACCCCGGCGACCGGGAGCACACGCTGACCACCATCCGCAAGGTCGTGTCCGGCATGGATGAGCTCACCTGTGCGGTCGTCAAGCAGGTCTACGACATCGTGATCGCGGCGGGCACCTTCCCCGTGTCGAACATCAAGACGGCGGAGGCCGTCAAGGTCGTGGAAAACAGCCAGCGCGACATCAACATCGCTTTCATGAACGAGCTTGCCAAGGTCTTTGACCTCATGGGTATCGATACCATCGAGGTTCTGGAGGGCATGAACTCCAAGTGGAACGCGCTGGGCTTCAAGCCCGGTCTGGTGGGCGGCCACTGCATCGGCATCGACCCCTACTACTTCACCTATCAGGCCGAGAAATTCGGCTATCACTGCCCTGTGATCCTGGCCGGACGTCAGATCAACGACAGCATGGGTCCCTATGTCGCCGATGCCGCGATCCGGAACATGGTGCAGGCCGGCAAGAGTCCGAAGAACTCCAAGGTCGTCGTTCTAGGACTGACCTTCAAGGAGGATTGCCCCGACGCGCGCAACAGCAAGGTCAACGACATCATCGTGCGCCTCAAGGAATACGGCGTGGAGCCCATCGTCGTGGACGGCTGGTGCGCCCCGGAGGACGCCATGCATGAATACGGCGTCACGCTCACGCCTTACAGCGAGATCCATGACGCGGACTGCGTGATCGTGGCCGTGGGACACAGCGAGTTCCGCGCGCTGACGGTGGACGAGCTCAAGGCTCTGTTCCGCAAGGATATCCCCGACAGCGAAAAGGTGCTGCTCGACGTGAAGAGCCTCTACCCGATGGCCGACCTCAAGGCCTCCGGCATGCGCTTCTGGAGACTGTAAACAGAAATATGACCGGGCAGCGCCGCGTTCTGCGGCGCTGTCTTTGACTAAGGAGGGGAGTGTATGGAGGACATACGAAGCGCGGTGTTCTTCGAGGAATTTATCCGCACGATGGAGAATATGTATCTCCACGGCTGGGACGAGAAAAACGGCGGAAATTTGAGCCTTCTGCTGGACGCGGAGCAGCTTCGCCCGTATCTTGAGCCGGACGCGGTGCTGCGGCGCATGAAAACAGGCTTTGCCTGTCCGTCGCTCGACGGGCGCTGTTTGCTCATCACCGGGACGGGGAAGTATTTCAAAAACGTCCGCTTCCGCCCGCAGGACGATCTCGGCGTGATACGCCTTGCCGACGGCGGGGAGACGGCGGAGCTGCTCTGGGGCTTTTCAGACGGCGGGAGCTTCACCTCGGAGCTGCCGGCACATCTCATGAGCCACAGCGCCCGTCTTGCATCCGACCCGGCGCAGCGTGTCGTGCTCCACTGTCACCCGGACGCGCTCATCGCCATGACGCACGTCCATCCGCTGGATGAGCGCAGCTTCACGCGCACGCTTTGGAAGATGTGTACGGAGGCCATCATCGCCCTGCCGGAGGGCGCGGCGCTGCTCCCGTGGATGCTCTGCGGAACGGAGGCCATCGGCGAGGCGACGGCGGAGAAAATGCGGCGCTGCCGCTTGGTCGTATGGGCGCTGCACGGCGTATACGGCGCGGGGCGCAGTCTGGACGATGCCTACGGCCTTGTCGAGACGGCGGACAAGGCGGCGGGGATTTACCTCCGCATTGCGGGGCTGCCGCATGGCGAGGGCATCCCCGACGAGGGACTTCGCGCCCTCGCAAAGCGCTTCGCCCTGCCTGTGCGGGACGAGTGGCTGGAATAACCGGCATACGCTCGACAAGCAAAATGGGGGCTGTCTCACGATGAGACAGCCCCCCTTGGCGCTTTTTCTTTATTTGTAAATACTCTCCGCCAGTGTGATGAGCTGGGCGGCGGTGCGCTGCTCGGTGGAGGTGATGGTGAAGATAAGCTCCGCGTCCGCATCGTACCAGATGAGCTGTTCGATATGCTCCAGGTTTTTCTGCCGGATGCCGGTGACGTTCAGACATATCGCGTCCCAGCCGTTCACCGAAAGGCCGGTCTCCACCGCGCCGGAATCGTCGCAGGCGAGATAATATTTTTCCATTTCCGCGAAGGAATATGCGCCGTTTTCTGTGCTGCGGTCTGTGTCTGTCCATGTGCGCTCCCAGTCGAGGGACAGACCGCCGCCGTAGGTGGCCTTAGCGCCCTCGCTGATATAGAGACAGTCCTCCGCATACCAGTACGGCCCATACTGGTGAGCAGCGCCGATCCCATCGTTCCATACACAGTCGATGCTGCCGTATGCCATGCCGGGCAGCTCATAGCGCCCAATATCATCCAGAATCTCTGCTTCGTCTGTCGGCTCGCAGATGCTGCCGTCCCAGGGCGTTTCCGCCACGCTTTCCGCCAGGGCGATAAGCTCGTCCTCCGTCACATTCCAATCAGACAGCGTGAAGATAAGATCGTGCTTGGCATCATACCACGTCAGCTTGTATACCTCATAGGTCTTCGCCACATATTCGAGTGTTCTCGTCATATAAGCGTCACAGTCCCCGACCTTGCAGTCCGTGACACCGAAGGACTCGTTGTCATAGCGCTTCTCGACTGCAAGGGCTTCTGCCGTGCGCCCATCGTCAAAGCGCCGATAGCTCAATGTCGCGCCCCTAACGCCCGGCTCGCTGCCGTATTCCTTAAAAAACAAGCTCCAGTTGGCGGGGCCGTCCCAGTAATACTCATACATGGTATCCCGCAGGCCGTCCATACCGTACATAGAGTCCGTCTCGCCGGAGAGCGCGGTGATATCATAGTTTCCAAGCTCCGACAGCACACGCTTTGCCATGATCCCTGAAATGTCGTAATAATCGAAAACACGGCTTATGGATGTAATGCTGCTCCGAAAACGCTCCTCCGGCGTGTCGCCGAGTGTATCGCTTTCCGTCTCCTCCGGCGGCTCATAGGCCGCGATGCTCTGGACAACGGCGGCGCGGGCGCTGTCCGTGGCAAAAAGCGCGTCCAGCGCGGAAAGGTCGATGGCCTCCGCAAAATCCTTTGCTGCCTGTGTGCCGTCCGTGGTGAGAGTCGCTGTCACGGTGCAGCCGTCCAGCGGCGCGATCAGTGTCGTCCACCCGCGGAGCGTATCGGTCATCAGGATAAGCTCATAGCCCGCCTTCGTTGTATAGTGCCACTCTGTATAGTCCTCCGGCATGAGGTTTGTCATCATCAGGAAGGAGCCCTTGACCGCATTCACGACCGTGAAGTCAAGGCTTTCCCCGTTCAATGCCGCCCGGCCGCCAATTTTAAACGTGCCGTTGTCGTAGAAATAATCGCCGTACATATCCCAGCCATCCGCTAGAATGCTCTCTGCACCGAGAGCGCGGCAGAGCTCACTCTCACTGCGTACAGTCTGGAAGCCGTCCAGCGGCGTTTGACCGTATTTTTCCATGATCTCATCGAGCTTTTCACCCTGCTCGGTAAAATACGCCTCGTAATGGAGATAGCTGTCCGGCGTTTCGTGATAGCCGTTGTCCACACCAAGCTCCTTCCACGGGTCGGGGTGCGCCTCACGCCACGCGCGGTTCCACTCCGTCCATTCAACGTATGCCTGATACTCCGGGCTGTCGTAGAAGCCGTTATAGGACAGGCGTGTTTTTGTCTCTCTGGCTTTCCAGCTATAAAGCTCGGAATCCTGTGTGGGCACATCCTCGATGGTGGCATCGCGCATCGAGTAGTGGTACACCGCGAGCGCCGTTCCGACCAGCAGGGCGGCGACAGCCGCCGCGATCAGCAGACCTCGTCCCAAGTGCCGCCCTCTCCGGCGTGGGGCACTCTCCGGCAGCGCCAGCCCCAGCTTCTGCATGGTGCGTGCCGCAACGCGGTCGGCGCTTACGTCGCGGCTTTCCCGCATGGGATAGGCCGCTGCGTCGTAATTGTCCATCCATTCGGAAATGTTGATTTTCATTATTATATCCCTCCTGATCCGTCTTCCCGATCGAAGCCCTTTTCCGGCAGACGCTTCCGCAGCCAGTCGCGCCCGCGCTTTAATCGCTGGCGGACGGCCTCCGCTTGAAGCCCCATGTCCAGCGCGATGCCGGGCGTGGTCTGGCGGTAGTAATAGTAGCGGACGAACGGCTCGCGCAGACGGACGGGCATTTCGTTGACCGCCTCCCACAAAAGCTGCTGGCGCTCCGCCTGCAGCACCGCGACCTCTGGGCCGTCCACGTCAAGCTCCAGCGTGTCCATATCGAGCACCGGCACAGCACCTCGCTTGCGCAGGCAGTTGACGGCGTGGCCGCGAGCCATGCACGCGAGATAGCCGCGCAGCTTTCCCGCCTCCGCCTTTTGCCGGTTTCGCCACAGCTCACAGAACACGTCGGAGACGACCTCCTCCACATCCTGCGCCGTCATACAGGCGCCGATGATGTTGCGGACAATGGTGCCGACATAGGGCGTGTACCGCCGGATGAGCCATTGCAGCCCGGCGCTGTCGTCCTTTTGGATGAGCTTCAACGCCATTTCCTCCGTTATTATTTCTCGCATAAACGACCTCCTTGATGAGCGCTCTCACCATGATAATCGCGCCTTTTGGAGAAAGGGTGACAGAAAACATCAAAAAAGGAGAGGCTGGGGTGTCCAGTCTCTCCGATCGGGTCATAGGGCTTACGGATTCAGTGGTGTGCCGCAGCTCGTGCAGAATTTGCTTCCGGCGACGTTTCTCGTGCCGCAGCCGGGGCAGACGATACCGGCTTCTTCCGCCGGGGCTTCAGGCTGTGCCGGCTTCTGGTCGTAATACTGCGACGGCTTATAGTTCGAGATGGGCGGCTGATAGGTTGCCGTGCTGCTGGTTGGGGTGTGGTTGGAATAGGGAGCGTAGTAGCTGCCCTGCGTCCCGCCCTGTGTGCGGACAAAGGGGATGCCGTGGGGGTATTTCACGCTCGTGCCGTACTGGTTCGTCCCCGGCTGGCTGTCGCGCAGCTCATAGACAAGGAGGATGATCGCGCCGACAATGGGGATGAGGCCGAACAGGATCGTCCAGCCGGATTTGCCGATGTCGTGCATACGGCGGACGGTCACGGCGAGGTTGGGCAGCAGGATGGCAAGCTCCCAGATCGTGACGAGCACATTCCGCGTGTTGTCGCTCATGCGGCAGACACCAACAAGAGCGCCGATGACCGCGTGGACGATGAGGTTGAACAGGATGAAGAACCAATACTCCGAGCGGCGTGCGCGGCCACGGAAGCCGGCATACTGGCTGAACACGCTCTGAATCGCCTGTGAAAAGCTCATAAGAAGACCTCCTTTAGAATTTTATAAACACAGTATAGCACATACGGCTGGAAATGACAATAATTTCACGAGAAGAAGCTGAATAGCCCGACGACGAATATCACGAGGACGATGGCGGGCAGCACGAAGCGGCAGTAGGGGAGAAGCCAGTCGCCGAGCTTGGGACCCTCTCCGCTGTTGGCCTCGGCGGTGAAGTGCTTCCAGCCGAAGCCGTTTTTGCAGGTGCAGAACAGGACGAAGATGAGCGAGCCGAGCGGGAGCAGGCAGTTGGAGACGGCGAAGTCCTCCAAATCAAGTATCTGCAGTCCCTCCTTGCCGAACGGATGGAAGTCCGACCAGAGGTTATAGCCGAGGGCGCAGGGTACGGACAGAACGAAGATGGCAGCGCCGCAGATAAGGCAGGCTCTGCGGCGGCTCCAGCCCGTGAGCTCACGCACACAGGCGAGGATGTTCTCGCACACGGCCAGCACCGTGCTCATGGCGGCAAAGCTCATGAACAGGAAGAAGAGCGAACCCCACCAGCGCCCGCCGCTCATGTTGGCGAACACGTTCGCCATGGCGACGAACAGGAGGCTGGGTCCCGCCGTCGGCTCCACGTCGTAGGTGAAGCAGGCGGGGAAGATGATAAGTCCCGCGACAATGGCGACAAAGGTGTCGAGGATGATGACGTGTATGCTCTCGCCAAGCAGCGTGTGCTCCTTGCCGATGTAGCTGCCGAAGATGGCCATCGCGCCGATACCGAGGCTCAGCGTGAAGAACGCCTGATTCATGGCGGCGACAACGGCGTCCGCGCCGATACGGGAGAAGTCGGGGACGAGATAGAAGCGCAGACCCTCGCCCGCGCCGGACAGGGTGAAGCTGTGGATGGCGAGCAGCACCATGAGCGCCAGCAGCGCGACCATCATATACTTGGTGACGCGCTCCAGCCCCTTTTGCAGTCCGAAGGACAGGACGAGGAAGCAGAGCGCGACGACAATGGCCATATAGCCGACCATGATACCGGGGTCGGCCATCATGCCGCTGAAGGTGTCCGTGACCTGCTCCGCGTTCAGACCGGCGAGGTCGCCGGTGAGCGAGTGGACGAAATAGTAGACGATCCAGCCGGTGACGGAGGTGTAGAACATCATGAGCAGCACGCAGCCGATGAGCGCGGCGTAGCCGTGGATATGCCACTTTGTCCCCTTGGGCTCAAGACGCTGGTACATACGGACGGGGCTGGCCTGTGCCGCACGGCCGATGGAAAACTCCATCGTCATCACGGGCAGGCCGAGAATGACGAGGAAGAGCAGATAGACCAAAACGAAGGCGCCGCCGCCGTTCTGTCCCGTCATCCACGGGAATTTCCAGACGTTGCCGACACCGATGGCGCAGCCCGCCGACAGGAGAATGAAGCCGAGGCGGCTGCCGAGATGTTCTCTTTCCATGACAATAGCTCCTTTTACAATGAAAAAACGCGACTGACGCGCACCCGGTTATTTAACCACAATTCCGCCCGCATTGCAAGAGCGGGACGCGGGCAAAAGGCGAAAGCTCGCGCCGTAGTAGTCGATGAGCCCGTCGCGGCGCATGGCGGAAAGCTCGCGGCACAGGGCGCTGCGGTTGGCGGCGAGGTAGTCGGCCATGCCCTGCCGGTCGAGCGGGACGAGAAAGGTGTCCGCTCCGGCATCTGCCGCACAGTGGGAGAGATAGGTCAGCAGCTTTCCGCGCAGATCGGGAGCGCGGAGGCACACGATACGGCGGCGCAGCAGCCAGTATTTTAAAGAAATCTCCTGCAAAAGATTGCGCCGCAGCCGCGACAGCGCCGGGTCGCCGCCGCCGTCCATGATGGGGTCAAAGGGCAGGAAAAGCAGCTCTGTCCCGTCCTCGGCGGCCAGCACGTCCACAGGGCTGGCGCGTCCCTCCGTCATCAGCACGTCGCCCACCAGACCGCCCGCGCCCTGCTGGGCGGCCACGTCCCGCGTCCCGTCCGGCGACAGCGCCTCGGCGCGGACAGAGCCGGAGAGGATAAGCCCGGCGGCAAGCACGGGGTCGCCCGTGAGCCACACGCTCTGTCCGGCGCGATAGCGGCGGGTGTACGCGCCGATACGGCGGCACAGCGGCGCGATATCCTCCGCCGCGATGGAGGCAAACAGGCTGCATTGGCTCAGTATATCCGCGTTCATGGGCAAGCTCCTTGTTTGTTGCGTGTGCAACATATTTGAGACAAGAATACGCTATAATGAGGAAAAAAGCAAGAGGAGTGTGTTCTTATGAAAAAGACTACGCTATGGGTGGCGCGCACGGCGGTGCTGCTCGCGCTGCTGCTGGTGCTGCAATTTGTGACAAAGCCGCTCGGCCAGCTCGTCACGGGAAGCTGTGTCAATCTGGTGCTGACCGTCGCCGCGCTCTGCGGCGGGCTTTGGTGCGCCGTTGTGGTCGCGGTCGTGAGCCCGTTTTTCGCGTTTTTGCTCCAGATCGCGCCCATGCCCATCCTGCTCGTGCCGGGTGTCGCCTGCGGCAATCTGGTGCTGGTGCTCGTGCTGTATTTTGCGGCATATAAGCTTATCGGGTCTGAGGGCAAGCCGCTGCTGCTGCGTTATCTGGCGGCCGTCGGCGCGGCAGCGGCCAAGTTCGTGACGCTGTGGCTCGTCATGACGAAGCTGCTCATCCCGCTGGCTGTGCCCTCGCCGGAAAAGGCAGCGGTCATGTCCGCGACCTTCACCTGGCCGCAGCTTATCACGGCGCTTATCGGCGGACTCGTCGGTGTGAGCATCGCGCCGGTCATCCGCAAGGCCATCGCCAACCGCGGCGCATAACGCGAGACAGAACAAGGCCGGAGACGCATTTTTGAAGTGCGCTCCGGCCTTTGCTATATCCTATTCGATCTCGAAGCAGGCGTCCCGTATCGCCTCCGGCGGTGTGCCCTCGTAGAGTACGCGGTACACGGCGCGGAGCACGGGGATGGCAAGCTCCGAAAAGTCGAGCACACCCGCCGCCGTGCGGTAGCCCTCGACCACTGCGCCGACCTCCTGCAGCGCTGCCGGAACAGGCATACCCGCACCGATAAGCTCTCCGGCGCGGCGGTTGCGGCTGTGGCCGGAGAAGCAGGTCACGACGAGATCGCCCAAGCCCGCAGGGCCGCGACAGCTCTCACGCAGCCCGCCGAGGCGCTGGCACACGAGCTCCATCTCCGCCATGACCGCCGTGAAATACAGGGCGCGGAGATTGTCGCCCATACCGGCGCCCTCGATGATGCCCATGCCGAGCGCCGCGACGTTTTTCCATGCCGCGCAGCTCTCGACTCCGGCGATATCCGCGCTCTCGCGGATGTGGAAGCAGGGGCTTTGAAACAGCGTCCGCACATGATGCGCCGCCGCCGTGTCCTCGCTCGCCGCGACGCAGCCCGTGGGCATGGCGCGGGAGACCTCCTCCGCGTGGGAGGGACCGGACAAAACGGCGATATGGCAGCCTGCCGGGGCATATTCCGCGATGATCTGGCTCATGCGGAGACGGCTCCCATGCTCCAGACCCTTGACGGCGGAGATGAGCAGACAGTCCGGCGAGACGAGCGGGGCGATGAGCGCGGCGGTCGGGCGCAGCGCCTCGGACGCGACGGCGAACAGGAGCACCCCGGCAGAGGCTGCCTGCCTGTGGTCGCTCGTGACGGATATCGAGCGGGGGAGCGCAACGCCCGCCAGAGCGGGATTTTCGCCGCTTTCCCGCAGCAGCGCGGCCTTTTCCTTACGGCGTGTCCACAGCGTCACCGCGTGTCCGTTATCCACAAGGCGGATCGCCAGCGCCGTTGCCCATGCGCCGCAGCCCGCGATAAAAACCTTCATAGTACCTCCCAAAGCGCCCGCACACATGCGCGGGGCAAGTGCCTTCAAGCATACAATGAAGCCCCGGAGCTGTCAAGGCGGAGCTTCAATATTTTGATGTTTCCTCGAGGTATGGTAAATTCATGCTTTACAAGAGGAAAAGGGCGGTTTATAATGAGAATCACCAAAAATTACGGACAGGAAAGGGACGGTTATGAAGAAATTCCACAAAATTTTAGCACTGCTGACGGCAGCCACCCTGCTTTTTGCCTCCGGCGCGTTGGCCGCCTCCGGGGAATCCGGCGCGAGCTTCCGCCCAGCGCCCACCAGCTCGCTGGCGCAGAATGTGGAGGATATGGCGAACTTCGCCGGCATCGCCATCGTCGCCGGTGTCACGGCGCAGGATGACGCGGCGGTCAGCACGGCCAAGGTGACGGCGGACGGCGTGAGCAGCGCCAGCATCCGCTATGACGAGATCGGCGACTGGGACGGCGCGGAGAGCTTCGGGCACTTCGGTCTCGTCCTCTCCGGTGACGACAGCGGCAGCTTTACCGTCGGCGGCACGGAGACGAATTATGAGATCGAGGGCCGCTCCTACAACAGCGTCATCGTCCTCGGCGCGAACGACCGCGATGAGAAGAACGCCGGCGGCGGCAGCGAGACCCGCGACGACAAGAGCGCCCAGGAGGGCGCGGAGGGCGCCGGTATCTATGCCGATATGCCCAGCATGGAATTCGACCATCTCTACATTTCCACCGACGGCTACGGCCGCAGCGCCCTGCACCTGACGGCGGATGTGGAGGAGGCCGTCATCCACGATTCCACCATCATCGCCACCGGCGCGAACGGCGTGGATTCCTCGGCTCCCGGCGTGGTCTGCATGTATGCGAGCTCCCGCCCGGTGCTCACCGAGTCGAGCGGCAGCGTCTACTTCTACAACAGCGACCTCATCAGCTCCGACTGGGGCGTTTACTCGCTGGACGGCTGCTACGGCGCCAATGTCTACATCGTTGACTGCTATTCGGAAAACGTCTACGGCGGTTACAGTATGTATTCCCTCGGCGCGACGGAGGGACAGGAGAACAACTGCTGGTTCTATGGCTCCTACGCCGGTTCGGCGCAGTACGGCGCGATCCTCTGCTCCGCCGGACGCATCTACACCGGCGCGCTGTCCGATGCCCCGGAGAACGCGCTGGCTCGGCTTGACGGTCGTACACTGCGCGGTTCGACGCTGTATAACGGCTGGAGCTATATCGGCGGCCTTACGAACGCCATGTCGATGCAGGCGGACATCTCCGGCGCGACCACCGTCGGCATTCTGGATGCGAAGCACACGATATTCGACTCCGCCGCCGTGCTTGACCGCAGCGGCGAGCCCTTTGTCGATACGATGGATATCTTCGACTATAAGGACGACTCCGCCATCGGCGCGGCGTATTACTTCCTCGACTACATCCACGGCTCGGCCATCTGCGTCCGCAGCGAGAACGTCGACATGACGCTGGACGACTGCCTCGTCTTCGCCGGGAATGACTGCGCCATCCAGACCGTCATCGGCTATGACGAGATGGCAAACGGTATCCGCGTCGCCGACGGCACGGAGTATTACGGCCAGAACGTCATCGTCCGCGACATGGCGCTGACCGGCGACATCCGCCACGAGGACTACCAGCGCAAGATGGTGCTCAGCCTTGAGGATGCGGAGCTTTACGGCGCTGTTGTCTCCGGCACCCGTGCCGCGTGGCAGAGCAACATGGAGACCCTGATCAACGAAAAGTGGGACGAGACGGACGAGACCCTCGGCCACTCCAAGGAGGCTATCCTCGCTGCACTCTGCTATGACGAGAGCTACGAGACCGTTTGGGGCGTCCGCATGAGCATGGACAAGGATTCCGCATGGACGGTGGCGGGCGATTCGAGCCTCTACAGCCTGACCGTCGAGGAGGGCGCGGAGATCGTCGCCCCGGCGGGACACGAGCTTGAGATCTATGTGGACTGCGACATGGACAACGAAGACCTTTTCTACGACCACACCAGCGGTACCCGCGTGGACAGCCTCGAAGCGGGCGAGTACAGCGGCGTTGTGATCCTGGTGAAATAAGCGACCGAATAGAGCGACCCGCCCCGATCTCACTCGTGGCGGGTCGTTTTTATACCCAAATCACACCCAGAGAGCTTCTGCCTTGGGGCGCGGCGGGATGTTGGGGTAGTGCTCGCCGTCCGGCCAGCCGACCGTCATGCAGCACTGCATGGAGCTGCCCTCCGGGATGCCGAGCAGGGCGCGCAGCGCCGGAGACTGGTTCGTGATGCTGCGGAGATAGCCTCCCCAGCAGCAGCCGAGCCCCTGCTCCTCCAGGAGCATCTGGACGGTGTGCATGGCGATGACGGTATCGACGCAGGGATTGAGCGCGTTGTCCGGGCTCCAGCCGACGAGCACCAGCGGCGCGTGGCCGGTGAGCAGATCGAGTCCCTTTTCCGCCAGATAGAGAAGCTCCGGGTTCTGGCCGCTCTCGCGGCAGAAATCGAGCGCCAGCGACGAGACCCTCTGGCAGCTTTCCGTCCCGTATATCACCGTCCAGCGGTTGGCGTGGCGGTTTTTTCCGCTGGGTGCGTATTGAGCGCAGTCGAGAGTGCGCTGTATGAGCTCGCGGGAGGGCGGCTCCGCCTTGAATTTGCGGATGGAGCGGCGCATCAAAAACAGCGCCTCCAGCGCATCGGACGGCGCGGGGACAGCGCCCTCACCATCCAGCGTCACGGCGGCGGCGGGACAGGCGGCGACACAGTGGCCGCAGGCGATACAGCGGATACGGCCGCCCGTCACGGGTGCGCCGTCGCGCATACGGATAAAGCCGGTGCTGCAGCTCGCGGCGCAGCGGCCGCAGCGGCGGCATTTGTCGGGGTCAATGCGGATGATGTGCTCCATGCGTGATCTCCTTTACCGGGTATGGAAGCGGGCAGAGCCGCGCCCTGCCCGAGCTGTTTTATTTTCCCTTGCGCTCGAGGCGCTGCATGACGAAGCGGTCGTCGGAGAGCTTTTCGAGCGAGATGTCATACTCCCGGCGCAGGAAGCGGGAGAATTTCTCCTTGTCGAGATAGCTGCGGTATTGCTTGACGAACTGCTGGACGTTCCAGAGTTCATAGCGCAGCTTTTTTCCGTACAGCAGCAGACCGAAGAGCAGCGAGACGATGATGGCGGGGACGACGACGCCGTGGCTCGGCTCCATAAGCCGGATGGCGCAGAAGACGACCGCCGCGAGCGTGACGAGCAGGACGACGACCGTGCCGACGATGCGGCCGCGGACGGTGTTGGCATAGGCCGGATCCTCAAACACATCGTACTGCACGAGCTTTTTGCAGAACGGCTGGTAGAAGCGGAAGTAGTTGATAAGGTGGATGATGGCGTTGGCCAGACCGAAGTAGGTCAGTATGACGGTCAGGATCATGTAAAGGATGAGCGGGAAAGTATCCATAGAGCGGCGCCTCCCAAAAGCGTTTTTTTCAGTATATCATAAGATGGACAAGTATTTCAATTCCTGATACAATATAGACAAGGATTTTTTTCATGAGGTGATCGTTGTGATAAAGGAAGATATCGTCGCGTGGGCGGAGGCGCACCGGGACGAATTTGCCGCTGATCTCGGACGGCTCATCGCCGTGCGCAGCGTGCGCGGAGAGGCGCGGGACGGTATGCCGTTCGGCGAGGGGCCTGCGGAGGCGCTGCGGCTCGGACTGGAACTTTGCGAGGGCTATGGGCTTCGCGTGACGAACTATGATAACTATGCCGGTTCCGCCGATCTCGCGGCGGATAAGCCGCCTATGCTGGATATACTGGCGCATCTGGATGTGGTGGGCGAGGGCGACGGCTGGGAGACCGAGCCGTATACGATGACGCTCAAAGCCGACGGCTGCCTCTACGGGCGCGGTGTGGCCGACGATAAGGGCGGTCTGCTGGCCGCTGCCTATGCCATGCGCTGTGTGCGGGAGCTGGGGCTGCCGCTGCGCTGCAACTGCCGCCTCATCCTCGGCTGTGACGAGGAGACGGACATGGAGGACACGCGCTGGTACTACCTCAAAAACAAGCCCGCGCCCTGCACGACCACGCCGGACGCGAATTGGCCGGTCTGCAACGTCGAAAAGGGCTTCTTCCGCCCGGAGCTCCGCATGAGCCTTGAGCCGGAGACGGCGACGCCGCGCGTCGTGTCCCTGGACGGCGGCTTCCGCATCAACGTCGTGCCGACGGATGCGGCGGCGGTCATGACCGGGATGGATGAGCTTGCGCTGCGGACGGCGCTGCTGCCGCTGGCAGCGGAGATCGGCGTGGGCTTCGACGTGGAGCCCTGCGAGGCAGGCTTGAGGCTGACCGTCCACGGGCGCGGCTGCCACGCGGCCATGCCGGAAACGGGCAACAACGGCCTCACGGCGCTCGTGCGTCTGCTCTGCGAGCTGCCGCTGGCCGACTGCGGGAGCACACGGGCGCTCGCGGCGCTGAACGCCGTCCTGCCGCACGGCGACTGGTCGGGACGCGCCGCCGGTATCGCGCAGTGCGACGAGCTCTCCGGCGCGCTGACCTGCTCGTTCACGCAGCTCAAAATAGATGCAAACGGCCTGTGGGGCGTGTGCGACTGCCGCGTACCGCTGTGCGCGAGCGACGAAAATTGCCGCCGCCCGTTTGCGGAAAAGCTCGGCGCACTGAGCTTTACCGTGTCGGGCGAGATGCTGCCCGGCCACTATACGCCCGCCGAGGGCGAGTTTATCCAGACGCTGCTGCGCAGCTATGAGCGCTACAGCGGCAAAAAGGGCTACTGCTACTCTATGGGCGGCGGCACCTACGTCCACCATATCCCCGGCGGCGTGGCCTTTGGAACGGAGCCGCCCGATTTCGACACGCGGATGCACGGCGCGAACGAGCGCATCCCGCTCGACGAGCTGCTGCGCTGCATGGAGATATACGCCGACGTGATCGCGTCGCTGTGCGGGGAGGCGGAATAAATGAGCCTGCTGGAGCGCTTTGAGCGCTATGTGAAGGTGTGGACGACGAGCGACGAGGAAAACGAGAAAACACCGTCCACGGAGCGCCAGTTTGATCTGGCTCGTATGCTGGCGGCGGAGCTGCGTGGGATGGGCGTGACGGATGCCGTGTGCGACGAGCATTGCTATGTCTATGGCCACGTTCCCGCCGCGGCGGGTTATGAAAACGCGCCGCGTCTGGGCTTCATCGCCCATATGGACACGGCGGACTTCAACGGGCGCGGCGTGCGCCCTCGCATCATCGAGCACTACGACGGGAAACGGGTCGACTACCCGAACGGACTCACGCTCGACCCGAGGGAATTTTCCCATCTGCGGCGGCTCAAGGGGCGGACGCTCATCGTTACGCAGGGCGACACCCTGCTCGGCGCGGACGATAAGGCCGGTGTCGCGGAGATCATGGAGCTCGCGCAGGAGCTGCTTTCCGGCGATATGCCGCACGGACGCATCTGCATCGGCTTCTGCCCGGACGAGGAAACGGGGCGCGGCACGGCGAAATTCGATCTTGAAAAATTCGGCGCGGACTTTGCCTACACCGTGGACGGCGGCGAGGAGGGCGAGATAAGCTGGGAGTGCTTTAACGCCGCCGCCGCGCATTTTGACATCACGGGCAAGTCCATCCACCCCGGCGAGGCCAAGGGAAAGCTGCGCAATGCGGCGCTCCTTGCCATGGAGATCAACGCCATGCTCCCGGCGGCGGAGCGGCCGGAGCTGACCGAGGGGCGCGAGGGCTTCTTCGGGCTTATGCATATGGACGGCTCTGTGGAGAGCGCAACGCTCGACTATATCGTGCGCGACCACGATGCCGCCCGCTTTGACGGACGGCTCGACACCCTGCGCCATATCGCCAGGACGCTCAACGAGCGCTATGGTGAGGACTGCGTGACGCTCAGTATACGCGAGCAGTATCGCAATATGCGCGAGGTGCTGACAGGACATGAGCATCTGGTCGAGAACGCGAAAAAGGCCGCGAAGCTGGCGGGCGTGCGTCCCGTCGTGCTTCCCGTGCGCGGCGGCACAGACGGCGCGGCGCTGTCGTTCATGGGGCTGCCCTGTCCGAACCTCGGCACCGGCGGCTGGTGCTTCCACGGCCCGCTGGAGCATATCACGGTCGAGGGCATGGAGCGCTCGCTTGACATTCTGCGGAACCTTACGCGCCTGTATGCGGAGGGCTGAGATGAAGCGGAAGGCGGCGAGAATTTTATACTACGCGCTGGCGGTCGCCGGCTTCGTCATGATGGCGGCCGGCTGCGTCGGCTTCAGCAGGGCGTGGCTTGCGGCCGGTATCGTGCTCATGGTGCTGTGTACGCTGGTCAACCTCAAATGGAACCGCTGCCCGCACTGCGGAAGGCCGCTCGGCACATGGAGGAGCATCTCGTCCTGCCCGAGCTGCGGCGAGGCGCTGACGGATGCGGGCGCGCAGAAGCGTGACGAAAGCCCCCCTGAAGGATAGAGAAAGGTAATTTTTATCATTTTATGGACAACGCGAAGGGACTCCGAAGATATATCGGCGACCGGAATTTTTACCGGCTGGCACTGGGCGTGATGCTGCCCATCATTCTGCAGAATCTTGTCACGAGCTTTGTGTCGCTGCTCGACAATATCATGGTCGGCCAGTGCGGCACGGCGGCCATCAGCGGCGTGGCCGTGGTCGGACAGCTCATGTTCAACTATATGATCGTCATGCTCGGAACGGTGGCCGGGCCCGGCATCTTCTGCGCCCAATACTACGGCGCGCAGGACGAGGGAAGCCTCCGCGCTGCGTTCCGCTGCAAGCTCAGCATGGCGCTGATCGTCTCGCTCGTGGCCATGGGCATCATCACTCTATGGGGTGAGCCGCTCGCGGGGCTGTTCCTCAAGGGCGAGGAGGCAGAGCGGAACGAGGTCATGGCGCAGGCCATGGGTTATGCGAAGGTCATTGTCTGGACGATGCTGCCCTTTGCCATCTCCAGCGCCTACTCGACCACGCTGCGCGAGGCGGGTCAGACCGTCGTGCCGATGGTCGCCTCCGTTGCGGCGGTGTTTGTGAACCTGTTTCTCAACTGGGTGCTCATCTTCGGCAAGCTCGGCGCACCGGCGCTGGGCGTGGTCGGCGCGGCATGGGCGACCGTGGCCTCACGTGTGGCGGAGGCCGCCATCAATGTGATATACAGCCACCGGAACAGCGGCAGTCTCCTGTTCAGCAAGGGACTTTTCGCCAGCCTCCCGGTGCATCCGGGGCTGTTCCGCCACATCATCCGGCGCAGTATTCCGCTTTTCGTCAACGAATTTCTCTGGGCGACCGGCTGCACCACCATCATGCAGATCTACTGCACCCGCGGGCTGGTCGTCGTCGCGGCGCTGAACATCGCCTATGTCATCTATGACCTTTTCCAGATGGCGGCGTTCTCCACGGGCAACACCATCGGCATCCTCGTCGGCCAGCAGCTCGGCGCGGGAGAGCTTGAGCGGGCGGTGGACACCGACCGGAAGCTCATTGCCTTCGGCCTGACCGTGTCGCTGGTGCTGGCGGCGCTCATGTGCCTGATCGCGCCGCTGTTCCCCCAGCTCTACAATACCACGGATGAGATCAAAACGCTGGCCAGCCGCTTTGTGATGATCATGGCGGCGATACTGCCGTTCGGCACGCTGGCGCACGCGGGCTACTTCACACTGCGCTCCGGCGGCAAGACGGCCATCACCTTCATCTTTGACAGCGGCTTCATGTGGCTGGTGAACATCCCGGCGGCCTGGTGCGCGGCGCACCTCACGAGCTGGAATATCCTGCTTGTCTATGCCGCATCCAACTCCACCGATATTCTCAAGGCGGCCATCGGGGTCGTCCTTGTCTGCCGGAAAAAATGGGTCAACAATCTTACGGAAAAGGGGAATGGTCATGCTGGATAACACAAAAACCTATGCGCTTGCCCTCGAGGGCGGCGGCGCGCGCGGCGCGTATCAGGTCGGCGTATGGAAGGCGCTGGCGGAAAAGGGGATAAGCTTCAACGCCGTCTCCGGCACCTCGGTCGGGGCGCTCAACGGCGCCATGTTTGCCATGGGTGAGCTGGACAAGGCCTTGGATATATGGCAGAATATCGCCTTTTCCAAGGTCATGAATGTGGACGAGGAGCTGCTGTCGCGTATCGTGGAGCGGCGGCTCGAAAAGACCGATCTCGCGCAGATGCAGAAAATGCTGCGCGACACGGCGCTCAACCGGGGCATCGACGTGCGCCCGCTTCGCCAGTGGATACGCGAGGTGGTGGACGCGGAGAAGATCGCCGAGTCGCCCACGGAGCTTTTCATCACGACCTTCTCCCTGACCGACCGCAAGGAGCTTGTGCTGCGGGCGCGGGAGTTGACGGAGGAGCAGCTTTATGATATGCTTCTCGCAAGCGCCTATCTGCCCGTGTTCCATAAGGAGCCGCTGGGCGGCAAGCGCTATATAGACGGCGGCGTGGCGGATGTTCTGCCGCTGGATGCACTGCTGGACGCGGGCTACCGCGACATCATCGCCATCCGGCTGCACGGCTTCGGCGTGGAGAAGCGCATCGAGATACCCGGCGACGCGAACATCGTCTATATCGAGCCGTCGGAGCATCTGGGAAGCATCCTGAACTTCGATGCCGAGAGCAGCCGCCGCAACATCATCCGCGGCTATATCGACGGCCTCCACGCCATCCAGAGCTGAGATAAACGCCCGTCACCATACAGCGGCGGGCGGCATAGAATAGCAAAACGCGATGATCAGGCGGCGGCTTTGCCGTGCGCCGGGCCACACGGCAGCGGACAGAAACCGCGGGACAGCCTTCTTGACTGCCCCGCGTTTTCTCTATCGCGGGGTATGCACATGAGGGAGGAGCTTATATATGAAGCAGGAGGGACTGGCGCGGCGTGTGTCGCTCGTGGGACTGATCGCCAACGCGGGGCTGACCGTGATGAAGCTGCTGGCCGGGATACTGGCGCACAGCGGCGCGATGATATCGGACGCGGTGAACTCGGCCTCCGATGTGCTGTCCAATCTCATCGTCATGGCGGGGCTCGCCGTCGCGGGACGCAAGGCCGACCGTGAGCACCCCTACGGCCACGACCGTTTTGAGTGCGTGGCCAGTCTGCTGCTGGCGTTCATCCTGCTCGACACCGGGGCGCTTATCGGCTATGGGGCGCTGCGCGACATCTTCACCGGCGCGTATGCCGCGTCGGAGGCGCCGGGCGTGCTCGCGCTGGCGGCGGCGCTCGTGTGCATCGCTGTCAAGGAGTGTCTGTATCGCTATACCATCGCGGCGGCGCGGCGGCTCAACAGCGTGGCGCTGCGCGCCTGCGCCTGGGATCACCGCTGCGACGTGATCAGCTCCGCCGGTGCGCTCATCGGCATCGCGGGCGCAAGGCTGGGCTGCCCGCTATTGGAGCGGCTGGCGAGCCTGCTCATCTGCCTGTTCATCGTCAAGGCGGCCATCGACATCTTCCGCGAGACGGTCGCCAAAACGGTCGATCAGTGCGGCGACGAGGAAACGGAGGAGCGCCTGAGGCGCGTGATCGGGGCGCAGACGGGCGTTTGCGGGATCGACCTGCTGCACACACGGCAGTTCGGCAGCGGCCTCTACGTGGACGTGGAGATCGCGGTGGACGGGATGCTGAACCTGCGCGAGGCGCACGCGATCGCGGAGCGCGTCCACGCGGCGGTCGAGGCCGCCGAGCCGAGCGTCCGCCACTGCATGGTGCACGTCAATCCCGCGCAGAACGTATAAGATAACACGCGGGGCTGTCTCACTGGAGACAGCCCCGTTTTTTTGCGCAAAAAAAGTTTTCGCAGAGGTTCATTCTCTGCGAAAAACGAAAAAACGCAAGATGTTGTGCTGATATCATAGCACCAATACGATGGAAAATCAATTGGAAAAATGGGGATCGTTAATTTTTGTGAATATTGACCAAGTTTATGCACAGGAATTATGTAAATCGACGGCGAAATAACGCTTTTTTTCGCTATTCGCCGTCAAATCTCTGGTCAAAATTTTTCTCAGAAAAGCCCGTGTTATCAATGCCTCGCGGGATTTTCTGCGGCGTTATTCCGCATTTATTCGCCGTCAGAATTTCAGTCAAAATCGCGTTTTCACGCGCGGAGGCCTTGATTTTCAAGGGTTTTCGGGACGTTTTTCGCAGAGAATGAACCTCTGCGAAATGCGGGACGCGGGTCGATTTACTGGAA
>CAVEQW010000018.1:0-82440 GCA_963618155.1 Alloprevotella sp.
CGCACAGGATGACCGCGAGCAGGCTCGGGATCAGTGCGCGCTTGGTTTGTTTGCTCTTTTTCATGTTTTTCCTCCCTGTAATAAGATTTTAGGATTTTTTAGGATTTTTATTATGTAAGCACGGGGCAGCCGTGTTCACACCGGGGTCTTCCTGTTTGCGCCAGCCAAAGCCTCCCTTGTGCAAAGGGAGCCGGGGCGCTCCCGCGCCCGCGTTTTTCCGGTCGTCCCCGGCGCCATTCCGCCCTTTTTCCTTTTTTCGCAGAGTATGTATCTCTGCGAAAAATCGCGGGAAAAGCCTTGGGAAATCAGCACTTTAAAACCCGAAAATTCGATTTTGACCAGAGTTTTGACGGCGAATAAATCCGGAATAGCGCCGCAGAAAAACGAGCAAAGCATTGATAGCACAGGGCTTTTCAGGAATGTTTTTGACCAGAGATTTGACGGCGAATAGCGTGAAGAATAGGCTTAAAAATTACAGAATGGTTACAAGAATTTCGCACTTTGACTAAATTTCTCGCTCCATTTCAGTAAGCCCCACCCATTTTTTCCGAAATGCTAAAAAATCTATTGCAACTTTCATGGGCTTGTGCTAGGATAATACTATAAAATATTGATTTTGGCGTTTCGCAGAGATACATACTCTGCGAAATTTTTTTGCGCAAAAAAGCGGCGGATCCCGTTGAGAATCGCCGCTTCGAGGGGTCGGGCAGGAGGAAGAAATAAAAACCGGAAAACATCCTTGATGTCTTCCGGTTTTTGGTGGACGATACAAGACTCGAACTTGTGACCTCCCGCACGTCAAGCGGATGCGCTACCAGCTGCGCCAATCGTCCACAGGTCAGCTTTGATATATTACCGCATCCGTCCGCGAATGTCAACAGTAATTTTCCGTTTTTCCGAAAAAATCACGCGCCCCGCCGCCCGACGCCCCAGAGCGCGATGCCGAACAGCAGCATGAACGCCATCGCCTGTGAGCACCTTGCGCCTTTATTTGACAGATCCTTCATTGCGTCTCCTCTCCGGCGGCAAGCCACGCCGTCTCTCCCGCGTTCAAAAGCGCCCGCCGCTCGCGCCAATCCGGCATAAAGCGCTCGACCAGCGCGTGAAAGCGCGGCGAATGGTCGGGCTGCAGCAGGTGGCAGAGCTCATGCAGCGCGACATACTCCACGCAGGGCAGCGGCGCGGCCAGCAGCCGCGACGACAGCGTGACAACGCCCTTGGCCGGAATACACGAGCCCCAGCGGCTCCGCATATCGCGCACACGCAGCGCAGGCGGCGCGACACCGAGCGGCGTATGCAGCCGCATGAGCAGCGGCTCGAACGTCTCACGGCAGAGCGAGCGCCAATACGCCTCGCCCACACGCCGCTGCGCCGCCTCCTCCGCCGCGTCCGCGACCGTGAGGCGCAGGAAGCCGCCCTCCAGCACGCCGCCCTCCGGCGTGCCCTGCACGAGCGCGAGCGTATACGGGCGCCCCAGAATGACGATCCGCTCACCGCCGGCCCAGCGCCGCGGCGCCTCCTGCTGCTCCATGCGACGCTGCTGCGCCGCGCGTATGAACGCCGCCCGCGAGGCGACAAACTCATCGACCCGCTCCACGGCGGCCATGCGGCTCACCGAGACATACACAGAGCCGTCCCGCCGCACCCGCAGGTTGAGATTCTTCACCGGCTTGTATTCGAGGATATAGCGCAGCGGCTGCCCCCCGGCCATCACGACCCGCTCCGTCATCGCTCCGCCTCCGCATGGGCGGGCGCAAGCCCCTTCCATTTCATCAGCGCGAGATAGCGCTCGCGCACCTCGTCCAGCCGCCCGCGTCCGACCGGCAGCGTCCGCCCGTCGTCCAGCTCCACGCCCCGCGAGCGTATGCGGCGGATGAAACGGTAGTTGACCAAAAAGCCCTTGTGGACGCGAATGAAGCCCGTTCCGGCGAGCTGCTCCTCCAGCTCCCGCAATGCACAGCGCGCCGTCTGCTGGCCGCCGTCCGAGGTAAAGAGCTTCTGCAGCTTCCCCGCCGACTCGACATACACCAGCGTCTCCGGCGCAATGGCATGGGGCGCGCCCTGCGCGTCCTGTATCACAATACGCGGCGCACACGCCGCCCGCTCGCGGACATAGCGCTCGACCACGCCGCCGAGCTCCACGTCAAAGCGGCTCTTGCGCACAAAGCCCCACGGGCGGACGGGAAAGACCTCATACACCCGCTCGTCCATGTTCGAGACATATATAATATCCGCCTCGCTTCCCAGCTCGCGCAGCCGCTCGCCGAGGCGTATGCCGTCCATTTCCGGCATATCAATGTCGAGAAAGAGCAGCGCGAACGCCCCACGGCTCATGGCCGCGAGCAGCGCCTCCGCCGTGTCATACTCCGCTGCGTACAGCGTCACGCCGCGCTCGGCAAAGCATTTTTCGGCCGCCTCGCGCATATGCGCCCGCGCCGCCGCGTCATCGTCGCAAAAGGCCGCGTAAAGCTCCGTCATATCTCCGCCTCCTCCATGCAAAGCATGACATCCGCCGTGAACCAGCCGTTCTCCATTCCGAACACGGCGCAGCCGCCGTATTTCTCCGCGATGCGCCGGATGAGCGGTATGCCGCAGCCATGCCCCGCCTCGCGCTTGGTCGTCCGCAGCTCGGGATTATCGGTCAGCACGTCGCCCGCCGCCGGATTGGCCGCCGAAACGAACAAATAGCCCTTGTCCGTGTGCAGCGTCATGCGCACCCTGTCCCCACCGGCGGCCCTGCAGCCCTCCACGGCGTTTTCCAGCAGATTGGACAGCAGCGAGCAGAGATCGCTCTCCGCGATCGGAAGCGCATCCGGCACGGCGGCGTTCAGCTCAACGGCGATCCCCTCCGCCCGCGCCGCGCTGATGAAGCCGACGGCCACGGCGCTGACAAGGCGGTTTTCACAGTGAAACTCCTCCATGACCTCTCGGCTCTCGCCCAGATAGCCGGCGAAATACGCCCGCAAGCCGTCATAGTCCCCCGCCGCCAGCAGCGCGTCCATCGCGGCGACGTGATTCTTCAGCTCATGCCGCGCGCTCCGCAGCTCGGCGCACAGCGCCTGTGTCCTGTCGTAAAACTCCATATCCCGCGCCTGACGTATCTGCTGCGCCGTCAGAAGCTCCGTTTTCCGGTGCTCGGCGGCCAGCACATAGTAGAGAAAATAGATGAGCAGGCTCACGACAAAAAAGCACGGCAATATCACGGCCAGCCCCCGGTTCGATGCGCCGTGGTTATAGTGGACGCTCTCCAGTATCAGCAGCGCGAACAGACAGGCAATGCTGATGACGCAGATCACAAGCATCGTGAGCCAATACGCCGTCGGCATACGCTCCGTCTCATCGGGACGAAGCAGCCGTATCACAACGACCGCCGCCATGAGCAGAACGAGCTGGACGATGTTCGCCATGTCGAGCGGCAGCCGCGTGAACAGCACCAGCCGCGTGATGGCGAAGACCCAGTTGATCTCCGTGAACATCGCCGACGCGACGACCACCCGCGTGCTTGAACGCAGGCGGCTGAAAAACGCCGCATAGACCGCGAGCATGGCGAGCAGCAGCCCGTGGTTGGCGACACCGGCGGCGAACACCGTGTTGAAAAGCGGCTCCTTGAGGAAATACAGGAGGCTTCCGCCCGCAGCGAGCGCCAGTATGCGTCCCGCCTCGCGCAGCCGCGCCCGCCCGCCGCTCACCGGCCCCGCCAGCGCGACACAGGCCAGCAGCAGCGGCAGCAGGAACGAGTGGTAATAGGTGCTCGACAGCCAAGCAAGCTGCGTCGTCACGCTCGACCACACCGCCTCAAGATACATAAGCCTCCCTCCTCTCGCCCCAAGTATAGCGACTTGCCCCCGCGATGTAAAGGCAAAAAGAAGGCAGGCCACCCACACGGATGGTCTGCCACGATTTTATGCCAGCCAGCGCTAACCGCGCTTCTTCTCCGCCAGCGCCGCGACAATGACGGCAATGCTGGACTGACCCCCGTTGTGTTCGGGTCGAGCGTGACCTATCGGGAGGCAAGCCTGACCTTCCTTTGCAAAAAGCTCTATCAGCACCAGTTTTCCACGGATGACCTTGCACCCGATGTTCGGGCATACTACGCCGCCATGCCGGAGGTATTCCCCGACTTCAAGGGCGGCTGGCAGCCGCACATCGTCTTTGTCGGCGAGGTTATCGGCGTGCACAATGAGCGTGGCACAGGCCGGCAGCAGGAATAAAGGGTAAAGCGGAGCCTGAAAACATCATTTATTATAATCGCATTTCTGGCACTGCGTCATGATATTGCCGCTGCTTTCTCGCTGGAAAATGCCCGCCCATTTGCAGATGCTCTGGAGGATCGGTACGATCGACCTTCCCTTGTCTGTCAGGGTATATTCCACGCGCGGCGGTATTTCATCGTACTGCCTGCGGACAACGAGGCCGTCGTTGATGAGCTCCTTTAAGGTGGCGGCAAGCACGGCATCCGTGATGTTCAGCATTTCCTTGCGGATATGACTGTACCGCAAAGTCCCCTTTTCGTTCAGCACGCAGATCACACGGGATTTCCATTTTCCGCCGAAAACCTCAAGCCCATATTCCAGCGGACAGCGAATGTCCGCCTCCAATTTCTTTTGATACACCGTCAGCACCTCCGTGATTTCTGCTCCCATTATAGCACGCGCACTTCAAGAATCATAGTCACTATCAAATTTATAAGTGACTAATAAACTTCTTTATATCTTCCATCGATCGAGCGGACGCGGTATGCTGTTCCTGCATTCAGGAAATGCAAATCCAAAAAACTCGGAGGTATTCACAATGAAGGTCAAAGCCTATCTGGAGATCACCATGATCATTAAGCCGGAAAACCGTCCCGCCGCCGCGAAGGTCTACAACGACTATCGCCAGCCGTTCCTTGACAGCATCGAGGGCGCACTGACGAAGGAGCTTCTCATCCGCGAGGAGGATGTTCAGGTCATTCACGGCTTCGACAGCATGGCGCACGCAAAGGCATATCTGGAGACCGATCTGTTCAAAAACGACGTGTTTGTCGGGCTGAAGCCGACCTGGGCAGCTGACCCCGACGTGCGTTTCTATGAGGTGGCGTGAGCCGGATCATCCTCAAGAGCCAGATTGACTTGCGCGCGGCAGTGGTACAATCAAACCACAAGGGACGATGGCGTTTTACGTCAGCTCATTACTCTTGAAGCTTTCTTAGAAACCGTCGCTTGGCAGAGTGCGGTTTCCGCGTTTAACTCTAACGGTTATAACGAACTCGCGTATATGTACCGTTATCGTCACCGGCATTTGCTTCACCCCCTTTCGGGTGGTGTAGCTGACCGTCTCGTCCCTTGCTTATGATGAGAACAGCACCGTTATCCCAAGTGCATCGATCCCCCGCGCTCACCGGAGCGCGGGGGATCGCGTCTATATAGGCAGGACTTATTCGTTCGAGATGTCCTCGTAATCCACTTCGATCACGTCGGGCTGCTGATGCGCCACGATCTTGATGGTGCAGATCGCCACGCAGAGGTTGAGCACGCCGTCGAGGAACAGGGAGAGTCCCAGCAGCATCGTCAGCACCGCCGCGCCCGCACCCGGACGGAAGATCAGGATGACGCCGATCGCGCAGGTCAGCACCGCGAGCAGCAGCACCAGCCACCAGCGGCGCAGGCCGAAGCGCTTGGAATCGACCGACATCTGTACTTTGAAAAGACCGTCGGCCAGTATTGTGATGCCGAGCAGGACGCAGAGAAAGCTCATAGCCTCGTTCGGACTGAGCAGTGCCACCATGCCCAGCGCGATGAGCAGCACGCCGAACGCAAGGTCATACTGGAACGCCAGCCGGAACAGGTCGCGGGAGAAATAGCCGACGAGCTTGACGATACCGAACAGGATCATTCCGATGCCGAGCAGCCGTCCCAGCCACAGCACGGATATCTCCGGGTCAACAAACAGCACGGCACCGAGCAGACACGACAGCGCCGACATGACGATATAGCTTATCTTGGCAGCCTTCATAGGGGCAACACGACGCATGATTTATCCTCCTTCGACCGGCTCTCTCCAGTACACCGGTCATCTCGCGTTTCTGATAACGCTATCAGTATAACCGAGCGGCGGGAAAGGATAAATAGACAGTTTTGCCCACTTGCGCAAAAGTACGACGCTTTTATACGGCTGTCTCGCTGCTGCGCTGAATGATGAGGTCGGGAATGCCCCGGCAGATGTCGATGACCCGCTGGAGGTCGTCCATCGCGTCGTCCTTCATGCCGCTGCTCACCCAGTCGATGCACATGCCAAAAAGCTGATCCTTGAGGAAGCGGATGATGGCACGGCGGTCGCGCTCGCTCATCTCGGCGTCGGGAAAGGCCGTGTCGATATAGCTCGTCACAACGCCCTCGCAGAGCTTCATGCTGTTCTGCAGGAAGATGTCGCGGTTGACAGATTGGTAGATGTGCATCACGGCGCGGCGGTTCTCCTGCGCAAAGCGGAAGGCCACGTGGAAGCACTCGTTCAGCGAGTGGATGGACGGGTACTCATGGATGAGCCGCTCAGTCTGCTCCGTCACGATCTCGTTGAGCAGCGTAGGAATATCCTGAAAGTGGTAGTAGAACGAGTTGCGGTTGATGCCGCAGTCCTCCACAATGTCGCGCACGCTGATCTTGGTGAGCGGCTGCTCATTGAGCAGCTTGATAAACGAGTTTTTGATCGCCTGCTTCGTGAAATTCGCCATGTTTCCTTCGCCCCGCTTTCCGTTTTGCCAATGAAGCATTAATTTTCTTCTCATTATACTAAAATCAAAAAGCGCGGTCAATACTCCGAATAGGCACAACAAGGAGGAATTATCATGGGTGCAGATTACATCATCACAGGCGCGCTGGGTCATCTGGCGCAAAGCATCCTCGCGGCGCTGCGTCCGCGCGGCTGCCGCATCGTCGGCATCGACCGGCCGGAGGCCGTACAGGAGGCGGAATTAGATATCCGGCTCTATGCCGCCGCGCCGGGCGACGGCGCGGCTCTCGGCGAGATCTTCCGTGCCGAGGCGCGGGAGTATACGGTCGTCATCCACGCAGGCTCCGATTTGGACGGCACGAGGAACATTCTCACCGCCTGCCGCGAGGCGCGTGTCCGGCGGCTGGTTCATGTCGGGAGCGTCCGCGCGCTGCCCGTGCTGCCCGGGGTGCGCATCGTCCGCGAGTGCGGCCGCTTTGACCCGGCCGCCGTTTCGGATGCCTGCGGCCGGCGCGCTGCGGCATCCGCCGCCGCGGTGCAGGAGGCGGCGCAGAATGGGCTTGACTGCGTGATCGCCCTGCCCTCCGGCCTCATAGTCCCAGGCGGCGCCGATCCGCTGAACCGGCTCATCTGCGACGCGGCGGACGGGCGCGTGCCCTTCGGCGTGAGCGGCGGGCTTGACCTTGTGGACGTGCGCGACGCGGCGCGCGGCGTTCTGCTGGCGGCGGACAAGGGCGTCTCCGGCCGCAGCTATATCCTCTCCGGGCGCTATATGAGCCTGCGCGAGCTGCTCGACTGCGTGAGGCAGGAATGCGGCGGCCGCCGCCGGCTCTGTGTCCCCCTCTGGGCGGCAAGGCTGGCGCTGCCCCTTATCCGGCGGCACGCGGCGCGGCATGACACGCGCCCGCCGTTCACGGCAGCGCTGCTGGATGCGCTGCACAGCGGCGCGATGTACTCCCACGAGCGCGCCGGCCGCGAGCTCGGCTACGTTCCGCACGACCTCCGCGCCGCCATCATCGACGCAGTGCGCGAGCACACGGCGCAGAGGGAGCCTGCGCCCACCGAAGCGCTGCCGCAGCTCGAGGCAAAATAAAGCAAAGCAGACATCCCCCCGGCCAAGGCCGAGGGGATGCGCCAGGGAAAATGAAAGGAGAAAGTGAAGCGTGTCGTATTATTTCGCGTGCCGTATCGCCGACTGTGCGGCGGCAATGATCTGTTCACAATATGCCTTTAACCGGGGAATTTCATCCGTGATGATCTCCCATGTGGTTTCGGGATCGACAGTGCCATAGCTATGCGCGACAATGTTCCGCATAGCCTTGATCTGCCGCCAGGGCACATCCGGATGCTGCTCGCGGAAATCATCTGTCAGCTTACCCACCAGCTCACCGATCTGCAAAATACAGAGCGCGGCTGCATTGCGGTAAATGGGGTCTTTTTGAAATGTCTCAGCGCTGTTGCCGAAGCGATCAACGGTCTGCTCGATCTGCTGACAATAGACAACAATGTGCTCCAGCACGCCGATGCTGCGGTCAGGAGGCTTCATACAGCAGCACCTCATCCTTCCGTATAGAGTCAAGGAATCGTGGGTCAAGGCTGGTGGTGGGGATAAGATCTACCGGCACACCGAGGGAATCCTCCAGGTCGAGCAGAAGCCCCGCCAGCTGAAAACCGTGGATGCTTCCCTTATCAATTCGCAGATCAATATCACTGCCGCTGGTCATATCTCCACGGGCATAGGAGCCGAACAGGTAGATGCGCTCCGCGCCATATTGCTTGGCAAGGCGCGACACAATGGCCTTGATCTCGTTTAGAGTATGTGTTTTCATTGAGGTCACCTCCTATTACGACAGCGCCTGATAAACCCAGTATACCAAGGAAACGGCGGATTTACAAGGGAGGCGGGTATATCACACTTTCTGTCCGTGCGGGAGAGAATTTGCGTGCCGTATCGCCGACTGTGCGGCGGCGAGGCGGGCAATGGGGACGCGATAGGGCGAGCAGGATACATAGTTGAGACCGACGCGGTGGAAGAAATCGATGGACGCAGGCTCGCCGCCGTGCTCGCCGCAGACGCCGAGCTTGATATCCGGGCGGGTGTTGCGGCCAAGCTTGACCGCCATCTCGACAAGACGGCCGGTGCCGAGCTCATCAAAACGCTCGAACGGGTCGTTCTCGAGTATCTTTTTCTCGAGATAGCGCGGCAGGAAGCGGCCGGAATCGTCCCGCGAGAGGCCGAAGGACATCTGGGTAAGGTCGTTCGTGCCAAAGGAGAAGAACTCTGCCTCGACTGCGATGCGGTCGGCGCTCATGGCGGCGCGCGGTATCTCGATCATGGTGCCGACCTTATAGCTGAGCGGCACGCCGGCGCGGCGGATGATGAGGTCGGCGGTGTTCTGAATGAGCTTTTTGAGATAGCGTATCTCGCCGCCGGAGGAAACGAGCGGAATCATGATCTCCGGCGCAACGGGCTCGCCCGTCTCGCGGTGGACGCTGATGGCAGCCTCGATGATGGCCTGGGTCTGCATCTCCGCGATCTCCGGATACATGATGGGCAGACGGCAGCCGCGCAGTCCCATCATGGGGTTGACCTCGTGCATGGCGCGGATGGTCGCCTTGAGCTCGTCGAGCTCGATGCCCATATCCTCGGCGAGCGCCTGCTGCTCCGCCTCCCCGGTCGGAAGGAACTCGTGCAGAGGCGGGTCAAGCAGGCGTATCGTGACAGGGCGGCCGCCCATGACGCGGAAGATGCCTTCAAAGTCGCCGCGCTGCATGGGCAGCAGCTTGGCAAGCGCGGCGCGGCGGTGACGCGTGTCGGAGGCGAGTATCATCTCGCGCATGGAGCGGATGCGGTCAGGATCGAAGAACATATGCTCCGTGCGGACGAGGCCGATGCCCTCCGCGCCGAAGTCCAGCGCGGTCTTGGCGTCGGCGGGCGTGTCGGCGTTGGCGCGGACGCCCAGCGTGCGCAGCTCGTCCGCCCAGCCCATAACGGTGGCGAACTGGCCCGCGACCTCGGCGGGGACGGTAGCTATTTTGCCAAGGTAGACGTGGCCGGTCGAGCCATCGATGGAGAGCCAGTCCCCCTCGCGCACGAGCGCCTTATTGGCGGTGAAGTATTTCTTGTCCTCAAAAATGCGGAGCTCGCCGCAGCCGGCCACGCAGCAGGTGCCGATCTGACGGGCGACAACGGCGGCATGGCTGGTGCGCCCGCCGTGCGCCGTGAGAATACCCTCGGCGGCGTTCATGCCCTCCACGTCCTCGGCACTCGTCTCGTTGCGGACGAGCAGCACGGGACCATACGCGGCGCGCTCGATCGCGTCGGCGGCGGAGAAGCAGACCTGGCCGCAGGCCGCGCCGGGAGATGCGGGAAGGCCAGTGGCGATGGGCTCGGCAGCGGCCAGCGCCTTGCGGTCGAAGCCGGGGTGGAGCAGGGAATCGAGCTGGCGCGGCTCGAGCTTCATGATGGCCTCCTCCTTGGTGCAGACGCCCTCGCTCACGAGGTCGACGGCGATCTTCATGGCGGCCTGCGCCGTGCGCTTGCCGTTGCGGGTCTGGAGCATGAAGAGCTTGCCGCGCTCGATGGTGAACTCCATGTCCTGCATATCCTTGTAGTGCTTTTCAAGCGTGGCGCATATTTTCACGAACTGCTTATAGACCTTGGGCATGACGCGGGCGAGCTCATCGATGCTCTGCGGTGTGCGTATGCCGGCCACAACGTCCTCGCCCTGTGCGTTCATGAGAAACTCGCCGTAGAGCCGGTGCTCGCCGGTGGCGGGGTCGCGGGTAAAGGCCACGCCCGTGCCGGAGTCGTCGCCCATGTTGCCGAAGGCCATGCGCATGACGTTGACGGCGGTGCCCCAGCTGTACGGTATGTCGTTGATGCGGCGGTAGTAGTCGGCGCGAGGGTTATCCCAGCTCCGAAAAACAGCTTTGACGGACTCCGTGAGCTGCTCCGTCGCATCCTGCGGGAAGGGCACGCCCATGCGGGAGAGATAGTATTCCTTATAAAGACGGACGACCTCGCGCAGATCCTCCGCCGTCAGCTCGGAGTCGAGCGTCACCCCGGCGTTGTCCCGCGCCGCGGCAAGTATGTCCTCAAATTTGTCGTGCGGCAGCTCCATGACCACGTCGGAGTACATCTGGATAAAGCGGCGGTAGCTGTCATACGCCCAGCGCGGGTTGCCGGAGGCATTCGCCAGCGCCTCGGCCACCTCGTCGTTGATGCCGAGGTTCAGGATGGTGTCCATCATACCGGGCATGGAGGCGCGCGCGCCGGAGCGAACGGACACGAGCAGCGGCTGCTTCGGGTCGCCGAAGCACAGACCGGTCTGCGTCTCCAGAGCGCGGACATTTTCGAGTATCTCATCGAGAATATCGTCAGCGAGACGGCGGCCGTCCTCATAATAGCGGGCGCAGGCCTCGGTCGTAACGGTGAAGCCCTCGGGAACAGGCAGTCCAAGACCGGTCATCTCGGCCAGATTCGCGCCCTTTCCGCCCAGGAGCTCGCGCATTTGGGCGTTGCCCTCGCTGAATTTGTAGACATACTTCATTGTTTTTTCTCCTTGCCTTGTGTTGTTTTTGATGAAAACCACGTTTTTTGCGTTTTCCTGTTGTCAAATGGAAAACAACTGTGTATAATATAAAAGAAACCGATGAGTGAATGTTGGGTTGTGTTGTTTTATGTCTGACTTGTTCAAAACGTTATCATTAAGTCACATTTTACAACTAAAATTCAAGTTTGTAAAGTGGTTTCTTTAACTTTTTATATTGTTTCTCTTGAAATACCAACTTATGCGGGAAAGGTGGAGATCGGATGCTGGCAGCGGAAAGACGGAATCTGATATTGGAGCAGCTCCGGCGGGATGAGCGCGTGCTCGTCGGAAAGCTGGCACAGGAATTTGACGTCTCCGAGGAGACAATACGGCGCGACCTCAGCAATCTGGAGGAGCTTGGAATGGCGAATAAGTGCTACGGCGGGGCCACGCTGGCCGACAGCCGCAATGCACCGCCCTTCCGTGTGCGCAAAAAGCTCAACGTGGAGGAGAAGAAAAACGTGGCCTCCATGGTGGCGCGGCTGGTTGAGGACGGCGACTTCCTGATGCTGGACGATTCCTCCACCTGCTACTTCATCGTCCGCGCTCTGCACGGCAAAAAGGGGCTCACCATCGTGACGAACTCCATCGAGATCATTCTCGAGATGTCCGGCGCGCACGAGGACTGGAACATCTACTCCACCGGCGGCAACCTTGACCAGGATGTGTTCGCCTTTTTCGGACGGAAGGCGGAGGAGACGATACGCTCGTTCCACGTGGACAAGGCCATCATCTCCTGCACGGGCATGGACATGGACGGACGCTTCACCGAGGCCGGTGTGAACAACGCCAACATCAAGCAATCCATGATGGTCTCGGCCAAGGAGACCATTCTGGCGATGGACAGCCACAAGTTCAGCAAAACGGCCTTCATCACCGTCGGCGATTTCAGCCAGATATCCACCGTGGTCACCGACCGCGACCCCGGCCGCGCCTGGCGGGAATGTCTGGCCGAGCATAAGGTGCGCCTCGTGGACGGAACGACGGCGCTGTAACGGAGGGACAGATATGTCTTTTGGGACGCTTATCCTGATATTGCTGCTCGCGGCGGTGTTTATCGTCGCGGCGGCGACAGCTGTTTTTGCCATTCTCGGCGCGCAGCGCGGCTGCCAGGGCGAATGGGCGCGGCGCGGCCTTACGATCAGCCTCGGCGTGGTCATCGTGGCGGCGGTCGTGGCCGGTGCGGTGACAGCCATCAGGACATTGGACAGGCTCTCGGATACATCCTCGGAGAGCGCTGGAAACATGGCGACGCCGAGCGCCGTATTCGACGCAACGGGCGAGGGCGTCTCCACCACGGCGGCACCCGTCGTGACGCCTCCCCCCGGCACGGTCATCCGCGAAACGCCGGAGCCGGAGCGCATAACCGGCGTGAACTATGGCGCGGGCTTTGAGCTTACAGGCTGCAACGACTATGTATACCTGCTGGAAACGGCGACGGTCTATACCGGCCCCGGCACGGAATACGAAAGCATCGGCTCCCTGATCGCCGGTGCGACCATCAAGCGCATCGGCTATAATGACGACTGGAGCCTTGTCGACTACAACGAAAACTACGCCTTCGTCGCCAACTCCGCCCTCATCGTTAACGAATAAGACATAAACAAGGCCGCTCCCGTGGAAAGGAGCGGCCTTGATGCATATATTTGCTTATTTCAGAAACAGGCGGACGAACAGAGTCTTGATCTTCCCGTAGGGGAAATAGCGCAGGGACGGGTCGAGCCAGCTGCCGCGGGCGAGGATGCTGCGGTAGTGGGTGAAGGTGTCGAAGCTCCTGCGGCCATGGTAGCTTCCCATGCCGCTCGCGCCGACGCCGCCGAAGGGCAGGCTCTCGCCCGCCGCGTGGACGATGGTGTCGTTGAAACAGCCGCCGCCGAAGGCGCAGCGGTCGAGCACCCGGCGCTGCACCGCCTTGTCCTTGGTGAAGAGGTAGAGCGCCAGCGGCTTTTCGCGGGCGTTGATATAGTCGATGCACCAGTCAAGCTCCGTCCATGTGAGCATGGGGAGAAGCGGGCCGAACACCTCGTCGCGCATGACGGCCGCGTCCGGCGCAGGATCGTCGATGAGCGTGGGCTGGATGTGGCGCTGCTCCGGCTCGGTCTCGCCGCCGGCCGCGAGCTGCGCCCCCTCCATATACCCGGCCAGGCGCAAAAAATGCTCGTCGTTGATGATGCTGACCATGTTCTGGTAGCGGGACTTGGGGAAGAATTTCTTGACGGCCTTTTGGTATTCCTCGATGAAAGCGTCCTTGACATCCGCATGGATGAGAAGATAGTCCGGCGCGACGCAGGTCTGTCCGGCGTTGAGCGCCTTGCCGAAGGCGATGCGCCGGGCGGCACGTTTGATGTCCGCCGTGCTGTCCACGATGACGGGGCTCTTGCCGCCAAGCTCCAGCGTCACGGGTGTGAGGCTTTTGGCTGCGGCGGCCAGTATCTGCCGTCCGCCGGTCTGCGAGCCGGTGAAGAAGATGTGATCCCAGCGAAGCTCCAAAAGCCCCGCCGTCTCCTCACGGCTGCCCTCCGCGACATAGACGAGCTCCTCCGGGAAGGCAGAGGCGAGCATGGTCCTGATGGCACGAGCGGTCTCCGGCGCCTTGACCGAGGGCTTGATCACGGCGGTGTTGCCCGCCGCAAGCGCGCCGATGAGCGGCACGAGGCAGAGCTGGACGGGGTAGTTCCACGGGCTGATGATGAGCACCTGCCCCAGCGGCTCGGGAGAAATAAGACCGTGCGCGGGGAAATCATAGGCCGGGGTAGAGACGCGCTTTTCCCGCATCCAGCCCTTGAGGTGGCGCATCGTATAGCGAAGCTCCGCCGAGACGACGCCCGTCTCGCACATGAGCGCCTCCGTGGGGTGCTTGTTCAGGTCCTTCTTCAACGCCTCCTGCAGCGCGCCCTCGTTTTCCTTCAGCGCGGCCTTCAGCTTTTTCAGTATCTCCATACGCGCCTCGCGGCTGCGCGTGGCGCCGGTCTGGAAATAGGCCCGCTGCTTGGCATGAATGGCGGAATAGTCCATAATGCTCCTCCTTTTGCGGAAACGGCTTTATTTATGTGACGCCGCCCACGGGCGGCCATAGTCCGATACATTATCTATTATAGAGGCCGCAGCACAGCGGCGCAAGGGCAAAACAGCGTAAATTCGGTTACAAAAGTATGACGCGCACAGCCCCGGCAGTACGGGCATAGGATGAGCCGTATCCGTCGGGAGGGGTTTTCTTGCGCGCTTCGGAGCTGCTTTTGTGGATATTGGGTCTTGCGATGGACGGCTTTGCCGCGTCCGTCTGTCTGGGGGTGTCCGTGCCGGGCGTACCGCAGGCCATGCTGTCGGCGGCGCTGGTGACGGCGCTGCACGCAATTCTCTTTGCCGTGGGGCATACGCTGGGCGCAGGCTGCGCGGGCATTGCTTCAGCGGCGCCGTGGCTGGGTGCGCTGCTGCTCGCGGCGCTGGGCGCAAATATGCTGCGCGAGGCGCTCGCGGCCGGAGATGAGCCGCCGGAGGCGTTTGCGCTGCGGCGGGCGCTGGCGCTGGGACTTTCCACGAGCGTGGACGCGATGGCGACGGGCTTTTCCTTTGCGCTGCTGGCCGTCGGGCTGTGGACGCCGCTGCTGCTCGTTGCGGCGGTGATGGGAGCGCTCGCGGCGGCCGGGACGCTGGCCGGGCGGCTCATCGGCGCGCGCTTCCGGCGCGGGGCACGGCTGGCCGGCGGGGCGCTGCTGCTGGCGATGGGGCTGCGGCGGCTTATGTCGCTGCTGTGAGCGCTATGGGGGCTGGCAGGGACGGGCAATTGGATGTATAATGGCCTCAATATATCGGAGGATCCAGCATGAAAAACGAGGAATATACGATACGCCCCATCGCCCATATCGAATCCGACCTGCCGACGAAATTCGGCCTCCCGCGTCAGAGCGGGCTTGTGCCGCAGCTTCGGTCGCGGCTCGTGTTTTTGCCGCCCTACCGCGAGGCGGCCGCCTTTCGCGGCTTGGATGGCTTTTCGCATCTGTGGCTTCTCTGGGGCTTTTCCGCCGTGGAGCATTACAGCTGGTCGGCCACGGTCAAGCCGCCGCGCCTCGGCGGCAACACGAAAATGGGCGTATTCGCCACGCGTTCGCCCTTCCGGCCGAACGGGCTCGGCCTCTCGGCGGTGAAGCTCGAGGGCATGGCGGAGGAGGACGGGCTCGGCACGGTGCTCTATGTATCCGGCGCCGACCTCATGGACGGCACGCCCATCTACGACGTGAAGCCCTATCTCCCCTATACGGACAGCCGACCGGAGGCCGCCGGCGGCTTTGCAGAAGCGGTATTCGGCCATGCGCTGCGGGTGGACGACCCTCTGGGACTGCTCGATTCCATACCGGAGGACAAGCGCGAGGCGCTCTGCGGCCTGCTGGCACAGGACCCGCGTCCGGCGTATATCGACGACCCCACGCGGCGCTACGGCTTCAACTATCTCGACATGGACGTGCGCTTCACCGTGGCGGACGGCACGCTCACCCTGGCGGAGATCGTGAAATCGCAAGGAAGAAATTGACGGAATGGCGCCGGGATGATATAATTAATTTATTAACGTTAAAAAATAGATCATCGGGCGGCGCGGCGCTGCCCTAAAAAGGAGGAAGCGAAGCATGGGTATCGGAGAGAAAAAGATCGGGCGCAGGGAATTTCTCAAGGGCGCGGGCGCACTCGGCGTCGGCGCGGCGGCGGCCACGCTGCTGGGAACGGGTGTATTCGCCGGCGCAGAGGAGGCGGATGCCGTAAGCTCGGCGAGCACCGTCGCCACGGAGCAGCCGGCGGCGGCGATGAAGCTCACGGCCGGCGGGACGAAATACACCACCTACGCGAACCCGGACGAGATCGGCGTACTGCACACAGCGGCGCATACGGCGGAGGCGGACGTGGTCGTGGTCGGCACCGGCATCGGCGGCATGATGGGCGCGATGATCCTGGCGGAGCAGGCGCCGGATGCGAAGATCGTACTGCTGGAGAAGAACGAATACTGCGGCGGCAGCACGAACATGGCCGAGTGCAACACGCCGTCCGGCGGCGCATCGGACCGCACGGCGGCCTATCTCTCCGGCTATAAGCAGGCGGCGGCCTCCAGCTACATAAAAGACCCCACGCTCATCGCGGAGCTGGCGCTCGACCGCGGCAAGAACTCCGGCTGGCTCTTTACCAAGCACAGCATCGGCTGGAGCGGTATGTTCTATGAGGGCGGCAACGGGAAGCTCCCCATCCAGAAGCTGCGCGAGGAGCTGGAGAACGACAGCGCCTATGCCAACGTCAGCCTCTACCTCTCCACCCGCGCCACGGCGCTCGTCGTCTCCGACGACGGCTATGAGGTCACGGGCATTCAGGTGAAAAACGCGGACGGCAGCTATACGACCATCCGCTGCAAGGCGGTGCTGCTCGCCACCGGCGGCCTGTCCACCAACTTCGACCTGCTCAGCTTCTATACCGGTCAGGATGTGCATGAGAAATGCCACGGCTGGGGCGCGGGGCAGGACGGCGACGGTCACCTCCTTGTCGAGCAGACGGCGCACGGCCACTGCAAGAGCATCACCGTCTCGAGCCTTTTCAACAACGTCAAGGGCTTTGCCTATGACTCCCCGCTCGGCGTCGCGGCGACAATGCAGCCGAAGAATCTTTATGTAAACCAATACGGCCTGCGCTTCGGCTCGGAGGTGATCCAGGACACCGCCGCCTCCGGCAAGATGGTCGAGGGACAGGGCACGGTGTGGTCGATCCTGGGTCAGGGGCTCATCAGCGAGTTTGAAAACGGCGGCTGCACGCGCAAATACTCCGCCTTCTCCGACTCGATGGCCGGACACCCCTGCGACCTGCAGAGCGAGCTTGCGAAATATGCCGGGAACGAGAACGTCGTGACGGCCGACAGCCTCGCGGAGCTGGCCGGGAAAATGGGCGTGGACGCGGACAGCTTCGTGCAGACGGTCGAGACCTATGAGGCCGACTGCAGGGCCGGGACGGGCGACAGTGCCTTCGGCAAGGACGCGGCCTATATGATATCCCTCGGCGGCGCGCCTTATTACGCCCTGCGCCTCTCCGCCGGCGTCCTCAACACCAACGGCGGCATCCGCATCGACCGCAACGCCAACGTCTGCGACCCGCTCATGAACCCCGTGCGCGGCCTGTTCGCGGCGGGCGTGTGCTGCTCCGGCTGGGACGGCGAGGTCTACGGCGGCGGCACCTGCCAGACGGTCGGTATGTGGGGCGGCTCCAAGGCGGCCCGCGTCATCGTCGAGGACTATCTCGGCGGTAAGGTGGCCGACGACTGGTATGGCGAGGAATACAGCTCCGGCGAGATGGGCGGCGCCTCGGGCGGCGCCTCCGGAGAATAAGGCGCCCTGATTTTCGGAATTTTTAATCAAAATTCCACTTCCCTCCTTGTGCATTCTGTGCTACAATGCGGCTGTATATACCTACTTTGATTTGGAGGGTTCAAATCATGAAAACAAGACAAGAGATCAAGCTCCTCGGAAAACAGGCGTTTCAGGCGAGCTACTGGCCGTGCGTCGGCGCACTCCTGCTGTACGACATCATCGTCTCGGCTCTTTCCTGCACCGCCGTCGGCGGGCTCATTCTCGGCGGCCCCATCCTCATCGGCTTCAACTTCTACTTCATCAACGTCTTCATGACCGGCCGCTGCGACATCGGCGTCCCGTTCAACAAAGCCTTTGAGGACTTCGGACGCAAGCTCGGCGGCTACCTCTGGATGCTGCTGTTCCTGTTCCTGTGGGCGCTCATCCCCGTCGCCAACATCGTCCTCGTCGTCATCAAATACTACGCCTACTACCTCACGCCGTACATCCTCGCCGACTGCCCCAACGTGCGGGCGCAGGATGCGCTGGCGCTTTCCAAGCGCATCATGGCCGGTCACAAGTGGCAGCTTTTCGTGTTCGAGCTGAGCTTCATCGGCTGGGACATCCTCAACTGCTTCACCCTCGGCCTGCTCGGTATCTTCTATGTCGGCCCGTGGAAGCAGGCGGCGCTCGCCGGCTGGTATCTCGAACGCCGTGAGGAGGCGCTGCGCGAGGGCACCATCACCCCCGACGAGCTGAACGGCGGCTACATCCGCGAGGATGGCGGCTTCTATCCCGGGGCCTGAGCCATGGCAGTCATTGCAAACGCCGAGGTCTTCGGCCTTGCCGGAAGCATCTACCGCAGCGGCTATCCCATGCTTGCCGCCGCGCCGACCGCGGAGGAATACCGCACCGCCGTCGCCCAGATCGAGGCGGATATCAAGTCCGGCAGCGCCGGGAACCCCCACATCCACCGCGCCCTGAAGCTCGCGAGAGCCAAAGGCGGCGGCCATGACCAGTTCCTCACGGGCATCGTCGTCAACTTCGACCTCACGCTGTCGAATAAGGCGTGGGTGGAGGCCGAGCGCTATACCTTCCTGAACTTCATCTCCTCGATGAGCACCATGCACCGCATCGCCCGCTTCTCCATCGCCGAGAGCTGCAACCGCTACACGAGTCCCGCGCAGATCGCGGAGGCGCAGCGTCTGCAGGAGGCGTACAACGCCATCGACGCCGAGGCGGAGCCCGAGCGGAAGAAGGAGGCCTATCTCGAGCTGCTCTACAACCTCCCCTCCGGCTTTGAGCTCATGGCCGGTATGACGACGAATTACCGCTGCCTCAAGAACATCTATGCTCAGCGCCGCACCCACCGCCTCCCCGACTGGCACGACGTGTGCGGCTGGATCGAGACGCTGCCGCTCGCCGGCGGACTCATCACGGGGATCGCCGAGTGAACGTCTACGATTTCGACAAGACCATATTCCACCGGGACAGCACCGCCGCGTTCTATCTCTGGAGCCTGCGGCGCTGTCCCCGTGCGCTCTTATCGCTGCCGCGGACGGCGTTCGCCTTTGCGCTGCTCGCGCTGCATCTGCGGCCGAAGACCCGCTGCAAGGAGATATTCTACGGCTTTCTCCGCTATCTCCCGCAGGGACTGGAGCGCGAGTTCTGGGACGGTCATATGGACGGCATTTATCCCTGGTACCTGGCGCAGCGGCGGGACGACGATCTTGTCATATCCGCCTCGCCGGAATTTCTGCTCCGCCCCGTGGCCGAGCGGCTGGGCTTTGCGCTCATCGCCTCACGGGTCGATCCCACGAGCGGCAGGACCGAGGGACTCAACTGCCACGGCGAGGAGAAGCTCCGCCGCTTCCGTGCACAGTACGGCGGCGCGCCGGTCAAGCGCTTTTACTCCGACTCCCTCTCCGACACGCCCATGGCGCGCATAGCAGAGGAGGCGTTCATGATACGCAGGGGCGCGGTCACGCCGTGGCCGTGGGAGACATAAATCCGGCCATATAGTCGTTTTGCCCAAAGTTTCGCCGCAAAATTCCGCAAAATGTTGAAAACACACTATTGCCAAAACGCGAAAGCTAGTATACACTGTAAGTACAGTCACCGAGCGGTTGCCAGAGCATTTCTTTTGACAAATCGAGCTGTGACTGTTTTCATTTTTGAGGACAAAAAAATGAGAGAGGGGTGGTTTCCTTGCGGCTACTGGAAAAGCGTATCCTTGCGGACGGGAAGGTGCGCCCCGGCGGGGTTTTGAAGGTCGATGGATTCCTGAACCACCAGATGGATATTGCCCTGTTCCGCGAGCTTGCGGAACAGTTTTATGCCGTCTTCGGGGCGGAGCATGTCACAAAAGTACTTACGATCGAGGCATCCGGGATCGGTCTGGCCTGCATGACAGGCGACCGTTTCGGGTGCCCTGTTTTATTTGCCAAGAAATCCGCGACCAAGAATATCGCCGGCGACGTCTACCGCACCAGCGTCCACAGCTATACCCACGGCAACATCTACGACGTCATCGTGTCGAAGGACTATCTGCTCCCGGGCGACCGCGTGCTGCTGGTCGATGATTTTCTCGCCAACGGCGCCGCGCTGGACGGGCTCTGCGACCTCGTATCGCAGGCCGGAGCCACGCTCGTCGGCGCGGGCATCGCCATCGAAAAGACCTTCCAGCCCGGCGGCGCGCGCCTGCGTGAGAGCGGCATCGTCATCGAATCGCTGGCCAAGGTCTCCTATATGGACGACGAAGGCAACATCCGCTTCGAGCCGGAGGACTGAATACCAAGGCGGCGTCACGCCGCGGTATATATAAAAACTATTTTACAATAGGAGGAAAACCATGAAGAAGATCCTTGCCCTGCTCCTCGCCCTGTGCATGGTCTTTGCCCTGTGCGCCTGCGGCGACAAGGCCGCCGAGGAGGACACCGCCAAGCCCACCGAGGAAGCCGCCGAGGAAGTCACCGAAGCCACCGAGACGGAAGAGGCCGCCGAGCCCAAGTCTGACCTGAAGGTCGGCTTCATCTTCCTGCACGACGAAAACTCCACCTATGACCTCAACTTCATCAACGCCGCCAAGGCCGCGTGCGAGGCCAAGGGCGTTGAGTACGTCTTCAAGACCAACATTCCCGAGGGTCAGGAGTGCTATGAGGCCGCCGCAGAGCTCGCCGACGCCGGCTGCGACATCGTGTTTGCCGACAGCTTCGGCCACGAGGACTACATGATCCAGGCCGCCAAGGAATTCCCCGAGGTCCAGTTCTGCCACGCCACCGGCACCAAGGCTCACACCGAGGGTCTTGACAACTTCCACAATGCCTTTGCCTCCATCTATGAGGGTCGTTACCTCGCCGGTATCGCCGCCGGTATGAAGCTCAACGAGATGATCGCGAACGGCGAGTTCACCAAGGACGAAGCCAAGGTCGGCTATGTCGGCGCGTTCACCTACGCCGAGGTCGTCTCCGGCTACACCTCCTTCTTCCTGGGCGTCCGCTCCGTCTGCCCCTCCGCCACCATGGAGGTGACCTTCACCGGCTCCTGGTATGACGAGACCGCCGAGAAGGAAGGCGCGAACCAGCTCATCGCCAACGGCTGCAAGCTCATCAGCCAGCACGCCGACTCCATGGGCGCTCCCACGGCCTGCGAGACCGCCGGTGTCCCCAACGTCTCCTACAACGGCTCGACCGTTTCCGCCTGCCCCAACACCTTCATCGTCTCCTCCCGCATCGACTGGCAGCCCTACTTTGAGCTCATCATCGACAGCGTTGCCAACGGCGAAGCCATCCCCGCCGACTGGTGCGGCGACCTCTCCACCGGCTCCGTCGTTCTGACCGAGGTCAACGAGAATGCCGCTGCCGAGGGCACGGTCGAGGCCATCGAGGCCGCTACCGCCGAGCTCGAGGCCGGCACGCTCCACGTGTTCGACACCGCCACCTTCACCGTCGGCGGCGAGACCCTCGCCACCTACATGGCCGACGTTGACTCCGATGCCGACTACACGCCCGACACGGAAGCCATCTCCGACGGCTACTTCCACGAATCCGAGTATCGCTCTGCCCCCTACTTCGATCTCCAGATCGACGGCATCAATCTTCTCGACACCGCATTCTGATCCTATTGTGGGGCAGGCTCCGGTTCTACCGGGGCTTGCCCCCTGCGCGTTTCAAGCTGCAAAGAGCAGCGCAGCGGAGCGCATGACCTCCCCGCCGCGTTGCTCCTTGCAGTATTGTTGATTTTAACAGAACGTCAGAAAGCAGCGTCCCGGCTCTGCCGCCTCCCCCTGCACAGAGGAGGCACCGGGCGGACGCAAATCCAAAAAAATACGCTTTTCTGACACGGTATTTTATGATATTCTTATAGCTATTGAAAACATTCTATAACAGATCGGATGTGAAGCCAAATGGAGACAAAAACAGCCGCGGTGCGGATGAGCGGTATCACCAAGACCTTCGGCAGCATCGTCGCCAACGACGACGTGAGCCTTGCAATCTACAAGGGTGAGATACTGGCGCTGCTCGGCGAGAACGGAAGCGGAAAGACCACGCTCATGAATATGCTCTCCGGTATCTATTTCCCCGATGCCGGACAGATCTTCATCGACGGCGAGCCTGTCGTCATCCGTTCGCCCAGGGACGCCTTTGACCACGGCATCGGCATGATCCACCAGCACTTCAAGCTCGTGGACGTCCTCACGGCCACGGAGAATATCATCCTCGGCCTCAAGGAAAAGGGTCGTCTTGACCTCAAGGCCGCCGCCGCCCGTATAAAGGCCATCTGTGAGCAATATGGCTTCGAGGTCGATCCCGACCAGAAGATATACAACATGTCCGTCTCCCAGAAGCAGACCGTCGAGATCATCAAGGTGCTCTACCGCGGTGCGGACATCCTCATCCTTGACGAGCCCACCGCCGTGCTCACGCCGCAGGAGACGGAAAAGCTCTTTGCCGTGCTCCGGAAAATGCGCGCCGACGGCAAGGCCGTCGTCATCATTACGCACAAAATGCACGAGGTCGAGGAGCTTTCCGACCGTGTCTGCGTCCTGCGCCACGGCAAGTACATCGGCTCCATGATCACGGCGGAGACGAACGCGCAGGAGATGACCGACATGATGGTCGGCCGCGCCGTCAAGCTCAACATCGCCCGACCCGAGCCCGTCGATCCCAAGCCGCGCATCGAGGTCAAGGGTCTGACCGTCACGAGCGTGGACGGCATCCGCAAGCTCGACGATGTCTCCTTTACCGTCCGCAGCGGCGAGATACTCGGCGTCGCGGGCATATCCGGCTGCGGCCAGAAGGAGCTTCTCGAGGCCATCGCCGGGCTTCAGGTCGCGGACAGCGGAAGCATCTGCTATGTCGGGGACGACGGCAGCCGCGAGGAAATGCTCGGCAAGAAGCCGCTGGAGATCGCCGCCATGGGCGTGTCGCTCTCCTTTGTGCCGGAGGATCGTATCGGTATGGGACTTGTCGGCAACATGGATCTCGCCGACAACATGATGCTCCGCTCGTTCCGCAGCGGACGCACCGTTTTCACCGACCGCAAAACGCCGAGCCACCTGGCCGAGACCGTGGTCGAGGAACTCGATGTGAATACCCCGGGCATCCACGTCCCGGTGCGCCGCCTCTCCGGCGGCAACGTCCAGAAGGTGCTGGTCGGGCGCGAGATCGCCTCGTCCCCCACCGTCCTGCTCACGGCCTATGCCGTGCGCGGACTGGACATCAACGCCTCCTATACCATCTATGACCTCATCAACAAGCAGAAGGAGCGCGGCGTGGCCGTGGTCTTCGTCGGCGAGGATCTGGACGTGCTGCTCGAGCTCTCCGACCGCATCCTCGTCCTCTGCGGCGGCAAGGTCAGCGGTGTGGTCGACGGCCGCACGGCCAGCAAATGGGACGTTGGCATGATGATGACACAGTTGGGAGGGAGCAAGACCGATGAATAAATCCAAAGCCGAGCCGCTGTTCCACATCGTCAAGCGCAGCTCCATGCCCGCATGGAAGGCCTGGTGCGTCCGCATCGCGGCCATCGTGCTGGCGCTCATCGCCTGCGCCGGCGTCACAACGCTCCTCACGGGCGACGACCCGCTCAAGATCTACGCCACCATTCTCCAGGGCGCGTTCGGTACCTCGCGCAAGAGCTGGACGACCTTCCAGAATCTCGCCATCCTGCTCTGCATCTCGCTCGCGGTCACGCCCGCGTTCAAAATGCGCTTCTGGAACATCGGCGCCGAGGGTCAGGTGCTGGTCGGCGGTCTTGCCGCCGCCTCCTGCATGATACTGCTCGGCGACAAGATCCCGAACGCCCTGCTCATCGCGCTCATGACCGTGTCCAGCATCGCCGCGGGCGCCATCTGGGCGGCCATCCCCGCCTTCTGCAAGGCCAGGTGGAACACGAACGAGACGCTGTTCACCCTCATGATGAACTATGTCGCGACGCAGCTCGTGGCCTATTTTGTCATTCTCTGGGAGGTGCCCAAGGGCGCGGGCAAGATCGGCATCATCAACCAGAACACCGAGGCCGGCTGGCTCCCCGTCATCGGCGGCCAGAAATATCTGCTCAACATTATTATCGTCGCGGTGCTCACCATCCTCATGTTCATCTATCTCCGCTACAGCAAGCACGGCTATGAGCTCACCGTGGTCGGCGAGAGCGAGCGCACCGCCCGCTATGTCGGCATACGGGTCGAGCGCGTCATCGTCCGCACTATGCTCCTGTCGGGCGCTGTCTGCGGCATCGCCGGGCTGCTGCTCGTCGGCAGCACCAACCACACCATCACCACCACCATCGCGGGTGGCCAGGGCTTCACCGCCGTCATGGTGTCATGGCTCGCGAACTTCAACCCCATCACCATGATCTTCTCGAGTCTGCTGCTGGTCGTGCTCGACCGCGGCGCGAGCGAGATCGCCTCCGCATTCAGCCTCAACCAGTCCTTCGCGGACATACTCACCGGCACTATCCTGTTTTTCATCATCGGCTGCGAGTTTTTCATCCGCTATAAGCTCTGCTTCCGCAAGGCCGCCAAAAAGGAGGAGGATAACTGATGTTTGACCTTGTATCCTTTATCCCCCGTGCCGTCGTTCAGGGCATCCCCCTGCTTTACGGCAGCACCGGCGAGACACTCACTGAGAAATCCGGCAACCTCAACCTCGGCATCCCCGGTGTCATGTACGTCGGCGGCATCAGCGGCGTTATCGGCGCATTTCTGTACGAGCAATCCGCCGCCGCGCCGAGCGCGTTCTGGTCGATCGTTGTTCCCCTGCTCGCCTGTCTGCTCGGCTCGCTGCTCATGGGGCTGCTCTACTGCTTCCTCACCGTGACGCTCCGCGCCAACCAGAACGTCACCGGCCTCGCCATGACGACCTTTGGCGTCGGCTTCGGCAACTTCTTCGGCGGCTCCCTCATCAAGCTCACCGGCAGCGACGTCCCCTCGATCGCCCTGTCGCAGACGAGCGCCTATTTCAGCCGCTCGCTGCCCTTTGCCGCCGACCTCGGCTGGTTCGGCCAGATCTTCCTCTCCTACGGCTTCCTGGCCTACCTCGCCATCGCGCTGGCGCTTGCGTCCTCCTATGTCCTCAAGCGCACCCGCGTCGGCCTCCAGCTCCGCGCCGTGGGCGAAAGCCCCAACACCGCCGATGCCGCCGGTATCAACGTCACCCGCTACAAATACGTCGCCACCTGCGTCGGCAGCATGATCGCCGGACTCGGCGGCCTGTACTACGTCATGGACTATGCCTGCGGCGTCTGGTCGAACAACGCCTTCGGCGACCGCGGCTGGCTCGCCATCGCCCTTGTCATCTTCACCATCTGGCGTCCGGCCACCGGCATCTGGTCGTCCATCCTCTTCGGCGGGCTTTACATCCTCTACCTCTTCCTCCCCACCGGCACGAATTTCGCCGTCAAGGAGCTTTACAAGATGCTGCCCTATATCGTCACCATCGTCGTGCTCGTTGCCGTCTCCATGCGCAAGAAGCGCGAGAATAACCCGCCGGCCAGTCTTGGCCTGAGCTATTTCCGGGAGGAACGCTGATGCAGTACCAGAACATTTTCTTCGACCTCGACGGCACGCTCACCGACCCGGCCGAGGGCATCACCAACGCCATCCTCTACGCCCGCAAAAAGTGGGGACTGCCCTGCGGCCCAAACAGCGAGTATTACCAGTTCATCGGCCCGCCGATGCCGCAGTCGTTCTGCGACTTCTGGGGCATGAGCGAGGAGGAGTCCGTCCGCTTTCTGGAGGACTATCGCGAGTATTACTCCGTGACAGGTCTGTTTGAAAACCACGTCTACGACGGCATTCCCGCACTGCTCGAGGCGCTGCACGGCAAGGGCGCAAAGCTCTATGTCGCCACGACGAAGCCCACCGCCTTTGCCGTGCCCATTCTGGAGAAATTCGGCCTCGCGCCCTATTTCGAGCTCATCTCCGGCTGCGGCCTGCACGGGGAGCGCGGCCTCAAATACCAGGTCATCGAATACGCCCGCGACCACTGCCATGTGGACATGAGCTGCGCCGTCATGATCGGTGACCGGCGGCATGATGTCGAGGGCGCACGCATCTGCGGCATCCCCTGCATCGGCGCCGGCTACGGCTACGGCGGCCGCGAAGAGCTGGAGGCCGCCGGCTGCCTGACCGTGGCCGACAGCGTGGAGCAGCTTGGCGAGCTTTTATTGAAATAATACGCAAAAAAATCGATTCCAAAGCCTGACCTTTTGTGCTATAATAGCAAATGCGCAATGGGTCAGGCTTTTTGCGCGAAAAGACCAAGACAGTTGGCGCAGGGATTTTCGCGCAGGGCTATGTCAAGGAGGCGAAGCTGTATCGGGTATACCGCGAGCCGACGCGGCGACGCCATGCGCGAAAAGACCAATTACAAGAGGGTGGCTGACAGTCTTGCATACGGGCATGCAAGCCCAAGGAGGTGATGGTCAGCCGGTTGCTCCCCTTATTGTAGCTTAGGCAAGAGACGGAAAGGAAGCCGGACTGGCTGCCCGACTTTCCTGTCCAAATTTATTGTAATAGTATGTGATCCATACGGTCGGCCCGAAATGGAAAGACGGCAGCAGCAACGAGGAAAGCCTGTTAAAGGGTGAATATAAATGATTTATACACAAAGAACAAAAATGGCCTTGAAGCTTTGTTTTGAGGCGCACAAGAACCAGACGGACAAAAGCGGTATGCCATATGTGTTTCATCCATTTCACTTGGCAGAGCAAATGAAGGATGAAGAAACAACGATAGCAGCACTATTGCACGATGTGGTTGAGGATACGGATTACACAATAGCAGATTTAGAAAAAATGGGCTTTCCGGCTAATGTATTGGAGGCTCTGGAACTGTTGACGCATAATGATGATACACCGTATATGGAGTATGTGGCGAAAATAAAGGATAACCCGATAGCAAAGGCTGTCAAACTGGCGGACTTAGATCACAACAGCGATTTGTCAAGGCTTGATGTTGTTGATGAAAAGGCTTTGAAACGCAGAGAAAAGTACAGACAAGCCATTTGCCTGCTGAGTGAATGAGCTTTATGTGTATCAATAATTTGTCGCATATGATGCGACCAATTTACCTAGTCTCCAATTTATAATTTGATTATAAGCATAAAAGCTTAATCAGCTATAGATTGGAGTAGAAATTATGGAAAGACCAATTACAAGAGGGTGGCTGACAGCCTTGCATACGGGCATGCAAGCCCAAGGAGGTGATGGTCAGCCGGTTGCTCCCCTTATTGTAGCTTAGGCAAGAGACGGAAAGGAAGCCGAACTGGCTGCCCGACTTTCCTGTCCAAATTTATTGTAATAGGAGGTGATACGATGGACGCCGGAGGCAGTAGTAACAGTAGCGGCAAATGTAACCCTGGCACAGACGGCACAAAATACGGCTTGCGGGCGTTCGTCGTTCGCTGAACCCGGAGCATTTGTGCCTTTCTCTGAACAGCAAAGGAGGAAGGATTTATGTCTGAAAAGACCATCACTCTGACAGACACCATCGATGCGCTGATGGCGCAGAAAAAATACAGCAGCGTGCGGGATATTCTGGTGACGATGAACGCCTCGGATATCGCCGCGATGTTCGAGGACATGGACGAGGCGCTGCTCCCGCGGCTTTTCCGGCTTTTGCCGAAGGATATCGCCGCCGAGACCTTTATCGAAATGGAGCCCGATTCCCAGGAGCTTCTGATCCGCGGCTTCTCCGACAGCGAGCTCAAGGAGGTCGTGGACGAGCTTTACGTCGACGACGCGGTCGATCTCGTCGAGGAAATGCCCGCCAACGTGGTAAAGCGCATCCTGCGGCAGGCCGATTCCGAGACGCGGAAGATGATCAACGAGATCCTCAAATACCCGGAGGATTCCGCCGGAAGCATCATGACGACGGAGTTCGTCGACCTCCGGCCGAGCATGACCGCCGCCGACGCGATCAAGCACATCCGCCGCACCGGCGTGGACTCGGAGACCATCAACACCTGCTATGTCACCGACAACAGCCGCCACCTCATCGGCATTCTCTCCATCCGCACCATCATCCTCGCGGAGGACGACGATATCGTTGAGGACATCATGGAGGGCAACGTCATCTCCGTCGGCACCCAGGACGACCAGGAGGACGTCGCCTCCATGTTCACCAAATACAACTTCACGGCGCTGCCCGTCGTGGACGCGGAGAGCCGCCTCGTCGGCATCGTCACCGTCGACGACGCCATGGAGGTCATGGAGGCGGAGGCCACGGAGGATATCGAGATCATGGGCGGCGTGACCCCCATCGACCGTCCCTACCTCAAGACCACCCCGCTCCAGTTCTGGCGGGCGCGTATTCCCTGGCTGCTCATCCTCATGATCTCGGCGACCTTCACCGGCATGATACTCAACCACTTTGAGGACGCGCTGGCCAAGACCGCCGCACTCACGCTCTTCATCCCCATGCTCATGGACACAGGCGGCAACTCCGGCTCCCAGGGCTCCGTCACCGTCATCCGCGCTCTGAGCCTCGGCGACCTCGAATTTTCCGACCTGCCCGCAGTGCTCTGGAAGGAGCTTCGCACCGGCCTGCTCTGCGGCGTGAGTCTGGCCGCCGTCGCCTTCGGCAAGGTCATGCTCATCGACCATCTGCTGCTCGGCAACGACGGCGTGACCGTCAGCGTAGCGCTCGTTGTGTCCATTACGCTCGTCATCATCGTGCTGCTGGCCAAGCTTGTCGGCTGCACATTGCCGATGTTCGCGGAAAAGCTGGGCTTTGACCCCGCCGTCATGTCCAGTCCCTTTATCACCACCATCGTGGACGCGCTGGCGCTCCTCGCCTACTTCGCCGTGGCGCAGCAGCTGCTCCCCGGACTGTAAGCAGAAAAATCAACATAGGACGGTGTATTCATGGAAAAAGAAAAGCGCTTCACCAAAACCGAGTGGTCATGGATCTTCTATGACTGGGCCAACTCCATCTGGGCGACAAACATCTCCGCCGCGATATGGCCGATCTATTTCCAGGTCGTCGTGTCTGGGCTTGCGAATGCCGGTGTCATCAACACGGTCTACGGCTACGCCGTCTCCTTCGCCAACCTCATCACCGCCGTGCTCGCGCCCTATCTCGGCGCCATCGGCGACTTCAAGGGCATGAAGAAAAAGCTCTGGACGGCGTTCATGCTCATCGGCGTCGTCTTCACCTGCTTCATGGCGCTGTTCGACAACTGGGTCTGGATGCTCGTCGGCTTCGTGCTGAGCCGTATCGGCTTCTCCGGCTCCTGCCTGTTCTATGACAGCTTCCTCACCGACGTGACCACGCCCGACCGCATGGACAAGGTCTCGGCATGGGGCTTCGCCATGGGCTATATCGGCGGCTCGACCATCCCGTTCCTCATCTCCATCGGCGTGATGCTGGCCATGGGACAGTCCATCCTGAGCTATAAGATCGCCATTATGATCGTCCCGGTGTGGTGGCTGCTTTTCTCCATCCCGTTCTGGAAAAACGTCCATCAGACCCACTATGTCGAGACCCCGCCGCAGCAGCTCGGCAAGCAGGCGTGGCGCAACACCGTCACGACCTTCAAGAGCATCCTGCGCGACAAGGCCGTACTCTTCTTCATCCTCGCCTACTTCTGCTATATCGACGGCGTGGACACCATCATCTCCATGGCGACGAACTACGGCAGCACCCTCGGCCTCGGCTCCATCGGCATGATACTCGCACTGCTCGTGACCCAGCTTGTCGCCATGCCGTTCTCCATTCTCTTCGGCAACTGGGGCAAGAAATACGGCGCGCTCCGCCTCATCACCATCGCCGTCGGCATCTACGGCGTCATCACCATCGTCGGCTTCTTTATGGGCTTCATCATCGACTACGCCGGGCTTCTCGGCCTCACGGCGGAAAAGGCCGTCTCCATCTCCAGCGTTCTCTTCTGGGTGCTGGCCACGATGGTCGGCACGGTGCAGGGCGGCATACAGGCGCTCTCCCGCTCCTATTTCGGCCAGATCATCCCGCCGGAGCGCTCCAACGAGTATTACGGCTTCCTCGATATTTTCGGCAAGTTCGCCTGCGTCATCGGCCCCGCGCTCTATTCGCTGGTGTTCGCGCTCTGCGGCAAGGCCTGCTTCGGCCTGCTGTCCCTGATCCTGCTGTTCGTGGCGGGCTTTGTCCTCCTGCAGGTCGGTATGCCCCACTTCCGCCGCGCCCAGCATGACGAGATAAGCCAATGAAAATACTGCTCATCATCCTGCTCTGCCTTCTGCTTCTGGCGCTGCTCGGCGTGCTCGGCGTGGCCGTCTATGCCATCTGGACGAATCTCATGCGCCGGCCATGGAAGCAGAAGCCCTGTCCCCGTGCGCTGATACCTCATCTGGACGAGCTTGCAGCCATGGAGACGAAGCTGCTTGCGATCGGCATAGAGGATCACTACTGCGTAAGCGGCGGGAAGCGCCTCCACGCAGGGCTGATCGACCGCGGCGGCAAGCGCGTGGCCGTCCTTGTCCACGGCGTCGGCGGCCGCGGCCGCGACCGCTATCTCGACGCGCAGTACTACCTCGACCGGGGCTACAGCCTGCTGTTCCCCGACCTGCACGGCTGCGGGAAAAGCGAGGGGCGCTTCTACGGCATGGGCGAATTTGAGCGCCGCGACCTCCCCGTCTGGCTCGCGCTGCTGCGCGGCCGCTTCGGCGAGGACTGTCAGATCGTTCTCGATGGCATATCCATGGGCGCAAGCTCCGTCCTGCTCACCGCCGGCGACGGCCTTGCACCGAACATCGCCGCCGTGATCGAGGACTGCGGCTTCTCCAGCGCCCGTGAGGAGATCGTGCACTGTCTGGAGGGGCGCCGCCTCCCCGCGTTCCCGTTTTATCCCGCCATCCGGCTGCTCATGCGGCTTTGCGGCGGATACGACCTCGACCGCGCCGAGCCGCTTGCGCTCATGCGAAGGATGCAGGTGCCGGTGCTCTTCATCCACGGCGAGGCGGACGCCTTTGTCCCCTGCTCCATGGCGCGGGAGATGTATGCCCTCTGCGCCTCGGAGAAGGCGCTCTATACCGTCCCCGGCGCGACGCACGTCGGCAGCCGCGTATTCGACCGCGCCGGCTGCGAGGCAAAGATGGACGAATTCCTCGCCCGCGTCCTGCCGGACTGAATTTTTAATGGAAAGGGCGGCCGCCATGCCTTGCGGCCGCTTCTTTTTCGGAGGATGACTATGGATAAGAAACGCTTTATCCTTCTGCTGCTCGGCCCCGTACTGTTCGGGCTGTGCATTGCCCTGCTCCCGGCGGATATCTTCACGAGCTTCGCCGCCCGCGCCGCCATCGGCACGGTGGCCTGGATGGCGCTGTGGTGGATCGCCGCCCCGGTGGACTATGCCGTGACCGCGCTGCTGCCCATCGTCCTCAACGCCATCTTCTCCATCACGGATATGTCGAGCGTCATCGCCCAGTACGCCAGCGAGACGATATTGCTGCTGCTCGGCGCGTCCATCATCTCCGTGAGCTGGGAGGAGACCGGCCTCGACCGCCGCATCGCCACCGCCTGCCTGACGCTCATCGGCAGCTCTCTGGCGGGACAGATCGCGTTCTGGTTCCTGTTTTCCGCGCTGCTCTCCGCCTTTCTTCCGAATGCCGTCGTCGCCGCCACGCTCACGCCCATCGCCGTGTCCATGCTGCGCTTTGCCGGCGAGGGTGACGTCGCCGAAAGCCCCTCTGCCTCCATCATCCTCATGACCATCGTATGGGGCGCAGGCATCGGCGGCCTCGCCACGCCGCTCGGCGGCGCAATGAATCTCACCGTCATCCGCTATATCGAGCAGGTCACGGGCGAGGAGTTTCTATACAGCGCCTGGGTCGTGCGCTTTGCGCCCGTTATGCTCGTGCTGGTCTTGACGAACCTCGGCTATCTGCTGCTCATCCGGCCGCGCGGAGCGCGGCTTCCCGGCACACGCGCCTATTTTCAGGCCGAGCGCCGCAAGCTCGGGCGCATGACCGGCGCGGAGACCGTGAGCCTCGTTCTCTTTCTCGCGGCCACGGGCGCAAGCTTCCTGCGCGGGCTCTATGCCGAGCTGCTGCCGGGGCTCAAGCCCGCCTATGTCTTCCTGCTCTGCGGCATCCTGACCTTTCTGCCGAAAAAGACCGGCGGCGGCCGCATGATGAGCTGGGCGAGCACTCAGAAGAAGATCGTCTGGGGGCTTATGTACGTCTTCGCCGGCGGACTTGCTCTCGGCTGCCTCATCACGGGCAGCGGCGCGGACGCCATGATCGGCGAGGCCGTCGGCCGCAGCGCCCTCTCCGGCGGCTTCGGGCTCTGCCTGCTGCTCATCACGGTCACGCTCGTGCTCTCCGATGTGACCTCCAACACGGCGACGGCGGCGGTATCCATGCCCATCGTCATCTCCGTCACGAACGGTCTCGGTCTCGACCCCATCCCCTACATCTGCGCGGCCACCATCGGCGTCAACCTGAGCTACTGCCTGCCGACCTCCATCCGCGCCGTCCCCGTGGGCTATGGACTGCCGCCGCGCTATATGCTGCGCCGGGGACTTCCGCTCAGCCTCGCCATGATCCTTATCATGAGCGCGCTGAGCTGGGCGCTCCTGCGCTGGTGGTCGTCGATCCCCCCGTTCGCCGCCTAACGCATGAATAAAATGACCTGCCGTCTTTGCCTGAACAGACAGCAGGTCGCTTTATTATGTGTTATTCCGTCCGGCGCGGACTGCGCGTCCAGCGGCGGAGCAGCGCCGCCGCCGTGAGACCGATGGCGAGGCCGAGCACCGCGCCCGCCAGCACATCCGACGGGAAATGCACGAAGAGATACAGACGCGAAAATGCAATGACAACAGCCAGCGGAATGGCAGCATAGCCGAAGCGGCGATCCGCCGCCGTGAGCACGACCGCGGCGATAACGGACGAGAGCGTGTGGCCGGAGGGGAAGGAATAGTCCCTCGGGTTTTCAATGAGCAGCGCCGCCTCCTCCAGCCAGCAGGGGCGCGGACGCGCCGCCAGCGGCTTTAAGCAGAGGTTTCCGATGAGCGCACCCGCCGCCAGCGCCGCAAGCAGCACCACGCCCTGCTTCCGCCAGCGCCGCGACAGCAGCAGTCCCGCCGCCGCGAGCAGCCATATGAGTCCGCCGTTGCCGAGCATCGTCAGCTTCGGCACGAGAAAATCGAGCGCGGGACAGGTCAGCGCCTCGCGCAGCGCGTGCAGGATGGCCCAGTCCGCGCTCTGTATCGCGTCCAGCATGATCCTTACTCCGTTTCGACCTCGATGTTGTCGATGCCGTGCTGCTCAAACTCGGAGAAATAGCCGTCGATACGGGCGTTCAGCTCCGTCTCGTCGTCCTGATTCAGACCCTCCTGCTCCATGTCGCGCCGCGCCAGCTCCTCGGCCAGTATCTCAAAGAACACCGCGTCCTCATAGTCGGCGATCGCCTCGTGGATGCCGCCCTCCTCATACGCCCGCGAGGGCATGACGTGGCCGTACCAGCGCTCGGCCAGACTTTTCATGCCGCACTGGCCGCAGAGCGCAAAAAGCTTCTCCTGTAAAAGGTCATAGTCCTCAAAGCGGTCGTCCCCGCGTGCAGAATTGAGGACCCAGTTTCCGATATACACCATGTCCAGCAGGCGCCGATACTCCTTGTCGGTCAGTTCAATGGTCATACAGCCCGCCTCCTTGCGAAAAAAATGCTGCGACTGGGCATATTGTCTGCCCGTCTTGTTTCTATTATATCATATTTGTAACACATTGCTAGCCAAATCGCCCTTGTTTTAGCGGATAATTTATTATATGATATTTGTCATGAATATGAAAGACGTAATTATCTCCATCACCGGCACCCAAAAGGACCCTCACGGCGATACCGACCGTGTGGAGCTCGTGACCGCCGGGAAATACAGCTTCGAGGACGGCCAGTGCCGCTTCAGCTACCATGAGTCCGACCTGACGGGTCTGGAGGGGACGAAGACCACCTTCACCGTCAGTCCCATGGGCGTGATCATGAGCCGCGAGGGAACGCTCAACTCCCAGATGCTCTTTGAGCCGGGAAAAAAACACGTCTTCCTCTACAGCACGCCCTATGGCAGCGCCACGCTGGGCGTGGACACCCGTATGCTCAAAAGCGATATGGGCGAGCACGGCGGCGAGCTTGAGCTCGACTACAGCATCGACTTTGAGCATAATCTCGTCGGCCGCAACCAATTCAAAATCCATGTGAAAGAGAATCAAAACAATGTCTGATCTTTACGAGCTCGCAAAAAACCAGATCCGCGACATCCTCTCCAGAGCCGAGCCTGCGCTGGCGGAGGTCAGCGGCAGCATCGACCGCAGCAAGAACGCCCAGAACGGCGACCTTGCCTCCAACCACGCCATGGCCGGCGCCAAGGCGCTGCACAGCGCGCCCCGCGCCATCGCGGAGGCTGTCGCCGCCAAGGCCGTGCTGGACGGAAGCTGGTTCGACTCCGTCGAGTGCGCGGGTCCCGGCTTCCTCAACTTCCGCTTTGCCGACCGCTGGTATGGCGACGTGCTCGCCGCCATCATGCGCGAGGGTGCGGACTACGGCCGCGCCGACAAGCGCGCGGGCAAGCGCGTGATGGTGGAGTTCGTCTCCGCCAACCCCACCGGCCCCATGACCATCGGCAACGCCCGCGGCGGCGTTTTGGGCGACAGCATGGCCGCCGTGCTCGACCGCGCCGGCTGGGACGTGTGGCGCGAGTTCTACGTCAACGACGCGGGACACCAGGTCGAGATGTTCGCCCTCTCCGTCGAGGCGCGCTATATCCAGCTGATTCAGGGCGAGGACGCGGTGGAGTTCCCCGACGCCGGCTACCACGGCGACGACATCCGCGAGCTTGCCCGCGAGATATACGAAAAGGACGGCGAGAAATACCTCGCCATGCCCGCTGAGGAGCGCCGCAGGGCGTTTGCCGCCTACGGCATCGAGCGCAACATCGCCCGTATGCGCGAGGATCTGGAGCGCTACGGCATCCGCTACGACCAGTGGTTCCGCGAGACGAGCCTCCACAGCTCCGGCTATGTCGCCGAGACGATCGATATCCTCACCAAGGCCGGACACACCTATGAAAAGGACGGCCAGCTCTGGCTCCGCAACACCGACTTCGGCGCGGACAAGGACGAGTGTATGCGCCGCGCCGACGGCACATGGACATACTACGCCGTGGACATCGCCTACCACCGCAACAAATTCGTCGAGCGCGGCTTCGACCGCGTCATCAACGTCTGGGGCGCCGACCACCACGGCCACGCCATCCGCTTCGCCGCGACCATGACCTGCCCCGAGCTGGGGCTTGCCGGGCGCCAGCTTGACTTCCTCATCATGCAGATGGTGCGCCTCGTGCGCGGCGGCGAGACGGTCAAGGTCTCCAAGCGCACGGGCAAGGCGCTGACGCTTGCCGACCTGCTCGACGAGATCGGCGTGGATGCCTGCCGCTACTTCTTCAACGCCAAGCCCGACACCCACCTCGAATTCGACCTCGACCTCGCCGTCCGCCAGGACAGTGAGAACCCGGTCTACTACGTCCAATACGCCCATGCGCGCATCTGCTCGCTGCTGAAGGCTCTCAAGTCCGACGGCCTCAGCGTCGGCGGTGAGGTGGACGCCTCCCTGCTTCAAAGCGAACAGGAGCACGAGCTCATCAAGCAACTTGCCGCCTTCCCCTCCGAGATCCAGCGTGCCGCCGAGGATATGGACCCCTCGCGCATCAACCGGTACTGCTCGGAGACGGCCGCCCGCTTCCACAAGTTCTACAACGCCTGCCGCATCCGCGGCGAGGCCGGCGACGTCGCCGCCGCACGGCTGGCGCTCTGCGCCGCCACCGGCACGGTGCTTGAAAACGCCCTCTCCATCCTTGGTGTCAGCGCTCCCGAATCCATGTGACAGCTCCAAATCCATGTGAAAGGGGATTTGTCCGCCATGAGCGATCTCTTCACGGGACAGCTTCATATCCTCGACAGCGCCACGGCGACGCGCCTGCAGACGCTGGGTATGCCGGCGGACGCCTGTACGCCGGACTGGATACTCCGCCATCCGGCGGCGTTCCTCGCCATCCGGCGGGACGACATCGCCGCCGGGAGTGATATGCTCTATGCGCCCAGCTTCGGTGCCTCCGCGCCCGCGCTGCGGCGCTGCGGCGTTTCTGCCGGCGTGCGGGATATGAACCTGCGTCTGGCCGCATTGGCAAAGGAAGCGGCGGACGGACGCCCCGTCGGCGGCTGTCTCTCCCCCACCGGGCTCCGGCTTTTCCCCGCCGGCACGACGAGCTTCGACACGCTTGTGAGCATTTTCGCGGAGCAGGCCGCCGCCTTGGACGAGGCCGGCGTGGACTTCTTCGTCATCGAGACACAGATATCCCTCGCCGAATGCCGCGCCGCCGTCACCGCCGTACGCAGCGTCTCGGAAAAGCCCATTCTCTGCTCCTTCCCCGCGACACGCACCTCGCGGACGCTGAACGGCGAGGACATGACCTCCGTGCTCCTGAGCCTGCAGGACATGGGCGTGAGCGCGTTCGGCATCAACTGCTGCGGCGAGCTGGGGCTCATTTCGCGGCTTCTGGCGAAGCTGCGGCGCTATGCCGCCATACCCCTTCTGGCCAAGCCGAACGCCGGCACGCCCGCGCTGCGCGGCTCACAGACGCACTACAGCCTCACCACGGCGAAGCTCGCCGCCTATATCCCCCGCTTTCTCGCCGCCGGCGCACGGCTGCTCGGCGGCTGCTGCGGCACCGACTCGGAGCTGATCGCCGCCATACGCAGCGCCATAGCGCTCTGCACGCCGCCGGAATTCATCCCGGCTCAGCCGCCGGCGCTCGCCGCCTCCGCCTACCGCACGGTCGAGCTTACGCCGCGCATGAGAACAGAGGCGCTCGACATCGACGAGGACATCGTGGAAAACGCCGCCGTGGCGGAGGCCACCGGCGCGAAGCTGCTGACCGTGGAGCTGCGGGACGAGCTGGAACTCGACACGCTCAACGAGGCGCAGCTTGCCATCCGCCTCCCGCTGGCCGTTCGCTGCTCGGACGAGCCGCTTCTGCGGCGCTTTCTCCGGCTGTACAACGGAAAGCCTGTTGTTTTGTGAGCAATCCACCCGCATGGGCCGCGTTCCGTGCGGGTTTTGTCTACACCACAACGCACAAAATCAGTCCCGCGTCCTTGTCCGGCAAACACGATTTCCATACAAAAACGTACCATTTGCGTATATGGTGATCATTATATGTATGAAATTTCGCGGCACCCCCCCCCCGGTAATTTTTGCCTTTCCGGTTTCTTTTTGTTTTTCTCATGATTCTCTATACATTCATGACTGTTTCATTTGGAATCTCCTCATTTATATTTGTTTTGACGTATTGTGCAAAAAATTGAGTCATTTTGGTGCTGTTTGACGAAAACTTGCATATTAACAAAAAATTAATTAAATTCGGCTGTTTATTCAAAAAAGTGTGTTGACATTTTTTATCGTAGGTTGTATTATGCTTGTGATAGACGAAAAATAAATGAAGAGAAAGGGATCATCATGAAATCTACCGGAATTGTGCGCAAGGTTGACGAACTGGGCCGCATCGTCATCCCCATCGAGCTGCGCCGGACGCTGGACATCGCGGAGCGCGACCCTCTGGAGATATTCGTCTCCGAGGACACCATCATGCTGAAGAAGTTCCATACTTCCTGCATTTTCTGCGACAACGTGAAGGACATCATCACCTACAAGGGAAAGAACATCTGCACGTCCTGCATCGCGTCCCTCGGAAAAATCCTCTGAGCGCCCAAACGAAAGGCCGCCGGTTCTCCGGCGGCCTTTTTCCTTTCCGCACAATACTCCGAATGATAATGTAAGGGAGTCGTCCGACGGACGGCTCCCTTTGCATTTTGTTTTTGGTTCAGACCAGCTCGATGACGGCCATCTCCGCGGCGTCGCCGCGGCGGGGCGCCGTGCGGGTGATGCGGGTGTAGCCGCCGTTGCGGTCGGCATACTTCGGCGCGATCTCATCGAACACCTTCTTGGCCACGTCCTCGCTGGTGATGAAGCGCAGCGCCAGACGATAGTTGGCGAGGCCCTTCTTCTTTCCCAGCGTGATCATCTTCTCCGCCAGAGGACGAATCTCCTTGGCTCGGGTGACGGTGGTCTCCATGCGGCCGGTCTTCAGAAAGTCAGTGACCTGCTGGCGCAGCATGGCCATACGGGCGGCCGTCGGCTTGCCGAGCTTGCGTGTTCCGGGCATTTTCGTTTACCTCCAAAAGTGAGTGTTACTTGGGTTCTTCTTCGCTGGACAGGCTGAGCCCCATCATGGCCAGCTTCTGCATGACCTCCTCGAGGGACTTGCGTCCCAGATTGCGAACCTTGATCATCTCATCCTGCGTCTTGGACACGAGATCCTCGACGTTGTTGATGTTGGCACGCTTGAGGCAGTTGAAGCTGCGCACGGACAGATCCAGTTCCTCGATGGTCATTTCAAGGATCTTGTCGCGCTGTGTGACCTTCTTCTCGACCACGGTGGAATCCGTCCCGATGCTCTGGGACAGATCCGTGAAAAGCATGAAGTGGTCGCACAGGATCTTTGCGCCGAGGGACACCGCGTCACGCGGGGTGATGGTGCGGTCCGTCCAGACCTCGATGGTGAGCTTGTCATAGTCCGTGCGGTTGCCGACGCGGGTGTTCTCCACCGCGTAGTTGACCTTGAGCACGGGCGTGTAGATGGAGTCGACGGGGATGACCCCGGCCACCGTCTGCGCGGGCTTGTTTTTCTCCGCGACCACATAGCCGCGGCCATGGGAGAAGGTCAGCTCCATAGAGAAGGTGGCCTCCGGCCCAAGGGTGGCGATGTGCAGCTCGGGGTTGAGGATCTCCACCTCCGAATCCGCCTTGATGTCACCGGCCGTCACCTCGCACTCGCCGGACGCCTCGATATAAACGGTCTTGGCTGTCTCGCTGTGCAGACGGGCGATGATGCTCTTGACGTTGAGCACGATCTCCGTGACGTCCTCCTTGACGCCGGGGATCGTAGAGAACTCATGCTGGATGCCGGCGATCTTGATGGTCGTGACGGCGGTGCCGGGAAGCGAGCTCAGCAGCACGCGGCGCAGGGAGTTTCCAAGGGTCGTGCCATAGCCTCTCTCCAGAGGCTCGACGACAAACTTGCCGTAGCTCTCGTCGTTGGGATTCTCGATGCACTCGATGCGCGGCTTCTCGATCTCTATCATGAATTCATACCCTCCTTTTCAGTATGCGCCATAGGGCGCCATTGCGGTTTTGCAGCTTTCCAATTGAGGGCTATATTACTTAGAATACAACTCGACGATCAGGTGCTCCTCGATGGGCAGATCGATGTCTTCCTTCGCGGGCGTACCGGTCACCTTGGCAAGCATATTGGCCGCATCGTACTCCAGCCACTTCGGCGGCTGGCGGGAGGAGTTGGCTTCCACGTTGGCCTTGAGCTTCTCAAGGTCGCGGCTGGAGGACTTCACGCCGATGACCATGCCGGGCTTCACAAGAAAGCTCGGGATGTTGACCTTGCGGCCGTTGACGGTGAAGTGGCCGTGGTTGATGAGCTGGCGCGCCTCGGCGCGGCTCATGGCGAAGCCCAGGCGGTAGACAGTGTTGTCGAGACGGGACTCCAGGATGGCGAGCAGGTTCTCGCCGGCCTGGCCGGGACGGCGGGACGCCAGATCAAAGTAGCTGCGGAACTGGCTCTCCAGCACGCCGTAGTAGCGCTTGGCCTTCTGCTTCTCACGAAGCTGCTGGCCGTATTCAGAGGTCTTGCTGCGCCCCTGTCCGTGCATTCCGGGAGGATACGCACGGCCGACCATGGCGCACTTTTCGGTGTAGCAACGGTCGCCCTTGAGGAAGAGCTTCTGGTTCTCCCGGCGGCACAGGCGGCAAACCGCTTCAGTATATCTAGCCATTCTTTCTTTCCTCCTTACTCAGACGCGACGACGCTTGGGCGGACGGCATCCGTTGTGGGGGATGGGCGTGACGTCCTTGATCATCGTGACTTCCAGACCCACGGTCTGCAGGGCGCGGATCGCCGCCTCACGGCCGCTGCCGGGACCCTTAACAAAGACCTCAACGGTCTTGAGGCCGTGCTCCATCGCGGCGCGGGCCGCGGTCTCCGCCGCCGTCTGCGCGGCGAACGGGGTGGACTTACGGCTGCCACGGAAGCCCATGCCGCCGGCGGAGGCCCAGGAAAGAGCGTTGCCGTTGGTGTCGGTGATGGTGACCATGGTGTTGTTGAAGGAGGAGCTGATATGAACCTGACCCTTCTCGATGTTCTTCCGCTCTCTGCGGCGGGTTCTGACCTTTTTCTTAGGTGCTGCTGCCATAACTCTCTCCCCTCCTTACTTCTTCTTATTGGCGATGGTGCGCTTCGGACCCTTGCGGGTACGAGCGTTGGTTTTGGTGCGCTGGCCGCGAACGGGAAGGCCGCGGCGGTGGCGCATGCCACGGTAGGAGCCGATCTCGGTCAGGCGCTTGATGTCAAGCGCGTTGGAGCGGCGGAGGTCGCCCTCCACCATGTAGTGCTTGTCGATGCACTCACGGATGAGAGCCTCTTCCGCGTCCGTGAGATCCTTGACGCGGGTATCAGGGTTGATACCGGTCTGCTCGAGTATCTTTTTTGCGGATGTCCTGCCGATTCCGTAGATGTAGGTGAGACCTATCTCGATACGCTTATCCTTGGGCAGGTCAACGCCGGAGATTCGTGCCATCTTTCGCAATCAATCCTTTCGTTTCAAAGATAGACAATTCAACCTTGTCTCTGCTTATGCTTCGGGTTGGGGCAAATGACCATGACCCGGCCATGGCGCTTGATGACCTTGCACTTTTCGCACATGGGCTTAACGCTGGGTCTGACTTTCATTTTTAAAGCCTCCTTAACTGTTGCTTCGGTATTAAACGGTTATTTTACTTCGTCCGCCAGGTAATGCGACCGCGGGTAAGATCGTAGGGCGACATCTGCACCGTGACCTTATCCCCCGGAAGGATCCGGATGAAATTCATCCGCAGCTTGCCGGAAATGTGGGCCAGGATCGTGTGACCGCCGCCGATGTCCACCTGGAACATCGTGTTGGGCAGGGATTCGATCACCGTACCCTCCAGCTCGATAACGTCATCTTTCGCCAAGTTGGTCTCCCTTCTTTGGGGCGGCCTCAGCCGCCTGTGCCAATGTCGTTCTGATTTGCTTGTCCGTGGTCGGCGCCTCGCTCACGCGAGCGATCCGGCGCACATGCCTATATCCCTTCTGTTTGGGAGCGTCGAGCCTCTTCAGCCTGCCGTCGGCAAGCCGCAGCCGCCCGTTTTCCTCCCCGACGACCTGATACAGCCGTCCCCTGTCATGCCCCGCAAGGGACACGACCACGTCGTATGGCGCGGGTACGGTCATATCTGATCCTCCGTGAAGGTAAGGATCTCGGGGTCTCCGCTCGAAATGGCGATGGTGTTTTCATAGTGCGCGGCGAGCTTTCTGTCCGCCGTGACGACCGTCCAGTCGTTTTTCAGCGTCCGGACGTCAAACGTTCCCACAGCCACCATCGGCTCGACCGCAATGGTCATGCCGCTGACGAGCCTCGGCCCTCTTCCGGCTGCTCCGAAATTCGGAACCTCCGGCGCTTCGTGCATCACGGTACCGACGCCATGTCCCACATACTCGCGGATCACGGAGAAGCCATTCGCTTCAACGTATTCCTGCACCGCGTGGGATATGTCGCCGATGCGATAGCCTGCACGGGCGAATTTCATCCCCTCGTAAAAGCTCTGCCGCGTGACCTCGACGAGGCGCTTGGCCTCCTCGCTGCACTCGCCGACCAGAAAGGTCGCCGCGCAGTCGCCGACATAGCCGTCATAGGTCGCTCCCACATCCACGCTGACGATATCGCCCTCGCGGATGACCCGGGAGCCGGGGATGCCGTGGATCACTTCTTCGTTGATGGAAATGCACACGCTTGCGGGAAAGCCCCCATAGCCCTTGAAGGTGGGAACAGCGCCGCTTTTCCGAATGAAGTGTTCAACTTCCTTGTCTATCTGAGCGGTGGTCACGCCCGGCGCTACCATATCCCGTGCCAGAGCACGGGCAGCCGCGGTAATTCTTCCCGCCTTGCGCATCCGCTCGATTTCCCGCGGGGATTTGATGACGATTGAGCTCATATCCCCAGTGCCTTGCATATCTCCGCCGTGGTCGCCTCGATGGTAGGCTGATTCATCACGGTTTTGAGCTTTCCGCGTTCACGATAGAACGCAATGAGGGGTTCAGTCTGGCTGTGATAGGTCTCCAGACGGGCGCGGACGGTCTCAGGCGCGTCGTCCTTGCGGATCGACAGCTCGCCGCCGCAGGCGTCGCAGATCCCTTCGACCCTGGAGGGCGCGTTGACGATGTGGTAGCTCGCGCCGCAGGCCACGCAGGTACGGCGGCCGGACATACGCTCGATGATGACCTCGTCAGCGACCTCAAGATCCACCGCCCAGTCGATGCCGACGCTCTGCTGCTCCATGGCCTCGGCCTGGGGGATCGTGCGGGGCACGCCGTCCAGGATGTAGCCGTTTGCGCATTCGGGCGCACCCAGCGCGTCCGCCAGGATGCCGATGATGACCTCATCGGGGACGAGCGCGCCCGCGTCCATAAAGGACTTCGCCTTCAGGCCGGTGGGCGTGCCCGCCTTGACGGCGGCGCGCAGGATGTTGCCGGTGGAGATGGTGGGGATCCCGAGCTTTTTGGCCAGGATCTCCGCCTGTGTGCCTTTTCCGGCGCCCGGGGCGCCGAGCATGATAAGCTTCATGGCACGTTACCTCTTATTCAAGGAAGCCCTTGTAGTGGCGCATCAGCATCTGGCTCTCGAGCGCCTGGACCGTCTCAAGCGCAACGCCCACCACGATGATGATGGAGGTGCCGCCGAGGGAGAGTCCCACCTGCTGTGCGACGTCGGAGTAGATGCTCACGATGTAGGGCACAGCGGCGATGATGCACAGATAGATGCTGCCGAAGAGGGTGATCTTGTTGAGGACCTTCTGGATATACTCGCTGGTCGGCTTGCCGGGACGATAGCCGGGGATGAAGCCGCCGTTCTTGCGAAGGTTGTTGGATATCTCGATGGGGTTGAACTGGATCGTGGAGTAGAAGTAGCCGAAGAACACGATCAGCAGCGCATAGAAGATGACGTAGGTCCAGGTGTTCGTCTTCTGGACATAGAGCCAGAAGGAGCTGCTCCAGCCGGCAAGCTGCGCCACCGTGGCGGGCAGGCTGGCGATGGACTGGGCGAAGATGATGGGCATAACGCCGGACATATTCACCTTCATGGGGAGATGCGTGGACTGGCCGCCGTACATCTTACGGCCGACAACGCGCTTGGAGTACTGCACCGGGATGCGGCGCTCGGCATTGGAAACGAACACGATCAGGACGATCATGAGCACCGCGCCGAGAAGCTGGAGCAGCGCCGCCCACCAGGCGAGCGTGCCGCCCGCGATGTTGGAGATGCTGGAGATGACGGAGGTGGGGAAGCGGCTCACGATGCTGGCAAAGAGGATGATGGAGATACCATTGCCGATGCCGAACTCGGTGATCTGCTCGCCCAGCCACATGATGAGCGCGGAGCCGGAGGTGAAGGTCATGATGATGACGATCGCCGCCCAGACGCCGCTGCCGTCATCGGTCAGCAGGCCGTTGTTCTTGATGAGGACGTAGTAGGCGAAGCCCTGAAGCAGGCCGATCGCCACGGTCGCATAACGGGTGATGGAGGCGATCTTCTTGCGCCCCTCCTCGCCCTCTTCCTTGCTCATGCGCTCCAGCGCGGGGATAGCCACGCAGAGGAGCTGGATGATGATCGAGGCATTGATGTAGGGCTGGATGGACAGCGCAAAGATGGTCGCAGAGGAGAAGGCGCCGCCGGACATGACGTTGTACAGGCCAAGGACGGTGTTCTCCAGGCTGGTGAAGTACTGCTGGAGGTACGTGACGTTGACATAGGGCACCGGCACGGCGTTGCCGACACGGTACAGCAGGACAACGAAAAGCGTGAAGAGGATCTTCTTGCGGATCTCCTCTATCTTCCAGGCATTTGCAAACGTCTTAAACACCTTACACCACCTCGGCCTTTCCGCCGGCGGCCTCTATCTTCTCTTTGGCTGTGGCGGAGAAAGCCTTGGCGCGAACCGTCAGCTTCTTGGTCAGCTCGCCCTCGCCGAGAATCTTGACGCCATAGGTGCATTTGGACAGGACGCCGCAGTCGAGCAGCGTCTGGGCATCGACCTCGGCGCCGTTGTCAAAGCGCTCGAGAGCGGAGACATTGACGGATTCCAGCCGCTTGGCAAAGATGTTGTGGAAGCCGCGCTTGGGGATGCGGCGAGCCAGAGGCATCTGGCCGCCCTCGAAGCCGACGCGGACGCCGCCGCCGGAGCGAGCCTTCTGACCCTTGTGTCCGCGGCCGGCCGTCTTGCCGTTGCCGGTGGCATAGCCGCGGCCCTTACGCTTGGCAACATGGGTGCTGCCGGGAGCGGGAGTGAGATTGTAAAGTTCCATGGGTTCCCCTCCTTATTCTTCGCTGACCTTGACAAGGTAGCCGATCTGGGCGATCTTGCCGCGGGTCTGGGGATTGTCGGGCTGCACGGTGGTCTGGCCGATCTTGTGCAGGCCGAGGGAAGCGGCGGTCGCGATATGCTTGTCGTGACGGCCGTTGAGGCTCTTGACGAGCTCGATCTTCAGTTTCTTTTCCATTGTCGCGCCTCCTTACAGCTCGGAAACGTCTTTGCCGCGCATGGCCGCGACCTGCTGCGCGTTGCGCAGGCTGGTCAGACCCTGCATGGTGGCGGCGACAACGTTCTGGGGATTGTTCGAGCGCAGGCACTTGGCGCGGATGTCGCTGATGCCGGCGGCCTCGACCACGGCGCGGACAGCGGAGCCGGCGATAACGCCGGTACCGGGGGCGGCGGGCTTCAGCAGCACACGGCCGGCGCCAAACTCACCAATGACCTCATGGGGAATGGTGGTTCCCTGAAGCGTGATGGTGGTGATGTTCTTCTTCGCGTCCTCGAGGCTCTTGCGGATGGCCTCGGAGACCTCGTTCGCCTTGCCCAGGCCGTAGCCAACACGACCCTTGCCGTCGCCGACGACGCTCAGCACCGCGAAGCGCATGATGCGGCCGCCCTTGACGGTCTTGGCGACACGGTTGATGGAAACTACTTTCTCGGTAAATTCCTGGGGCTCCTCGTCCCTGCGGCCGCGTCCGCGGCGATCATTCTGGTATGCCATAATTTCGTTTCCTCCTCCCGTCAGAATTTCAGGCCGCCCTCACGGGCGCCCTCGGCCAGAGCCTGCACGCGGCCATGATAGACATAACCGCCGCGGTCAAAGACCACTGTGTCGATGCCGGCAGCCAGAGCGCGCTCGGCGATCATCTTGCCGACCTTGGTGGCGGCATCCTTATTGGAGCCAAGGCCCTCGAAGTCCTTCTCATTGGAAGCGGCGGCGGCAAGCGTCTTGCCCGCCACGTCATCGATGACCTGTGCATAAATGTGCTTTTCGCTGCGGAAAACGCACAGACGCGGACGCTCGGGTGTGCCGGAGATCTTCCCGCGGATCCGGCTGTGACGTCTGTCACGCTTCGCTCTCGTATCGGGTCTAGAAACCATTGGTCACACCTCCTTATTTCGCGCCGGTCTTGCCTTCCTTGCGGATGATATGCTCGTCGGCGTACTTGATGCCCTTGCCCTTATAAGGCTCCGGCGGACGCTTGGCGCGCACATCGGCCGCAAACTGGCCGACCTTCTGTTTATCTACACCCTTGACAATGACCTGGTTGGGGTTGGGCACTTCCGTGTACACATCGTCCGTATCGGGGACGGTGACCTGATGGGAGTAGCCGAGGTTCATGACCAGGTTCTTGCCTTCCTTAGCGGCACGGTAGCCCACGCCGTTGATCTCCAGCGTCTTGGAGAATTCCTCGGTCACGCCGACGACCATGTTGTGCACGAGCGTGCGGGTCAGGCCGTGGAGAGAACGCATCTCCTTGTCGTCGCTGGGACGCTCGACGGTGATGACACCGTTGTCGAGCTTGACGCTCATGTGGGGATCGACGTCGAGCGACAACGCGCCCTTCGGTCCCTTCACATGAATATGATTGCCCTCGATCTTAACATCAACGCCCGCCGGGACGGTGATGGGGGCTCTTCCGATTCTAGACATACTTCAAGCCCCTCCCTTACCAAACGAACGCGAGGACCTCGCCGCCGACATGGAGCTCGCGCGCCTTTTTGTCGGTGATGACGCCCTTGGATGTGGAGATGATGGCAATGCCGAGTCCGCGCAGAACGCGGGGAAGCTCATCGGCGCCGGCGTAAACACGCAGGCCGGGCTTCGACACGCGGCGCAGGCCGGTGATGGCCTTTTCCTTGCCGGGGAGATACTTCAACGTGATGCGGATGATGCCCTGGGTGCCGTCGTCGATGAGTTGGAAGGACTTGATGTAGCCCTCGTTGTAGAGCAGCTCAGCGATGCTCTTCTTCATCTTGGAGGCGGGGATATCCACGGTTTCATGCTTGGCCGATCCGGCGTTGCGGATGCGGGTCAGCATATCGGCAATGGGGTCTGTGATCTGCATTTTGGATTGCTCCTCCTTCATTCAGAGTTACCGCTCTCGCGGTTTTGCCGGGAGGTTCCGCGCCAATACGCGATTGGACGCGGCCTTTCACCGGGTTTTCACATTGGGTCTCGTCCCGTCCCTCCGCCGATCGCGGAGGGAGCCGGAACGATATTTTGGCTTCGCCCTGCGGCGATTTACCAAGAGGCTTTCTTGACGCCCGGGATCTGACCCTTGTAGGCCAGCTCGCGGAAGCAGATACGGCAGATGCCGTAGTCACGCAGATAGGCGTGGGGACGGCCGCAGATCTTGCAGCGGTTATACTTGCGGGTGGAGTACTTGGCAGGACGCTGCTGCTTCAGTTTCATAGAAAGTTTCGCCATGTTTTCCTCCTCCTTAACCTGCGAACGGAGCGCCCATCAGCTTCAGGAACTCACGGGCTTCCTCGTCGGTCTTCGCTGTGGTGCAGATCGCAATGTTCATGCCGCGCAGCTTTTCGATCTTATCGTAGTCGATTTCCGGGAAAATGATCTGCTCCTTCAGGCCGAGGGAGTAGTTGCCGCGGCCGTCAAACGCGTCGGGGCTGATGCCGCGGAAGTCGCGGACACGAGGCAGCGCCACGTTGAAGAGACGGTCGAGGAACTCCCACATACGATCCTGGCGGAGGGTGACCTTCACGCCGACCTTCATGCCCTCACGGAGCTTGAAGTTGGCGACGGACTTCTTCGCCACGGTGGCGACGGCCTTCTGGCCGGTCAGGGCGGTGATGTCCTTGATAACGGCATCGAGCGCCTTGGCGTTGTCCTTGCAGTCGCCGCAGCCCACGGACACGACGATCTTGTCGAGGCGGGGGATCTGCATGGTGGATTTATACTGGAACTTCTGCATGAGGGCGGGAGCGACCTCGTTCAGATACATTTCTTTCAGTCTGGTCATGTCCTGTTCCCCCTTTACAGACTCGCGCCGCAATGCTTGCAGACGCGGATGCTCTTGCCGTTTCCATCGGCCTTGTGGGCAACGCGGGTCGCCTTGCCGCACTTGGGGCAAACGACCTGCACCTTGCAGGCGTAGATGGGGGTCTCCATCTTGATGATGCCGCCCTCATCCTGCTGGTTGCGGGGCTTGCGGTGCTTGCTCGCGACGTTCACACCGGCGACGATGACCTTGCCGGCCTTGGGCTGCGCCGCGAGGACCTTGCCCTGTTTGCCCTTGTCCTTGCCGGACAGAACGACGACGGTGTCGTCTTTACGAATTTCCATTTGCACGGCCTCCTTAAATCACTTCCGGAGCGAGGGACAGGATCTTCATGTAATCCTTGTCGCGCAGCTCACGGGCGACCGGCCCAAAGATACGGGTGCCGGTGGGGTTGCCGTCCTCGCGGATCAGGACCGCGGCGTTCTCGTCGAAGCGGACGTAGGTGCCGTCGGCACGGCGCACGCCCTTCGCGGTACGCACGATAACAGCCTTGACGACGTCGCCCTTCTTGACGGAACCGCCGGGAGCGGCCTTGCGCACGGACGCGACGATGACATCGCCGATGTTGCCGTACTTGCGCTTGGAACCGCCCAGCACACGGATGGTTTTGATCTCTTTGGCGCCGGTGTTGTCGGCGACCTTCAGATAGGTTTCAGCCTGTATCATTTCGGCGCCTCCTTACTTGGCTTTCTCAAGGATTTCGACCACGCGCCAGCGCTTATCCTTGGACAGCGGGCGGGTCTCCATCACACGGACGCGGTCGCCGATGCCGCACTCGTTGTTCTCGTCGTGCGCCTTGAGGCGATAGGTACGTCCAATGATCTTCTTATAACGCTTGTGCGCGACACGATCCTCCACGATGACGACGACGGTCTTGTCCATCTTATCGGAAACGACCTTGCCCACACGCGTCTTACGGCTGGTTGTTCTCACTTCACTCATCTTCAAGCCTCCTCGCTGACCTGCTTCTCACGGAGCACGGTCTTCACCCGGGCGATGTCCCGACGCAGGGCGGGAATCTTCAGGGGGTTGTCAAGATGGTTGGTGGCGTGCTGCATACGGAGCATGAAAAGGTCTTTCTTCATCTCCACCAGCTTCGCGTTCAGCTCGCTTTCGGAAAGGGAGCGGATCTCTTCGGCCTTCATTATGCTTCGCCTCCAGTCTCAACGGTTTCATCAGTCTCCACAAGACCCTCGCGCATGATGAACTTGGTCTTGCAGGGCAGCTTGTAGCTGGCAAGGCGGATGGCCTCACGCGCCACTTCCTCGCTCACGCCGCCGACCTCAAAGAGGACGCGGCCGGGCTTGACAACGGCGACCCAGTACTCGGGGGAGCCTTTACCGGAGCCCATACGGGTCTCAGCGGGCTTCGCCGTGACGGGCTTGTCAGGGAAGATCTTGATCCAGACCTGACCGCCGCGCTTCATGTAACGGTTCATGGCGACACGGGCAGCCTCGATCTGGTTCGCGGTGATCCAGCAGGGCTCGGTGGCCACGATGCCGTAATCGCCGTAGGCCAGGAAGTTGCCGCGGGTGGCCTTACCCTTCATGCGGCCGCGCTGTACACGGCGATATTTGACTCTCTTAGGCATCAGCATTACGCATTGCCTCCTTCCTTCGCTGCCGCGGGAGCGGCAGGAGCGGCGGGACGGGCCTGCTGGGGACGGTTGCCCTGATAGCCCTGACCCTGACGGTTGTAGCCGCCGCGGTTGTTGTTGTCACGGTTGTAGCCGCCGCCGTTGCCGCTGCGGTTATAGCCGCCGCGGTTGTCGCGGTTGCCGCCGCCGTTGCGGTTGTAGCCGCCGCGGCCGCGACGGTCGCCGTCACGGCGGTCACGACGGTTGTCGCGACGGTTCATGTCCATGACACGCGGCGAGGTGCGCAGCGTGGTGGTGAGGACCTCGCCCTTGTAGATCCAGACCTTGACGCCGATGCGGCCGTAGGTGGTCGCGGCCTCGGCGAAGCCGTAGTCGATGTCGGCACGGATGGTCTGCAGGGGGATGGTGCCCTCGTGATAGCTTTCGGAGCGGGCGATCTCAGCACCGCCGAGACGGCCGCCGCACTGAACCTTGATGCCCTTCGCGCCCATACGCATGGCGCGGCCGATGGCGTTCTTCATCGCACGGCGGAAGCCGATGCGCTTTTCAAGCTGCTGGGCGATGTTTTCCGCGACGAGCTGGGCGTTGACATCCGGGCTGCGAACCTCAACGATGCTCAGCGCCACGGGCTTGCCGATCATCTTCTCGACCTCGAGACGAAGCCGCTCGATCTCCGCGCCGCCCTTGCCGATCACGACGCCGGGGCGGGAGCAGTGGATGAAGATGCGGACCTTCGCGCTGTCGCGCTCGATCTCGATGGTGGGAACACCGGCGGAATAAAGGGTCTTCTTGAGGAATTTGCGGATCTTATAGTCCTCGACGATCAGGTCGCCGACCTTGTCAGGACGCGCATACCAGCGGGAATCCCAGTCTTTGATGACGCCCACGCGCATACCGTGGGGATGAACTTTCTGTCCCATATTCTGCCTCCTCCCTTATTCTTTCTCAGCCACGGTCAGGGTGATGTGGCTGGTGCGTTTGTTGATGCGGTACATACGGCCGTGGGCACGGGGCTGGCCGCGCTTCAGGATGGGACCGGCGGTGGCGAGGCACTCTTTAACATAGAGGTTGTCCGGATCCATCTCGTGGTTGTTTTCCGCGTTCGCGCAGGCGCTCTTCAGCAGCTTCAGCAGCGGCTCGCACGCGCTCTTCGGAGTCGCGCGCAGGATCGCCTCGGCATACTTCGTGTCGCGGCCCTTGATGAGCTCGCACACGATCTGCACCTTACGGGGAGAAATGCGGATGAATTTCGCTTTTGCAGTTGCTTCCATTTCCGCTCCTCCTTACTTCGTCTTGCTTCCGGCGTGACCACGGAAGGTACGCGTCGGAGCGAATTCGCCCAGCTTGTGGCCGACCATGTCCTCCGTGACATACACGGGAACGTGGCGGCGACCGTCGTGGACGGCGATGGTGTGGCCGACAAAGGACGGGAAAATGGTGGAAGCGCGAGACCATGTCTTGACGACCTTTTTCTCGCCCGCCTTGTTCATCTCGTCCACGCGCTTAAGCAGCTCGGGAGCGGCAAACGGGCCTTTCTTGATGCTTCTTGACATTTTTCTTCCCTCCTTATTTGGCGTTGCGGCGCTTGACGATGAACTTATCCGAAGCGTTCTTCTTCTTGCGCGTCTTATAGCCGAGAGTTGGCTTGCCCCAAGGCGTAACAGGGCCGGGACGGCCGATGGGCGACTTGCCCTCGCCGCCGCCGTGGGGGTGATCCACAGGGTTCATGACGGAGCCGCGGACGGTGGGACGCCAGCCCATGTGGCGCTTGCGGCCAGCCTTACCGATGGAGATGTTGGCATGGTCGGCGTTGCCGACGGTGCCGATGGTCGCCTTGCAGTTCATGCGGATCTTGCGCATCTCGCCGGACGGCAGACGGACGGTCGCCAGCGCGCCCTCCTTGGCCATGAGCTGCGCCGCGTTGCCGGCGCCGCGGACGAGCTGGGCGCCCTTGCCGGGGTAGAGCTCGATGTTGTGGATGAAGGTACCGACAGGGATATTCGCGAGGGGCAGGCAGTTGCCGGCCTTGATGTCGGCGGTGGGTCCGGACACGATGGTATCCCCGGCCTTCAGTCCGGCGGGAGCGATGATGTAGCGGCGCTCGCCGTCGGGATACTCGCACAGCGCGATGAACGCGGAGCGGTTGGGGTCGTACTCCAGGCGGAGGATGGTCGCGGGATCGTTCTCGCGGTCGCGCTTGAAGTCGATGATGCGGTACTTCTGCTTGTTGCCGCCGCCGTGGTGGCGGGTGGTGATGCGGCCGTAGCTGTTGCGGCCGGCGTGCTTTTTAAGCTTCTCGGTCAGGCTTTTCTCGGGGCGGGCGTGCTTGTCGACTCCCTCAAAGCCGGAGACCGTCATGTGACGCCGTGCGGGCGTTACGGGCTTATAAGTTTTCAGTGCCATCTTTCTTCCTCCCTTACGCCATGCCCTCGAAGATCTCGATGTTCTTCGAGTCGGCGGAGAGCTTCACAACGGCCTTTTTCCAGCTGGCGGTCTTACCGGCGGGATAGCGGCCCTGCTGACGCTTTTTGCCATGCACGTTGATGGTGGTGACCTTGATCACGGTGACGCCGAAGATCTCCTCGACGGCCTTCTTGATCTCGATCTTGTTCGCGTCCTTGGCGACCTCAAACACATACTTCTTGATGTCCAGGTCTTCCATGGACTGCTCGGTGATGACCGGGCGGATGATGATATCGTAAGCCGTTTTCATCAGGCGAACACCTCCTCGATCTTCTGTACCGCAGCCTTGTCGATGACCAGCGTGCCGCCGTTGAGAAGCGTGTAGGGCGAGATGACGGTCGCGGTGGTGATGGAAACGCCGGGCAGGTTGCGGGCGGACTTGATGACCGCCTCGTCCACGTTCTCGGTGATGACCATGGCCTTGCCGGCAACACCGGCGGTCTCCAGGAACTTCTTGAAGACCTTGGTCTTGATCTCGTCCATCTTCAGGCCGTCGACGACGATGATGGCGCTTCCGGCCGCCTTCGCGGACAGGACGCTCTTGAGCGCGAGGCGCTTCGTCTTCTTCGTCAGGCTGAAGCGGTAGTCTCTGGGCTTGGGCGCAAAGGCGACGCCGCCGTGACGCCACACGGGAGAACCGGTGTAGCCGGCGCGGGCGCGGCCGGTGCCCTTCTGCCGCCAGGGCTTGCGGGTGGTGTAGGAAACCTCGCCCTTGGTCAGCGCGCTCTGCGTGCCCTGACGCTGGTTGGCAAGATAGTTCACTACGCTGCTGTGGACAACGGACTCATTCGGCTCGATGCCGAAAACAGCCTCGGAGAGATCATATTCGCCGATCTGCTCGCCGGCCATATTGACCAATTTCGCTTTAGGCATTTGTTATCTCTCTCCTTTCTTACTTGGAACGGGCCGAAGCCTTCTGCGGGTTGCGCCCGGAAGCCTTCTGCGGGTTCTTGGAAATGTCGGTCGCGGCGTGCTTCTCGACGATCGTCTTGACCGTGTTCTTGATGTAGACAATGCCGCCCTTGGGGCCGGGCACCGCGCCGCGCAGGACGATCATGTTCAGCTCAGGATCGACCTTTACGACGTCAAGGTTCTGCACCGTGACCTGCTCAACGCCCATGTGACCGGCGCCGATCTTGCCCGGGAATATCCGGCTGGGATCGGTGGACGAGCCCATGGAGCCGGCGTGACGGTGGACAGGGCCGCCGCCGTGGGTGGTGGGAGTACGCTGAGCGCCCCAGCGCTTGATGACGCCGGCGTAGCCTTTACCTTTGCTGATGCCGGTGACGTCAACATGGTCGCCCTCTGCGAACACGTCCGCCTTCAGCACGTCGCCGACGTTCATCTCGGCCGCGCCCTCCAGACGGAACTCATGCAGGTGTTTCTGGGGCGCAACGCCGGCCTTGGCGATGTGTCCCTGCTCCGGCTTGGTGAGCTTCTTTTCACGAGTCTCCTCGAAGCCGAGCTGGACGGATTCATAGCCCTCCTTATCGGCCGTTTTCTTCTGGACGACCACGCAGGGGCCGGCCTCGATAACGGTCACGGGAACGACTTTGCCCGTCTCGTCGAAGATCTGCGTCATGCCGACCTTCTTACCGATGATGGCTTTCTTCATATTTTCCTCCTTAGGTTATTGGTTGGGAGCCGGTAACGGCGGCCTCCAACTTGACCCGCCTGCTCTCTGGGAGCGGGCTGTGGGTTGCTGACTGTTTGTTAAATGGTGTCTCAGAGCTTGATCTCGATCTCGACACCGGCAGGAAGCTCAAGGCTCATCAGAGCCTCGACAGTCTTCTGGGTGGGAGCGATAATGTCGATCAGGCGCTTGTGAGTGCGGCGCTCAAACTGCTCGCGGCTGTCCTTGTACTTGTGGACGGCGCGTAGGATGGTGACCACTTCCTTCTGCGTCGGCAGAGGGATGGGGCCGGAGACCTTCGCGTCGGTACGCTTCGCGGTCTCCACGATTGTCTCAGCGGCCTTGTCGATGAGCTGATGGTCATAGGCCTTGAGGCGGATGCGGATCATTTTCTTAGCTGCCATGGATTTTCCTCCTAAATAGTGTACGGTTTTTACGTTTTACCGCACGGCCATCGGAAATCTGCACACTCAACCGTGCGTATCAGACCCTGTCTCAAAATATTTACCGGCGCAATGCCGGTTCACATCGATCCAGACGATATACGCGGTGCCGGTCTCCGACCCGTCCGATCATGGGGCTTACCGCTGACCCCCGGACTGCTCCACGGAAGTTACCGCCCGTCGGCGCAATCTCCCGCTTCATCGCATGGGCGCACCTCGCCCTTCACAGGACGCGTGCCCTGTTAGAATAGCAAAAAGCCCCCTGGATGTCAAGGGGCTTTTCACAATTTTTCAGGCTTTTTTCGCAATTTTCCCGCATAGAGCAGCTATTCGCCAAAATGCGGCCATTTTCCCGCTCAAAACGCAAACGGATGGGGCATGAGCTGCGAGAGCCGGTAGCTGACGTAGCGCCCGCCGGAGCGGGTGCAGAGCACCTCCATGTTCCCGTCCGGGTCAAACTCGCTCATAAACTGGCGGCACGCGCCGCAGGGCAGGCAATAGCTCTCCCCCTCGCCATAGATGGCGATGCGCACGAATTGCCGCCGTCCCTCGCTCACCGCCTTGCATATCGCCGTGCGCTCGGCGCAGATCGTCGAGCCCAGCGCAGCATTCTCCACGTTGCAGCCGGTGAACACGCTGCCGTCGGCGCACTCCAGCGCCGCCCCCACGGGAAAATGGGAATACGGCGAATAGGAGTCCTGCGCCGCGTCCCGCGCCATGTTCAGAAGTTCCCTGTCGGTCATTTTGTCCTCTCCCCTTTTCATCATGCTCTTTTTCATTCCGTGTCTGTATTCGTTTCCGTATCCGTCCCGGCATCCGTCTGTCCCGCCGAGAGGTCGATCGTCCACTGCTCCATACCATTAAATATATTATCCTGTGTCGGATCCATGCCGGATATCACGCCGCGGTGATACAGCACCTCGCTTTTCTCGAAGCAGATGACCGTGATGGGCGCGGCCTGCGCCATATAGCCGAACAGCGAATCCAGGGCGGCCTGCTCGCCCTCCGGCGCCGCAGACATGAACTGCGCATAGGAACTGAGCAGCGTCGAGTCGCTCGAGCGCGAGAAGTTGAGGGAATCGTCCGCCGACCAGTCCGCGCGGAACAGGGTGCTGATGTCCCAGTCGGGACGTATTTTGATCTCGGCGTAATAGAGGTCGAAGTCGCCATCCTTGAGCGCCTCCGTATAGTCGGCATAGCTGAGCTCGCGCAGCGTGACGGCCAGCCCCGCCTTCGTCATCTCGTTGGCGATACGACGCGCCGCGGAGACCTTGGACGAGGAGTCCGCACAGACAATGAAGTCGAGCCCCTGGGATACGCCCGCCACACCGGCAAACATATCGGCCAGCCCGTCGCCGTCCGCATCCACCATGCCGAGGCTGTCCAGCGCCTCGCTGAATTTCTCCGGCGCATAGCCAAGCGACTGCGCCAGCTCCTGCGGATAGAGGGAGTTATACGGGTGTATGGGCAGCGTCGCCGGAACGCCCGCGCCCGACATATAGAGCGAGACGATGCTGCTGCGGTCGATGATATAGGTCATCGCCGCCCGTATCGCCGTCTGCGACATCACCATGCTCTGCATATTATAGCCCAGATAGTGCATATTCGTGCTGTCCACATAGCGGATGATGTTCGTCTTGGAGTAGCCGAGGTTCGAGAGCGAGTTCGGGTCGTTCACGACCAGATCGATATAGGAGCTCTCGAATGCCTGCAATATATCGCTTGATGCGGTGTATTCCTTGAGATAGATGCGCAGCAGCGGCATGGAATCCGCCTTCGGGTGGCTGCTGCTCAGGACGAGCATATCCCCCGTCGCCGCAAATTTATACGGCCCCGTGCCGCTGGGGATGCTGTCATAGAAGGTCCCCGCCTCTACACAGGGAACGTTGAGCAGCGCATAAAAGCGCCGGTTGGCGCTGGAAAGCCGTACCTGAAACGAGGAATTGCTCAGGGTCGTGATATCCTGCACCGCGGCAAAGCGCTCCTTATAGGAATTTTCCGTCTTCGCAAGCTGCAGCGTATAGGCGCAGTCAACGGCGGTGACGGGCGCACCGGAATGGAAGCTGCGCGTGGTGTCGACCGTGAACGTCCAGGTGATGCCGTCCTCCGTTTCCCACGACGTGATCAGCCCCGGCTGCGCCTCAAAGCTGCCGTCGATCACGACCATCGGCTCATAGACCAGCATATCGACCACGCGGTTCCACGCGCTCGTCAGCCGGTAGGGGTGGAACGAGGAGTCGAGGATCGCGTTGAGCGAGAACACATCGTCCGCCATATACGCGGTGCCGAGCGCCTCACCCTCCGGCTGCGCCGCCTCGATGGTCTCCTGCACGGGCTCCTCCGCTGTGCCGCTCTCCCCCGCCGTATCGCCCGCGCAGCCCGCCAGCATACAAAGCGCCAGCAGCAGCGCGGTTATTTTGCAATAAAGCTGTTTCATAGCATAATGATATTGGCCTGACTGCCGCGCACACCGCCCGTGTAGCGGTGCGACCAGTAGCGCTCCGGGCGGCACATCGTACACTCGCCGAGCGACTCCGTTTTCTCCACCCCGAGCTGTCCGAGCCGCCGCAGCACGATGCCCGCCAGATCGACCATGTATTTCCCGTTTTCCTTTTTCTCAAAAAGTCCCGTCGTATCGCCGCCGAGCAGCACCGACGCCGCCTCCGGCACCTCTGCGCCCGTCTCGAAGCAGCAGAAGCCAATGCAGGGTCCGACGGCGGCGCGTATGTCCGCCGCGTGCGCGCCGAGCGCCTCCATTTTGGACACAGCCGCGCCCTCGATATCGGCCACGGCGCTGCGCCAGCCGCAATGCACCGCCGCCGCGACGCCCGCCACGGGGTCATGCATCAGAAGCGGCGCGCAGTCCGCCGTGAATACGGCCAGCGGCAGCCCGGGCACATTCGTGACATAGCCGTCCGCCGCCTCCCATACGCCCTCGTCGCAGATAGAATGGGCATCCGCCCAGCCGACGCTGCGCACGGCCGCGCCGTGTACCTGACGGCCATAGACGAAGCGCTCGGTCGCTATGCCCGCCGCCGCTCCGAATATCCGCCAGTTCTCCGCCACGTTCTCGCGGCTGTCGCCGCGCCCCTGCGCGAGGTTGAGCGAGGCAAAAACGCCGCTGCTCACCCCGCCGAGCCGCGTGGAAAAGGCGTGCGGGCACGCGATCAGCCCGGATCGGATAAAGCTTGTTTCAGTCAAATAGATACCTCATAGTCTGTGCCCCCCACGACGGGAGACCATCGTGTCAAAAAACGCGTTTCCTTCCGAATTTGCACGAGCCAAAGTCTCCCTTGTGCAAAGGGCGGCGGACAGCCGTGCAAGCCGTGACGGAGGGATCGTAAACTCGAGAGCATGCTTTTTTGCCGGAAAAGCGGCGGTTATTGCAGCTTTTCAATCCCTCCGTCAGCTTCCTTTACGCAAAGGAGCCGGGGCGCTCTGGGCGCCATTGCAGCGTTTTTGGCTGTCTGTGCTCCCCGTGCCGAGCAATGATCGGTGCGCCGAATCACTCGTTTCTTCCGCAGCACTCTTTGTACTTCAGCGGCCTCGACCCGTCTGCCTTCCACTTGCCGCAGGGGCAGGGGTCGTTGCGGCCGGGCTTCTTGACGCGCTTGACCGGCTGCTTTTTGGTCGAGGCATCGCCGCCGACGGCGTTGAGGTTGGCCTTGACCGCGCTCTTGCGCTCGATGGACTGCTCCTTGCGGATGCGCACGACAAAGACGCGGCGCACCGTCTCATCCTTGATGCCGTTCACCATGGCCTCGAACATATCGAAGCCCTCCTGCTTATAGGCGTCGATGGGCTTGACGTTTCCGTAGGCGCGAAGCCCGATGCCCTGGCGCAGATCGTCCATCGCATCGATGTGATCCATCCAGTATTCGTCCACGACCTGCAGCAGCACGACGCGCTCCAGCTCACGCATGACCGGCGTGCCGTCCGGCATGAGGCCGAAGGCCTGCTCACGCTTCTCATAGAGGCTGTCCGCGATCGCCTGCAGGCGCTCGCACAGCACGTCCGCCGTCAGCGAGGGAAGCTCCGCCTCCGTGGCCGTCAGCTCGCCGCGCTGCAGAAAGCTCTTATAGAACGGCTCAAGCATCTGCTCAAGCTGCTCCATGCTCTCCGGATGCGCCGCATGGCCGAGCCCGTCCGTAACGCCGCTGCGGATGACCTCGGAGATCATGTTGTGGATATAGGCGCGGATATCCTCGCCATCCAGCACCTTGCGGCGCTGCTCATAGATGATGTTGCGCTGGACGTTCATCACGTCGTCGTATTCGAGCGTGTTCTTGCGCATCTGGAAGTTGCGGCTCTCGACGGTCTTCTGCGCCGTTTCGATGGCGCTCGACAGCATTTTGTTGTCGATGGGCGTGTCCTCGTCGAGCCCCATGGCCTCCATCATGCCCATCACGCGCTCCGAGCCGAAGAGGCGCATGACATCGTCCGTCATAGCGATGAAGAAGCGGCTCTCGCCGGGGTCGCCCTGACGGCCGGAGCGGCCGCGCAGCTGGTTGTCGATACGGCGCGACTCATGGCGCTCCGTACCGAGGATGAACAATCCACCGGCGGCGCGTACCTTTTCGGCCTCCGCCGAGGTCACGAGCTTATGCTCCGCCAGCTTCTCCGCAAACAGCGCCCGCGCCGCGAGTATGTCCTCATCCTCCGTCTCCGCATAGCCCGTGGCCTCCGCGATGACCTCCTCCGCAAAGCCGGCGCGGCGCAGATCCTGCATGGCAAGATACTCCGCATTGCCGCCGAGCGTGATGTCGGTGCCGCGTCCGGCCATGTTCGTGGCGATCGTGACCGCGCCGAGCTTACCGGCCTGCGCCACGATCTCCGCCTCTTTTTCGTGGTGCTTCGCGTTGAGGACGTTATGTGCGATGCCCTCGCGCTTTAAAAGCTTGGAGAGGTATTCGCTCTTTTCGATGGACACCGTGCCGACCAGCACGGGCTGTCCCTTTGCGTGGCATTCGGCGATCTGGCGTATGATGGCGCGGTTCTTGCCGTTCTCGTTTTTGTAAACGCTGTCCGGCCTGTCGACGCGGGCGACCGGCTTATTCGTGGGTATCTCCACGATGTCAAGCTGGTAGATGGACATGAATTCCTCCTCCTCGGTCAGCGCCGTGCCGGTCATGCCGGAGAGCTTGTCGTAGAGGCGAAAGTAGTTCTGGAACGTAATGGTGGCGAGGGTGCGGTTCTCACGCTGCACCTCCACGCCCTCCTTGGCCTCGATGGCCTGATGCAGACCCTCGGAGTAGCGCCGTCCCAGCATGAGACGGCCGGTGAACTCGTCGACGATGATGACCTCGTTGTCCTTGACCACATAGTCGATGTCGCGGCGCATGACGCCATGTGCCTTGATGGCCTGGTTGATATGGTGGGACAGGGTCGTATTTTCAAGGTCGGACAGGTTTTCAAGCCCGAAATAGCGCTCCGCCTTGGCAATGCCGCTCGCGGTGAGCGTGGCGCTCCGCGCCTTTTCGTCCACGAGATAGTCGGCCTCGTTATCGGCCTGCTCGATCTCCTCCTTATCCTCGACCTCCTTGACGACGCCGCGGCGCAGCGTGCGCACAAAGTCGTCCGCCCGGCGGTAGAGATCGGTCGATTCATCCCCGCGCCCGGAGATGATGAGCGGGGTGCGCGCCTCGTCGATGAGGATGGAGTCCACCTCGTCCACGATGGCGAAGGGATGCCCGCGCTGCACCATGTCCTTCTTATAAAGCGCCATGTTGTCGCGCAGATAGTCGAAGCCCATCTCGTTATTCGTGCCGTAGGTGATGTCGGCGTTATAGGCCGCCTGCCGCTCCTCGCGGGTCAGGCCGTGGACGATGAGCCCCACAGAGAGGCCGAGGAAGCGGTGCACCTTCCCCATCCACTCCGAGTCGCGCCGCGCCAGATAGTCGTTGACCGTGACGACGTGGACGCCGTCCCCGGTAAGCGCGTTCAGATAGCTCGGCAGCACGGCGACGAGCGTCTTGCCCTCGCCGGTCTTCATCTCGGCGATGCGCCCCTGGTGCAGGACGATGCCGCCGATGAGCTGCACCCGGAACGGGCGCAGGCCAAGCACACGGTCGGCCGCCTCCCGCACGGTGGCAAACGCCTCCGGCAGGATATCGTCCAGCGTCTCGCCCTCATCTAGACGGCGCTTGAACTCGTCCGTCTTGGCGCGGAGCTGCTCGTCGTCAAGGGCGCGGTATTCGTCCTCCAGCGCCTCGATGCGATCCACGATGGGCGTGATCTTCTTCAGCTCACGGCTCGAATGACTGCCGAATAATTTATTCAAAAACATAGCGGTGTTCTTCCCCCGATACGATAGTTATTCAAGCTATTCTACCACATTTCCGCGCGGATGAAAAGGAAAAGAATTATGAACCCGCAGGCACGCGAGTCCCATGATCCGCCGCACGTTTTACGATTTTTCCACAGACCGCATCCGGCCTCGAAACTTTTTCGGAAATGTGCTATAATATAACCCACAGTGAATCTCGGAGGTGCGATATGGCGCTTGAAAACAAACGGGGGCTGACGAGTTCCGCCGACCTCGCCCGCGAGGAGGAGCGCATCAGCAGGAAAAAGGCGCTGACCGATGAGATAAACAGCCGCGAGGTTTATATGAAGGGCATCGACCACAGCTACTATTACGAGGGCTATACGATGTTCCGGACGGAAAATCTGAGCAAGGAATGAGGTGCAAATACACCGGATACGAATTGGCAGCTTGAGCTGGAGGAATATATCAAGCAGGGCGAGCCTGACCGAAGCGAGAAAAGCGAGGCGTGGAAGACCGCCATCGGGCTGCAGGCGGTGGACTCCGCCTATCTGCTGGACACCGCCAAGGAACACATCGAGGGCAAGATCACCATTGACGAGGCTCAGCGGCGCATCCACAGCTATTATGAACAGCAAAGCACCCGCACCGAGCTGGAAGTCAAAACCAGGGAGGCAGATATCGTCTCCGCGAGGATCACAAAGCTGCTGGGTGAAAAGGCCTTCCAGTTCTCCCCCCGCCGAGTGGCTCTCCATCCACCGCCGACTGTTCGAGGGCGTGTTCGATCACGCCGGCCGGCTTCGGCAAGGGAAACACCCGCGCCACCGCCGTTTTCATGATCAAGTATATAAAAACCTTCGGCTTCCGCGTGAACAACGATGCCTTTGAAAAGAATTCGTGGTACCTCCGCAACGCCCTGGTTCGGGCGAACTATAACGACCTGCAAAAGGGCGTTCACGCCACCGCAAAATTCCTGGAGCAGTTTTTCAGCAATCTTCTCCTGGGCGCGGACTATGAGCTAAAAAATCGCTATATGCATATCGATTATGTGGACGAAAGCAATTCCCAAGGTGCCAATCAACAAATCCCAAAGTGCCAAATTGGCACTTTGGAGTGCACCTTAGAAGAATTGGCCGTCTTGGAGATGATAAGAGAAAATCCGTCCATCAAACAGCAGGAGCTTGCAGACGCCACCGAAAAGTCGCTCCGAAGCGTCAAGCGGCTCATGAAGTCGCTGCAGGATAAAAACTATATCCGCAGAGAAAGCGGCCGGAGATACGGAAAATGGGATGTGCTCGTCTGACGCGAGCCGCCGCTTTGCACAGCAAAAAACCCACCGGGACGAGCCCGGTGGGTTTTCAGTGTTTCAAAAAAGTGCTTTCTTCTCCGAATTTGCACCAGCCAAAGCCTCCCTTGTGTAAAGGGAGGTGGCAGCGGCGCAGCCGCTGACGAAGGGATTGAACGCTGGGGGTCTGCTGTTTTTATCGGAAAACGGGCGATTGTCGGAGCTTTTCAATCCCTCAGTCAGCTTCGCTGACAGCTCCCTTTGCACAAGGGAGCCGGGGCGCTCTAAGCGTCCGTACGTCGCTCCAGCCCTGCCGGGGCGCTCTAAGCGTCCGTGCGTCACGCCTCGCCGAACGCCCGGATCACGCAGTAAACGAGCCGGAAGCACTGTTCTCCGGCGAGCGCGGCATCGGTTTCGCCGTCGAGTATCTGTCTCTGCGCCTCGCAGAGAGCGGTGGTCAGGACGTGACTCAGCAGCAGGCGCACATCGGTTTTCGGAAAAAAGGCCTCCATCCGCTCCACCAGCGGGGCATAGCGCCTCGTGTGGTCATCGGCGGCGTAAAGCCGGAACGACTCGGAAAAATAGTAGCGGACGTAGAAAACCGCCTCATTGGGATGCGCCATGAGATAGTCCCAGCACTTCGTGAACAGGACGTGCCAGCGGGACTGCCAGTCAATGCTTGCATATTCCAGGACAGGGAGGCTCTCCATGACCAGTTCGAGGAGCGCCTCATCCTCGTCCGCAAAGGCGGCGGCGATCAGCGCCTCCTTGCTTTCATACAGGCGGTAGACGGCGGAGACGTTCACGGCGCTCTCCCGGCATATCGCGTCGATCGTCGTGTTCTCGAGGCCGAGCCGCACCGCAACCCGCACCGTTCCGGCCCGCAGCGCCCGCCGCGTCCGGTTTTTTCCTTCGCCCCTCGGCGCCATTCCGCCCTCTTTTCTTTTTTCGCAGAGATTCATTCTCTGCGAAACAGTGAAATCCGTGTCTTATGCCCATATCCTAGCATATGTACATAGATAATGCAAGAGTAAATTTGCATTTCCGATAAATTTGGATGGCACTTACAAATTTAACTGGATAAATTTGGTCAAGGCGCTCGGAAATTATAACTTTTTGTTCCTTTTTGCCGCTTTCCTTACGCCATTCGCCGTCAAATCTCTGGTCAAAAATTTTTTAAAAAAATCCAGTGTTATCAATGCTTTGCGCGATTTTCTGCGGCGTTATTCCGGATTTATTCGCCGTCAAAATTCTGGTCAAATCCGCATTTCTTGCGAGCGAAAGTCCTGATTTTCCATGGCCTCCGCCGATTTTTTTCGCAGAGAATGAATCTCTGCGAAATTTTTTTGCGCGCAAAAAACGGGCGGCAGCGGGTGTTTTCCGCTGCCGCCCGGGCTTGGCCAGGGACTTATTTTCGAGTCTCCGTCATGCGTGCGCACAAGCCAAAGCACCGCCATAGGCCTCAGCCGCCGCCCGCCTGCTGCCAAGCGAACATTTCACGATTCTGCTGTTTAATATTCAGAGCTTAACCGGAAGTCTGCTATGTGCATCGTCTTGATGCCCTCGTAGTTTCCTCCTGAAAACTCATCCGTTCATAGCCAAACCTCAACCTCCTTGTGCTTAGAGTATATGAAGTTTCACCATTTTCTTGTAGTTTGCGAATATCCGTATAAATAGAAAAAGCCCTTTAAGAAAAGTTTTCTCTTCTCTCAAAGGGCAGGTTGACAAACTGGAATTTATTTTGTTTTTTTACTCATAAGAGAACAACTAATTGCCACAAATAAACCCATTAAAATCCACGGAAATGCTGCTCCAATAAAATCACTAACCACAGTTCATTTCTCCTCTAAATCCCGATTGGAATTGCTCACTCATTGTACAAATTATGCGATTTTTTCTCGTCTGCACAACTTCCTGCATCAATTGGTGTAAAATTGGTGTATTGGTGTAGGTTTTTCAGTTGTTTCATACCTCAAAAGCCGCTAAAACACTGGGTTTCTGAGTGTTTTATTTCTCTAATGTCTTCATTGTGGGAAAGAGGATAACGTCGCGGATGGAGTCTACACCGGCGAGGAGCATGACGCTGCGGTCGATGCCGATGCCCATGCCGCCGGTGGGGGGCATGCCGTATTCGAGCGCCTCGCAGAAGTCGACGTCCATGTCGGTCGCCTCGTCGTTTCCGGCGGCCTTCATCTCGGCCTGGCGCTCAAAGCGCAGGCGCTGGTCAAGCGGGTCGTTCAGCTCGGAGAAGGCGTTGGAGAACTCGCAGCCGTCGATGAAGAGCTCGAAGCGCTCCGTGAGGCGCGGGTCGGCCGGACTGCGCTTCGCAAGCGGCGACACCTCGACCGGGTGGAGCATGACGAAGGTAGGCTGGATCACGCTGTCCTCGACCTTCTGGTCATAGCACTCATACAGCGCCTGTCCCCAGGTCTGATCCACGCCGTCCATATCCACACCGGCGGCTCTGGCCGCCTGCACCGCCCATGCGTCGTCGGGGTTCGCCATGAAGTCGATGCCGAGCTGCTCCTTCACAAGCTCCGCCATGCTCTTGCGGGCAAAGGGCGGCGTGAGGTCGATGGTCTTGCCGTGCCACTCGAGCTTATAGCTGCCGCAGAGCTCGATGGCCGCCGTGGAGAGTATCTCCTCCATGATATCCATCATCACGTTATAGTCGGCATAGCTCTCGTACAGCTCAACGGTCGTGAACTCCGGGTTATGCTTGGTGTCCATGCCCTCGTTGCGGAAGATGCGGCCGATCTCATAGACGCGCTCCATGCCGCCGACGATGAGGCGCTTCAGATTGAGCTCCGTGGCGATGCGGAGATACATATCGATGTCGAGGGTGTTGTGGTGCGTGATGAACGGGCGGGCGTTCGCGCCGCCGAGGATGGTGCCGAGCACCGGGGTCTCCACCTCGTAATAGCCGCGCTCGTCAAGGACGCGGCGGACGATGCGGATGAACTTCGTCCGCATTTCAAACACGCGGCGGCTGTCCTCATTCATGATGAGGTCAACATAGCGGCGGCGATAGCGCTGCTCCATATCGGTCATGCCGTGGAATTTCTCGGGCAGCGGACGCAGCGACTTCGACAGCAGCCGGATCTCCTTCACATGGACGCTGACCGTCTCTGTCCGCGTCTTGAACACGAAGCCGGTCGCACCGATGATGTCGCCGACATCCCAAGTCTTGACCTCGGCAAGCATATCGCCCAGATCGTCGACGGAGACGTAAAGCTGGATACGGCCGCGGTCGTCCTGGATATCCAGGAAGCCGGCCTTGCCGTGCACGCGCTTCGCCATGATGCGCCCGGCCACGGACACATCCTGTCCAGCCAGCGCGTCATAGTCCGCCGTCACCTCGGCGGAATAGTGGCTCCGCACAAAGCGGGTTATATGGTAGGGGTCGCGCCCCTCATCCTGAAGCCGGAACAGCTTCTCGCGCCGCACGCGCATCTCGTCGGACAGGCCGGCGGGCTCGCTGCGGTAGCCCTCGGGATAATTGCTCATATCTTTCTATCCTCCGTACGGGTCAATAATTGACCGCGATGATCTTGAATTGAAGCTCACCGGCCGGCGCCTCGACCGTGACGGTCTGGCCGACGCGGTGGCCGATGAGGCCGCGTCCAAAGGGGGAATCCTCCGAAATGCGGCGCGCCTGGGGGTTGGCCTCCTGGCTGCCGACGATCTGGTATTCCTCCTCCTCGTTGAACTCGATATCCAGCACGCGGACGCGGCTGCCGATACCGACAACACCCTTTTTGCCCTCCATCGGCTCAACGATCTCCGCGTTGGCCAGCAGGTTTTTATATTCCGCGATCTTGGAATAGAGCTTCCCCTGCTCCTCCTTCGCCTCGTCGTATTCGCTGTTCTCGGACAGGTCGCCATAGCTGCGGGCTTCCTTGATCATCTCCGAGACTTCTTTTTCACGAACGGTCTGCATATAATCGAGCTCTCTTGTAAGCTCGTCATAGCGCTCGCGGCTCATTTTGAATTTGGTTTCGCTGGCCATTGCTATACCTCCGAACATTATTGTGGCTGCAATTTATACAATTATCATAGTTGTTTATTATATAAAAAGTATATGCCCTCTGTCAAGTGCGAAGCGCGTCGAGCGCGGCCTGAAGCTGCGGATCATCCGCCGTGGCAAGCTGTCCCGCCGCAAGGAGCGTGCGCTGCTCGTCGTCCAGAGTCTGCGTCACGTCCGGCGTGATGCCGCCGGTCTCGGAAAGATCAACGCGCCGCGGCGTGAGATAGACATAGGTCGACAGGTGGATGGCGCTGCCGTCGGACATGGTATAGGTGAGCTGGCTGCGTCCCTTACCCGTCGTGGCCTCGCCGACGATCGTTGCGCGGTCATATTCCTGCAGCGCGGCGGCGAAGAATTCAGCGGCGGAATAGGAGCCGGCGTTCACAAGCACCGCCAGCGGGATGTCCACATAGTCGCTGTCCGACGTCTCCACGACCTCATGGCCGCTCTTGTCCGCGCGGATGAAGATATTGCCCTCCGGCAACAGGTAGTCGAGCAGCTCACACAGCTCCGTCACGCGCCCGCCGGGGTCGTTCCGCACGTCAAGCACGATGCCCGCCGCCCCCTGCTCCACCAGTGTATCCACAGCGGCGATGGCGGACTCGGCCATCCCGGCCTCAAAGTTCTTGATGCGGATGACGCCATAGCCGTCCTCCGTCAGCTCCCAGGAGACGGGGTCGGCCTTGATCGTCTCGCAGGAGACGGCAAGCTCGCGCAGCGTGCCGTCCGGCGACAGCAGCGTGAGCGTCACCTCGCCGCCGAACGCGGCCTGGATGGCCGCCTTCAGCTCCGATGTCGTCCCGCCGGTCACATCCACGCCGTCGCAGGCGGTGATGATCTCCCCGATCTGCACCCCGGCCAGCGCCGCAGGACCGTCTGCGGTGAGCGAGCGTATCTCAAAGCCGCCGCTTTCCGCATCCTTGACGATGGTGATGCCGATGCCCTGATAGCGGTTGTTGCTGTAGTCAAGGTAGTCCGCATACTGCTCAGCGGTCATGTAGCAGCTCCAGCGGTCAAGCGTCCCGATGGACGCCGCCAGCGCCGTGTCCGTGAACTCATCGGACTCGGCCTCGCCGATATACTCGCGCTGGACAAGGCGCAGCGCCGCCGCATATTTGGCGACGCTTGGGAGGGCGGAAATGCCGCCGCAGCTCCACGCGAGCAGCCCCATACACAAAAGCAGCCCCGCCGCGAAGGATATCGCGGCGACGGACAGTGTTTTCAATCGCTCTTTTTCCATGAGATATCTCCTCAAACGGAATATCCGGGCGGCCAAACAGCCGCCCGGAGTTGCTTTCTTCTTTGTCAGCTCCCGTAGGTGTAATCAAAGCTCATGGGATCGAGCGCGGTGCCGTCAGAGTCGTAGATACGGAAGTCGATGTGCGCACCGGTCGAGATGCCCGTGGAGCCGACCGCACCGACGCTCTCACCCTGGGAGACGGTCTGACCCTCGGTCACATAGTTCTCCGAGAGGTGGGAGTACTGGACGGTGTAGCCGTTGTCAAGCGCCACGACGACATAGTTGCCGAAGCCGTCCTCATCGTTGCCGGTCTTGACGACCGTTCCGTTGGCGGCCGCCCACACGTCCGTGCCGTAGATGCCGCTGCCGGAGATGTCGATGCCCTTGTGGTTGGTGCTGCCGATTCCCCCGGGCGATTCACGGTTGCCGAAATAGGAGGTTATCATGTTGCTCCACGACGGCCAAAGCAGGGTCGCCCCGTCACTGGTGAAGTTGGCGCTGCTGCTGCGGACGGCCTCCGCCGCCGCAGAGACCTGCTGCGCGGAGATGACAGCGGCATAATACTCGCTCAGCTTCTGGGCGATCTGCTCGGAGAGCTCATCCTCGGCGGCGCTCTGCTCCGCAAGCAGCTCCTGGTAGCCGTCGATGTCGCTCTCCAACGCCGCGATCATATCGCAGGCAGCCTGGGTATCGGCCTCGAGCTGCGCCCTCTTTTCCTCGTATTCCGCGCGCTTCTGCTCGTTGAGGGCGTACATTTCCTCGGCCTCGGCCTCCAGCTCCTCGACGGTCTGGCGGGACTCGATATAGGCGTTGAAAAGCTCCTCGTCATATTGGGTGATCTCGCTCACAAGATCGATGCGGGTGAGCAGGTCGGAAAAGCTCGTCGCCTCAAAAAGAACCTGGATATAGCTGAGGTCGGTGCCCTCCTCCATGGCGCGGAGACGCCCGAGCCAAGCCGCTTCCTGCTCCGCCTCGCGCTCGCGGGCGGTCTCAAGGTCGGACTGGCGGTTGGTGAGGTAGTTGTCGATGATGTCGATCTGCTCGGCGATCACGTCGAGCTCCTGCTGGGTCAGGGCATTTTTCTTGTCGAGCGTCGCCTTCTTTTCCAAAACGGACTGGCGCTGGTAGTCAAGGCTGTCGATCTGGCTCTCGAGCTCGCTTATCTTCTGCTGGATCTCGCCCATCTGGCTGTTGAGGCTGTTAAGATCCCCTGTCACACTCGCCTGCGCAGGCACAGAGCCAAGCGCGGCAAAGCCGACCGAGAAGGTCAGCGCCATGACAAGGCACATAGACAAAATGGATAGGGTCTTCTTCAATGCAATACTCCTTTGGACGTTCCGTGTGCGCCACAGCGCCGCCACGGACAGGGTTATAATACCAAATGTTTTCTGGCGCTCGGCATATTCCAACGCAGAGTATTATACGCGCAATTCTGCCGAAAATCATGACGTATCCATTACAATCCGTTACAACTTGTAACAGCGGCGCAAAGAAACACCGGGCGGCAAAAGCCGTCCGGTGTGACAGTCGAAGCATCAGCTTCCGTAGATGTAGTTGAACGCGAGGGGGTTGACGTAGGTGCCGCCGGCGAGCACGCCGAAGTGGAGGTGCGGGCCGGTGGAGTTGCCCGTCGAGCCGACATAGCCGAGGACCTGTCCCTGCGAGACGGTCTGGCCGGCGGAGACGGCGATGCTGGACATATGCGCGTACAGCGTGGAATAGCCGTTGGAATGGGAGACGATAACGCAGTTGCCATAGCCGCCGTTCCAGCTCGCAAGCGTCACGGTGCCGGATGCAGCCGCCCAGATGGACGTGCCGTAGGAGGCGCCGATGTCGATGCCCTTATGGTTGGTGCTGCCGATGCCTCCGGGCGATTCGCGGTTGCCGAAATAGGAGGTCAGCGTGGTGGTGTAGGACGGCCAAAGGAAGGTCGTACCGTCGCCGTCGAAGGTGGCATCTCCGCCGCTGGCCGCTTTTCTCGCCGCTTCAGCCGCGGCAGCCGCAGCATCCTCCTTGGCCTTGGCCGCCGAATACTCGGCCTGCTTCTCCGAAATGAGGGCGGCAAGCTCCGCATCGGCCTCCTCCTGCGCCTCACGCAGCAGGTTATAGCCATCGACGCTTTCCTGAAGCTCCGCGATCAGCTCGTTGGCCGAGGCGATATCCGCCTCAAGCTGCACACGGCGCTCCTCAAGCTCGGCCTTATTTGCCTCGTTCGTGCGGGACATTTCCTCAGCCTCGGCCTCCAGCTCCTCGACGGTCTGTCGCGCCTCTATGTAGGAATTGAAAAGCTGCTCGTCATATTCCGTGATCTCGTTGACCGCATCGATACGCGTCAGCAGGTCGGAAAAGCTCGTAGCGTCAAAGAGCACCTGGACATAGCTGAGTTCGGAGTTCTCCTCCATGGCGCGCAGACGGCTGAGCCATGCCTCCTCCTGCTCCGCCTCGCGCTCGCGGGCGGCCTCGAGGTCGGACAGGCGGTTGGCCATATAGTTGTCGATGATCTCGATCTGCTCGCTGATGACGTCCAGCTCCTGCTGTGCCAGCGCGTTCTTCTGGTCGAGTATCGCCTTCTTCTCCATCGTCTGCTCCATCTGGTCGCCCAGCGTGGAAAGCTGTGCATCGATGGATTCGATCTTGTCTTCAATGTCGCTGCGCTCCGCCGTCAGGGAGTTGATCTCCGCCTTGATGTCGCTCGACGAGGCGGCATAGGACGGCACGATGACCATCACGGAGATGGACAGCACGAACAGCACACAGAGCAGTATGCAAACAACGGTGATGAATGTCTTTCTTGCTTTCAAAGGGTTCCTCCTTTGCGGGAAACGGCTCCGAAGGTCAGACCTTCAGATAGTTGCGGATGGCGATGGAGCTGCCGAACACGCCGACAACGAGACCTACGCCCACGAACACGACCAGCAGCAGGAAGCGCACGCTGGCAAAGGGTATCACGGACACGAGATTGCCCACGATGCCGGTCATGACGCGGTTCGTCACCACGTCGTATATGCCCCACTCGATCAGATAGGCGAGCAATCCGCCGAACAGACCGAGAACGAGACCTTCAACGATAAACGGGAAGCGGATGAACGAGTCCGACGCGCCGACCATCTTCATGATGGCGATCTCCTCGCGGCGGCTGTAGGTGGCAAGCTTGACGGTGTTCGCCATGATGAAGATGGACACGACCGCCAGGATGACGATGATGATCATGGACACCGCTGAGATGACGTTGCGCACCGTGATGAAGCCCTGCACGACCGTCAGCTCCGCGTTGACCTTGGCGACGCCGGTGATGCCGTAGAGCGCCTGCTGGGTCTGCTGGGTCAGGGAGATATCCTCCAGATAGATGACGTAGCGGTCGCGGAACACAGAGGCGTCCACGTTGGCGAACATACTGTCGTCGTCGTACTTGGAGGCAAACTCGGCCATGGCCTCCTCACGGGTGACGAACTGGCAGGAGGCCACGTTCGGCAGCGTTGCGATCTGGAGCTCCAGCGCCCGCGCTTCGTCCTCGGTGTAGGTGTCCTCCACATAGGCGATGATCTCGTTGTTGGCCTCGAGCTTGGAGATCATGGCGGAGAGGTTCACGGAGATGAGCGAAAACGAACCCATGATGACAAGGCAGGCCACGATGATGGTGACGGTGGCGAAGCTCATGAAGCCGTGCGTGAAGATGCTCTTGAAGCCCTCGTTTATCAGATAGCCCAGTTTAGTCGATTTCATAGCTGTAATACCCATCCATTCCGTCGGAGATGACGCGGCCGTTCTCGATGGCCACAACACGCTTGGAGAAAGAGTTGACAAGCTCCTTTTCGTGCGTCACGACAAGCACGGTCGTCCCCATCTCATTGATCTTGTCCATCAGCAGCATGAGCTCCAGCGAGCGCGCCGGGTCAAGGTTGCCGGTCGGCTCGTCCGCGATGAGCAGCTTCGGCGCGTTCACGATCGCCCGCGCCACAGCCACACGCTGCTGCTCGCCGCCGGATATCTCGCGGGGGAAGCGGTTCTCGCGTCCCGTGAGCCCGACGAGATCCAGCACATAGGGCACGCGCTTACGGATGTCGCGGGTGGATGCGCCGACGACGTGCATGGCGAAGGCGACATTTTCAAAGATGGTCATATCGTCGATCAGGCGGAAATCCTGAAAGATGACGCCGATGGTGCGCCGCATGGCGGGCAGCTTGCGACGCGGCATATGCCGCAGGTCGAAGCCGTTCACGCTGAGCTTGCCGCCGCAGGCCTGCACCTCGCCGGTGATAAGCTTGATGATGGAGGTCTTTCCCGAGCCGGACGGCCCGACCAGGAACACGAACTCCCCATCGTCGATGGTAAAGGACATATCGCGCACGGCCTTGGCTTCGCCGCCGGGATAGATCATGGATACGTTTTCAAATTTGACCATGGATTCACTTCCTTGTGCTTCTCCCGTTCTGGGTGTTGAGATATTTTTTGACCATCAGCGCGACCTTGAAGACGATCGCATGGTCGAATTCCCGCAGGTCGAGGCCGGTGAGCTTTTTGATCTTCTCCAGCCGGTAGACCAGGGTGTTGCGGTGGACAAAGAGCTTGCGGCTCGTCTCGGACACGTTTAGGTTATTTTCAAAGAACATGTTGATGGTGAAGAGCGTCTCCTGATCGAGCGCCTCGATGGGGTTTTTCTTAAAGACTTCGGAGAGGAACATCTCGCACAGCGTTGTGGGGAGCTGGTAGATGATGCGGCCGATGCCGAGATTGCCATAGCTGATGACGCTCTTTTCGGTATCGAAGACCTTGCCGACCTCGATGGCCGTCTGCGCCTCCTTATAGCGGTCGGCAAGCTCGCGCAGGTGCATGACCGGCGAGCCGATGCCGATGGTGGTATGTATGTCGAGTTCAGTCAGCAGCCCCTCGTAGATGTTGACCGCGATGGGCTCAAGGTCTTCGAGTTCAAAGGCAAGCGGCAGCTCCTTGATGAAGACCGTGTCCGACTCGGAGGTGGAGAGCAGAAAATCCCGGTCCGGCACGGCGAATTTGCTGCGGATGTATTCGAGCACCGAGGCGTCGGCGCTCGCCGTCTGGCGGATGATGAACACCGCGCGCGGCGCTTCGGCATTGAAATGCAGCTCCTTGGCGCGGACGTACACATCGCCGGGGAGAATGTTGTCGGAGATGATATTCTTGACGAAGGTGGTCGTGTCATGCTTGTCGTCATAGCTGGCCTTCGCGCCGCTGAGCGCAACGGAGGCCACGACCGACAGCGAATCGGCAAGCTCATCCGCCCCATCGACAAACACGCAGTATTCACCGCGCTGTCCGCCCTCGCTGATGCAGCGGCAGCTTTTCCCGTCGGCATGAAAGACCTCGTCCCAGGGCTCCGGCTCCGCCGCGCGGAGGCCGTCCAGCCTCGCGCCCATCAGGGACAGGTCGGAGGAAGCCACAACGTTCCCCTTTTCATCCACGACGCCGATACACCGTTTTGTCGCGTCTTTCATCTGCAAAATAACGCTCTGGAAGATACGGCTTGACATATCTCTTTCCCCTCCAACATAATTCGTGTCAGAAAACTTTCTCTATATTAGTACATTTGTTGTCATTTTTCAATAGTTTTTCGCAATAAAATTGTTAATAATTTTAACTCTTGTTATTTTTGCTCGATATTTTGCACAAAAAGAGGCCACGTCCTTTGACAGAGCCTACATATTGTGGTTACGTCAACCAAGCGCGGAAAGCGCCTCTTCCGGAGTCATCTGACGGTATTCACCCGCCGTCAGCGTCTCGTCCAGAGCAAGCGAGCCGATGGACAGCCGCCGCAGCGAAAGCACTCTCCGTCCGCGCACGGCGAACAGATTTTTCACCTCATGGAACTTCCCCTCCGTCACCGTCACCACGGCTCGGCAGGGAGCAGACGCGTCCGGCTCCAGCAGCGCAGGGCGGTAGCACGTCCCGTCCGCCAGCGTCGTCCCGGCGGCCATGGCCTCCGCGTCAGCCTCGCCCACGGGGGCGTCCAGCAGCGCCTCGTAGCGCTTGGGCGTCTCGCTTCGCGGGGCGGTGACGCGGTGGGCATAGCGCCCGTCGTCGGTCAGGATGAGAAGCCCCGTCACGTCCGCGTCGAGCCGTCCGACGGGAAAGAGGCCGCGGGCGCGCAGCTCCTTCGGCAGCAGCCGCGTGACGGCGGGGTATTTTTCGTCCGCCGTCGCGCAGATATAGCCGGCGGGCTTATTCATCATATAATAGACAAATTCCGCCGTCTCCACCGGCCGTCCGTCGGCCAGCACGCGGCAGTCACGGGAAAATTTCGCCTCCGGCCGTGTGACGGCCGCGCCGTCCACCGTGACGCGCCCGGCGGCGATCGCGGCGCGCGCCTCGCTCCGCGTATAGCGGCCGGAGCCGGCGAGCAGCTTATCGAGTCGTTCCTGCGGCATATTTCTGCCTCCCCTCGGCATAAGTATCGGACATGAGAGTTCTATGGCATAACAAAACGGTACGCCGGATATCACTGGCCGCAGCGGCGCTGGCGCTTGCACTGCTGCTGGCCGCCGCCCCCGGCCGCACGCGGGACGGCGGTGACACGCTCACGAGCCGTCAGGAGCGGATCGACTATCTCCTTGCTCTCGGCTGGCAGGTCGATGCCGCCAGCGAGCAGCGGCAGGAGATCCTTCTCCCCCGCGAGTTTGACGCGGTGCTGCAGAGCTACAACGAGCTGCAGAAGCAGCAGGGCTTTGACCTTGAGCGCTATGCTGGCCAGAGCGCCACACGGTATAGCTACCGCGTCACGAGCTGGCCGGACAAGGGCGCCACGGTCATCGCCGAGCTCTACTGCCACGCCGGGCGCGTCATTGCCGGCGACGTCCACTCCACGGCGCTCGATGGCTTCATGTTGGGGCTGAAATGATGGAAAATCCCGCCGACGAAAGCCGGCGGGATTTGTAAAAATCAGAGCGGGTCAGATCAGCCCTCGACCTCGATGACGACGCCGGAACCGACGGTACGGCCGCCCTCGCGGATAGCAAAGCGGAGGCCCTTCTCGATGGCGATCGGGGTGATGAGTTCGACCTTCATGTCGACGTTATCGCCGGGCATGCACATCTCGACACCGTCGGGCAGCGAGATGACGCCGGTCACGTCGGTGGTACGGAAGTAGAACTGGGGGCGATAGTTGTTGAAGAAGGGGGTGTGACGGCCGCCCTCGTCCTTGCTCAGGACGTAGACCTGGCCGACGAACTTCGTCAGGGGCTTGATGGACTTGGGAGCCGCGAGAACCTGGCCACGGACGACGGACTTCTTGTCGATGCCGCGGAGCAGGCAGCCGACGTTGTCGCCGGCCTCGGCGAACTCGAGGGTCTTGTGGAACATCTCGGTGCCGGTGACGGTGGTCTCCTGGGTGTCGTGGATGCCGACGATCTCAACCTTGTCGCCAACCTTGACAACGCCACGCTCCACACGGCCGGTAACGACGGTGCCGCGGCCGGAGATGGTGAAGACGTCCTCGATGGGCATCAAGAAAGGCAGGTCAGCCGCACGCTCGGGGGTCTTGATCCAGGTATCGACAGCATCCATGAGCTCCCAGATGCACTTGTACTCGGGGGCGTTGGGGTCGGTGGACTCGGACACAAGGGCGTTCAGAGCGGAACCCTTGATGATGGGGGTGTCGTCGCCGGGGAAGTCGTACTTGTCGAGCAGCTCGCGGACTTCCATCTCGACGAGCTCAAGCAGCTCGGGGTCGTCGACCTGGTCGCACTTGTTCAGGAACACGACGATATAGGGAACGTTGACCTGACGGGCGAGCAGCAGGTGCTCGCGAGTCTGAGCCATGGGGCCGTCGGAAGCAGCGATGACGAGGATGCCGCCGTCCATCTGCGCGGCGCCGGTGATCATGTTCTTGATATAGTCGGCGTGACCCGGGCAGTCGACGTGGGCATAGTGGCGGCCCTGGATCTGCTCGCCGTTGATGCCGGTGCGGTCGTCGGTCTGGTACTCGACGTGGGCGGTGTTGATCGTGATGCCGCGAGCCTTTTCCTCGGGCGCCTTGTCGATCTGGTCGTAAGCGGTGTACTCAGCAGCGCTCTGATCCGCCATGTGCAGAACCTTGGTGATGGCCGCGGTCAGGGTGGTCTTGCCGTGGTCGATGTGGCCGATGGTGCCGATGTTGACATGGGGCTTGGTACGGTTAAACATCTGCTTTGCCATTGTAATTCCTCCTATTGAATCGATCAAAAAATTTTACTTTTTCGTTGATTTGAATACTTACGGTCAATTATACCGTATTGCGCGGGTATTTGCAACTGCTTTTTAGCCTTGTTTTCAGCCCTGACGCAGCTTCTCCTGCAGCGAGGCGGGAAGCTCGACGTAGTGGCTCGGCTCCATGGAGTAGTTGGCGCGTCCCTGTGTGCGGGAGCGCAGCGCCGTGGCATAGCCGAACATGGTGGAAAGCGGGACGTTGCATTCGATGATGGCAACGCCGTTGCGGATCTCCTGTCCGACGATCTGGCCGCGGCGGGAGTTGATGTCGCCCATCACGTCGCCCATGTATTCCTCCGGTGTCGTGACAACGACCTTCATGATGGGCTCCAGCAGCGTGGGCGCGGCCTTTTCACAGGCCTCCTTGAACGCCATGCTGCCGCAGACCTTGAAGGAGGTCTCCGAGGAGTCGACCTCGTGGTAGGAGCCGTCCAGCACGGTGCACTTGACGTCGACGACGGGGTATCCCGCGAGGATGCCCGCCTCCATCGCGCCCTGGATACCGGCGTCGATGGCGGGGATGAAGTCCTTGGGGATCGCGCCGCCGGTGACGGCGTTCACGAACTCATAGCCCTTGCCGGACTCGTTCGGCTCGACCTGCAGCTTGACATGGGCGAACTGACCCTTGCCGCCGGTCTGGCGGACAAAGCGCGTGTCGGCGATGGCCGGACGCGTGATGGTCTCCTTGTAGGAAACCATCGGCTTGCCCACGTTAGCCTCCACGCGGAACTCGCGCAGAAGCCGATCCACGATGATCTCCAGATGGAGCTCGCCCATACCGGCGATGATGGTCTGACCCGTGTCGGCGTCGGTGTACGCCTTAAAGGTCGGATCCTCCTCGGCCAGCTTCGCAAGCGCGATGGAGAGCTTCTCCTGCCCCGCCTTCGTCTTGGGCTCGATGGCCACCCGGATGACAGGCTCGGGGAATTCCATGGATTCAAGGATGATGGGCTGCTTTTCATCGGCGAGGGTGTCGCCGGTGGTGGTGTTCTTCAGACCCACGACCGCGGCGATATCGCCGGTATAGACGGTCTCCAGATCCTGGCGGTGATTCGCGTGCATGAGCAGGATGCGCGACAGGCGCTCCCGCTTGCCCTTGGTGCTGTTCAGCACCGTGGAGCCGGCGTCGCAGGTGCCGGAATACACGCGGAAATAGGTCAGGCGACCCACATAGGGGTCGGTCATGATCTTGAATGCGAGCGCGGAGAAGGGCTCGTCATCGCTGGGATGACGCTCCATCTCGCTGCCGTCCTTCGGGTCGGTGCCTTTGACCGCCGGAATATCCAGCGGCGAGGGCAGATAGTCGACGATCGAGTCGAGCAGCTTTTGCACGCCCTTGTTGCGGTAGCTCGTGCCGCAGGTGACCGGCACCATCTTGCCCGAAACGGTACCCTTGCGGATCGCGTCGCGGACGATCTTCGGGTCGATCGGCTCCTGCGTTTCAATGGCTTCCATAATGGCTTCCATCAGCTCATCGGAATATTCTGATGCGACGTCGAGCAGCGCGTTGTGGTATTCCATCGCCTCGTCCATCATATCGGCGGGGATGTCCTCCACACGCATATCCTTGCCCAGGTCGTCGTAATACACATCGGCCTTCATGTCAACGAGGTCAATAATGCCGCGGAAGTCGCCCTCGCTCCCGATGGGGAGCTGGATGGGGACGGCGTTGCAGCGCAGGCGCGTCTTCACCATGTCCATGACATTGTAGAAGTCGGCTCCGAGGATATCCATTTTGTTGACATAGATGAGGCGGGGGACGTTGTAGTTGTCGGCCTGCCGCCAGACGGTCTCCGTCTGGGGCTCCACGCCGCCCTTCGCGCAGAGAACGGTAACGCTGCCGTCCAGCACGCGCAGGGAGCGCTCGACCTCAACGGTGAAGTCCACGTGTCCCGGCGTATCGATGATGTTGATACGGTGGTCGCGCCAATGGCAGGTGGTGGCGGCGGAGGTGATGGTGATGCCGCGCTCCTGCTCCTGCTCCATCCAGTCCATGGTGGCCGTGCCCTCATGGGTCTCGCCAATCTTATAGTTGACGCCCGTATAGAACAGGATGCGCTCGGTCGTCGTGGTCTTACCCGCGTCGATGTGCGCCATTATGCCGATATTTCGGGTTTTTTCAAGGGGAAATTCTCTCGGCATGATAATAGATTCCTTTGCTGATGATTACCAGCGGAAGTGCGCAAAGGCCTTGTTGGACTCGGCCATCTTGTGCGTATCTTCGCGCTTCTTCACGGCGGCGCCCGTGTTGTTGCAGGCGTCCATGATCTCGCCGGCCAGACGCTCCTTCATGGTCTTCTCACCGCGCTTGCGGGCATAGCCCACGAGCCAGCGCAGACCGAGGGTCTGACGACGGTTCGCCCGCACCTCGATGGGGACCTGGTAGGTCGCGCCGCCGACACGGCGGGCCTTGACCTCGAGGCTGGGCATGATGTTGTTGAGTGCTTCGGTGAAAGCGTCGAGGGGGTCTTTGCCGCTCTTCTCTTTGATGATGTCAAAGGCAGAGTAGACGACCTTCTGCGCGACGCCCTTCTTGCCGTCGAGCATGATCTGGTTGATGAGCTTGGTAACCAGAACGCTCTTGTAAATGGGGTCCGGCAGGATCTCCCTTTTGGGAACGTTACCTCTTCTGGGCACTTAACTTCCCTCCTTCATTAAAATATGAGATCACGGGTACTCGAAAGTGTCTTTCGACTTCCGTTTGCGCCCTGAGAGCTTTTATAAAAAACCAACAGGGCTTGTTGGGAAACTTGGCTTATTTCTTGGGGCGCTTCGCGCCGTACTTGGAGCGCGCCTGACGACGGCCGTCAACGCCCTGGGTGTCCAGAGTGCCGCGGATGATGTGGTAGCGCACGCCGGGAAGGTCCTTGACACGGCCGCCGCGGATCATCACGACGGAGTGCTCCTGCAGGTTGTGGCCGACACCGGGGATATAAGCAGTGACCTCGTAGCCGTTGGTAAGGCGCACACGGGCGATCTTACGCAGAGCGGAGTTCGGCTTCTTCGGGGTGGCGGTACGCACAGCGGTGCAGACACCGCGCTTCTGGGGGCTGGACAGATCGGTCTCGCGGTTCTTCAGCGTGTTGAGACCCTTCTGCATGGCCGGAGAAGTGGACTTGTAGGTGACCTGGGTTCTTCCCTTTCTGACGAGCTGGTTAAAAGTGGGCATGGTTTTCCTCCTTTCCCTCAAAAATATAGGCTCACGCAAGCTAGGATTTTATCATTTTTGTCTAGCCTTGTCAAGCAAAATTCGCTCCCCGACATGAACAAAAAAGCCCGGAAAGCCGCGCCGCTCCTGCACGTTTCACACAGAAGCGGCGCCCCGCCGGAGCGGGACGCCGCCTGACCTGGATCAATTTGTGCTTCCGCGGCTCTTACAGCGCGTTCGTGCGGCCGACGAGTGCGGAGAGATCGACATAGTCCTCGGCCTCGGAGGCGGCCTCCTCGTCCGTTTCGATGTCGAAATCGTTGTACATGGAGAGGCCGGTGCCGGCGGGAATGAGCTTGCCGATGATGACGTTTTCCTTGAGGCCGACAAGGTGGTCGACCTTGCCCTTGATGGCCGCGTCGGTAAGCACGCGGGTCGTCTCCTGGAAGGAGGCGGCGGAGAGGAAGCTCTCCGTAGCAAGGGAGGCCTTGGTGATGCCCATGAGGATCTGGGTGTAGGTGGCGGGACGAAGCTCGCTCTCCCCGGCCGCGACACGGGCGGCGATCTCCTCATTGGCGGTGTTGAGCTCGTTGATGTCCACAACGGAGCCGGACAGAAGCTGGGTGTCCCCCGCCTCCTCAACGCGCACCTTGCGGAGCATCTGGCGCACGATGACCTCGATATGCTTGTTGTTGATGTCAACGCCCTGCTGACGGTAGACCTTCTGAACCTCCTGGACGAGGTAGTTGCGCACGCCGAGGCGGCCAAACTGGTCGTCATCCACGCCGCGGATGCGGAGCACATCGTGCGGGCTGAGCGCGCCGCGCGTCAGCTCCTGTCCCTGGTCAACATGGTCGCCGTCGGCCACGAGAATGCCGTTGGCATAGGGGACCTGATACACGCGGGTCTCGCCCTCGGCCTCGTTGGTGACGGTGATGGCGCAGACGAGATTCTTCTTCGCGTCCTCGAGCGACACCGTGCCGGATATCTCGGACAGCAGCGCCATACGCTTGGGACGGCGCGCCTCGAACAATTCCTCGACACGGGGAAGACCCTGGGTGATATCCTCAACGTCGGAGCCTGCGGCGCCGCCGGTGTGGAAGGTTCGCATGGTGAGCTGGGTGCCCGGCTCGCCGATGGACTGTGCCGCGATAACGCCGACGGCCTCGCCGGGGTTGACCAGCGTTCCGACGGCCAGGTTCATGCCGTAGCACTTGGCGCAGACGCCGCTCTTGGCCTTGCAACCCAGCACACTGCGCACCAGCAGGCGGAAGATGCCGTGATCCTCGAGCACGCGGGCATCGACCGGCATGAGCATATGGTCGGTGTCAAAGAGCAGCTCGCCCGTCTTCGGGTCGCAGATGGGGCTGACCGGGAAGCGGCCGCGGATAGAATCACCGAAGGTCTGCGCGGCAGCGGCGGCGGAGACCTCCTCGATGCCGGCGGCGAGCAGCTTCTCGCAGTCGTCGGGCGCGAAGGCCTTGTAGCGCGGGACGATGACATTGCCGTCCTCGTCCGTGATGTCGGCGGGGGCGAACTTGCCGTTCAGCACATCGGGATCGACGCGGTTGCGCACGACCTTGTCAAGGATGACGGAGACCTCGATGCCCTCGTCCGTGCCGCAGTCGTCCTGGCGGACGATGACGTCCTGGCTGACGTCGACCAGGCGGCGCGTCAGGTAGCCGGAGTCGGCGGTACGCAGAGCGGTATCGGCCAGACCCTTACGGGCGCCGCGGCTCGAGATGAAGTATTCGAGGACGGTCAGACCCTCGCGGTAGTTGGCCTTGATGGGGATCTCCAGCGTTTTACCGGAGGTATTGGCGACGAGGCCGCGCATACCGGCCAGCTGGCGGATCTGGTTCATGGAGCCGCGGGCGCCGGAGTTTGCCATCATGTAGATGGGGTTGAACTCGTCGAGGTTATCCTGCAGGGCGGCGGTGACGGCGTTGATGGTCTTTTCCCACTCGGCCACGACAAGGCGGTAGCGCTCGTCGTTGGTGATGAAGCCGCGCTTGAACTGCTTTTCGATGTAGGGCAGCTTTTCCGATTCGGTCTCCGCAATGATGCGGCGCTTCGCCTCGGGGACGACCATGTCCGAGATGGCGATGGTGATAGCGGCCAGCGTGGAGTATTTGTAGCCGAGCGCCTTGATCTTGTCGAGCACCTCGGAGGCGATGGTGAAGCCGTGGCGGTCGATACAGCGCTGGACGATCTTGCCGAGCAGCTTCTTGTCCACGCGGAAGCTGATCTCCTGCTTGAACGCGTTGGCGGGATCGCTGCGGTCGACGAAGCCGAGATCCTGCGGGATCGGCTCGTTGAAGATGATACGGCCGATGGTTGTATCGACAAGCTCGGTGCGGCGCTCACCGTTGATGGTCTTGGTCATGCGCACGCGGATGGGCGCATGGATGCCGACCTCGTGCTCGTTGAAGGCCATAATGGCCTCCTCCGCCGTGGCAAAGCACTTGCCCGTTCCCTTTTCCTCGCGGGTATAGGTGAGGTAGTAGGAGCCGAGGACCATGTCCTGCGTCGGCACGGTGACGGGCTGGCCGTCCTGCGGACGAAGCAGGTTGTTGGCGGAGAGCATGAGTATGCGGGCCTCGGCCTGCGCCTCGGAGGACAGCGGCACGTGGATGGCCATCTGGTCACCGTCGAAGTCGGCGTTGAACGCGGTGCAGACCAGCGGGTGCAGGCGCAGCGCGCGACCCTCGACCAGCACCGGCTCAAAGGCCTGGATGCCGAGGCGGTGCAGCGTCGGCGCACGGTTGAGCAGCACGGGGTGCTCCTTGATGACGACCTCGAGCGCGTCCCAGACCTCGGTGCGCTGCTTGTCGACCATCTTCTTGGCGGATTTAATGTTGTTGGCGACACCGTCCTCCACCAGCTTTTTCATGATGAACGGGCGGAAAAGCTCGATAGCCATTTCCTTCGGCACGCCGCACTGATAGATCTTCAGGTCGGGGCCGACGACGATAACGGAACGGCCGGAGTAGTCGACACGCTTGCCGAGCAGATTCTGACGGAAGCGTCCCTGCTTGCCCTTGAGCATATCGGAGAGGCTCTTGAGGGCACGTGAGTTCGCGCCGGTGACGGCGCGGCCGCGGCGGCCGTTGTCGATGAGGGCGTCCACCGCCTCCTGCAGCATACGCTTTTCGTTGCGGACGATGATGTCCGGGGCGTTCAGCTCCATGAGGCGCTTGAGACGGTTGTTGCGGTTGATGACGCGGCGGTAGAGGTCGTTCAGGTCGCTCGTGGCGAAGCGGCCGCCGTCGAGCTGTACCATCGGGCGTATCTCCGGCGGGATGACCGGCAGCACGTCGATGACCATCCACTCCGGGCGGTTGCCGGACTGGCGGAAGGCCTCCACGACCTCCAGACGTTTGACGATCTTGGCCTTCTTCTGGCCGGTGGCGTCACGCAGCTCCTCGCGGAGCTGGATGGAAAGCTGCTCGCAGTCGATGTCGGACAGCAGCTTCTTGATGGCCTCCGCACCCATGCCGGCCTCGAAGTCGTCCTCATATTTCTCCTTCATGTCGCGGTACTCACGCTCGGTGAGTATCTGGCACTTCTGAAGCGGAGAGAAGCCGGGATCGGTCACGATGTACGCGCCGAAGTAGAGCACCTTTTCGAGCGTGCGCGGGGTGAGGTCAAGGATAACGCCCATGCGGGAGGGGATGCCCTTGAAATACCAGATATGGCTGACGGGCGTGGCGAGCTGGATGTGTCCCAGGCGCTCGCGGCGCACCTTGGAGCGCGTGACCTCCACGCCGCAGCGGTCGCATATCTTTCCCTTATAGCGAATTTTCTTATATTTTCCGCAGTGGCATTCCCAGTCCTTCGTCGGTCCGAAAATGCGTTCGCAGAACAGGCCGTCGCGCTCGGGCTTGAGCGTACGGTAGTTGATGGTCTCAGGCTTCTTCACCTCGCCGGACGACCACGAAAGGATCATTTCCGGGGACGCGATGCCGATTTGAATTGCGTCAAAAGGAGCGTAGCTCATTACTCAAGATCCTCCTTTTCTTCCTCCATATCGCTGGTATAGTCGTCATCCGCATAGCCGTCGCCGCCGCCGATATCGAGGGCAAGCTCGTCCTCGTCCACCTGCTCGATGGTGAAGCCGGACTGCTCCATCTGCTGCTCGTCGCGGTCACGGCGGTAGTCGCCGCGCTCCACGGACGAGAAGCTGACGACCTCGTCGTCCTCGTCGTCCTTCAGCTCGATCACGTCGCCGTTCTTATCCAGCACGCGCACGTCGAGACAGAGACTCTGCAGCTCCTTGACCAGAACCTTGAAGCTCTCAGGAACCCCGGGGGCGGGGATGTTGTTGCCCTTGACGATGGATTCGTAGGTGCGGACACGGCCGGTCACGTCGTCCGACTTGACCGTCAGTATCTCCTGCAGCGTATAGGCCGCGCCGTAGGCCTCGAGCGCCCAGACCTCCATCTCACCGAAGCGCTGGCCGCCGAACTGCGCCTTGCCGCCGAGCGGCTGCTGGGTGACGA
>CAVEQW010000019.1:0-18193 GCA_963618155.1 Alloprevotella sp.
TCTGCTCCAGCAAGTACAGCTCTTTCAAGATCGGCTATGAGAACGACTTCACGGCTGCGGTCGGCGGGCAGGGCTATAACAGCTTTGCCGAGGCTGTGAAAGCGGCGAAGGACGGCCAGACCATCACGCTGCAGAAAGATGACGAGGTCATGTCGGCCGATTACAACCAAAGCGTCGGACACCGCCTGACCGTCGCGGCGGACAACGTGACCATCGACCTCTGCGGGAACACTCTGACGGTGCCGAACTGTACGCTGACGATAAAAGGGAAAAATGTCACCCTCAAAAACGGCAGCATGGTGGCTACAACGGCTAACGAAAAACAGCCCTGCGGCAGCTATGCGGTCGCGGCGACTGGCGTGAACACAAAAATCCAGGGCGTGACCATGACCGGCGGTGTAAGCGCGACCGGATACAATGATGCTGACGACACTGTGGAATATAACAACGTAACGGTGACCATCACTGACTGCACCATCACCGCAGGACAGTACTACACCGTCTGCGCCCAGGGCAACGCAAAAGCGGTCATTAATGGTAACACAAAACTCATAACAAAAGACTATAGTAGCGAAACACCAAAGAAAGATGGCAGCACAGCTTTCTTCTGGATCGAGAACGAAAACAGCAGCATCACCTATTACGCGGAAACTGTGACCCTGGATGGCGACAAACCGCTTTACAACGCCGGAATAGACGAAAATGATCACTATGCTCCCCCCATCCGCATCAACGCGGACAACACAAAAACCACTTGGGCGCATGACGAGTACACGCTGAACGTGGCGCTGAACAACAGTGAGGTCAACGAGATCGTGCTGACCAAAGATATCGTCGTTGGCGCCCAGGTAAATGTGAGCAACAACGTCACCATCAACCTCAACGGAAAGAAAATCTATAACACAGAAGACATCTGGGGTGACAACACGAATTCGCTTATAAATATTAAAAACGATGCTGCTGTGACTCTGACCGGCAATGGAACGGTGGAAGCAAAAGAAAACGACTGCTATGCGGTCAACATTCAAAAAGGCACCCTAACCATCGAAAACGGCACGTATATCGGGAACATCTCTGCGGTGCAGATTCAGGAAGGACAGCTAAATATCAAAGGCGGCGAGTTCTCCTTGAAGCAGCTCTGGACAGAAAACGAAAAACAGTACATCTACCTGATCAACTGCATTGATGCGTCCGGAGCAGACAAAACGGCCACGGTTTCCATCACCGGCGGCACCTTCTACGGCGCGGACCCCACAGGCGGCGACAACAGCAAGAACCCCAACTGCTACCTTGCCGATGGCTACAAAGTGACCGAGAGCACCGTCAACGGTGTTAAGACCTACACCGTTGTCCCCTCCGCCGCAGCCTGACTCCCAACCCCCAACACACCAACCACAGGGCTTCGGCCCTGTGGTTTTTTAGAGCCGCGCGATGGGGGCGCGAAAAATTTTTCCCTAAATTTGCGCGGGCGCTTGCAATTTAGTCGGCTAAGTGATACGATGGATTTTGATTGAGAATACCAAGGAATTTTTATAATTTTTATATGGAGGAAGAACCATGTTTGAAGAACTGATCGAGGCTCTCAAGGCCGCCGAGAAGAAAACGATCGTCTTTACCGAGGGACCCGACGCCCGCATCCTTTATGCCGCCGCCCGCCTGGCGAAGGAGGGCTTCCTGACCCCCATCCTCGTCGGCAAGGTCGAGGAGGTCAAGGCCGCGGCGGCCGCCGGCGGCTTCGACATCGAGGGCATCGAGATCATCGACCCGGAGACCTATGAGGGCATGGACGCGATGGTCGAGAAGATGGTCGAGCTCCGCAAGGGCAAGATGACCCCGGAGGACTGCCGCAAGAACCTGCTCAAGGGCAACTATTTCGGCACCATGCTCGTCAAGATGGGCAAGGCCGACTGCCTGCTCGGCGGCGCGACCTATTCCACCGCCGACACCGTGCGCCCCGCGCTCCAGCTCATCAAGTGCAAGCCCGGCAACACCAACGTCTCCGGCGCCTTCATCCTCGTCCGTGAGAAGGACGGCGTGGAGGAGAAATACGCCATGGGCGACTGCGCCATCACCATCCACCCCACCGAGGATCAGCTCGTCGAATCCGCTGTGGAGACCGCGAAGGCCGCCAAGAAGTTCGGCATCGACCCGAAGGTCGCCTTCCTGAGCTTCTCCACCAAGGGCTCCGCCAAGGACGACACCGTCACCCTCATGGCGAATGCCTGCGCCCGCGCCAAGGAAGCCATGCCCGACGTCCCCGTGGACGGCGAGATGCAGTTTGACGCGGCCGTCTCCCCCACCGTCGGCCAGCTCAAGTTCCCGGGCAGCCCCGTCGCCGGCTATGCCAATACCTTCATCTTCCCGGACGTCAACGCCGGCAACATCGGCTATAAGATCGCCCAGCGCTTCGGCGGCTTCGCGGCCTACGGCCCGCTCCTGCTCGGCCTCAACGCTCCCATCAACGACCTCTCCCGCGGCTGTGTCGCCGACGAGGTCTATAAGATGTCCATCATCACCGCCTCCCAGGCGCTGTAAGACAGGCCATCTGTGCATAACAAAAGTCCGACGCCGCTTCTCCGGCGCCGGACCTTTCATTTCCCGCTCTGCCCGTGATAGCAGAGGCTCAGCATCGTGATGTCGTCAAACTGCGGCGCGTCCCCCACAAAGGCGTCCAGCTCGGCTCGGATCGCGGGCAGAAGCTCCCTCGGCGCGCAGTCGCGCCTGGCGTTGAGGGCGGCGAGGAGTCGTTCCTCGCCATAGAGCTGCAGCTCCGCGTCCGTCGCCTCGGTGACGCCGTCGGTATAGAGGAACAGCGCATCCCCGGCATTAAGCGTGAGGCTCTCCGCACGATAGCGCATCCCCTCCATTCCCGCCAGCACAAAGCCGCCGCGGGAGCGCAGGTATCCATATTCGCCTCCGCGCCGCAGCAGCGGCGGGTTATGCCCCGCGCTGACATAGGAAAGCCGTCCCGTGGACAGCTCCAGCACGCCCATCCATGCGGTCACGAACATATTCTCGTCGTTCGACTCGCAGAGCTGGCGGTTCACCTCTGTAAAAACGAGGTCGGGGGAGATCCCGCTCCTTGTGTTGTCTTTGATGAGCGTCTTGGCAATGACCATGAAAAGCGCCGCCGGGACGCCCTTTCCGGATACATCCGCCACGACCAGCGCGAGATGGTCGTTGTCGGCCAGGAAGAAGTCGTAGAAATCACCGCCCACCTCCTTGGCGGGCTTCATCGCGGCATAGATATCAAATTCCCGCTGCTCGGGGAAGACACGCGGGAGCATGGAGGTCTGGATGTGTGTGGCGACGTTCAGCTCGGAGGCGATCTGCTGCTTATCGGCGCTGTCGCGGATCTGCCGCTCCAGAAGCCGCCGCGTGCGATCCGCCAGCGTGGAGCATATGATGGCCACGCCGCAGAGTATCATCGAGCGGGGCAGAATATAGAAAAGAACGACGCGGCGGATGGTCTCGTCTGTGACCACACGCGGGCCGTCGGCCTCGATCGCCTTGAGCAGGTTGCTGTCCCACTCTCCGACACAGGTGCCGATCAGGAGCGACGCCGCCATGCACACCACGGAGACCGCCAGCAGGCCATAGGAGAAGCGCTTGGAGTAGTAGTGGCAGCCAAGCACCAGCGGTACGGCCCAGGCCAGGATCGCGTGACTCGGCATGGCGGCCGACAGAAGCGTGATCCCCAGTATGCAGCAGAGCATGATAAGGTGCTTCAGCCGCGGTGAATTTTTGTCCCTGATAAGCCGCAGAATAAGGCTCGGCAGGAGCATGAGCGCGATCCCGCCGGCGCCGGCGACCGCCATGATCGTCTTCGGGACGATGAACACACCCAGCGCATTCAGCACCACGATCACGGCGATCACCGCCGCAAGCACGCGCATACAGCGCGCGGCGTAGCAGTTGGCCTCCCTTTCGTTTTCCGCAAAGGCGGCGGAATAATCCATCCCGTTCATACGATCACCGTCCGTGCCGTTTTTTCGGCCGCGCCATGGCAGCGGCTGATGCTATTATCTCAGCCCCGCCCAAGATTGTCAACGCTCCCGCAACGGCAGCTTATGCGGAGGCCATCGAATACGGCCGCCGCAGCTGCGGCAAGCCGCGCTGTCGCCTCGAGGCGCTTTGAAAAGGGATATGGAAAAGCCTCCGCCCGGATAAACAGGCGGAGGCTTTCGGCGTCCGAGAGGACGCGGAGCGGGCGGGATCAGCCCAGGTTGTACTTCTTGTTGAACTTATCGACGCGGCCGCTGGTGTCAACGAGCTTCTGCTTGCCGGTGTAGAACGGGTGGCACTTCGAGCAGATCTCGACCGTGATGTTTTCGCGGGTGGAGCCCGTCTCAATCACGTTGCCGCAGGCGCACTTGACGGTGGTATGGTAGTACTTAGGATGGATGCCTTCCTTCATGGTCGTTCACCTCATATGAATACTGTCTTGAGTGCGGCAAGGCCGCCGTTACAAGACGCAAAGCGAATTTTAACACATTTCCCCGCCGATTGCAAGTCTTTTTGCGCGGAGCGGCTTACCAGCACAGGACGGTTTGTGAGCGCCTGCATATTGTATTGCAATCCGCAATACAATATGCTATAGTGCAGGCAGAAAAGGCAGGTGTGTATCATGGCAGCAAAAAGCGCCAATGTCACGGCGCGTGTGCAGCCGGAGATCACCGGACTGAGTTTCATGCCGTCAAGATATCCGCTTACGGATGAAGAGCCTTGGCGTGCCAATGGAATCCATAGGATGCCGGTAAAAAGCTTTCTCGTCTACTAGCTGATCGACGAGGAAAACAGGCCTGTCTCCGTCACCGCGGTCATCTATGGACGGCGCGATCAGCTTGCCGCTCTTGCGGAGACAGCACAAGATCGAGTATAAGATCTTACCGCCGGGGAGAAATTCCCGGCGGCTTTTTTCTGCCTTACCAGCACGGCTCACAGCTGCAGCGCTGGCGGCGGCGGAGGTACCAGAGCTCGGCGGCGCGGACGGGCTTGCCGGTGATGCGCTGCATGGCGAGGGCATAGGCGCGGAGCTGGCCGGTGTAGAGCGCCGGCTCGATGCTTGCGTCGGTCTTGAAGTCGATGACGGTGAGCGCCCCGGCTTCCTCGATGCAGAGGTCGATGACGCCCTGGAGCAATATCTGCTCATCGCCGGGCGCATCAGGGAACCAGGTCGGCGCGGGACAGAGCAGCGAGAAGCGAAACTCGCGCCAGCGGCGCTCGGCGCGCCTGACCCGCTCGCCAAGCTCTGAACGGAAAAAGGCGAGGATGTCCTCCGGGTCGACGGCCTTGGCCTGACGCTCCGTGAGGAAGCCGCCGAAGCGGAGACGTTCAAGCTCCGCCTCGATCCGGGCGCGGCTCCCGGTCTGCGTAAGGTCGATGTGCTGCATGACAAGGTGGGCGGCGATGCCGCGCTCCGTGCCGCTCATGGGGCGCTCGTCCCGGCCGAAGTCCGGGCGGCGGAAGCCGCGCTGCGTGGGCGTGAGGCTCTGTGCCTCCATATCGGCCGCCTCGAGCCGCCGCGCCTGGGTCGCCGTGAGCTTGGAGGGCAGCGTCACCGCCGAGGCGTAGGGATAGCGCCACGCGGCGTTTGCCTCCAGCCGCGCCACCAGAGCAGGGTCGGCCTCCGCTGCCGGGCGCACGGGCGCTTCCTCCGCCGTCTGCCGGTCGGGTATGGGGACGATGTGGAGGGCGATATGCTCGCCGCCGTCCACGCCGGCCGCCCGCAGCAGCCACGTCGCCGCATCCGGCGCAGCCGCCAGCAGACGCGGGTCGAGCGGCCCCGTCCGCGCCGTCAGCGCAGGGACCTTCTCGGCGGCGTTTTTAACGGCGCAGCTCATGATGAGCCGCTCGCGGGCGCGGGTCATGGCGACATAGAGCACGCGCATCTGCTCGCTCAGCTCCTCACGCCGCCGCCGCGCGGCGATGGCGCGGAGGCTGAGGCTCGGCCAGCTCACGCCGCGTCTGGCGTCGAAAAGGCGCATACCGAGGCCGAGCTCCTCGTGGCACAGGACGCCCTCCGACGCGCCGTGATTCCAGCGGCGGCTGTTGTCGGCGAGGAAGACGACGGGAAATTCAAGCCCCTTGGAGCCGTGGATGGACATGATCTGCACGGCGTCAGGGACGCTCGCCGCCGGAGGCTCCTCCCCGTGCTCGGCCAGCCCGCGCAGCCAGCCGACAAAGCGGAACAGGCCGCGATAGCCGTCGGACTCGAAGCGCCGGGCATATTCGTACAGCGCCATGAGATTGGCGACATGACGCTGGCCGTCCGGCATGGCGCAGCATACGTCCATGAGCCCCGTGCGCTCGTACATGAGGCGCAGCAGCGCATCGGTGGAAAGCTCCCGCGAGCGGTCGCGCAGCTCCCCGACCATCGCCGTGAAGCGGGCGCAGCGCTCGTCCTCCTCCGCACGGGCACAGAGCGCCGTCCAGAAGTCGCCCCTGGCGGCGGCGCGAATAGCGGCAAGCTCATCCGGCGTGAAGCCGAAGGGGGCGCCGCGCAGCGCCGCGATCAGCGGCACATCCTGACGCGGGTTATCGAGCACGGCCAGCATGGAGACGGCGAAGCGTATCTCGCTCTGGGCGAAGAAGTCGCCGCCCTGCCGCGCGTTGACGGGGACGCCGGCCTCGGCCAGCGCCCGCCGGTATATCGCGCCCGCGCTGCCCGGCGCGCGAAGCAGCACGGCGATATCGCCGTAGCCCACGGGACGGCGCTCGCCGCCGTCCAGGATCGTCTCGCGGGAGCGCACCATCTCCTGTATGCGCGCCGCGACATAGCGAGCCTCGGCCTCCGTTCTGGAGGGCAGCTCCTCGCCGCCGTCATAGTCGACCACACAGAGCTCCGGCCTTTCGCCGTCCGCCGCGTCGCCCAAGCCGCAGATGAGCCGCGCCTCGTCGTTGTATTCGAGCTCGCCGAGCGCCGGAGACATGATGGCGCCGAACACGGCGTTGGCCGCGTCCAGCACCTGACGGCTCGAGCGGAAGTTCTCGCGCAGCAGCACGCGCCGCGCATGGGGGTCGGCGGCGTATTTCTCGTATTTCCGCTGGAAAATGCCGGGGTCGGCCAGGCGGAAGCGGTAGATGGACTGCTTCACGTCCCCGACGACGAACAGGCGCTCGCCGTGCCCGGAGAGGCAGTGGAAGATGAGCTCCTGGACGGCGTTCACGTCCTGATACTCGTCCACCATGACCTCGCGGAAGCGTTCGGATATCTGCTCCGCCAGCGGCGTGGGCGTGCCGTCCGGCTGCGCCAGCAGCCGGATGCAGAGGTGCTCCGCGTCGGCAAAGTCGCATACCTCGGCGCGGCGCTTGCGGGCGGCGAAGCTCTTATCCGTCTCCATGACGAGCTCCATGAGCCGCCGCAGCGGGACGGCGGAATCGCGCAGCTCGCGCAGGAGCGTTTCGCTCTGCCCGGTCAGCGTCCCGGAAAGCCGTCCCCATGCGGCCTTGGCGTCCTCCCACACCGCCTTGACGCGGTTCTTTTTGTCCTCGTCCTCATAGCTGCGAAGCCCCCCGAGCCGCAGTGACCAGCTCTGCCGGACGTGGCCGGCGGCGCGATCCCATGTCCCCGCATGGCAGAAGCGCTCCAGATCGCGGAAGCGCAGCGCCGCCTCGGCAAACACGCCGCCGTAGGCCTTTTCCATGGGCGCGTCGCCCCGCATGAGCCCGAGCGCCCGTTCAAGCTCCGCCGCGTGCCAGCGCGCCTCGTCCGCCGCATCGTTCAGCAGCCAACGTCCCCACGGAGTCTGCCCCGCATCCTCCGCCGGGGTCTCCAGCGCCGCCAGAGCCTCCTCTGCCCACTGCTCCGGAAAGGCGCGGCTCTGCATCTGCGTGTGGAGCGAGAGGATGAGCGACATGAGCTTCTGGTCGTCGCGCCCTGCGCCCAGCGTGTCGACGAGTATGCGCAGCGGCTCATCCTCCGCGATCTGCGCATAGGCCTCGTCCAGCACCTCCTCCAGCGCCCGCGTCCGCATGGTCTCGCCGCGCTGTGTCTCCAGCATGGTAAAGCCGGGGCTGAGCGCAAGGGCGCTCGCGTGCTCGCGCAGCAGCGACACGCAGAACGAGTCGATCGTCCCGATCTGGGCACGGTAGAGCAGCGCCGTCTGCCGCCGCAGATGCGCGTCGTTCGGGTTCTCCGCCATGCGGCGGTCAAGCTCCTCCAGTATGCGGCTGCGCAGCTCCGCCGCCGCAGCGCGTGTGAAGGTGATGACGAGGAAGCGGTCGATGTCCTCGCCCTCCTGCACCCGCGCCAGCAGGCGCTCCGTGAGGACGCGGGTCTTGCCGCTCCCGGCCGCCGCCGATACGAGCACGGGGCAGCCGCGTATGCAGACGGCCTCAGCCTGTGCGTCTGTCAGCTTAAATCCCGCCATTTTCTATCTTCTCCCATGCTTCAGATGGTTTCAGCGCCGTCACGGGGCGCATCGGGTCTGTCTGCGCGTCGAACAGGCAGGCGTTGGCATAGTCGCAGAGAGCACAGGCGTTATCCCGTGCATTTTTGAACCACGGGTCGGCCTCCACGCTCCCGGCGCGCAGCGCCTCGGCCAGCTGGGCAAGCGTTTTTTCGATGTAGCGCTCCAGGGCGCCGAAGCGCTCGGCGCTCGCCAGCGCGTCGCCGGTCACCGCGCCGCCCTTGGACAGCCTGACAGGCAGAAAGCGCTTGACCTCGCCCGGCTCCATGGCCTCGATGACCGCCGGGTCATCCAGAATGAGCCCGCTCCGGCGCACGCCGTCCGCCCTCATCGCTTCAAGCGTCTCGTCGTCCGGCTCGCTGTCCGCCGTGACCTGCACCGTCCGCGCCGGGACATAGAGCACCCCGGCGGGGCGCAGCTCCTTCGCGCCGAAATGCTCCCTGGCGCGGCGCGTGAGCGTGAACAGATAGAGCAGCATCTGCATATCCATGCCCCGGCACAGATCGGACAGCGAGAACTTCCGCTGGCCGGTTTTGTAGTCGGTCACACGCAGATACAGAACGCCGTCGTGCAGCCAGCCGTCCACGCGGTCAACGCGCCCGGAAAAGCGCACGCCGTTCCCGTCCGCCTCCGGCGCGAGCACATTCTCCGCCGTGAGGTCAAGCTCCATTTCCAGCGGCGCAAAGTCGCTGTGGGACAGCTCCTCCCACATATCCGCGCACACGGCGCGGACCGTCGTCCGCAGACGGCGGAACAGGTAGACAAAGCGCGGCGTCTTTTCGGCAAAATCGTTGAGCTCACGGTGGATATACTCATCCATGCGGCAATCGGCAAATGTTTCGATCTGGTCGCGGGTGACGGTCTTGAAGCCGCCCGCGGCCATCGCGTCCTCCGCCACGCCCTTGAGTATCTCATGGAGAAAGCTGCCGTAGTCGCGCGGGTCGAAGACGGCGCGCTGGCGCGGTCTGGCGCGGAGGCCGTACTGGAGGAAATAGCCGAAGCGGCAGCTGTTGAATTTCTCGGCGCGGCTCGCGGTAAGGGCGGGCTTTTTGCCGTAAATGGCGCGGACGGCCTCCGGCGAGAGGCAGCCGCGTCCGGCGTTGGCGGCACGGGCAAGACGCTCCGCCTCGTCCGCCTCCCCACGGGCGCGGAAAAAGGCGAGCGCAGCGGCCGCCTCCGGCGCGGGGTCGCCTGCCGCCGCCATGACCGCGAGCGAACGCGCCGGTGCGGCGGCGCTGAGCCGTGCGTCAAGCACACTGCCCCGCTCGCCGGTAAGGCCGAGCAGCGTCCGCGCCCGCTGGACGATGACCGATGGGCGCGCCGCGCTTCCGTCCGCGGTGCTGAGCGGGTGGGATATCCAGAGCGTATCCGAGGGCAGGGACAGGCAGTTGACGATCACGCCGAACTCACGTCCCAGCACCTCCTCCGCGTCCGGCAGTGCAAGCCCCAGCTCATTCAAGCGGGTCTTTTCCTCGGCGGAAAACAGGCTGCCGCCCTCATCCGGCGCGGGAAGCCGGTCGTCGCTCGCGCCCAGCACCAGCAGATGGCGGATATGCCGCCGCCGCATACGATCCATCTCGCCCGCCTGCACCCGGTCGAGCGACACGGGGATCACGCCGACGTCGTATTGGCTCAGCATGAGCGACCAGAGCGAGGCAAAGCGCTCGGCCTCCATCGGCATATCGCCGAGGGTGTGCGCAAACTGCTCCAGGGCCGTGCATACAAGCTCCCAGAGCTGGCGGTATTCCATCGCCGTCTCCGCATCGCCGCGCTCCTCCAGCGCCCCGGCGCGGGATTCCAGGGTCTCCGCCAGCGCGATATCCTCCAGAAAACCGGCCAGCGCCATCGCATGGGCGCGCGCCGTCTGCGCCTCGGACAAGCCCTGCTCCAAACGAAGCAGCGGCGCGGCAATACGCTCGCGCAGCGCGTTCAGCGCGTCCAGCCGCTCCTGCGACTCCGGCGTGGCAGGCTGGTTATAGCCGTCGGGGTGCTGGGTGAACGGCCGCCGCCACATACGTCCGCGCAGCGACCAGAGTATGGCGTAGTTTTCGAGCGCATCCAGCTCCACAGGATCTATCCCGGCAAGGCCGGTCTTGAGGTAGCCGAACACGGCCTCATACTCCCAGCCATGCGTCACAGCCTCGAGCGCCGAGGCGATGACGAGCGGGAGGCTCTTGCGCAGAATATCGCCCCGCCCGGAGAGAAAGAGCGGTATCTCATAGCGCTCACAGGCGGCCTCCAGCGCGCCGCGATAGTCGCCGAAGCCGCGCACGGCCACAGCGATGTCCCGCCAGCGGCAGCCCGCCTGTGCCAGCGAGCGCATACGCGCCGCAGCCAGCTCGCACTCCTCATAGGGCGTTGCCGCCGTCACGAACGTCACCGCGCCGCCTGGCTCCGGCGGCTCCGGCGTGGCAAAGTCAAAGAGGTGTCCGCAGAGGAAGCCGATAGGCGTGTCCTCCGCCTCGCGCTCCATCCACTCGCGGCGGCATTTCTGCCCCTGCTCCTCCGCTGTCCGCTCCAGCCAGCGCGCCGTCCGTGCGGGAAGGACATAGGGGCCGCTCTCGTCGTCGCCGGTGCAGCTCAGGCATACGGTGATGTCCGCGCCGGAGGCGATGATGGCGCGGAGCACCTCCCGCTCGAGCGCGGTGAAGTCCGTGAAGCCGTCCACATAGAAGCAGCCGTTCACGGCGCTGGACTGCCCAATAAGCTCCGCAAGCAGCGCGAGCGTATCGGCGCTGTCTATGCCGGAGCGTGACTGCACGGCATTGAACGCCTCCAGCAGTACAGACAGGTCGCGCAGCTTGTCGGCAAGCGCCCCGTCCGACTGTGCGGCGGCATCCAGCAGCGCGGGCGCGTCCAGCCCGGCGTTCTTCAGCTCGTCCACGGCGCAGACGAGCGCAGATAAAAGCTGGACATTCCGGCGGGCGCGGCCATAGAGCCGCAGCGCGCCGCCGGCCTCCTCCGCCGCCACGGCCATGCACAGAAGTCGTCCGCCCGCATCCAGCCGCTCCCGCGCACCGCCGCAGTCGGAGAACACCTTGTTCGCCAGTGCGGTGAAGCTCATCACCTCCGCGCAGGCGGAGAGACGGTCGCCCGCAACGGCGCAGAGCTCGCGCTCGGCCTCGTGACTGTACTGCTCCGGCACGAGCAATATCGTGCCGCCCTCGTCCGCCGCGACGCGGGCAGCGATCTCTCTAAAAACACGCCCGGTCTTTCCGGCGCCGGCACGTCCCAATATCAATCTGACCATACAATAATTATAGCATACACCGTCCGCCATTTCCAGAACATCGGAACAGTTGACGCAGGAGCAAAACAGTGGTAAAATAAATGAAATTTTTTATAGAAAACACTGGGCAGCGCCGTGCTGTCCAAAAAAGAAAAGGAGTGTGATCATCCCACCATGGATGATGGCGGTAGTATATCCGGCAATTCTATTTTGCTTTATGCGGTGATCATTCTCGCGCTGCTTCTGGGCGCGAGCTGGTTCGCCGTGACGGAAACAGCCTTTTCCACTGTGTCGCGCCCGAGGCTGCGCGCCCGCATGGAGAAGGGCGACAGCCGCGCCAAGCGCGCGATCTGGATACTCGACAATTTCGACCGGGCGATCACGACCATCCTCATCGGCACGAATATCATCCACCTCTCGACCGCAACGCTTGTCACGCTGCTGGTCACAAAGCTGTGGGGTATTTCCTATGTCGCGTGGGGCACGGTCGTGACGACGGTGGTGGTATTTTTCGCGGGCGAAATGCTCCCGAAAAGCATTGCCAAGCTCTACAGCGAACGCTTCTGCCTGCAAAACGCGGCGGCGCTCGGCTTTTTTGTACACATTTTTTCCCCCCTATCGGCGGTTTTGACAGCCATCGGCAACGCGGCGGCCAGGCTCACCAAGGGCGACAGCGAGGTCTCGGTCACGGCGGATGAGCTCTATGACCTGGTCGAGGATATGACCGACAAGGGCAACCTCGACGAGGAGCAGGGCGACCTTATCCAGTCGGCGCTGGCCTTTGCGGACGTGACGGCGGAGAATGTCCTCACGGCGCGGGTCGACCTCGCGGCGGTGGACGCCGCATGGAGCGCCGCACAGATCGCGGACTACATCAAGACCCAGCGCCACAGCCGTATGCCGGTCTATGAAGGCAGCATCGACAACATCATCGGCATCCTGCCGATGCGCCGCTTCATCAAGGCCTATCTGCGGGAGAGCGATGCCCTCGTGCTGCGGGAGCTGCTGGACGAGGCGGTCTTTGTCCCCGCCGGTACGAAGGTGGACGATCTCCTGCCGGAGATGAGCCGCCGGCGGCTGAATATGGTCATCGTGACGGACGCATGGGGCGGCACTGCCGGCGTCGTCACCGTGGAGGACATATTGGAGGAGCTCGTCGGCGAGATCTGGGACGAGGAGGACGAGGTCAAGGAATACTTCATACCCCTCGGCGGCGGCCGCTATGAGCTCGACGCCGACCTCGATGTGGGCGAGGCCTTTGACCTGCTCGACTTCGACGACCCGGAGGACAACGAGAGCATCGTCCATCTGTCGCTCGCGGAGTGGACGCTCGACCAGTTCGACTTCATGCCGCGCCAGCGCGACCGCTTTACCTACCACGGCTTGGAATTCATCATCTCCGACATCAGCCGTCACCGCATCCGCAAGCTCATCGCCCGCAGGCTCACGCCGGAGGAAGGGGGTGCGGAGGCATGACACTGTATTACATCGGCTTTGTGCTCTGCATCTGCTGCTCGGCGTTCTTCTCCGCGTCGGAGATGGCGCTGTCCTCCGCCAACCGTATGCGTCTGGAGGGCATGCGAGACGACGGCAGCCGCAAGGCGGCGCGCGCGCTGCGCCTCATCGAGAGCTATGATACGGCGCTGTCCACCATCCTCATCGGCAACAACCTCGTCAACATCGCGTCCTCGTCCATTGCATCCGTCATCGCCATTCTCCTCTCCGTCCGGCTCTCGCTGCCGGAGGGCGGCTGCGCAACGGCGGCCACGGTGCTGACGACGCTGCTCGTCATCATCTTCGGCGAGACGATGCCGAAGATCGTCGCCAAGAAAAATCCAAACCGTTTTGCGCTGGCCTTTGCCGGCATTCTGCGGGTGCTGAACGTCCTCCTCTATCCGGCGGTATGGTGCGTCGTGCGGCTGGTACACCTTATAACCGGACACCTGAGCGGTGAGAACGGCGGCAACCAGCAGGAGGCAGCCGTTGAAGAATTGCAGTCCATCATCGAAACAGCAGAGGATGAGGACGTGCTCGACGAGGACCGGAGCGAGCTTCTGCTCTCCGCGCTCGACTTCTCCGATATCTCCGCGAGCGAGGTCATGACCGCCCGCGTCGATATGCTGGCCGTGGACATCGAGGACAGCATCGAGGACATCATGACGCAGCTTGAGGACGCGCCCTACTCCCGCATCCCGGTCTATGAGGGCGATACGGACAACATCATCGGCGTGCTGCACTTAAACGCGCTGTACCGCGCGCTGCTGGACGGCGACGCAAAGCCTGATCTGCGGCCGCTTTTAAGCCCGCCCTGCTTTGTCTATAAGACCGTCAAGCTGCCGAAGCTGCTGGAGCAGCTGCGCCGCCTCAAGACCCACCTCGCCATCGTCACCGACGAATACGGCGGCACGGCGGGCGTCGTCTCGATGGAGGACATTCTGGAGACCATCGTGGGCGACATCTGGGACGAGACGGACGAGGTGGAGCCGGAGGTCACCAAGCAGGACGACGGCACGCTCTGCCTCGACGGCGATATGTCCGTGGGCGACTTCGTGGAGCTGCTCGGGTTCGATGAGGACGGCTTCGACTTTGACAGCGACACGGTCGGCGGCTGGTGCATGGAAATGCTCGACGGCTTTGCCCGCCCCGGCGACCGCTTCCGCTACGGCGATTGGCTCATCACGATACTCGAAACGGACGACAAGCGCGTGGAGCGTATATCCATCGTCCGCATCCCGCCCGAGGGCGAGGAAAAGGAATAAATACAGGGTCTGCGTCCTGCGGGGCGCAGACCCTTTCCGTGCGGCTTGACAGGCGTGGAGCAGGAGCATACAATATGCGCATGGATAAGATAAAAGCACTCATTGTGAAGCATAAGGAAATTCTTCTGTATCTCGTGTTCGGCGGCCTCACGACCGTCGTGAGCTGGGGCAGCTATGCGCTCTTCGTGCTGCTCGGCCTGCCGGTCACGCCGTCCAACGCGCTGTCCTGGATATGCGCGGTGCTCTTCGCCTTTGTGACGAACAAGCTCTTCGTGTTTGAATCTCGCTCCTGGGCGCTTGCGTCCACCCTGCGGGAGGCGGGGGAGTTTTTTGGCGCGCGCATCCTGAGCGGCCTGCTCACGCTGGCGGGCGTGCCGCTGCTGATGCGCATCGGCCTTGACCAGCCGATCCTCGGCGTGGAGGGAATGCTCGCCAAGGGCACGATGTCCGTCATCGAGGTCGCGCTCAACTATATCGCGTCCAAGCTCGTGATTTTCCGGAAGAAATGAGGGCGTCTATGTGAAAGTGTCCCCCGTGAACGGCCGCCGCGCGCAGCCGGTCACGGCGGGAGCCTTTTGCCCGCCTCCCGTACACCGGCCTTGACAGCCGCCCCGCCGGCAGGTATAGTAGACGGGTATACATCCGGGTATAGCGAAGTCGGTATCGCGCCTGGTTTGGGACCAGGAGACCGTGCGTTCGAGCCGCACTACTCGGACCAAAATCCCTCTGAAATCGTTGATTTCAGAGGGATTTTTCTTGTTCATTGTCTATTGCGGCGTAAAGGCTGATGACTTTCAACTCATTTCGGCATAAGCACTTTACTGTTACGGCTTGTGTCATTTCTATGGCAGATTTCGCAGAAGCACGAGATATGGCCATGGCACTTAAAAATAAGTACTGGACCGACGGTTTATACTCTTACAAGGGAATTCAAAAACGAGTCTGCTTCCATTCACGCGAAATTCGTGGTCGTAAAGATGCGTTCAATCCGGATATTATTGATTATAAATCCTTTGCGGCTGATTTGAGTCAACTTATGGCCGCAATTCCAATGTGTATATACGCATCACATATTGATAAGGAACGGCATGTAAATCAATACATCTAATTCAGCCTGAAGTAACAGGTATTTTTCCCTCTTCCTTCTTTTTTCAGTTCTCCGGCTGCAATCAGCTTACGCAAGGCTCCCTCTATGGAGCTGTCACTGAGCGTCGGGCAAAGCTCCCGGATGTCCTGCTTATTGAATCGCCCGATTCTATTCCTGCTTGCTCTGCGCACCATTTCCAGTGCGGACAGCTTGGTTTCCACAAGCGCCACACGATCCTCAAAGTCCTTATAGGCCGCAAGGATCGTTCCGAGCAGGTACTTGATAAAGGGCACTACATTCCCGTTGCCTTCGTGCCAGCCGGTTTGCGCCTGTGCAAGTGCGTCGTAGTACAGATCCCTGTTTTTGACGATTTTAGCTTCAAGGGAGATATACTTTCCAACATAAAATCCGCTGCGATACAGAAGCAGTGTTGTGAGCAATCGGCTCATTCGTCCGTTTCCGTCAGAGTAAGTAAAACAAATTAAAAAGCACTGACTGTTGCCTCAACTGCAATAAATCGGTGTGTAATAACTGCATTGGATGAATGATAAACGGCAAATAAGCGGCAAAATCCATTACTCGAAAAATAAACCCGCTCAAAAAGTTAGAAAAACAGCCGTTTTCTTATCGAAAACGGCTGTTTTGTTGGTTGCGGGGGAGGGATTTGAACCCACGACCTCCGGGTTATGAGCCCGACGAGCTACCGGACTGCTCTACCCCGCGATGTTTGTTTGGAATGTTAGTATAGCACCGTTGATGTGAGTTGTCAACGGTTATTTTTATCACTTATGCAAATTCCCTTGACGGAGGGGCGCGTTGTGGGCTACAATAGCATTGCCGGCAGCACCGGCGCATTTTGCCTTGGAAAGGACGCGTATTCCATGCCTGTTCATGTCGAACGCATTGACCATATCGCCCTCGTCACGATGGATCGCCCGGAGAGCCTCAACGCCTTCAACACCGAGATGATCGACGAATTCGGCGAGGTCTATCTCAGCATCGAGGCCGACGACGACATCTATGTCTCGGTCATCACCGGCGCGGGGCGCAGCTTCGTCTCCGGCGCGGATATCGCGGAGATGGAGCAGATGAGCGCGACCGTCGCCAAACGCTTCAGCTATAACTCCAATTCCGTTTTTCTCCACCTTGAAAACACGGCCAAGCCCGTCATTGCCGCGATCAACGGCTTTGCCATCGGCGGCGGCTGCGAGCTTGCCATGTGCTGCGACATACGCCTTGCGAGCGACCGCGCCGTCTTCGCCCAGACGGAGGTCAACCTCGGCATCACGCCGGGCTTCGGCGGCACCCAGCGCCTCCCTCGCATCATCGGCAACGCCCGCGCCGCGGAGATGATCTTCACCGGCAAATTCATCGACGCCTATACCGCGCGCGACTGGGGGCTTGTCAGCGAGGTCTATCCCCATGACGAGCTTCTGCCCAAGGCGCTGGAGATGGCGCAGCTCATCGCCTCCAAGCCGCAGACCGGCGTGCGCCAGTCCAAGGTCTGCCTCCACCGCTGCCTCTACACCGATATGTACACCGGCACGGCGTTCGAGGCGGAGGCCTTCGGCATCTGCTTCTCCACGGACGACCAGAAGGGCGCCATGCGCGCGTTCCTCGAAAAGCGCCCGTTTACCGACGTGAAAAACCATTGAACTGACTATATAACAAAAGGAGAGACCGCTATGCAGAACATCTTTGTCGTCGGCGCGGGCACCATGGGGCTGGATATCGCCCAGGTGTTCGCCAGAGCCGGGCTGACCGTCGTCGTGCGCGACATCAGCGACGCCATCATCCAGAACGCCGAGAAGAAAATGAACGCCAGCCTCGAAAAGCTCGTCGCCAAGGGCAAAATGACCCAGGCGGAGTCCGACGAGCTCCGCGCCCGCGTGAGCTACACCGTCGCCCTGGATCCGGCGAAGGATGCCGACCTCGTGCTGGAGGCCATCATCGAGCGCTTCGACCTCAAAAAATCCGTGTTCCAGGAGCTTGACAAGATATGCAAGCCCGAGTGCATCTTCTGCTCCAACACGAGCTCCATCTCCATCACGGAGATGGCCGCCGTTTCCGGCCGCCCCGACCGCTTCCTCGGGATGCACTTCTTCAACCCCGCCACGGTCATGAAGCTCATCGAGGTCACGCGCTCGCTCACGAGCTCGGACGAGACCTTCCGCGCCGTGTATGAGCTCTCCGAGCGCATCGGGAAGCAGCCCGTCGAGGTGCAGGACAGCCCCGGCTTCGTCGTCAACCGCATCCTCGTCCCCATGATGAACGAGGCGGCCTTTGTCCTCTCCGAGGGCGTGGCGAGCGCCGAGGACATCGACCGCGCCATGCAGCTCGGCGCGAACCACCCGATGGGGCCGCTGCATCTCGCCGACCTCGTCGGCCTCGACGTCGTGCTCTATATCTGCGACGTCATGTATAACGAGACCCACGACCCGAAATTCCGCGCCTGCTACCTCCTGCGCCGCATGGTGCGCGCCGGCAAGCTCGGCCGCAAGACCGGCGAGGGGTTCTTTCAGTATTGAGAATTTGAGCGCACCAGCCAAAGCCTCCCTTGTGCAAAGGGAGGTGGCACGGCGCAGCCGTGACGAAGGGATTGAACGCTGGAGGTCTGCTGTTTTTATCGGAAAACGGGCAATTGTCGCAGCCTTTCAATCCCTCAGTCAGCTCCGCTGACAGCTCCCTTTACACAAGGGAGCCGGGG